>JAHEFE010000009.1 GCA_024640365.1 Woeseiaceae bacterium | reverse complement strand
GCGCTCGGCATTATTGACGGTACGGACGCACTGGGCATCATTGACGGTACGGACGCACTGGGCATCATTGACGGTACGGACGCACTGGGCATCATTGACGGTACCGATGCGCTCGGCATCATTGACGGTACCGATGCGCTCGGCATCATTGACGGCACCGATGCGCTCGGCATCATCGACGGCACCGATCTTCTTGCCGTTGGCGTAGCAAGTGCTATCGATACCAATATTATTTCTGTTCTTGGGCAGACTGTTTTTGTTGGTCCTGGTTCAACTTCCAGAGATTGGGTAGGGCAAACAGTTGCCGTATTCGGCCAGATGGATTTTGCTACGGGTAGTTTTGCGGATACACGATTGGTTGCACTCAGCGGTAGTTATCCTGCTTACATTCGGGGAATGGTCGATTCAGTGAACAGCAAGGCTGGTATTGCTGTTGTCAACGGACTTAACGTTGACTACACGGCACTTTTGGCTAACGGTGTTGTTCCGCGTATCGGTGACGAAGTGGCTGTGACGGGATACGCCTACAGCAATCTCGGTTTGTTGGTCGCTGACCCTTCTGCGAAACTGGAACTGAGAAAATAACAGGCAAAAAAAAGTCGGCATCCATGCCGACTTTAGCTCGTATCAATTAGTAAAGATGCGAGAGTTGGAGGAGTTAGCCCTGAGCGATTAAGGCTAACTCAGAAACAAATGTATAGGTTTGCAGCGATCATTGGTGTGAACTAGCTCACAAAATTAGATCTTTGAAGTAAAAAAAGGGCGCCCAAGGGCGCCCTTTTTGTTTGCCTGACTATTACAGCTTATTTTTCGGTCTTGGCCGCTGCTCTTAATTTATCGATGTAGACCTGAACTTTTCCCTGTTCGATGTTTTGTTTAACAATGTCATGAACACTTTCTAGCGTTCGCGGCTCAGTTGCCCGAGAGTCTTCACGCATGATGACATGCCAACCGAACTCTGTTTGCACTGGCTCTTTGGTGTAGGCTCCATTTGCCAACGCCTGAACGGCGTCCGAGAAAGGGGCTACCATTTGACCCGGCGAGAACCAGCCAAGATCCCCGCCATCGGGGCCTGATGGGCCTGTAGATTTGCTTTTGGCGAGCTCGACAAAGTCAGCGCCGCCATCCAGCTCTTTAATGATGCTGGCTGCTTCGCTTTGTGTGGCTACCAGAATATGTCTGGCTTTGAATTGCATTGCCGGAGCGAGCTTGATTTGTTTGTCATATTCGCTCTTGATCTCGGCCTCAGTAGCTTCATTCGTAGACATGTAATGTGCAACCGCGTTCTGCGCCAGGATACCGATGGTCTGCAGCTCTATCTGGGCAACTGTAGCGGGATTCTTGTCCAAGCCAGCAGCTTTGGCTTCTCCAGACAGCAGATAGATATCCTTTAATTCAGTTATTAAGGCGTCTTTCTCATCCGCCGTAACTTCTGACATCGGCTTCCGCGTACGGCTAGCTGCATAGGTCTCAAAAACAACACTGTCGATTGCAGTGCCATTCACAGTGGCTATCGTTTCAGCGTGAGCGATCGTGCCAATTAATAACACGCTACTGAGTGCTATGGCCGACGATAGTGCGCGCCCGGAAGCGGCAGAGTATTTTCTAGACATTTGTAAAAGATCCTCAGGAGTAAAATGAAATAGTACTAATTAAAACTAGTGTAACTCTGTTGGGGTAGATGCTTTTATACGCAGTGCATGTATATCGGTTGTCATTAATTCAGCCAAAGCATCATAAACCATGCGATGGCGCTGTATTTGACTCAGTCCCTCAAAAGCGGCGGAGCTGATACTGACATCAAAATGGCCGCGCCCGTCTTTCGCCCCCTCGTGGCCGGCGTGCAAATGGCTTTGGTCTTTCACTAAGAGTTCGATGGGCTCAAATCTGCTTTGCAGGCGCTGCCGGATTGCGGCAGTCCGTTCGCTAGTCATGGAAGAACTCGTTTGAATGGTTTTATCGTAACTCGAGCATAAACTCCAGCAGCGATATACGGATCTGCATCTGCCCAGGCTTGCGCACCTTGCAGGGACTCAAAGTCGGCGACTATCAGGCTCCCTGAGAAACCTGCTGTGCCTGGGTCGTTACTATCTATTGCCGGAAAAGGGCCAGCGACCAGCAATCGACCTTGTTCGGTAAGCATATTCAGGCGCTGCAGATGTTTGTCACGAGCCGCCAGCCGTCTTTCCAGGCTGTCAGGGTTGTCTTCACCAATAATTGCATACCACATTTCTTAATCGCCTTGATTCGTTTCGGGAGGGTTATTTCTCATTGCGGAGGCAAGCCAGATCGCCTGAATGATAACGAAAATGAGTGTCAGGCCAAGCATGCCAAATAATTTGAATTTAACCCAAACGTCTTCCGGATAGCTGTATGCGACATAAATATTCAGAGTTCCGACTATTAGAAAGAAGCCGCTCCAAAGATTGTTCAGTATGACCCATTGTTCGGGCTTTAGTTCGGCCGCAGCACCGAGCATCCGTTGGGCAAAGGTCTTCTCACCGATCCAGCGACTGGCAAAAAATGCCAACGCAAAGGCCCAATTCAGTACGCTTGGCTTTAGCTTTATGAAGTCAGGGTTGCGGAAAAACAATGTAGCGCTGCCAAGAATCAGTACCAGGGCAGTCGAGGCCATGTAGATCCGATTGATTTTTCGGGTCAGCATCCATTGGATCAATAAGCCAATTGGCATCGCTACCATTAAGACGCCGGTTGCGAAGTAGATGTCGGCGTAAAAATAGGCCGAGAAAAATGCTACAACCGGTAAGTATTCGAGCAGATATTGCATAGAGAAGTCTGGGCCCCAAGCGGAAAATAGTCGCGAATCATAGCGCATTCCTTCCTCTGGTCGAAGCTGTGCCGCAAATTAATCTGTGCCGGATAGCGGGAGTATCGCTACAATTGGCGAATGGCCCAGATGATAGAAGTGCACCCTACAAATCCGCAACCGCGACTAATCGCAGAGGCGGTTCGTATTATTCGGGATGGCGGGCTTATTGCTTATCCGACGGACTCTAGCTATGCGTTGGGCTGTCACATTGGCGACAAGAAAGCGATGGATAGAATTCATCGCATTAGACGAACCGATAAGAATCATAATTTCACCCTTGTTTGTAGTGACCTGTCCGAAATCGCCCTTTATGCCCGAGTCGATAATTGGGCTTACCGATTATTGAAGGCGCTGACGCCAGGCCCATATACCTTTATTCTCATGGCCACCCGCGAAGTGCCAAAACGCTTGCAGAATCCGAAAAGGCGAACCATTGGCCTGCGTGTACCGGATCATCCGGTCGTCAAGGAGATGCTGCAGCAGCTTGGAGAGCCAATTATGAGCTCCACGCTGACACTGCCGGGGGATGATGTCCCTCTAACGGAGGCATTTGAGGTAGATGAGCGCATTGGCCATGAAATAGAAGCTATTCTGGATTGCGGGCCTACAGGCATCGAACCATCCAGTGTTCTCGATCTGTCCGGCGGATCTGTTGAGGTCCGCAGGGTCGGCAAGGGCGACGTGAGCGCTTTTCAGTGAGCCAACAAACCTGAGCCTCCGCCTTGTTTTACGCTAGAATGCGTCAACTATTAGCGGATTGACCCGATGAAGCCCGAATTAACTGTAATTACAAACGAAGATATTGCTATTCCCGTTGCGACTGGCGAGCACGCGCCTGAACAGGGGGAAATGCCATTTGCAATCGTAGACGGCGAGCCAGTAACTCGGTTACCGCAAGATCTCTACATTCCACCTTATGCGCTGCAGGTATTTCTTGAGGCCTTTGAGGGGCCGCTCGATCTGCTGTTGTACTTGATCAGGCGGCAGAACATCGATGTTCTGGATATTCCGATAGCCGAAATCACCAAGCAATACGTCCAATACATTGAACTCATGAAAGAAATGCAGCTGGAGCTCGCAGGTGAGTACTTGCTGATGGCCGCAATGCTTGCCGAGATTAAGTCTCGCATGCTGCTTCCGCGTCCCGAGGCCGAACCGGAGGAAGAGGCAGATCCGCGTGCCGAGCTCGTCCGACGCCTACAGGAGTACGAGCGATTCAAGAAGGCCGCCGAGGATCTCAGTGATTTGCCGCGTCTGGAGCGTGACGTTTTCATCGCCCAGGCCGAGGCTGTCGAAAAAACAGTCGTCACCAAGCTTCCCGATGTGACCATGAAAGACCTATTGATGGCATTCCATGACGTGCTTAGGCGCGCAGAAATGTTTAGCAATCTTCAATTGCGGCGTGAGCCTCTGTCGGTAAGGCAGCGCATGTCGGAAATTCTTCTGCGAATCAAGCCAAACGGCTTTACCGGTTTTTCGGACTTGTTTGATGCCGAGGAAGGGCGCATGGGAGTGGCCGTCACGTTTATAGCTATTCTTGAGCTCTTGCGCGAGTCGGTTATTGACATTGTTCAATCAGAACCGTTTGCGCCTATTCATGTGCGAGCGTCTGCCAAGGTGCACTTGGTCACTGATGACCCTGCAGATTGACCGCACCACCGTTTATTACCCTTTAATAAAACCCTGTAAACAGAGAAAAATTTTCAATGGATGATTCCGAAATTAAATATTTTGTTGAGGCCGCATTGCTTGCCGCAGGGCGACCTTTGACTATTGATCAGTTACAAGCCTTATTCGATGTAGCGTCTATGCCTGACAAGGCACAGATCAAATTAGCGATTGATACCTTACTTGGTGATTATAAAGAGCGTGGAATTACCATTGCTGAGGTCGCGTCGGGTTTTCGCATGCAAGTTAAGCAAACAATGGCTGATCGTTTGCAAAAGCTTTGGGAAGAGCGCCCGCCGCGGTACTCAAGAGCGTTGTTTGAGACTCTGGCACTAATTGCGTACAGGCAGCCTTTGACTCGTGGCGAGATTGAAGAAGTTCGTGGCGTGTCGGTCAGTTCCAATATCATGCGATCCCTTCTCGAGCGGGACTGGGTGCGCGTTGTTGGTCACCGCGATGTGCCTGGTCGTCCGGCAATGTTTGGCACCACAAAGACATTCCTGGACTATTTCGGGTTGAAAAAGCTGGATGATTTACCCGCGTTGGCCGACCTGGCGGATTGGGAGAGTCTGCGAATTCAGTTGAATTTACCCGAAGTCGGAGACGAGAACGACGAGGAACTCGACTTTGTGGATACCCCTGCGGAGACCGTTGATTCCGCGACTGCAATAGCCGAAGAAGGTTTTGCTGATGATCGTGGCGAGCCTGCGCTGGATCCGGATGAGCCGGACGTAAGGGATATAGATCCGGAGTCCGACGATGCTGACGAGCCTGACGATGGTAATTCTGAGGATGACGATGAATTGGAGGAAGAGGACCGCGACGATGACCGCTCCGATGATGACGATGACTCTGATGATGAATATGACGAGGAGTTTGATGAGGACGATTCCGATTCTGACGGTGAACTTGATGAAGAAGACGACGAAGAGTTCGATGATGACGATGAGGAGTCGGATGAGGACGCTTCAGATTCCGACGATGAGCCCGATGAAAAATCCAACGACGATCGTAAGGCGCTCTAGGAGCACCTGATATGGCAGAACGTTTGCAGAAAGTGTTGGCCGCTGCGGGCCATGGCTCGCGCCGCGAGATCGAAGGTTGGATTGAAGCAGGGCGAGTTACAGTCGATGGGGCTGTGGCGCATCTGGGTGACAAGGTTGAAGGTCATGAGCGTATTGCTCTGGATGGCAAACGACTGGGTTTACGGGCCAGTGTCGAGCAGCACAGGCACATCATCTACAACAAGCCTGGTGACGAGCTAACCAGCCGTAGCGATCCTGAAGGCCGACGGGTCGTGTTCGAATCTTTGCCAACCTTACGTGGGTCACGCTGGATCGCAGTCGGAAGGCTGGATTTTACGACGACCGGATTACTGATTTTTACGACTGATGGCACACTAGCTAACGCGCTGATGCACCCCTCTGCTGAATTGGTGCGTCGTTACGCAGTTCGTGTGCATGGTTCGCCAAGTGAAGACGATTTGCTGAAGCTCACCCAAGGTATTGAACTGGATGACGGCAAAGCATCGTTCGACACAGTAGAACCGGCTGGCGGTGAAGGTGCAAATCAATGGTTCCATGTGACCCTTCGCGAAGGCCGGAATAGGGAGGTCCGTCGCATGTGGTCAGCGATTGGCTTTGAGGTGAGCCGCTTGATGCGCGTTTCATACGGGCCGTTGGAACTGCCGCGCGGGTTGCGTCGAGGCAAGTTTCAGGATCTCACGCCAGATGAAGTCCGCCTGCTGTATATTTCAGTTGGTCTGAAGCCGCCGCTGCAAATGAGTAAAGGTCGCCCATCCGCCGGCGCTCGCAGGCGCGCTGTCAAGCCCCGGCAAAAATCAAGAAGAACTAAATAAACAATAATTTAACCATAATATTCATGTTGTTTATCATTACTGGGCATCTATACTTTGTCCCGTTGTGGTGCCGCTGTCCGGGCCTAGCAGATAGAGGTACGATGCCAAAATGTCTCCAGGTTCCTTTAACTTGTCCCGATCCTCCGCTGGATAGGCCTCCAGCCTCATGTTTGTTTTGACAGCGCCTGGGTTGATGCAGTTGACGCGCATTCCGCTGTGGCTCTGCTCGTCGGCGAGGATTTGCATCATGGCTTCCGTGCCAAACTTGGATATCGAATAGGCTCCCCAGAAGGCCCTGCCTTTGCGGCCCACACCACTACTGGTAAAGATAATTGAAGGGTCTGACGACAGCTTTAACAGCGGCAGGCAGACCTGTGTCAGGGCGAATGCGGCGGTCAGGTTGACGTGCAGCACGCGTTGAAATACGGCAGCGTCATACTGCTCCAGCGTCATGCGATCGCCCAGGATGCCAGCGTTGTGTACCAGGCCGTCCAGGTGCCCAAATTCGGTTTCAATACTGTTGGCCAGCGATGTGTAGGCGGCGCTATCCGCGGTCGCAAGGTCCATGCAGGCGATGGACGGTTGCAGGGCGCTTTTGTCGGCAATGATCTCGTCATACACCGCTTCCAGCTTTTCGCTGTTCCTGCCGTGCAGAATAACTTGTGCTCCCAGTTTGGCTGCGCGCAAAGCTAGCGCTTTCCCTATTCCATCACTGGCTCCTGTAATCAGGACTATACGGCCTTGCAACAGGCCATCGCGGGCCTGGTATTCTCTTGGATCTAAACTCAATGGATCGCACTCCTGACGATTCGGTCTGGCGGATTATTGTTGGCGTAGCGCATTTTACTGGGCGTCTTTGTCGATAGTATCGGGCGCTTGCAGTTCGCCCAGTATTCCCTCATCTTCCGATGAGTTCATAGTGCGGGGCAGGGCTTCAAGCGCGTCAATGGGCTCAATATCTTTCTTGGCGTGGATTCCCAAGTCTATGAACTTCCTCGCTCCGGGCAAAACGTTTCGCTCGAGCGAGCCCACTGCCTTGTTAAAGTTCTCGACACTGCTGGCGAGCTGCTTGCCAACTTTGTTCATATGGCCGGAGAAGGTAGCAAGTCGGCTATACAAGTCTTCTGCAAGACGCTGGATTTCTTTTGCGTTGTCGGCGACCGCGTACTGTCTCCAGCCATACGCAACGGCCTTCAGCAGGGCTACGAAACTGGTAGGCGTGGCCAGGATGATTTGTTTTGAAAGGGCATTTTCAATGAGATCAGGGTCTTCATTAAGGGCAGCACTCAGGAACTGGTCGCCCGGTATAAATAGTATTACGAACTCCGGGCTTGTGCTGAATTGAGCCCAATATGATTTGCTCGACAATTGGCGAATATGTTCTCGCAGGTTACGAGCGTGCCTTTCGAGCCCGGCCTTACGTTGCGCATCATCTTTGGCCTCAACAGCTTCCAGGTAGGCATCTAGCGGTGTCTTAACGTCGACGACAAGTTCGCGTTTGTCCGGCATCCTTACGATCATGTCAGGGCGGAAGATTTTGTCATCGCTGGTGCTATGTACCTGCTCCTGGAAGTCGCAGTGTTCAACCATCCCTGCAAGTTCGACCAGGCGCCGTAGCGTAATTTCTCCCCAGCGGCCACGAACCTGGGGTCGGCGTAGAGCATTTACCAGGTTTTGGGTTTCTTGCGTCAGCGATTTTTGCCCCAGTTGCATCGTTTCAAGCTGGGCGCTGATACTGCCGTAAGCTTCACTGCGCGCTTTTTCGAGTTCGCTGATTTGCTGTTGCGATTTTTGCAGTGCTTCTCGTATTGGTTTTACAAGATTCTCGACGGCCTGTTCTCTGGCGCTTAGCTCGCTTTTCGCTTTTTCATGCTGAGCTCCAAGGTTTTGTTGGGCCAGGAGCAGGAAGTTTTCGCTATTGGTCTGCAACGACTTGCTCGCCAACTCTGAGAAAGTCGCGGTCAGGCGACTCGTAGCCAGTTCGAGTGCGGCCTCTCTTTCAATTTGCGTATTTTCTTGCGCTTGCAATTGATTGTTGAGCAGCGCAATCGACTGTTCCAGCTTAGCCCTTTTGGCGTAGGCGAAAATCCAGGTCAGCAAGGAGCCTATGCTCAGGCCGATCACGAAGATAATGCCTGCAACTATTAATTGATCGGGATTTGAACTGAATTCAAGCATCAGGTTTCTCAGTCGAGGGCGGCTAACAACATATTCGAAAGATCGCCAGTTTGAGCCGCTATCAAATCTGCATTCCAGCTTAACGGATCGTCTCCGGATACGATATATCCGTAAGTGGCAGCGATTGTTCTCATTCCGGCGGCCTTTCCGGCCTGGATGTCGCGCAACGCATCACCGACGTAAGCAACATTACTGGCCTTAATATTAATCAGGTCGCAGGCGTGCAGTAAGGGCGCCGGATCGGGTTTTCTCTGCGGCAGGGTGTCGCCGCTGATAGCACAGCTTGCACGATTCGTAAGACCGAGTGCTGCCAGCAACGGATTGGTCATGCGTTTGGGCTTGTTTGTAACAATGCCCCACGGCCGCTTGCGTGATTCCAATATGTCGAGGAGCTTGACAAGTCCGGGAAATACACAGGAATTCTGGCAAATCGAGCTTTCGTAACGATCGAGGTATTCTTCGTAGAGGCGCTGGTGTTCCGCTCCTTCCGCTTCGGGATACGCCAGGCGAATGAGCCCGACGGCGCCGTTCGATACGTTGGATCGTGCAATTTCGTAGTCCACTGGCTCTCGCTTATGATCGCGTTGCATTGCAATCAGGGTAGCAACCATATCGGGTGCCGTATCGATGAGTGTTCCATCGAGATCAAACAGTACCGCTTCGATCCCTGACAAGACGACCTTATGCGTCATTGTCTGGCCGGTGAAAGTGCATCATGTAATTGACGTCGAGGCTGCCGCCGAGGCTGTAATTTCCAGTTAGCGGGTTGTAATGAAGTCCAATACTGCTTTGCAGCTCCAGGCCGGCTTCACGGGCCCAGGCTTCAAGTTCAGAGGGGCGAATGAATTTGGCATATTCGTGGGTTCCTGTCGGGAGCATGCGCAAAACATATTCAGCGCCAACGATCGCCAGCATGAAGGCTTTAGGATTGCGATTGATCGTTGAGAAAAAGATGTCACCACCGGGTTTTACTAAAGTTTTGCAGGACTGAATAATTGCCGGCGGGTCCGGTACGTGTTCCATCATTTCCAGGCAGGTGACCAGGTCATATTGTTCAGCGCGCTCAGCAGCCATTGCTTCCGCCGTTGATTGCAGGTATTCAACCTCGGTTTGAGACTCGGCCTGATGAAGTCGAGCAACACCCAGTGGTCGTTCCGCCATGTCAATGCCGGTGACTTTTGCTCCTGCGCTATACATGGCTTCGGCCAAAATTCCGCCGCCACAACCAATGTCGATAGCCTTGATACCTTCAAGATTTACACGTTGTCGAATATACCCAAGCCGCAGGGGGTTGATTTCGTGCAGGGGCCTGAATTCTCCCTCGGGATCCCACCAGCGAGACGCCAGGGCATCAAACTTTGCGATCTCTGCTGCGTCTACATTGCTATTTGCGTTTGTCATGGTTTCTCTTTGTGTTCAAGGTATTTGTTTGCGACCCGTTTTTGCCATTCGGCCGATCGCTGCAATAAGTCGGATTCATTTATCAACGTAAATTCGCCATTATTGAGTAATTGTCGACCAGCAACCCAGGTATCCGTTACCTGGCTGCTCTGTGCAGTGTATACGAGCTGCGTTAGTGGGTCGTGCACGGGCTGACTGTTTGGTTGTTGCAAATCAATGCAGATAAGGTCCGCTTGCTTCCCTTTCTCAATTGACCCGGTCTTATCGGCGATTCCCAATGATGTCGCGCCGTCAATAGTTGCCATACGCAATAGCTGGCTGGCGCAAGCAACAAGGTCGTCCGCTGTTGCCGGGATTTCCATATGAACGGCGCGCATTTCATGGAACATATCCAGCACGTTATTGCGTAGTGCGTTGTCTGTTCCAATGCTTATGCGTATGCCTGCTGCGCTGAGTTCTTTATAGGGCAGGCGTCCTTCGTTACAGCGACGATCGGCTTGCGGGCACAGTGCAACGGCGATGTGGGCGGCGGCAAGACTTTCTATTTCATCGTGATTGAGATGCAGTGCATGTCCGGCGCGCAAGGTTGAGTTCAGCAAACCGGCTTCGCTCAATCGGGTTAGCGGCCTTTTGCCAGTCAGCTTGATTGACGCTTCGATGTCGGCAAGAGTCCTGTGCAGCGAGAGCTGGACGGGAGCATTCACCTGATCGGCCATAATCCGGATGTCCTTGAGCGTGTCGTCGTTCAATCTCGATGAATCCAACACCGCGAAATGAGTATTGACCAAGAGGTGCCCCGCGTATTGATCGTAGATCAGATCGACTGCCTTATTGAGATATTCGGCCGGGTTTTCCGCCCACGGCGATGGCTTGTCACAAACAACCATTCCGACGGATGTTCGCATATGCATCGCAATCGCGGTTTCCGCGACGATATCGGGGAAATAGTACATATCACTAAAGCACGTAATGCCCCCGCGCAGCATTTCCGCAATTGCCAGCGCGGTGCCGTCGCGGACCATTTCTTCGCCAAGCCATTCATTGGCGGGATAGCTGGCTCCGAGACCGCGAAAAAGACTTACTGCCGCTTGAGTATGGCTGTTGATCAAGCCCGGTATCAGTACGTGGCCTGGCCGATTGATGACGTTGTCTGCCTGATATTGGCGCTTCGCTTGCACGGTAGGAAGCAAGTCAATAATTTGCCCTTTGTGGACCGCAACGGAGTAATTTGCCAGCACCTGGGTAGAAGGCTCGACGGTAATACACCAAGAGGCAGAAATTAGGCTGTCACAATGTTGCATAGGTCATCTTCAGGTTATTAGGGCTGTGGCGGGATCGGCAAGCCGCACAAGGGCAGATTATACCGATATTGCGACCTCGGACTGTACCTGAGTTTTACGCGTGATTTATGTCTGAAAGCCTGCGGTTGCGCGTGCTGCTGTGTTATTATTGCGTGCTTCGAACGGGTTCAAATTTTGTCTAACGCGGCCAGTTCGATTTTCTTGAGTTGACCCAGATTTAAACCCTCGGATTCCGGGTAAATAATACGGAACCGAGCAGGAATTGTGAGTAGGCATGGCTGAATTTGCACAGGAACTTTTATCCGTAAGTCTTGAAGACGAGATGCGCCAGTCGTATCTCGACTACGCGATGAGCGTAATCGTTGGCAGGGCGCTACCAGACGTCAGAGATGGCCTTAAGCCGGTGCACAGACGCGTGCTTTATGCGATGCGTGAGCTGGGCAATGACTACAATAAGGCTTACAAGAAGTCCGCTCGTGTCGTCGGTGACGTGATTGGTAAATACCACCCGCACGGTGATTCTGCGGTTTATGACACGATAGTTCGCATGGCGCAGCCGTTTTCAATGCGTTACATGTTGGTTGACGGGCAGGGTAACTTTGGTTCAGTTGATGGCGACGCCCCTGCGGCAATGCGTTACACCGAAGTTAGAATGGCCCGTATCGCCCACGAAATTCAGGCGGATATCGAAAAAGAAACCGTCGATTTCGTCGAGAACTACGACGGATCGGAATCCGAGCCGTCCGTTATGCCGACCAGGATCCCCAATTTGCTGGTTAACGGCTCGTCGGGCATCGCTGTGGGCATGGCGACCAATATCCCGCCTCATAATCTGACCGAAATTATTAACGCGTGCCTCGCGTTGATTGAAGATGCGGACATCGACGTGCCTGCACTAATGCAGCACGTTCCTGGCCCTGATTTCCCTACTGCGGGCATTATTAACGGTACCCAGGGTGTTTACGAGGCCTATCGCACAGGGCGCGGCAGGGTTCATATCCGGGCGCGCACGCACGTTGAGCAAGTCGACGGACGCGGCAAAGAGGCTCTGGTTATTACTGAATTGCCATACCAGGTCAACAAAGCCCGTTTGATCGAAAAGATTGCCGATTTGGTGAGAGACAAGAAGATAGAGGGTATTACCGAGCTGCGTGACGAGTCCGATAAAGACGGTATGCGAGTCGTTATTGAGCTCCGGCGTGGGGAAGTTAGCGACGTTGTTCTGAATAATCTCTATAAACAGACTCCGCTGCAGAGTGTATTCGGCATCAATATGGTTGCCCTGCACGAAGGCCAGCCAAAATTACTGAACCTCAAGCAGATACTTGAGGCCTATCTTTCGCATCGGCGCGAAGTTGTCACTCGCCGGACATTGTTTGATTTACGCAAAGCTCGGGATCGCGCTCACGTATTGGAAGGGCAGTCCGTTGCACTTGCCAATATCGATGAAGTAATTGCGTTGATCAAGGCGTCACAATCACCGGCGGAAGCGAAGGATAACCTGCTTGCGAAAGAGTGGTCGCCTGGCGATGTGACTGGCATGTTGGAGCGTGCAGGCGCGACCGATACGCGCCCTGATAATCTTGAGCCTGGACTTGGCTTGATTGGTGCGCACTACCGCTTATCGCCAGTTCAGGCACAAGCAATTCTGGATCTCAGATTGCATCGTTTGACCGGTCTGGAACAAGAGAAAATTGTATTAGAATACAAAGAGATATTGGGGAAAATTAAAGAGCTTTCCAATATACTTGCTGACCCCGAAGAACTGCTTCGCGTTATTCGTACTGAGCTCATCGAAGTGCGTGATTTCTATGGCGACGAGCGCCGCACTGAAATCGTTGAAGACCATAGCGACCTCAGTGTTGAAGACCTGATTACACAGGAAGAAGTGGTTGTAACATTATCCCATGGTGGTTATGCCAAGGCTCAGCCAGTTGATGACTACCAGGCGCAGCGGCGCGGTGGTCGCGGCCGCTCGGCAACTCGGGTAAAGGACGAGGATTTCGTCGATAAGCTCTTTATTGCCAATACTCACGACACACTGTTGTGCTTTTCAAGTCGCGGCAAGCTTTATTGGCTCAAGGTTTATCAAGTACCACGCGCCAGCCGCGGCTCGCGTGGCAAACCAATCGTGAATTTGCTGCCTTTGGAAGAGGACGAGCGGATCAATGCGGTGTTGCCTATCAAGGAGTTTGATGACAGTAGCTTTGTGCTGATGGCGACCAGCGCGGGAACTGTCAAGAAGACTGCCTTGAGCATGTTCTCCAGGCCTCGTAGCAGCGGCATCATAGCGATCGACTTACGAGACGGCGACAAGCTCGTTGACGTAGCCATCACAGACGGTACTGAAGACATCATGCTGTTTGCGAGTAGCGGTAAAGCGATCCGCTTTAGCGAGCAGGATGTACGGCCGATGGGGCGTGGTGCAGCGGGTGTGCGTGGCGTCAAATTACAGAAAGGACAGGAAGTCATCGCACTGCTGATTCCACGTGATGGACTCATATTGCTGGCAACTGAAAATGGATACGGCAAGCGAACTGCGCCGGAGGAGTTCCCGGTGCAAGGGCGTGGCGGACAGGGCGTTATTGGTATCCAGAAATCGGACCGCAACGGACTCACCGTAGGTGCTTTGCAGGTTAACGATGATGACGAGATCATGTTGATCAGCTCCAATGGGACTTTGGTTCGTACCTCTGTAAATGATATTTCGGTAATTGGGCGTAATACCCAGGGTGTTCGGTTGATTCGAGTCGATGATGATGAGCGTTTGGTTGGTCTCGCTCGAATTGAAGCGATGGGTGATGATGAGGATGGCGACAGCGAAGACTAATTTTTCGTTGCCGGTAATTAGCGGTTTTGACAACTAGTGCGACGGTGACGTCGAGCGATAACGACCTCAGGTAGATCAATGTCTCGCGTTTATAATTTCAGTGCCGGTCCGGCGATGCTGCCAGAACCGGTTCTTGCACGCATTCGTGCGGATATTCCAGATTGGCAAAATACCGGTATGTCGGTCATGGAAGTCAGTCATCGCAGCAAGGAATTTGTTGCGGTGGCAGAGAAGGCAGAGGCGGACGTTCGCCAGCTGTTACAAATCCCTGACGGTTACAGCGTGCTATTCCCGCAAGGCGGCGCAACCCTTCAGTTTGCAATGGTGCCACTCAATCTTTCTGAGGCCGGCTCTCCCGTTGATTATCTGAATACCGGGAGCTGGTCGGAGAAGGCTATCGCCGAGGCTCGAAAATTTTGCGCAGTGAATGTTGTCGCGAACGCTGCAGATAGCAATTATTCCCGAATCCCGGCGGTGGCAGACTGGCAACTCGATCCGAATGCGGCGTACGTGCACTACACTCCGAACGAGACCATCGGTGGCGTCGAGTTTCACTTCGTACCTGAGGTCGGCAACGTGCCGTTGGTTGCTGATATGTCGAGTACGATATTGTCGCGGCCGGTTGACGTTGGTCGATTCGGAGTTATCTATGCCGGAGCTCAGAAGAACATTGGCCCGGCGGGAATCTGTTTGGTAATTGTCCGTGATGACTTGTTAGGACGTGCCAGGCAAGGTGTTCCAAGCTTGCTCGACTGGTCTGTCTATGCGAAAAGCGACTCAATGGTTAACACGCCGCCGACGTTTGCGTGGTATGTGGCCGGTCTGGTGTTTGAATATCTGTTGGAACAAGGCGGTCTCGCAGTCATGGCGGAGCGTAACGAGCGGAAAGCAAAGCTATTGTACGAGGCGATAGATCAGTCTGCTTTTTATAGCTGCCCGGTGGCACCGGATTGTCGTTCATGGATGAATGTTCCATTTGTTCTTTCGGTTCCGGAATTGGACAAGGTGTTCTTGGAAGAGTCCTTAGCTGCAGGGCTTACCAATCTGAAAGGTCATCGGTCTGTAGGCGGAATGCGCGCTTCCATATATAACGCTATGTCGGAAAAAGGCGTTTTGGCGCTCATTTCTTTCATGCAGGAGTTTGAGCGGCGCCGCGGTTAATATTTCCATTTCTCTTCGATATACCCCAATCTTGAGCCACTATGCACACAAAAATACTGACGCTGAATGATATCGCCGTAGCCGGATTACGGATGTTGCCGCGCGAGCACTACGAAGTCGCATCTGAAATGGTAAATCCAGACGCCATAATCCT
Organism: Woeseiaceae bacterium; assembly: GCA_024640365.1. Classification (GTDB taxonomy): domain Bacteria; phylum Pseudomonadota; class Gammaproteobacteria; order Steroidobacterales; family Woeseiaceae; genus JAHEFE01. The sequence continues at coordinate 69,822 of JAHEFE010000009.1, read as the reverse complement.
GCGTTCTTTCAATATGCATGCAATGGATATCCCACAGTCCGTGGCGGCGGTCGCCAGGGCTGGCGCAGGCGTAAACAACATTCCGGTTGAGCAGCTTAGCCAACGCGGAATTCCAGTGTTTAATGCACCCGGAGCGAACGCCAATGCAGTAAAAGAGCTGGTGTTCGCCGGTCTTCTGATGGCCGCGCGTAATCTGTGTCCCGCCTGGGACTATGTACGGAACTTCAAGGGTGCTGAGGCGGATTTTGCGGCTACGGTCGAGGCCGGCAAGAAGCAGTTTGTTGGTTTCGAATTACCTGGCCGAACGCTAGGTGTAATTGGTTTAGGTGCCATCGGCGTTGAAGTGGCTAATACAGCACTTGCTCTGGGCATGAACGTCATTGGTTATGACCCCGATTTGACCGTGCAAAGAGCTTTGCAGTTGTCATCCGGTATTGCTCATGCGGACACGCTGGATCAATTGTTTACGCGGGCTGACGCGGTTAGTGTGCATGTACCTCTGGTTGAAGACACTCGCGGCCTCGTCAACCACGATCGCCTCGCACTCATGGTCAAAGGTGGAGTGTTGTTGAATTTCTCGCGAGGCGGGGTAGTGGACAATGAGGACGTTCTGGCCGCTCTGAACTCGGGCCAGCTCCATGCCTATGTTTGTGATTTCCCAACCCTCGAGTTAATCGCTCATAAGAAAGTGATTGCATTGCCACACTTGGGGGCCTCTACGAATGAGGCGGAAGAAAATTGTGCGGTGATGGTTGCCAGGAATCTGCGTGATTTCCTTGAGAACGGCAATATCCGTAATTCCGTTAATTTTCCGGAAGCCATCATGCCGAGAGATAATTCATATCGAATGACCGTCGCCAATATGAATGTACCGAATATGGTTGGTCAGATAACAACCTGTCTCGCCGAAGCGGATTTGAACATTGAAGACCTGCTGAATAAGTCAAAAGGGGGGCTGGCATACACGGTTGTTGACCTGAATGCCGAAGTACCACCGAATGTCATCGAAAAATTGCGTGCAATCAAAGGTGTGCAGGCATTACGCTATTTGGGAAAAGCGACTTCATGATACTGGTATCGGTGACTTGCAGCAGAGACGTGGATAAGCATGGGTAAAGAGCAAAAAGATAAAACACCGGTTCAGGAATTACCTGACCTTACAGACGTAAGGGCCCAAATTGATGATGTGGATGAGCAGATTCAGGAGCTGATCAGCCAGCGCGCTCGGCTTGCCCAGCAGGTGGGTCTAACCAAAGGCAAGCTGCTTTCCGCTGTCGATTATTATCGCCCGGAGCGCGAGGTCGAGGTCCTGCGCAAAGTACTGGCACGCAACAAAGGCCCGCTGCGGGATGAAGAAGTTCTGCGATTGTTTAGAGAGATAATGTCGGCCTGCCTCGCGCAACAGGAGCCATTAAAAGTCGGATTCCTCGGACCTGAAGGGACATTTACTCAGACGGCTGTCCTTAAACACTTTGGTCACTCAGTGCGAGCGATACCGTTTGCGACCATTGATGAGGTCTTTCGTGAGGTGGAGAGTGGTGCGGCTGATTTTGGTGTTGTGCCGATCGAAAACTCAACTGAAGGCAGCGTTAATCACACTCTCGATATGTTCCTTATGTCGCCTTTGAAAATTGGTGGCGAAATAGAGCTCCAGATTGAGCAGCATTTACTCGGCACGATGGATGGATTGCAGGACATTGAGCGCGTCTGCGCACATCAACAGTCTTTAGCACAGTGCCGTGGTTGGCTGCGAGAGTATCTGCCGCACGCTGAACAAATCGGCATGAGCAGTAATGCTGCGGGTGCTCGCCGAGCGCGGGATGAGAAAGGCACGGCGGCCATTGGTGGCGAAGCGGCCGCTGAAGTTTATGGACTGCGCACGTTGGTTAGCAATATTGAAGATCGGAGTGACAACGCCACGCGCTTTCTTGTCATTGGCCGGGAGCTGTTATCCGCTAGTGGTGATGACAAAACTACGATTCTCCTGTCAACCAGTCATACCGGCGGCGCCGGTGTGCTGCATTCTTTGCTGCAACCGCTAGCTAAACACGGCGTGAGCATGACCCGTATCGAATCGCGTCCTTCGAGAAGGCAAAACTGGGATTATGTTTTTTTTATTGATCTTGAAGGGCATGCCCAGGAGTCGCCCGTAGCGGAAGCGTTGGCTGAACTGGCAGACGGCAGCTCGCTGTTTCGCGTGTTGGGTGCGTATCCCAAGGCCATCAGTGCATAACCTGTCTCAATGGAACGGTGCCGCTGACTTGCTGCACAGGCCAACAGGGAAGCACGTATGAGTGGCGGCGGAGATACAGTGAATTTCCTAGTACGTCCCTCAAGTGTCCATAACGCGGAATGCCGCGTTCCCGGTGACAAATCGATTTCTCATCGCGCCTTGATGCTTAGTTCTCTGGCCGACGGCGTCACTGAAGTGAAGGGCTTTCTGGATAGCGCGGATTGTCTCGCCACACAAAGCGCTCTTGCGGCACTGGGCGTCACCATAGAGTCCGTTGGCGACATGATAAGCATATCTGGATTGGGCGCTCGCGGCTTTAAGACGCCCGACATACCACTTGATCTTGGCAATTCGGGTACTGGCCTGCGGCTGCTGACCGGCTTGTTGTGCGGGCAGCACGTGACTGCGGAATTAACTGGCGACAGCTCACTTCGTAGTCGTCCTATGGGGCGCATAATCGATCCACTTGTGCGGATGGGGGCCAGTGTTAAAAGCAATAACGGTCGAGCCCCTTTGCGCGTCACTGCATGCCGCGAGCTAGTTGGAATGACCTATGTGTTGCCAATGGCGAGCGCACAGGTTAAGTCAGCCATCCTGTTGGCCGGTCTTGGAGCAAAAGGGTCTACTACTGTAATCGAGCCTGCCCCCACCAGAGATCATACGGAACGAATGCTGGCCGCGATGGGGGCGGATATTGACGTGGACGGCCTCTCGGTAACGCTTCATCCAGGAGGCACACTACAGCCGGTTGCCATGGAGATACCGGGAGATCTATCGTCCGCGACATTCTTGATCGGGGCGGCGTTACTTGGGAATAATGTCGAGCTTGTTATTCGAGGAGTTGGTGTAAATCCAACGCGGACCGGTGTACTCGATATTTTGCGCCAAATGGGCGGCAATATTGAGCTTGAGAATTCCCGCTTGGCAGGTAAAGAACCGGTCGCCGATATCCGGGTACGATCATCGCAGCTGTTGGGGATAGAGGTTGATCCATCGCTGGTTCCTCTGGCGATCGACGAATTTCCGATGTTGTTTGCACTGGCTGGCTGCGCCAGCGGCGAGACTGTGTTTTCGGGGCTGGAAGAGCTGCGCGTTAAAGAGAGCGATCGGATCTCCGCAATGGCCGATGGCTTGCGCGCCCTCGGCGTCAGTGTCGTCGAGAGTGACGATGGTGCAAGAATAACCGGGGGATCGCTGACTGCTGGTGTGGTCGAAAGCAGAGGGGATCACCGCATCGCCATGTCGTTCGCCATTGTTGCAACCCGCGCAGCGGGGCCGGTAAGAATCAGGGATGTCAGTAATGTTGCGACATCGTTCCCAGGCTTCGCCGGCTTGTGTCGGGATTTGGGCGTTGATATTGAGGAAACCTTGAATGGCGGTTGATACACACGTGGTGCCGGTCATTGCTATTGACGGCCCGAGTGGCTCTGGAAAAGGTACCATCGCCAGGCGCGTCGCCGGCGCGCTGGGCTGGCATTTGCTGGACAGCGGCGCTCTCTATCGCCTGGTAGGGCTGGCCGCCTTCAAAAAAGCCGTAGCCCTGGATTCACCGTCAAAGTTGGCAGACCTGGCGCGTGCCTTGAATGTGCGTTTTTCGGCGGATTCCTCGGATGCGGAGGAAATCTGGCTGGATGAACAAAACGTTACGGCTGAAATTCGCAACGAGGAGGCGGGTCGTAGGGCATCTGTCGTGGCGGCTTTTCCCGAGGTACGGGACGCTTTGGTTGGGCTGCAACGCTCATTCCAGAAGGCCCCTGGCCTTGTGGCAGATGGTCGGGACATGGGGACGGTTGTATTCACTGACGCACCGCTCAAAATATTCTTGACAGCAAGCCCTGAAGAGCGGGCACAGAGACGCCATAAGCAGTTGAAAGGCAAGGGGATTGATGTTAGCCTTCCCGCCCTTTCGCGAGACATCAAAGAGCGCGATAGGCGTGATTCCCAGAGAGAGGTTGCTCCGCTGAAGCCAGCAGACGATGCTCGACTGTTGGATTCCAGCGGAAAATCGATTGATGAAGTCACTGCAATAGTGCTTCGTTGGGTCAAAGAAGTCAGGTTCTAAAGGTTTTTTAGTTCGAGTCTTACATGGATGTTTGATTCGTTTTTTTAATTACCGTTTGCCGATGGATGCGGTACAACGCAATGGGTTGGGAAGCACTAAACGTTTCCCTGGTTAATTCTAATGTCTGAAAGTTTTGCTGAATTATTTGAAGAAAGTTTTGCCAGTCAACAAATCAAGCCGGGAACAATCATTACCGGTATTGTTGTAGCAATAAATGCTGATGTAGTAATCGTTAGCGCCGGCCTCAAGTCAGAGGCAATTATCCCCGCAGAGCAGTTTTACAACGAGAACGGCGAAGTCGACGCAGTTGTTGGCGACGAAGTTGAAGTTGCACTTGATGCCGTCGAAGACGGTTTTGGTGAAACTCGTCTGTCTCGCGAAAAAGCTATTCGTGCTCGCACCTGGACGGTTCTTGAAGAAGCGTTCGAGAAAGGTGAAATCGTGCAGGGTGTTATTAATGGGCGCGTCAAGGGCGGGTTCACGGTCGAGATCGACAACGTACGGGCATTCTTGCCTGGTTCGCTCGTTGATGTACGTCCGGTTCGTGACCCAGCTTACCTCGAAGGTAAGAGCCTCGAGTTCAAGGTTATCAAACTGGATCAGCGTCGTAACAACGTAGTCGTTTCTCGTCGTGCTGTTGTAGAACAAGAGTACAGCGAAGAACGTGAAGAACTGCTCGAATCATTGCAGGAAGGTAAAGAGGTTAAAGGTATCGTTAAGAACCTGACCGATTACGGTGCCTTCGTTGATTTGGGTGGTATTGATGGCTTATTGCACATCACTGACATGGCCTGGAAGCGCGTTAAACATCCTTCTGAAGTGGTTAATGTTGGTGACGAAATTGACGTCAAGATCCTTAAGTTTGACCGCGAACGCCAGCGCGTATCGTTGGGTATCAAGCAGCTTGGAGAGGATCCATGGCATGATCTCGCCCGTCGTTATCCGCCGAATACACGTTTGTTCGGTAAGGTAACGAATATCGCGGATTACGGTTGTTTCGTAGAGATTGAAGAAGGCGTTGAAGGCCTTGTGCATGTCTCGGAGATGGACTGGACCAACAAAAACGTTAATCCTGCGCGGGTTGTGCAGATTGGCGAAGAAGTTGAAGTTATGGTTCTCGAGATCGACGAAGAACGTCGTCGTATTTCTCTGGGCGTCAAACAGTGTCAGGCCAATCCATGGGCTGTCTTCTCAGCGACTGTTAATCGTGGCGACAAGGTTAAGGGTCAAATCAAATCAATCACCGACTTCGGCATCTTCATCGGACTGGATGGCGGTATTGATGGACTTGTACACCTGTCTGATATCTCTTGGGATCTCCCGGGCGAAGAAGCGGTTCACAACTACAACAAGGGCCAGGAAATCGAAGCGGCGGTATTGGCGATCGATTCCGAGCGCGAACGAATTTCCTTGGGCATTAAGCAACTCGATAGAGACCCGTTCTCTGCATGGTTAGCTGAAAATCCGAAAAATTCAATCGTAAAAGGCGTTGTTATTGAAGTCGATGCGCGTGCTGCAACGGTTGATTTGGGTGATAGCGTTCTTGGTACGATCCGCGCGTCGGAATTGGCACGTGGTCGGGTTGAAGATGCTCGCACGATGATTAAGGTCGGTGATGAGGTTGAAGCCAAGTTCACCAATGTTGATCGCAAGAATCGTAGCGTTGCGCTTTCAATTAAAGCTAAGGAAGTACATGACGAAGAGGTTGCCGTTGATAGCTATAAAGCTGACGTAGCTTCAAGTTCTACAGGTACAACACTTGGCGAATTGCTGAAAGAAAAGCTGTCAGGCAAGTCTGACTGATAAAAAGGTATAGCCCAGACCACTTGGTCTGGGCTATATTGCTGTATCTTCGTGCTAAGGGGTACGAGGCGGATTAGAACAATAATTAAGTGAAATGCTAAATGACAAAATCTGAACTCATAGAATTGATCTCGCGGAAGCAAAAGCATCTGCCGGCTAAAGACGTTGAGCTTGCTGTTAAGCATTTATTGGATCTTATGAGCGATGCTCTCGCGAAAGGCGAACGGATTGAAATCCGTGGCTTCGGCAGTTTTTCATTGCATTTTCGACCGCCGCGCATTGGTCGTAATCCCAAGACCGGTGAGGCCGTCGCGCTTTCAGGGAAATATGTACCGCATTTTAAACCTGGTAAAGACTTGAGAGAGCGGGTCAACTCCAGCCGCGAGTTTCCTATTAAAGACTAGTTGGGTCACGGTATCCGACGGCAGACAGTCTTTGGAACAAGCCAAAATATTTCAGCGCGTGTTGATTTCAATCTTGTGCTGTGTGCCATACACTAGCAACCTGGGTCATGTCTCTTTGAATCGGTAAAAGGCTTATCTCAGGGAGAGGAATAATGCTAAAGCGTATCGGTGTCCTCGTAGTCATTGTCGTGTTATTTGTGGCCATGATTGTGTTTACCAGCAATAACCCTGGATCGGTCGAGATCGACTATCTTTTCGGTACAGCAACGACGTCTTTGCCGCTCGCGTTTACAATAGTTTTTGTTGCAGGTTGGTGCTTTGGACTACTTAGCGTCAGCATTTATGTATTGAAAATAATTAGTGAGCGTCGACGCTTGCGTAAAGCATTAAGCTTGTCAGAGTCGGAAGTCAGTAGCCTCAGAAACCTCCCGTTGCAAGATGCCGACTGAATCAACATTTCTATTAGCAGGTTTATTTCTCCTCTTGGCAGCGGCTGGATGGGCGCTCGGTCGTTTTGGCGAGCGTGACGAAGATGCGGAACCACCGCCACCGCTCAACCTGGATTACTTAAAAGGGTTGAATTTTTTGCTCAACGAGCAAACTGACCAGGCCCTGGAACATTTTCTCAAAATGGTTCGGGTTGAAGACAAAACTATCGAAACGCACTTTGCTCTCGGGAGTTTGTTCAGGCGTCGCGGCGAAGTCGATAGAGCAATTCGAATTCATCAGAATATCATCGCGCGACCCGATCTCGCAGCACCTCAACGTGATCAGGCGTTGTATTCGCTGGCCAAAGATTACCTTCGTGCCGGTCTGTTGGATCGAGCCGAGAAAATGTTTGTGCGTCTGTCACAGGGGTCGCGTTATCAAGCCGAGGCTCTCCATCAGTTATGCCGGATCTACGAGCAGGAAAGAGAGTGGCAGAAAGCAATTGATGCAGGCCATAAGCTTGAGAGTCTGAGCGGTAATTCACTTGAGCTACAAATTGCCCACTATTATTGCGAACTCGCGGAGCAGGCGACCGCCGATGGCGATTTTGTAGCTGCCAGGCAGCACCTAAAGAAAGCACATTCGGGGAGGCCGAGGACTTTGCGGGGAGCTCTTACACGTGCTGATATTGCTAGCAACACTGGTGATCGCGAGACTGCAATTCGCTTGTATCGTCGTATCATTGACGAGAACACGTATCTTATTACTGAAGCTTTGCCAAAACTTGTCGCGCTATTTGCCGATGCAGGTGCGGTGCACGATCTTGAACGTGAGATCGTGGCGATGGTCGAGCAGAAGCCTGAGCTGAAAACACATGTTGCTTACACTGCGATAGTTAACAATATTGGTGGCATAAAAGTCATTGATGAGTGCGTTGAGGAATATATGAAGAATGACGCTATTCTCGCTGAGTTTATTGATCTTCAAAATATCAATAATGGAGTCGGCGGCCATCGTCAGGATGCGCTCATCAAGGTGCGCTCAGCATTGAGCAAGTTGGCCAAGTCCACGCCGCGCTACCAGTGCACCGAATGCGGGTTTTCAAGTCAGCGATTGTTGTGGCAGTGCCCCAGTTGCAAGAACTGGGAAACGCAGCGACCATTTAACAGCGTCAAGTTCGATTCACTCTTGCAGCGCAGCAATTCTGCTGGCTAGACAAATAATTCGTTTCCGTTGATTTTGAGGAATTTCACGACCTGTTCTGGGCGTGAGACATAACTATGCTCGTAATTGCATCCACTGGCTAATTGGGTGGCCGGTGGACACGTACATTGCAAAGGAGAGCGTAATGAAGAAAACGAATCGAGTTTTGGGGCTTTTAATGGGAGCCTTGATTTTTCCGGTGTTGGCGATCGCAGGGCCAGTTAACATCAACACTGCGGACGCGGAGACAATTTCTGAAGAGCTAACGGGTATTGGGCTCAGCAAGGCTAAGGCAATAGTCGCGTATCGAGAGGAAAATGGACCGTTTAAATCGGCAGATGATCTGGTTCTTGTGAAAGGTATTGGGGAAAAGACACTGCTGAGTATTCGCGCTGATGTGCGCTTGGAAACCGCTGCAACAAAAAAATTGAAAAAAGAAAGGAGTTAGTGGTTGGCGCCGGAACTTGCGCCTGGAGAAGCCTCGGTGCTCGTTCCGGCGACTTATGTTCAAGTTCGTTCCTCAAGGCGGTGGGATTAGCTATTATGGGAGGCTCAAAAAGAGTTTTGGAGCAGGAACTTGTCGCAGAAGATACGTACAGCCGTATTCCCCGTAGCGGGTAGAGGAACCCGGTTTTTGCCGGCTACAAAAGCATGTCCCAAGGAGATGCTGCCAATTGTTGACAAGCCCCTTATCCAGTACGCCGTGGAAGAGGCTATCGCTGCCGGTGTCACTAAACTGATTTTTGTAACGGGTGTCACGAAACGGTCGATTGAAGATCATTTCGATGTTGATCCTGAGCTTGAAAGAGCCTTGCAGGGGCCAGGTAAAGAGCAATTGCTGGCGTCCGTACGGGACATACTGCCACCGGGGGTAAGTTGTATTTACATTCGTCAGGGCGAACCACTTGGCCTTGGCCATGCGGTTTTGTGCGCACGTCCTGCGGTCGGTGATGAGCCATTCTATGTTCACCTCGCAGACGACCTGATTGATTCAGAGACATCCGTACTGCTGCAAATGGCAAATGAGTACGATAAGCATGGAGGTAGCGTCCTGGGCGTCGAGCTAGTCCCACCCGAGCGCACGTCAAGTTACGGTATTGTCGCGGTGAGTGGTGCGGAAGGTGGTCCACAGCGAATTACGCAGATGGTTGAAAAGCCAAAGCCGGAAGATGCGCCGTCCAATATGGCTGTCGTGGGAAGATATCTGCTGGATCCAGCCATATTTGAGAAACTGGAGTCGACTCGGCGAGGTGCGGGCGGTGAGATTCAACTGACGGATGGCATAGCGGCGATGCTGGATGAGTCGCCCGTTTATGCGTTTTCGTTTACTGGTAAACGTTATGACTGCGGCAACAAGCTGGGATTCTTGATGGCGACGGTGGGCTACGGCTTGAGAAATAGCGAAATTGGAGCGGAATTTCGGGCCGCACTCCGGGATGAGCTGTTGAACTGATATTGCATTCCAGTGCGGCAGAAATAAAAAAGCCTCCATTGCGGAGGCTTTTTTGAATTTGGCTCCTCGGGCCGGACTCGAACCAGCGACCAATCGATTAACAGTCGATCGCTCTACCAACTGAGCTACCGAGGAATTGTGCTGCACATTGCTATGCAGGGGCGGCATTTTGGTCGAGGCGGAAAATCAAGTCAAGCGATGTGAGGATATTTTCTGAAATCGTAACGAGATTTCCTCATTTTCCTGGTCAAACCAGATCTGTCCGCGCACTTTGGCTGTCCGAAAATAGCTTAAAAGGGAGTGACAAGGCCCGAAATGAGCAGAAGCTGATAGACTAACCTGTTTGTTAGCCAACCAAGTACCCAGTGATGTCCAGAGTCCCTAAAATCAGTGTAGAGACCGCTAATGACGAACCAATACCGTTCAGTCTGGCAGCAGACTATGCGCCCGCCGGTGATCAGCAGGGGGCTATAGCCGGACTAGTGGAAGGCCTTAAAGACGGCCTTGCCCGGCAGACCCTTCTTGGGGTAACGGGGTCGGGAAAGACCTTCACTGTTGCGAATGTTATTCAGCAGTTGCAAAGGCCAACCATAATCTTGGCCCCGAACAAGACTTTGGCCGCCCAGCTTTACGGCGAAATGCGGGAGTACTTTCCGCACAATGCGGTTGAGTATTTCGTTTCCTACTACGACTACTACCAGCCCGAGGCATACGTGCCCAGTTCTGATACGTATATTGAGAAAGACGCTTCGATTAACGAGCATATCGAGCAGATGAGGCTTTCGGCCACCAAGGCGCTTATCGAAAGGAAAGACTCAATTATTATCGCTACAGTATCTGCGATTTATGGCTTGGGTGATCCTGAGGCGTACTTCAGCATGGTTTTGCACCTGTCGCGCGGAGATCGGATCGACCAGCGCTCAGTTCTCCGGCGCCTGGCGGAAATGCAATACAAACGAAATGAGGTTGAGTTGTCGCAGGGGCACTATCGTGTACGCGGCGATGTGATTGATGTATTTCCGGCTGAATCCGAGCGTGATGCCGTGCGTATTGAACTGTTTGATGACGAAGTTGAATCGCTGAGTTATTTTGATCCCCTGACTGGTGAGGTGCAGCGGCGAGTACCCCGTTTAACCATATTTCCAAAGAGCCATTACGTGACCCCGCGTGAGAAGTTGTTGGGTGCAATTGATCTAATCAAGGCAGAATTACACGACCGCCTTGAGTACTTGCGACAAAATCAAAAGCTCGTTGAAGCGCAACGGCTTGAGCAAAGAACACGGTTTGATATGGAGATGATCCAGGAGTTGGGTTATTGCCAGGGCATTGAAAACTACTCTCGCTATCTGTCAGGGCGTCAACCCGGCGAGCCGCCGCCATGTCTGTTCGATTACATCCCCGATAATGCGCTATTGGTTATAGACGAGAGTCACGTAACTGTGCCGCAACTGGGCGGAATGTATAAAGGCGATCGTTCGCGTAAGGAGACACTGGTTAATTATGGTTTTCGATTGCCATCGGCTCTTGATAACCGTCCATTGCGGTTTGAAGAATTTGAAGGTTTGGCGCCGCAGACAATTTATGTGTCCGCAACACCTGGAAATTACGAAAAAGAGCATGCAGACAACGTCGTTGAGCAATTAGTGCGGCCAACGGGTCTGGTGGATCCGGAGCTTGAAATCAGACCGGCTACAACTCAAGTTGATGATGTTTTATCGGAAATAAAGGTACGCACTGCTGGGAAGGAGCGAGTGCTGATTACTACCTTGACGAAGCGCATGGCTGAGGACTTGACGGATTATTTGCGCGAGCACGGCGTGCTGGTTCGATATTTGCACTCGGATATAGGTACGGTCGAGCGGACAGAAATTATTCGTGATTTGCGATTAGGTGTTTTTGACGTGCTGGTTGGTATCAATTTGTTGCGAGAAGGACTGGATATGCCGGAGGTGTCACTGGTTGCCATTCTCGATGCCGACAAGGAAGGGTTCCTGCGATCGGATCGGTCTCTCATACAGACTATCGGTCGCGCCGCGCGCAACATCCATGGCAAGGCTTTGCTTTATGCAGACAAGATTACGGGTTCTATGCAGCGCGCGATTGATGAGACAGACCGACGTCGAGCGACGCAGGTTGCCTACAACAAAGCACATGGCATCGAGCCTAAAGGCATTATCAAGCAGGTGAGTGACATAATGGAATCAGCGTACCCGGTGCCCGGGCGCGGTCACAGTCGTGTTGCGGAAGCAGCAATAGAGTACAACGCGAAGTCACCGAAGGAACTGCTTCAACGGGCGCAGGAGCTGGAAAAGAAAATGCTTAGCTACGCCCGCGATCTTGAGTTTGAAGCGGCGGCCAAGTGTCGAGATGAGTCTAAACGACTTCGAGATCTCGCTTTAGGGATGGATTCTTGAACTATTCAACATTAGGACTTGCTTCTGTTTGTGGGCTTCCGGTATCTTTGTCCACCGCTTGACCCGGCGCCTGCTTATTTTGCTGTGCCGGGAGTCGAAAAGAGGGCGATTAGCTCAGGGGTAGAGCGCCACGTTGACATCGTGGAGGTCAGTGGTTCGAAACCACTATCGCCCACCAATATAGTAATTTTTGTCCTCCCGGGTGGGTTTCTGCCGGCGGAGGCGGCAGCTGCGGTACGCGAAAATTCGTACATACTTGCTTGCTGTAAAATCTCATTTTTTGTGGAAATCTGACTTAAATTGGGTCAGGAAGCCTGTTTTTGACGTTTTGTAGTGAAGTTTCTTGCAAATCAGTTATTTCCGGGCTTGAGTCTTGTGCGATCCACCTTTAAAATTCGCCGTCCTGAGTTGGTCTGGGCGCAGCTGCTATTTGGTGTTTGAAAAGCACGGCGCCAGATGGCGGCAGGTTTTTTTGGTTTATTGGAGGATTTGAATATCGCGGCGACAAAGCGTATCCGACGTAATGAAGAGATAGATGCGTCCCGGATTAGAGTAATTGGAGCAGACGGTGAACAGGCTGGCGTAATGCCACGTGCCGATGCACTTGAGTTATCACGAGCTGCTGGCCTTGATTTAGTCGAGGTGTCGCCAACCGCGGATCCCCCTGTTTGCCGAATAATGGATTTTGGCAAATATTTGTTTGAGCTTAACAAGAAAGCACAGTTTTCAAAGCGCAAACAAAAGCAAGTACATATTAAGGAAATAAAGTTTCGTCCGGGAACGGAGGAAGGCGATTACAAAGTAAAGTTGCGGAATCTTGTTAAGTTTTTAGAGCAAGGCGACAAAACGAAAGTAACGCTAAGATTCAGAGGCAGGGAAATGGCGCACCAGGAATTGGGCGCGAAGCTTCTGACAAGGGTTAAGGAAGACCTGGAAGAAATTGGTGTTGTCGAGCAGATGCCGCAAATGGAAGGTCGGCAGATGATTATGGTGATAGCACCAAAGAAAAAGTGAGTGCGACGATTTCCGTCGTTACCCGCCTGCGGTGGTCTATGTGAGCCCATGTGACTCGTTAGATACATTGTCAGGCTATAAAATGTGGAGACAAAAATGTCTAAGATGAAAACCAACCGGGGCGCCGCAAAGCGCTTCAGCCGGACGGGAAAAGGTGGCTTCAAAAGAGCCCAGTCCCATCTCCGTCATATCCTTACGAAGAAGAGTTCCAAGCGTAAGCGTCAATTGGGCTCAACTCAGCAAGTAGCTGATGCGGACGTTAAAGCTGTACGTCGCATGCTGCCATATAGCTAAGGGGAGATTGAGAAATGGCTAGAGTAAAACGTGGCGTAATCGCCAATGCCCGTCATAAGAAAGTCCTGAAGAAAGCGAAGGGATATTATGGCGCCCGCAGCAAAATTTATCGTGTTGCCAAACAGGCTGTCATCAAAGCCGGGCAATACGCATACCGTGACAGGCGTGTGCGTAAACGTGATTTCCGGGCACTTTGGATTGCACGTATTAACGCAGCAGCACGTATGAACGGATTGTCCTATAGCCGCCTGATCAATGGTCTGCACTTGGCAGAGATTGAAATTGACAGGAAGGTATTGTCTGACATCGCTGTGCATGATCCAGAGGCATTTGCCGCGATTGCCGCCCAGGCCAAAGCAGGCCTCGGCGAGTAACTGCAGACTTGCTGCGTAACTATAAACGCAGCAGAGAGTGGGGCATATGCAAGAGCTGAATGAGCTAGTTCGTCTGGCGTTAGCCGACATCAATTCTGCCGCAGACGTCGCGGCACTGGATTCGGTTCGCGTCGCCTATATGGGCAAGAAAGGCGAGCTTACTCAACGGCTCAAAAAACTTGGCGAGCTGCCGTCGGCAGAACGACCGGCGGCAGGTCAGCTCATCAATGATGCCAAGCAGCAGATTTCCGAGCAACTGAATAATCGTCGCGAGGCACTGGAGGCCGCAGCGATGGAGCAGCAGCTTATTGCTGATGCGGTTGATATCTCATTACCTGGTCGTGGCCAGCAACTCGGCGGCCGACACCCGGTTATGCGTGCTATGTCGCGGATAGAAACGATCTTTCGCAATGCTGGATTCGGTATTCGCTCCGGCCCTGAGATCGAAGACGATTTTCATAATTTCACAGCATTGAATATTCCTGAGAATCATCCTGCTCGGGCAATGCACGATACTTTCTATTTTCCGAATGGTAATTTGCTGCGGACGCATACTTCGCCGGTGCAAATACGCTCTATGTTGAAGGAGGGTATTCCAATACGGATTATTGCTCCGGGGCGTGTTTATCGCTGTGATTCTGATCAGACCCATACGCCGATGTTTCATCAGGTTGAGGGGTTGGTTATTGATCGTGATATCAGTTTTGCCAATCTCAAAGCCGTGCTTCACCAGTTTGTCGAAAAGTTTTTCGAACGAGATGCTGAATTGCGGTTTCGCCCTTCCTATTTCCCTTTCACTGAGCCGTCGGCTGAAGTTGACGTGTTATGGGAGAAGGGTAAGTGGCTAGAAATACTGGGTTGCGGAATGGTTCATCCCAACGTCTTATTGAATGCAGGAGTCGATCCGGAAATCTACACCGGCTATGCATTTGGCATTGGCATAGAGCGCTTGGCGATGCTCCGTTACGGCGTTAGTGACTTGAGAACTTTTTTCGAAAACGATTTGCGCTTTTTAAAGCAGTTCACCTAAAAGGGCTAATTGGGGATGAAAATAGCAGAGTCATGGCTTCGTGAATGGACTGATCCGTCGATAAGTACCGAGGAACTGGCGCATCAATTAACTATGGCCGGTCATGAGGTAGACGCGGTTTCTTCTGAGGGATTGGACATTGACGGCGTTGTTATTGCTGAAATAGTGACGGTCAATCCTCATCCAGACGCCGATAAACTCAGATTGTGTGAAGTTAATGATGGTGGTGCCACTGTTCTTGAAGTTGTTTGTGGCGCACCTAATGTTTATGCCGGGATGAAGACGGCACTGGCAAAAGTAGGAGCCAGATTGCCTAATGGCATTAAATTGCGCCGTTCGAAAATTCGCGGCGTGGTTTCGAATGGAATGCTTTGTTCAGCAGTTGAACTGGGTCTTGGCGAAGAATCTGACGGCATCCTCGAGTTGGATCAGTCGGCGCCAGTGGGTGAGTTATTCACCACATATTTTCAGTTACCTGACGCGGTCATTGATATTGATCTAACGCCGAACAGAGGGGATTGCTTTAGTGTGCTCGGGATAGCACGTGAGGTGGGCGCTTTTACAGGGGCCTCCGTCAAGAATGCCGCAGTTGACCCTTATCAGGCCGATATAAAGGACGCTCATCCGATTAAATTGTTTGATGCAGCGGCTTGTCCACGATTTGTTGGTCGTGTGATTCGCGACATTGATCCGGCAGCGACTACCCCGTTATGGATGGTGGAGCGCTTACGTCGAGCAGGTCTGCGCGCTATTTATCCTGTTGTAGATATCACTAATTACGTGATGCTTGAGCTCGGGCAGCCCTTGCACGCATACGATTTCTCAAAACTGAGCGGCACTATTGGACCGCGATTTGCACGTGCTGGCGAAAAGCTCACGTTGCTTGACGATCGTGACATTAATCTGTCTGACGACACTCTGATAATTGTTGATGACTCTGGCCCAATAGGTATTGCTGGAATCATGGGCGGGCTAGGTACGGCAGTTGCAGCTGGCACCAGAGACATATTCCTTGAGGCGGCATTTTTTGCGCCCGATGCTCTGGCCGGCAAAGCACGCAGCTATGGCATGCACACCGATGCCTCTCTACGTTTTGAACGTGGGGTCGACCCATGCGGTCAGGCACGGGCGATTGAACGGGCAACCGAATTGCTCGTGTCCATTGCCGGCGGCGTTGCAGGGCCAACATCGGACGTTGTCGACAGTGCGTTACTACCTGTGCAGAAGGCTGTTCGATTACGCAAGACCCGGCTCGCAAAACTGTTAGGTGCAGAGATTGATGATAGCGACGTATCAAGAATTCTGCGTAGTCTGGAAGTAATTATCGAAGGGCAAGATGCCGAGGGCTGGATGCTTGTACCTCCCAGCCATCGCTTTGACCTTGCCATTGAAGAAGATTTCGTCGAAGAAGTGGCCAGAATTTACGGCTACGATCGCATTCCGGAAGTGACTGCAACAGTCCAAATGCCATTGACGGATGTTAGTGAGAAACAGGTGAGCCTGGAGGTTGTTGCCGGCGCGTTGGTGGCACGAGGGTTCCAGGAAGTTGTCAGCTACAGCTTTATAGAAGATGGTCTGAACGAGCGCTTTACAGGCACTAAGAGTCAGCTCAAATTAAGTAATCCGATTTCTTCGGAAATGTCCGTTATGCGGGCATCTCTTTGGCCGGGCATGGTCGCGATAGCGGCATCAAATATCGCCCGGCAACAGGATCGTGTTCGCATTTTTGAAATCGGAAAATCATTTCATGGCGCTCTCGGTGCCCACGAGGAAGTGCAGAGGGTTGCGTGTCTTACAGTGGGTTCGGTGGCTCCTGAGCAGTGGGGGCAGACAGCGGCTAACGCGGATCTATTTGACATAAAATCAGATCTCAGCGCGATGCTGGCAATGGCAGGGGTCAGCGCAGCTTTCGATTTCGTCGCAACGACTCATCCGGCTTTGCAGCCTGGTCAGTCAGCTAGTGTGGTAAAGGACGGGATTGAGGTTGGCCTGATCGGTCGTTTGCACCCGCGTCACGCTAAGCAAATGGGAATAGGCATGCCGGTCATGCTGTTCGAAATAGACGCGGCGAAGGTATTTGCTGCAAACGTGCCTACTTCTGTTCCGATTTCCAAGTATCCAGCAGTGCGGCGGGACATTGCAGTCCTGGTTGCTGAACAGGTTACAGCGGGCGATCTGGTGAGCGCGGTTGCGTCCGTCGCTCCGGATCTGATCAAGGAAGTCAGGGTTTTTGATCTATACAAAGGTAAGGGTATAGAACCAGGGATAAAAAGCGTGGCTTTAGGCTTGATTTTACAGGAAACTTCACGCACTCTAACTGATCAAGATGCAGATTCAGTAATGCGAATCGCTATAGAAAAGTTAAAAAATGATTTCGCAGCTGAGCTAAGAGAATAGGACCAATGGCACTAACTAAAGCAGAAATGGCGGAGTCCCTGTTCAACGAACTGGGCCTTAACAAACGCGAAGCGCGTGAGTTGGTGGACTTATTTTTTGAAGAGCTGCGAGCATCACTCGCAGTTGGCGAGCAGATCAAACTTTCCGGTTTCGGAAATTTCGACTTGCGTGATAAGAATCAACGGCCCGGTAGAAATCCAAAAACCGGAGAGGAAATTCCGATCACTGCTCGACGTGTTGTAACTTTCAGACCGGGACAAAAATTAAAAGCCCGAGTAGAGGCCTATGCTGGAACCGGGGAATAACGCCGAGTTACCGCCAATACCTGGCAAACGCTATTTCACGATTGGTGAAGTGAGCGAGTTGTGCGCTGTGAAGCCACACGTACTCAGGTATTGGGAGCAGGAATTTCCGCAACTTAAGCCAGTAAAAAGACGTGGTAATCGCCGTTATTACCAGCGTCAGGACGTTCTTATTATTCGCCAGATCCGCAGCCTTTTGTACGATGAGGGTTTCACGATAGGCGGTGCAAGACAGCGCCTCACTGGCGATGATGCGAAGACTGATGTAAGTCAAAGTCAACAGATTATCAAGCAGTTACGAGTGGAACTTGAACAAGTTCTCAAGATACTGCGTCGCTAAATTCAACTCTTTTCACGTGCAGGGCCGGCGGGTATGATGGCCGCCCTCAGTGTTCTGTGTGTCTTGCATTGTTAGTCGGGGCGTAGCGCAGCCTGGTAGCGCACCACAATGGGGTTGTGGGGGTCGGAGGTTCAAATCCTCTCGCCCCGACCATTGCAGACACAAAACTCTGAAGTACCCGTTTTATTCGCCAGCAATTCTTGCTGGCGCGCTGGGATTGATTATTCCTGACGTTGTATCTCTGGTGAATAGTTTGCCGGAGATTCCCGCATGTTTCAGATACGCCCGAACTCAAAATTATCTTCAAAATTTGCCAGCACTTTGTCTTCGATGCCGAGCAGAATTGGATCGCCATGTTCACGATAAATATTTACTTTAGCGTTATATACGGTGCGGGTTAGCCCGTGCTTGTCTTTGATGTTCAATTTCCTGATTGAGAAATTTCCATTTGCGAGTTGCTCACCAGTTAAGTAGCACTTGATCGCAGTAACTTTTTCGGACGCTAGAGTGAGACCGCTAAGTTTGGAGAGATTGCCTTGTGCGCGCTCCAGGAAACGTACTGCATCAAGGTTGCTTTGCGTTTCAATGTGCGCAGATTCATGCATGTATTTATCCGGAATGAATTCTCCGACAAATATTTGCCCGGGCAACGCGGCGTCAATCATTCGGGCCAATTCAATAGTGACGTCACCGACAATGAAATCGTGCACTGTAGGATTTAGTCCTTCCGCCTGGTGGAACTCGTAGCAGCTACCAACGTGAAAGCAAGCGCGCAATCGGGGTACTACCCGGGATAGCGCCTTGCTGCGAGCGATTGCGTTATCGGCGAGTACCAAATGCATGAAGTGATAAAGATTGACGTTTGCTTCCAGGCCCTGGTCACGGTTCCATATGTAGAAGCCGTCGCCGGTTGAAGTGCGTGCGAAATTTATGCCAATGTCCTGTTCCAACATTTTCGCGTGTGCGGAGTTCAGCGAGTACGACAGGCTGTTGAGTTGTGTCATTTGTTCGAAAGGCGTTAACAAGCTAAACCCCACGATATCGAAGAGGGTCACAGCTCGGCTCGCTACGTAATTCACGCCATAGCGGCGAATCATTTTCTCAATGATGTCTCTTTCATTGTCATCGCCGGAAAGCGGTTGCCGCAACTTGATAAATATGGGGTCCACTTTAAGCAGTCGAGCGACCTTTTTCATTTGTTCGGGGGTCAGGCGGCGGCGGCCCGATATCAGGTCGATCAGGAAATGTTCCGAGACCACTTGGACTGGCTCGGTTCCATCCGATGGCGCGGTGTATTCTGCCAAAGCATAGTGGGGTACAACGAGAATCTGGATGCCCTCATCAAGTGGGGCCCAACTCAAAATGCTGTTTGCGCCCAAACTCCAGACTTCGTTCAGGCGACGTTCCAGGTCAATCAGGTTGCTGCGCTGCCGCAGACCCATATCACCACCGAGTCCTGACACCTGGTCAAGGTAATGCGAAAAGCTGGCAATGCGCCGAATGCTCGACTGCGATAAGTCGTCATTATCCATTTGTCTTGTAGCCCGAAATTAAAGTGATGTGCCGCAGCTTGCGATTTAATAGTCAAGCTGATTTGAGGAACTCAAAATAATGAAGCTTTAGTGCAAGTGCAATTCTTAGCGAATAATCCAAATTGTGTTTCAATTGCACAGGCATAGCAGGTATCCAACGTAGTATGCTTTACATAATGTTTCTTTTTGCAAGCGAAAGCCAGTATTCGATCTCTTGTTGAGCCGCCTCATGGCTGGGAATGGCTTGAGACAAGTTGAGGTATTCATTGTCCCACATAACCATTGATTTTGAGCAAGTAAAAGTACTCCGAGAATCACTCGGAAAGTGGGTCACGGAAACCCCTGTGGTGCAGTGTCCCTCCTTGCAAAAGTACAGTGCAGCGGAGCAAGTCTTCGCCAAACTGGAGTTTCTGCAGGGAACCGGAACGTTCAAGCTGCGTGGCGCATTGGCAGTCATGCTGGCGCTTAGTCCAGAGCAATTGAGAGCTGGTATCACGGCGGTTAGCGCCGGTAACCACGCAATAGCGGCAGCGTTTGCGGCGCGCGAGCTTGGGTCGAGCGCCAAAGTAGTAATGATGCGCTCTGCAAACCCCTATCGAGTCACGTGTTGTAAGCGACTGGGTGCAGAGGTTTTGATGGCAGATAACGTGCACGAAGCATTTGAACTTGCCGAGAGCATTCGAACCGAAGAAGGACGCTATTTTGTTCATCCCTATGAGGGCTTGGATCGTGCCATGGGAACGGCTGTGTCGGGTCTTGAAATTGATGAGCAGATCGATGAATTTGATACGGTCATAATTCCCATTGGTGGCGGTGGTTTGTGTGCAGGAATTTCTGCAGCAATTAAACACCGCAGGCCGCATTGTGAGGTAATAGGAGTTGAGCCGTTTGGCGCGGATTCCATGTACAGAAGTTTCGCGAGTGGCAGGCCGGAGTCTATAACCGAGGTTGCGACTATAGCAGATAGCCTTGGGGCGCCTTACGCGTTGCCCGTTTCGTTCGAGCTCTGTCGTACGAACGTGGACAGGATAGTGCGGGTAGATGATGACCAATTGCGCCGAGCGATGGGGATTCTATATCGCGAGATGAACATTGCCGTGGAGCCTGCTTGTGCGGCATCCACAGCTGCATTGCTCGGGCCTTTGGTAAAAGAAATGAAAGGTAGACGACCGGTGCTGATAATGTGTGGCAGTAATATTGACTGGGCGACTTTTGAGAGTCTGGCGGATTTTGGGGACTAAGGTGTTATTGGATACTTTGAAATCGATAGTTGGTCCAAAAGGCTGGAGTACGGATCCGGACCTACTCAAATTACATTTGAGGGAGTGGCGCGACCAGTATCTCGGTAGTACACCGCTGCTTGTTTTTCCCTCTTCAACCGAACAGGTTTCAGAAGTCGTCAAAGCGTGCCGCGCGGCTGGCAATGCGTTAGTGGTGCAGGGCGGTAATACTGGTCTGTGCGGCGGCGCTATCCCAAGGGTAGATGGTGACGAAATTCTGCTGTCGATGTCGAGAATGAATCGTATTAGATCGGTTTCGGCCAGTGACTTTTCGATGGTAGCCGAGGCTGGCTGCATTCTGGAGACTCTGCAACGGACGGCAGCAGATGCCGGTCGGTATTTCCCTCTCAGCCTGGCGGCCGAAGGGAGTTGTCAGATCGGAGGCAATCTGTCGACCAATGCGGGCGGTATCAATGTCCTTAAATTCGGGACGGCGAGGGATCAGGTCTTGGGTCTGGAAGTCGTTCTAGCGGACGGTACGATCTGGAACGGATTGCGAACGCTGCGCAAGGACACCGCGGGATATGATTTGAAGCATTTGTTTGTCGGGAGTGAGGGCACACTCGGTGTTATCACGGCCGCCGCGCTCAAACTATATCCACCCATCAGGAATCTACACACGGCGATAGTAGCCTTTGATGACGCATCATTCGCAGTCGAATTGCTGGCGAGCTTGAGAGATACACAGGGTGATCAGGTGTACGCATTTGAACTGATTCCGGAGATTGCGATGCGATTTGTCCTGCAGCATATTCCTGGCTGCCGTTCACCTTTCGCCGAACTCCATCGCTGGTATGTTTTGTTGGAAGCATCTGGTTCACTTGAAGGCCTTGAGTCCACTTTGATGAATTGTCTCGATGCTGGGCAAATAAGTGATGCAGTTATCGCAAAAAGCGATCAGGAGCGTTCTGATTTGTGGCGAATACGACATTCAATTTCCGAGGCGCAGAAATTTGAGGGGCGTAGCCTCAAGCACGACGTTTCCGTGCCCATCGGGAGCATTGCCGAGTTTCTCGAGAGAACGGTGGCAACGATTGAGTCTGAGTTTCCTGAGGTTCGAATTGTAGCCTTCGGCCATGTTGGCGATGGCAATTTACATTTTAATATTAGTGAGCCGAAGAAGAGGGACCAGGCCAGCTTTCTGGCCGTGGCAGACTCGCTAACATCTATCGTTTACGATTCCGTAGCGTCGTTCGGGGGTAGTATAAGTGCGGAACACGGCATTGGGCTCTTCAAGAAAGAAATGCTGGCCAAATATCGCAGCCCGATTGAGTTGCAGCTTATGCGTACGGTCAAGCAGGCGCTGGACCCGGAAAACCTGTTAAATCCCGGGAAAGTGATTTAGTCCTCAGTTTCGCATTAAACACCGCTCCAAAACTGGCATACACGCTTGTACGCAGGCAATATCTGACTCCTGTCCGCATTCTTCGACTTACAACTGCAGGGATTACGTGGATAACAAGAGTAACAGTCAAAACGGCGGTAGCGAATTAGCAGTCTTGGTCGACCTATTATGTAGTACGAGCAAAGACGAGGCGGTACTCGACCGAATCCAGCGAACAATGATTCGCATTGTTGCCGACGATCCATCCTGCGGCGGCATGTTGCAGAAACTCATTGATGACCATCATAAGGCTGGGCATCTCGATGAGCACTCCCTAATTCTGGTCCGCGCAACTCTTGATCGATTGGTTGCAGAACAGGCGATGACTCCTGCTGAAGCTGAATCGACCGGAGCCGATCTGTATGGCGCAACCACCGTTCTCGCCGATTTGACGGATCTCAAGGTATCCGCGGAGTCGCGGCTGCAAGTTGGGTCGATTCTACAGGATCGTTATTTGTTACGGCAGCGTATTGCCAGCGACGACATGTGGACAGTTTACAAAGCTACAGATAGGCAGCTTAGTAACGCGGATGGCAATCCCGCATTTGTAGCTGTCAAAGTTCTTGCAAAACGTCTACTCGAAAACAAAGAGGCCATCAGAGCACTTCAGCAAGAAGTCGCCAAAGGTCGATATTTGAGTCACCCGAGTATTGGCCGTACGTATGATCTTGTTCGCGAAGACGACGTCATGTTTGTCGTGGCAGAGTGGCTGGAAGGTAAAACGTTGGCTGCGATTCTCGATGAACGTGGCGGGCAGTTATTGCCCCAAGCGGAGTCAATGGCGATTGTCGGGAAAATCGCGGACGCGCTTGAATATGCACATCGTTGCGGCGTAGTCCACGGCGATTTGCGGCCGGCCAACATCATGATTTCACCGTCCGGCGAAGCTAAGTTATTCGATTTTGGAAGTGCTCGGATATGGCAAAAGGAGTTTGGTCGGGTTGCTGCGGAGCGTCGCACCGGACCGAGTATTCATAAACCGACTTATGCCAGCATGCAAATATTGACCGGAGAAGAGTCCGCGCCGGCTGATGATGTATTTTCACTGGCTTACTTGTTTTATCGGTTAATTGCCGGATATCGCGTATTCGGACCCAGGAATGCGGCGGAAGCGGCTGAAGCGGGGATGGAGCCACAGCGGCCGCAAAGTGTGACAGATGGCCAGTGGAAAGCGCTGAAACGCTCGTTGGCGTTTTCGCGGGTCACGAGGATTGCAACACCGACTCAGTTAGTAACTGAACTCGGCGTGGCAGCGCCACCGTCACCGTCACCGTCACCGTCAGCACCAGCTCAAGCACCAGCTCAAGCACCAACACCAACACCAACACCAACACCAACACCAGCACCACCACCCATTGAGTCAATCGCGCCCACTGCGGACCGTCCTACTCCCAAGCCACAAGAAGATTCGTCCTCGTCAAGGCCAATAACTGCAAAACCAGCTTCTTTGACGTCGCGACAAGACAGGGAAAGGTCTGAACCTAGAATTGACAAGACCAGTCAAAGAATTGAGCCGCGCAGCATCCCGCCGCTGACGTCGGAGGGCGGTGCTACAAAGTTCGAGACAACGGCAGTATTTACGGATGGTCCGTTTGGAAAGGCGCCTCGCAATGGTATCTGGTCCATGGTATTTGCGACCTTGTTTTTGGTGGTGGCTGCCGGGCTGAGTTTCCAGTATCAACCCTGGAAACACCCGGACTGGTATACGACAATGAGCAACGATGTGACGGCTGCTTTGGAGAAGGTGACAGCTGGCATCCCAGGCAGTGATGACCCAGGGGTGGCTGCTGAGCTGGTGCCGACGTCGAGCTTTCCAGAGCAGGACATCACCGTAGAGTCTGTACCAATTCGGGAAGTATCGACCGATGAAAGTACCCACTCGGTGGCTGGTGACAGTGCCGACAAGGTGATCATTCCATCTGCTGTGCCGAGCGAGGTCGGTAGTGTCGATGAAGTGGTCGTGGGCGACATGATTGCGACTGTTGCTAGCGAAGTTCCGTCGATCGACCGCGACGGATTGCTGACTGATGAACCTATTCCGCCAATCGAGAACGAGGCTATCGCTCAGGAAACAACGGAGACAGTGGTCGAGCCGGACGTTGAACCGGTGGCTGTAGTCAAGTTCCCTACTTACGAAGGCGAGCGCCAGGCAAACGTGACGATTCCGTTGCCGAGATCGGGTGCCTCAAAAGTCGAGCTGTTCATGACCATGCGTGAGAATGATCCGCCATTAATAATCGAAGTTAGTAGGGGCGCAAATACCGAAAGTCCGCAGACGCTAAAATTTGTTGAGGTTGCATACGACGGCAACGCATCGCCCTGGAATTCTGGACGGTATAAATTTCCTAATGCCGGTCGTGTTGAGTTCATGGTTGGACAGTCAATCAGTCGAACGACAGTGACTATGAGGACAGATCCATTAAGAGAGGCAGATCGGCAGGTTATTCTTGAGTTGCAGGACGCCAATTTTCCGGATGTGATTTTTGCAAAACTGACGCTGATTCTGGAAGACGACGATCAAAGGTCGTTTGAATCTAGTTTGGCCCCGGATACGATTGGTTTTGCCGTGAGCCAAGCTTCGGTCAAGGAGCAAGACCATGCCGTGCAGGTCGACGTTATTCGCTTTAACGCGGGCGGAAGCGAGTTGGTGGTCGATTACACAGTTAGAGATGTAACAGCGACAGAGGGACTGGATTATTTTGCACCGGCTGTTAAGACAATCCGTTTTCAGCCCGGTCAACGTTTTGTACGATTACTTATACCGCTGGTGCAAGATTCTGAGGTTGAGGCGGACGAGGCATTTACATTGGAGCTTGCACCGGACTCTGCGGCAACTTCGGCAGGAGTATTTCGTCGCATGATCATCATGATCCGGGATGACGATTCTTAACCTTAGCCTAAATTAGATGTGGCCGAAATTAGTAGGCGCTGATAATCGCGTTAGTCATCTCTGTCGTGCCAAGTACTTTTTCCCCACGCACTGCAATGTCAGAAGTTCGTGCCCCGGTCTCAATGGCTTTTATCAGCGCTTGTTCCAGTCTATTCGCCTCGCCATGCAAATCCAGGCTCTGACGCAACATCATGGCAATGCTGGCAATCATGGCACAAGGATTAGCAATGCCCTTACCGGCGATATCTGGGGCAGATCCGTGTATAGGCTCATAAAGACCACGTGTACTATCGCCCAGAGACGCTGACGGCAGCATGCCCATCGAGCCGGTCAGCATAGATGCTTCGTCCGTCAGAATGTCGCCAAACATGTTCTCTGTAACGATGACGTCAAAGTGGGCAGGTTTGCGCAATAAATGCATTGCGGCAGCGTCCACCAGCATGTGCTCCAGAGCGACATCCGGAAATTCGTTGGCCATGATTTCGCAGGTCGTATCCCGCCAAAGGCGAGAGGTCTCGAGAATGTTCGCCTTATCGACAGAACAGAGGCGGCCACTGCGTTGTTGAGCTAGTTTGGCGGCAACACGTACGATTCGTTCGATTTCATACTTTTCATAAACGCAGAGATCGGACGCGGAATGACTGTCGCGAGTCTTGGCGCCGAAGTAGATCCCACCCGTGAGTTCTCTGACCACAACCAGGTCGACTTTTTTCAGTAATTCAGATTTCAGTGGCGACGCACTGAGTAGCGCTGGATATGGTTTGACCGGTCGCAGATTTGCATATACAGCCAGTGCTTTTCTCAATTTTAACAGGCCTTGCTCGGGCCGCACCGGAGCTTTCGGATCGTCCCACTTTGGACCCCCGACCGCACCCAAAAGGACGGCATCGCTCTCCAGACATTCTTCTATAGCTCCATCTGTAAGGGGGCTGCCGGTCTCATCAATTGAGATGCCGCCGATTAGCTCGTGTTGCACGACGAATTCGTGTTTATTGATCTTGGCGACATGCTGCAGAATGCTCTCACCGGCAGCCGCAACCTCCGCCCCGATACCGTCTCCATCCAGGATTGTGATTTTTGCCCGCATCGCGCACGCGCTCCTATGCTTGTCGTGAACTGATTCTTTTATCCACCCTGTATAAAGGCCAAGACTGGGTTAGTCGACAAATTCCAGCCAGTTATCAGTGTCTTCTGTAGTGCCGCTGAAAAGACCAAAAAAATCTTCCTGAAGTCGCTTCGTAATAGGGCCCCTTGAACCCGAGCCAATCTCAATGCGATCGACTGATCGAATCGGAGTGACTTCCGCTGCGGTACCCGTAAAAAACAATTCATCGGCCAAATACAACATTTCCCTGGGTATCGATTGTTCGCGTACCGTTATACCTGCGCGACCCGCCAGCTTGATAATGGTGTCTCTGGTAATACCCGTGAGGATGGATGCAGCAGCAGGTGGCGTCAGTAATTCACCATCTTTTACGATAAAGAGATTTTCGCCTGCGCCTTCGCTGACCCTACCGTCTGTAGAAAGGGCAATACCTTCCGCGAAGCCAAGTCTTTTGGCTTCAGCGCTTATAAGCTGGCTCGACAGGTAGTTACCACCCGCTTTGGCCATTGCCGGCATTGTATTTGGTGCCACACGCTGCCAACTCGAAATACAAACGTCGACGCCTCTTTCCAGTCCCTCGGAGCCTAGATAAGCACCCCATTTCCAGGCGGCGACTGCGACGTCAACGGGGTGATCAGGTTTGGGAGAGAGGCCGGCGTCACCGTAGCCCCGCATTACCAGGGGCCGGATATATGCGCCGTCATTGAGTTCATTTTTTCGAATAATATCCTTGCAGGCCGCGGTAATTTCGTCTTGTTTGAACGGTACTGGCATGCGGTAGATCAATGCGGAATCGTAAAGGCGCTTGACGTGTGGCGTCAGCCGAAATACAGCAGGGCCATTAGGTGTCGGATATACGCGAATACCTTCAAATACAGAGGAACCATAGTGAAGCGCGTGTGCCATTACGTGCACAGTTGCCTGTTCCCACGGAATCATCTGTCCATTCATCCAGATAAATTTCGCGCCTTCAAATGCCATGTCTTGTCTCCAGGCTCTAAGTACTAATTGGGTGCTGATCAACGCGCTAGCTTATCAAGCCAGCGATGATTTCGCATCGTTGAATTTCATTGCAAATCGAACCGCCGAGTCAGACTTTGTAGCGCACGCGATCCATCACTGTTTGACGTAGTCTGATTATCAGCGTGTGGATCGTGTGACAGCTTCACTGCATTCTTCTCCGGTGGAGAAAATGGCAGTTCTCGGTACTTCGGCTTAATTCTAGATAACAGCTCTATTGATATAATTTTACTAGGGTATTGTAATAATTACCTTACCTTTGGCACGGCGCTCCGCCAATGTAACCAGTGCTTGCGATGCCTGTTCCAGGGGGAAGGTCTGCATCACACAGGGTTTCAGTTTGCCGCTCGCGAAAAATTCCAGAAGTTCCTTGGTATTTTGCAGGTGGATAGCGGATTGC
The DNA here is from genome assembly GCA_024640365.1 of Woeseiaceae bacterium. GTDB lineage: Bacteria > Pseudomonadota > Gammaproteobacteria > Steroidobacterales > Woeseiaceae > JAHEFE01. The sequence continues at coordinate 42,459 of JAHEFE010000009.1, read as the reverse complement.
CTTTGTGTGAAACTGCCCCAAAAGACACCGACAATTGAGAAGCCTTTTAAAAGGGGTAAATTAACAGCCGCTTTCGGGATCTCACCGCTGGCGAACCCAATGACCAGGAGGCGTCCATTCCAGGCCATGCAGCGCATGCACTGATCGAACATTGCTCCACCAACCGGATCGTAGATCACGTCGACGCCGCGACCCTTGGTCAGCGCCATGACAGACTCTTTCAGGTTTTCTTCGCTGTAATTAACCAGGTGCTCGGCGCCATATTTCTTGGCTAGCTGTAATTTGTCGTTAGAGCTGGCGGCCGCAATCACTGTAGCACCCATAAGATGAGCAAGTTCCACTGCAGCGAGTCCAACGCCTCCGGCTGCGCCCAAAACGAGAACGGTCTCGCCGGGTTGTAACTGAGCCCTTTGTTTCAGGGCGTGGTAGGACGTTCCATAGGTCAACATGAATCCGGCAGCTGTCGGATAATCCATGGTGTCAGGGACGGGTATCATTGAGGTTGCCGCGACGCAGGCTTGTTCAGCCATGCCGCCGCTGGATGTCAGAGCAATAACATGTTGTCCAACCTTAAAATTTGATACGTCATCAGCAAGTTCGATGATTTCTCCCGAGACTTCCGCTCCGGGGGCAAACGGTAGCGGCGGCTGATGCTGGTATTTGCCGGCGACCATCAGGACGTCTGGAAAGTTTACGCCACAGGCGTGAATAGCCAGTCTGGCCTGACCTTTTTGGAGTATTGGCTCAGCAATATCTTCAATAACGAGGCTGTCCGGTCCTCCATGGGCCTTGCAAAGTGCTGCTTTCAATTGAATTCCCGTCCGTTTGTAGAATTAAGGTCGGCGAGCAGTCTAGTGCGGTGCTCGGCCGGGGGCAAATTACTTGTACTTTCGAAGCATCGATTTGCGGTCACCAGTAGCCGTGGCGCCTTGCAGGAGTTATTCTTGAGCGCAGCAGGGAGCACCATAAACAGTCTTTCAAAGATTGAACGAGGTAAAAGAACAATGGACTTCGATTACACACCCAAAGTACAGGAGCTACGGGAGCGCGTCTCAGCGTTCATGGATGAATACGTTTTTCCAAATGAAGGGGCATACGTTGAGTATGTCAATAACGCAGCCAGTCGCTGGGTAATCCCCCCTATTATGGAAGAAATGAAATTAGCAGCTCGCAAGAAAGGGTTGTGGAATTTGTTCTTGCCAGAGAGTGAGCGTGGGGCAGGACTAACCAATCTTGAATATGCGCCGTTATCAGAATTAATGGGCCGATCAATGATTGGCTCTGAAGTTTTCAATTGTTCCGCACCTGATACCGGCAACATGGAAGTGATTGAGCGGTATGGTTCCGAAGAGCATAAGAAGCGGTGGCTCCAGCCTCTACTCGATGGTGAAATTCGTTCCGGCTTTGCAATGACGGAACCAGGCGTTGCCTCGTCAGATGCTACCAATATTCAGGCATCCATCGAGCGGGACGGCGATAGTTACGTGCTGAATGGTCAGAAATGGTGGACTTCAGGCGCTATGGACCCGCGTTGTGAAGTGCTTATTTTCATGGGCAAGACTGATCCCGAGGCTGCTCGCCACAGTCAACAGTCGATGATTCTCGTGCCTATGGATGCACCTGGCGTTCGTATCGTGCGTCCATTGACTGTATTCGGCTACGATGATGCGCCGCATGGGCATGCAGAAATGTCCTTTGCAGACGTCCGTGTCCCGGTTGAAAATCTATTGCTCGGGGAAGGCCGTGGCTTTGAAATAGCTCAAGGGCGCCTCGGGCCAGGTCGCATACATCATTGTATGCGCCTGATCGGTATGGCTGAACGAGCGCTGTCAGATATGTGTAAGCGGGTTGACGAGCGTGTCGCATTTGGCAAGAAGCTGTCGGAGCAGGGAGTAGTACTGGAGTCGATAGCGACGTGCCGTGCTGATATTGAGCAGGCGAGACTGCTAACGCTTAAAGCAGCCGATATGATGGATAAAATTGGGAATAAAGGTGCGCGCGCCGAAATTGCTATGATCAAGGTAGTAGCACCCACGATGGCGCTGAGTGTATTGGATCGGGCTATTCAGGTACATGGTGGTGCCGGTGTGTGCGGCGACTTTGGACTAGCTCACTCCTGGGCAGGAGCACGGACTTTGCGCTTGGCGGATGGCCCGGATGAGGTGCATCGCGTATCTATTGCAAAGCTGGAATTGGCTCGACAAAGGGCTCAGCGGGCAAGCTGAGTACAGGCAATTTGTCCTGTATTGAGGTAGTGGTGGCGATCGACAGGGCTTGTGGTATTCTTAGATAGCGGCTGAATTTTGCTGTGAATGGCTTGGTGCCACTCGCATACGAGCATTGTACGGTCGCTAAATTTGCGGTTGTTTTTTTATATAGAAATAAAGGCTGATTACCTATATTCTTCGCGGCGGTATTTCGGAGAGGGCCGTAGGCTTATCGAGGCCACCATCGTAAGATGGTTCTCGATGTGTGATTCTGTCGTTCTGATTTATTGGAATGACTTAATTTTTGTTAACTTCGAATATAGAAATTATTAAAACTCGACTTAAGGAGCGTCCATGAAACGGTGCACAAGCAGCAGTCGGTCGATAACTAAGGCAATTATTGCCGCACTGGTTATCACAGCTTCCGGCAGCGCCTTCGCCCAGTCTGTTGATGAGGTCTTAAAGGCTGATCAAAAACGGATAAGCCTGGCTCAGGCTTCGCAGGAACGGATCAACAAGGTGGTGGAGAGCACTCGCGATATCACTGATGATTACCGAGCAGTCAATAAAGAAATTGACGGACTCAAGGTATACAACCGCTTGATGAAGGCGCAGACGGATGGTCAGCAGGCCACTCTGGATGATATCGCCATATCAATGGAACAGGTTGACGTAATCAATCGGCAGATCTTTCCATTAATGGTCAGAATGATCGACGGCCTGGAGCAGTCAATCAAGCTCGACATTCCTTTCGTAAAAAAAGAGCGCGAAGATCGTATCGCGCATTTGAATGAGACGATGGCCAGATCCGACGTCAGCGTTGCTGAGAAGTTTCGCAAGGTGATGGAGGCGTATCAAATTGAAAATGATTTTGGTCGCACAATCGAATGGTACCGGGAAGAAATCGAGGTTCCGGGCCAGGAAGGTATTCGCAGAGATATGAACTTCTTGCGGGTAGGGCGCATCGGACTGTTTTTCCAGTCGGATGACGGCAGGATTACTGGTCAGTGGAATCGCGATACCAATAAGTATGAACTCCTCGGTGACGAAAACCGAAATGAGATCAAGAAAGGCTTGAGAATTGCCAGACAACAGATCGCACCTGATTTAATGTTGTTGCCGATTCCAGCTGCGGTAACTGCTGGAGGAGCTTCCTAAAATGAAACGTATTTTAATAGTAGTTGCGACAGCCATTCTTGGATTGTCTATCAACGTTGCCTCGGCTCAGGATGATGCCAAGAGCATGGGCGAACTGCTTAAACTGATCGAATCGGGTCAGGCACGTGATTCGAAAGAAGCGCGTCAACGTGAAAATACCTTTGCGCAGAGCAAGAATCAGCAGCAGAGCTTGTTAAACGGTGCGAAGGCGGAACGTTCACGCCAGGAAAACGAGAGCAACCGTCTCGAAGCATTGTTCAAGACCAACCAGGCGAAAATCGTTACGGCGAAAGCTGCGCTTGACGAGCGTCTGGGTGCGTTGAAAGAGTTGTTCGGTGTACTGCAGACAGTAGCCGGTGATACTCAAGGCCGTTTCGATTCGTCACTCACTAATATCCAGTATCCGGATCGTGGCGAATTCCTTGTTGAGCTTGGCGGCAAAATGGCAAGCGCTTCTTCATTGGCGTCGATTGAAGACATCGAACACCTCTGGTTTGAGCTGCAACGCGAAATCACCGAGTCCGGCAAGATCGTAAAATTCAATCACGAAATCACCAATAAAGAAGGTGTTCGTGAAACCGCAGAGATTGCGCGTATCGGTGTGTTTAACGTTGTCGCCGATGGTCGCTACCTGCGATATGATTCTGATACCGGTAACGTCAGCGAATTGCAGAGACAGCCAGAACAGGGACGCTTTGTTGGTTCAACCTCTGACATATTGGAAACAGGGTCAGGTTTGGTTCGCTTTGGCCTCGACCCAACCCGCGGCGGCATTCTTGCGCAGTTGGTTGACGTGCCCAATATGCAGGAACGAGTTGACCAGGGCGGCATCGTTGGTTACTGCATTATTGGTCTCGGTTTGATCGGGCTTTTAATAGCATTGTGGCGTTGGATTGTGTTGACCGCGGCAAGCCGCAAAGTATCAGCGCAATTGAAAGCAGATTCAGCCAATACCAACAACCCGCTGGGTCGCGTACTTGCTGCATACGAAGCGCATAAGAATGCCGATACAGAGACAATCGAACTTAAACTTAGTGAGGCAGCTCTTAAAGAAATGCCGGCACTGACGCAAGGTCTATTGTTTATCAAGATCATCTCTGTAGTCGCACCTCTCATGGGTCTTCTTGGTACGGTTACCGGTATGATCAAGACTTTCCAGGTTATTACGTTGTACGGTGCGGGCGATCCGAAGCTAATGGCTGGTGGTATTTCGCAAGCGCTGGTAACAACAGTACTTGGACTTGTTGTCGCTATCCCGATGGTACTTATTCACACCGTCGTTAGTGGCCAAAGTCGTAAGATCATTAACGTTCTGCATTCTCAGAGTGCAGGTATCGTAGCCGAGCATTCAGAGCGGCATGGCTAGTAATCGCCATAAGGAGTCGTAATGCAGTGGCTAGTTGACTCATTTGAGGCTATTCGAGATTTCATAGAGCTCGGTGGCCCCATTCTAAGATGGATAGCTGTCACGATCTTTGCGATGTGGGTATTGATTGTTGAACGGATGATTTTTTTCCGCACCAGCATGAAGGCCCTAACCGCAGAGGTTCAGAATAGTTGGGAAGCTCGACCTGAACGTCGTTCCTGGAATGCTCACCAGATACGTGAAGCCATGATTTCGAAAGTACACATGGCTGCGAATCGGCAGATTCCTATGATTCAGACGTTGGTCGCTCTTTGCCCTCTATTGGGTTTGATGGGAACAGTGACCGGCATGATCAAAGTATTTGAGGTCATGGCCGTGTCCGGATCAGGTAACGTTCGCGCGATGGCCGCGGGCGTTTCCCAGGCAACAGTACCTACCATGGCTGGCATGGTAGGAGCACTGTCCGGAGTGTTGCTTGTGACCCTGTTAACCCGCCGTGCAGCACGGGAAGTCGAGTTTCTTGAAGACTCCCTGACAATGGATCATTAAAGGTAATTAAAAATGCGTAGACCGTTAGCAGGACTTGGTGCCGAAGAAGAAGAGAATGAGATCAACCTCACGCCGATGTTGGACGTGGTATTTATCATGCTGATCTTTTTCATCGTCACTGCTTCGTTTATTAAAGAATCGGGTATTGATGTCAATCGTCCTGATGCGCCAACGGCGTCGAAGGTTGAGGATGCAAACATTCTCATCGCTATCGGTGCGAATGATGAGATCTGGATTGACCGACGGAATGTAGATCCACGTGCTGTGCGTCCGAATATCGAGCGCTTACATGCGGAGAACCCAAAAGGTTCCGTTGTTATTCAGGCGGATAAAAAGTCGACTAACGAAATGCTTGTGGTCGTAATGGATGCTGCCCGACAGGCAGGCGTCTATAACGTCTCTATTGCAGCCAATAACTAGGCTGCAATAGAACACCCGCTTGAGCAAGATGATGCAGATCGATTGCTCTACGTACTGCGTCTACGTCATAGGAGAGTAGATACATGATTGCCAGATATGCTTTCTCAATCGTTATCGGGACAATGGTCACGCTAGGGCTGTTGTTTCTGATGAACTTCCTGATTGAGTCAGGTGAACAGGCGATGGTCAAACCGGGTACAAAGTATTACCTGGAATTCGTTCGTGTAAAAAGAAACGAAACCGTTAATACGGAAGACCTGACACCTGAGAAGCCGCCAAAGCCTCAGGAGGTTCCAGATACACCGCCTCAGGATATGGATCAAATTGATCCTAGCGCACCGACAATTAATATTGCTCCACCGACGGTTGCATCGGATACAAGCCTTGCAGGACCCGGAGGCATGAATATTGCGGAGGGTGATTATCTTCCTATTGTTCGTGTTGCCCCTGTCTATCCGGCGCGTGCACTGGCCCGTGGCATTGAAGGTTATGTCGATATGGAATTCACAGTAACAACGACAGGTACAGTTAAAGACCCGATTGTCAGCTTCTCTACTAGCGGTTTGTTTAATCGCGCTGCTGAACGCGCCGTACTGAAGTTCAAGTACAAACCACGTGTCGTAGATGGTGTGCCTGTTGAGGTATCCGGCGTAAAAACGCGAATCACTTTCAAGATTGAGAACTGATCAGTATTGAATGCCTGAAGGGAATAATTGAAGCCCGCGCAGGAGAGGACCTAAGAAAAGATATGAATAGCGAACTGTCATTTTCAAAAATTATCAGCCTTGCATGTTTGCTAGGTGTGTTCGCGTTTAGTTCGGCATTTGCTCAGGAGCAAACTGAACAGGAAAAGCGCGATCAACAAAAAACAAAACAGGCTCAAGCGGTTAGCAAAGCGGTCTACGAGAAGCTAACCAAGGCTCAGGAAGCCTCTGAAGCAAAAGATTTCAAAACTGCGCTGGAGATTCTTGGGGATCTCCGCAATTCTGATAAGTTAAGCGAATACGAACGTCAGAACGTATTGAATTATTTCGGCTTCATCTACTACAGCATGGACAAGATTCCTGAGGCGATCGCGGCCTATGAGGAAATGATTCGCATTCCGAGTATTGAACAGCAGCTTAAGCTCGGAACGATTTATACTCTTGCTCAGTTAAGTACGATGCAGGAAAACTACGCAAAGGCAATCAAGTTGCTGGAAACGTGGTTTAGTGAAGCACCGAATCCTGCGCCAGAGCCGTATATTCTTCTTGCTCAAAACCTCTATCAGGAATCACGATTTAACGACATGATTAAGCCGATTGAGACGGCTATTAGTGTTGCTCAGCAGCGCAGTCTTCCGCCCAAAGAAGATTGGTATACATTATTGAATTTTGCGTACTTCCAGCAGGAAAATTACGCTAAGGTTCGTGATATCCAGAAGATACTACTGGCCAACTGGCCAAAAAAACGCTACTGGTTCTCACTGGCTGGCGCGTATACCGAGTTGGGTGACGAAGAGAATGTGATGGCATCTTACGATGCCGCTCATACCCAGAATATGCTGGAAACAGAATCAGAGCTGCGTACTATGGCTCAGCTGTATTTGCAGGCCGAGGTGCCTTACAAGGCGGCGGTTCTTCTTGAGAAAGAGATAAACAGCAAGCGCGTTGAGGGCAGCGCGTCAAATTATCGGTTGCTGTCACAAGCATGGGCTCTTGCGCAGGAAGATGAGAAAGCAATACCGGCGTTACAGCAGGGCGCACGGATGAGTAATGACGGTGATTTGGATGTGCGTCTGGCGAATTCGTATCTTAACCTTGGTAAGTATGCGGAGTGCGAAGAGGCAGTTAAGAACGCATTCAAGAAAGGTGAGTTGAAGAACGCGGATAATGCGTATATTTCGCTTGGAATGTGTCAATACAACCAACGTAAATATACGGCCGCGATTCGTTCTTTCCAGGAAGCTGGCAAGACCAAACGGTCGGCGCGGATTTCCGGTCAATGGGTAACAGTAATCGAAAGCGATATTGCGCGTGATGAGCAAATTCGTCTCGCCGAAGCAGCGGCGCGCAAGCAGCGTGATGCAATCGCCAAGAGAACTGCTCGCCTATAGAGTTAGCTACTGGCTAGTGTCGTTTTTTGTCAGCGTCTTGATAGAATGCGCAGTGAAAATAAGCCCGCCCTCAGTTTGGGGGCGGGCTTTTTAACAATACGATTACGTAAAAAGATAATGCCATGCCCAAAATTACTTACATAACTCCTGATGGCGAGCGCCATGCTGTAGACGTCCCGATGGGATATACGGTCATGGAAGGCGCCATCAACAACGATATCGCGGGTATTGTTGCCGAATGCGGGGGGGCGTGCGCTTGTGCGACCTGCCATAGCTATATTGACAACTCATGGCTCGATAAAATGCCACCAATTGACGATATGGAAGACAGTATGTTGGATGCTGCATACGAGCGAAAGAAAAATAGCCGTCTAACTTGCCAAATCGAAGTGACGGACGAGATGGATGGCTTGATAATTCATGTTGCCGATAACGACCTTTAGTAACCTGCTGCATCCTGTACAGATCGATTCCTGGCCTTCAGGTCACTACCGTAACCCGGTCTCCAGTCGCCCAATGACCATTCGCTGAATTTCACTGGTTCCTTCGTAGATTTCTGTGATCTTTGCGTCACGGAAATAGCGTTCCAGTGGCAATTCCTTGCTGTATCCCATACCACCATGAATTTGGAGAGCCTGGTGGGTCACAAACATTGCCGTTTCAGAAGCGAAGAGCTTCGCAAGGCTGCCATTGAGGGTGTTCTTGGCACCTGTCTTCTTGTACTCCATCTTCGACCATGCTGCTTGCATGATAAGTAGTCGCGATGCTTCGATACGCATTTTCATGTCAGCAATTTTCCCCTGGATAGCCTGGAAACTGCCGATAGCGGAACCGAACGCTTTGCGCTCACGAGAGTACTCGATGGCCGCTTCGTAGGCTGCGCGTGCAATTCCAAGCGCTTGGGCAGCTATACCTATGCGGCCGGTATCGAGCACTGTCATAGCAATTCGGAAGCCCTGACCTTCGTCCCCAAGTCTGTTTTCCACTGGGCATTTGTAGTCCACCAGCTCAATCTCACAGGTCGCCGAAGCACGAATGCCGAGTTTGGGCTCGGCTTTGCCAGTGTGAAAGCCAGGTACCTGAGTGTCTATGACGAATGCCGAAATGGCAGGTTTTTCTTGACCGTTATCGGTTCTCGCGAAAATGACAATGTAGCGTGCGACGGATCCCGATGTGATCCAGGCTTTCTTCGCGTTTATAACGTAATGGGAGCTATCCGAAGAAAGTTGGGCGCGCGACCGCATTGCCGCAGCATCGGAGCCAGAATGAGATTCCGTGAGTGCATACGCACCGTTAACCTGTCCGGAGGCGACTGGAGTCAGGAAAGTCTCCTTCTGCCATTGATTGCCGAATTCCAGAAAAGGAGTGCCAAATAGAGAGTTATTTACCGAGACAATGGTTCCATGGGCCGCGTCAGCTGCTGATATTTCCTCCATTAGCAGAGCGTAGCCAATGGTATCTAATGCGGCTCCGCCGTACTCTTCGGGAACCTCTATTCCCATAAAACCCAATTCGCCCGCTTTGCGTATTGTGTCTGCCGGAAATTCGCCGCTGGCATCAAATGCTGCAGCAATTGGCGCTATTTCGTTTTGCGCAAATTCCCGCGCGGCATCGCGAATCATTTCTTGTTCGTCTGTGAGTTTGAAGTCCATAACTCCTCCATTTATTGAAACATTATACGACGACTTTTGGTGCTTGGTAGTTAATGCTTGTCCGTGAACCGCAAAGCATGACAGTGTCTGACCTCTAGCTTAGAATATATGGCTGAATTTTCGTGATATTGCAGTTTCAGGAGTTTTTAGAATGACAATTAAAGCAGGTGATAAAATGCCGTCGGGCATCTTCGGCGTCATGACTGAGTCGGGACCCGGAGCCATTTCGGCGGATGATCTTTTCGCGGGAAAGAAAGTCGTGCTGGTGTCTGTGCCGGGTGCGTTTACGCCAACCTGCTCCATGAATCACTTGCCAGGTTTCGTTGCAAATTTTGAGGCGATTCAAGATAAAGGCGTAGATACCGTTGCATGTATGGCAGTCAATGACGTATGGGTTATGGATGCTTGGGGAAAAGACCAGAATGTCGGGGAAAAGGTCGTGATGTTGGCGGATGGCAGTGCAGCTTACGCTAAAGCACTTGGATTGGATGTTGATTTGAGTGGCGCTGGTATGGGTCTCCGTGGCCGACGATTCGCAATAATTGTAGATGATGGCATCGCTACTCACGTTGCAATTGAGCAGCCAAGGCAATTGGATGTGAGTAAGGCTGAGTCCATTCTTGCCATGCTTTGAATGTAAGTTTCCGATGAAAACGAATAAGGCCGGTTCATGAACCGGCCTTTTTACGTTGCATAGCGCTTTTACTTACTTTAGAGCAGCCTGCAGTTCTGGTACGACGCTAAACAAATCGCCCACCAGGCCAATATCGGCAATTTCGAAAATCGGGGCGTCTTCGTCTTTGTTGATAGCCACTATAGTGCCCGCATCCTTGATGCCGGTAATGTGCTGAATTGCTCCGGAAATTCCGATTGCGATATAAAGCTCGGGGGCAATAATCTTACCCGTTTGACCGACCTGCAGTTCATTGGGGACGTAGCCGGCATCAACTGCCGCTCGCGAAGCGCCAACGCCCGCACCTAAAGCATCCGCCAGATCATAGATAAGCTGGAATTTCTCGGCGCTTCCTAATGCCCGACCACCTGAGACGACAGTGCTCGCCGTTTGCAGGTCAGGCCGATCCGATTTGCCGGCCTTCAATTCGATATAGCGAGTGTGGGTCGGGATGGCGGCAGTTACTGCGGCAAATTCTATGGTTGCTGATCCACCTTGTCCACTCGCAGTAAACGATGCAGTCCGAACCGTGGCCACGGTAATCTGATCAGCGGGGCTTTCCACTGTCACGATTGCATTTCCCGCATAAATCGGGCGCTTGAAGGTGTGGGCATCGACGACTTCCATAAGGTCACTTATCTGGTTTACGCCGAGCAACGCGGCGACGCGTGGCATCAGATCTTTGCCGAAAGTTGTGGAAGCACCAAATACGTGTGTATAGCCGGCGGCAATGGCAGTAACTTGAGGGGCGATGACGGCTGCCAGCGGTGATTTGTTGGCGGGGTTGTCCACCTTGAGAACCTTGCTGACAGCGTCGAGAGCAGAAGCCTGGGCTGCTACTGCCGATCCATCTTCGGCAAAAATGGCGACGTGAATTTCGGCACCCGCAATCTGGTTTGCACACGCCACGCATTTTGCGGTGGCGGCATTAAGGTTGGAGCCATCATGATCCGCGATTATTAGTATTTTGCTCATTACAGTAATCCCTTATCCTTAAGTGCTGCTACCAGGCCCGCTACGTCTTGAACGACAATTCCTTTTTGGCGTTGCGCAGGCGCCTCGAATTTGACCTCTTTGATTTGCTCGCCGATCTCAATGCCGAGGTCAGCAACAGGTATCTGTTCCAGCGGCTTCTTCTTTGCCTTCATGATGTCCGGCAGCTTTACATAGCGCGGTTCGTTGAGGCGCAGATCTGCGCTTATAACTGCTGGCAGGTCAATTTCGATAGTTTCGAGGCCGACATCAACTTCGCGGGTAACTTTTGCAACGCCATCGCTAAACTCGACTTTGGACGCAAAAGTTGCTTGTGGCCTGTCCCAAAGTGCAGCAAGCATTTGAGCTGTCTGATTATTATCATTGTCGATGGCTTGCTTGCCGACGATTACCAGATCCGGAGACTCTTTTTTTACTACCTCAAGGAGGATTTTCGCTCCCGTCAGGGCATCGATAGTTTCGCCGGTCTCAATCAAGATAGCGCGATCGGCACCCATTGCCAGGCCTGTCCGCAATTGCTGTTGTGCCTCAGAGGGTCCGATTGATACCACGATAACTTCGCTGGCTTCGCCACGTTCCTTGATTCGGAGCGCTTCTTCGAGGGCGATTTCATCGAAGGGGTTGATGCTCATCTTGGCGCCTTCGATATCGACACCAGATCCATCGGACTTGACTCTGACACGGACGTTGTAATCGACCACGCGTTTAAGGCCGACGAGTATCTTATCCATGAAGTGTTCTCCCTGTTTATCGCTCCGCAAAGCGACTGGATTATGCTAAAGGTATATTGTCCCTGAGCACGATCGCGGGTACAAGCAAGCGGGGCAGTTTTGACAGGAATTCTTATGCGAATTTTTCAAACCATCATAGATGCAGAGGCTCTTCATGAGAGCCTGGCCGATCCGGACCTGCGGATTGTGGACTGTCGCTTTGATCTTCTGAACAAATCGGCTGGTTCAGTTAGTTATAGGCTGGGACATATACCTGGAGCGATTTATGCCAATCTGGACCTGGATTTGGCGAGTGCGGTAACGGCGACGTCAGGGAGACATCCTTTACCCTCGCCTGGAATATTCGCATCGAAGCTTGGCCAGTGGGGAATTGACCGATCGACCCAGGTGGTTGTTTATGATGATGTTGGCGGTGCAATCGCAAGCAGGCTCTGGTGGATGTTGCGGTGGTTGGGTCACGACGCGGTTGCGGTGCTTGATGGCGGTATTCCGGCTTGGGAGGCAGCTGGCTTTGCTGTTAGCAGTCAAGAGTCAGATTGCGTTGCGCGTGACTTCATTGTTCAGCAGGCTAAGGAGTCGATAGTTACCACGGCGGCGCTTGTAAGCGAACTCGCGGCCCCTGAGCCCCTCCTGTTGCTTGACGCGAGGGCCGAGAAACGCTTTGCCGGTGAAATAGAACCCATAGATGATAAAGCCGGTCATATTCCTGGGGCCAGGAATTTTCCGTTTAGCCGCTGTCTAAAGAGCGATGGATTATGGCGGTCACCGGCGGAACTTCAGCATATTTTCCATGAGTTGGGGTACGCGCCGCAGGGAAGTTCTACAATTGCAATGTGCGGCTCAGGTGTGACGGCCTGCCAGATTATACTTGCTGCTGTGAGAGCGAATGTTGCGGAACCAAGGCTTTACGTTGGGTCCTGGAGTGAGTGGATAAGGAGCGCAGATAGGCCGATAGCGTCAGGGCTGGAAATTAACCCCCCGGGCCCATGATTTTGGTGTGGCGGGTGCGGATTCCAGGCGGGATATTGTGGATTTGCAGGATGTTATGCGAACTGGCTGAGCGTCCCTCGCCAGTTAAATGTTGTAGAAAGGCAACAAAGGAACAGATAGTGAAAAACGTTATTTTTCTGATAGTTATTGGAATTATCTCAGGTTGTGCTTCAAGTGAAGTGCAGCAAGAAAAACGACCATTTCCCGAGTTGGAGGGGCTGAGTGCTCGAGGAACGGATTGCATATTGATAGGGACTATCCGAGACTATACCCCTCTGGACGATAGTCATCTGATCATTTGGGGCGGAAGCCGCCCATACCTCGTGCGAATATTTTCGCGAACAAGTGATCTGCGAACTTCATATCAGATGAGTTTCAAGTCGAGGGATGATCAACTTTGCCCCTACGGCGGCGACGAACTGGTTTTTGGGAGCATGGCATTCGGTAGTCAGCGTATTGACTCAATCCAGCGTCTGACTAAAGAACAGGCGAAAGAATTACAGGATTTTTATAGTAAGGATCCAAAAAAACAAAAGGCACTGGAGCCCAAGGAACTTGAAGGGGCCGATGTCGAAGAGCTCGGTTAAGTTGGATTGAATTCGTTCCTTTGACTTGACCACGCAAACCGCATTCTCCGTGCGGACCCGCCCGGTCAGCCCCTAGAGGTTGGCCGGGTTTTTATTTGCCCGCCGATCGCTGATCTCTCAGCAAAATCGGGTCTGATTTTTCGCCTTACAGCGCTCGTTTAGGTTCAGGTAAATAAACCGGTTGCCACTCCTGTATTGTCATTGGACAATCGGAATGAATGATAGCGAACAGGGGACGCTTCCAGATGGGACCATTGCAAGGAGTCAAAGTACTTGATCTGACCAGGGTGTTGGCCGGGCCGTGGGCAAGTCAGTTATGTGCTGACTATGGTGCCGATGTAATCAAAGTTGAGCGCCCAAAAAGTGGTGATGACACCCGCCGCTGGGGGCCACCGTTTTTGCAGAATGAACACGGCGCTGAAAGTGCCGACTCTGCCTACTTTTGTTCTGCGAACCGCAACAAACGTTCTATAACCGTAGATCTTTCGCACCTGCAAGGCCAGGAAGTTATTCGCGACCTGGTAGCAAACTCTGACGTCTTGTTGGAAAATTTTAAAGTTAATGACTTGAAAAGGTACGGATTGGATTATGAGAGTCTGCATGACATTAATCCGCGTTTGATTTATTGCTCAATTTCCGCGTACGGGCAATCTGGCTCACGAGCTTCCGAGCCGGGCTATGACGCGATGATCCAGGCCTCTGCTGGTTTGATGAGTATTACAGGCGAGCCTGAAGCTACGGGAGGCAGACCCCAAAAAGTAGGGGTCGCCATAGCCGATTTAATGGCGGGAATGTATGCAGCGTCCGCTGTGCTTGCGGCATTGTTCGCTCGAGAGGGTAACGGCAAAGGCCAACATATTGACCTTGCTTTATATGACAGTCAGGTGGCGTGGCTCGCCAATCAGAATATGAACTATCTAGTGGGAGGGGAGTCGCCTCAGCGTTATGGGAGTGGGCATCCAAACCTGGTGCCTTATCAAGCGTTCCCCACTGCAGACGGCTATTTGATGCTGGCGGTCGGCAATGAACGTCAGTTCGTATCTTGTGCTCAATGTCTTGGCCATTCGGAATGGGCGGCTGATGATCGATTTGCGACGAATGCAGCTCGCTTGGCGAATCGCCAATTGCTCGTGCAAGAAATGAGTGAAATTTTTCAGCAGCGATCTACTAACGCGTGGTTGGAGTTATTTAAAGATATAAAAGTGCCGGCCGGGCCTATCAATTCAATTGGCCAGGTATTTGAATCGCCGTATGCGCAGGAGAGGGAGCTTGTGCAACACCTCCCTCATCCTGTTGCAGGGACCGTGCCGACAGTTGCGAATCCCGTGCATTTTTCAGAAACACCGGTTAGTTACCGTATGGCGCCCCCAGTATTGGGTGAACACACTGACGCGGTCTTGAGAAGCGAATTGGGCTATTCTGCAGAGCGGGTTCAAGAGCTGCGAGACGCTGGCGCTATATGAACAAATCGTATCAGTTGGTGCGACCTGCCTGATAGAAGTACGTTGTCTGTTTTTTGCCGGATCTAGAAATCAAAGGAAAATTTAGTTAGCCGATGTATCACTGGTTGCCAGAAATAATTGACGCGGGCGCCTGCGTGGTCACGGCCAACCAACGGTTGGCAAGAACCTTAAGTGAGCACTACAGTGCGCTGCAGCTCGCGTCTGGCAAAGACGTGTGGCCAACACCGAATATTCGTTCGCTGGATTCCTGGCTGCAAGAGTTGCTGAGGGAGGTGCCTAAACAGGAAAGTTTGCCGCACTACCTTTTCGGCCAGGCGTCGGCAATAGTTTGGGAACGCTGCCTGCGTGAACAGTCTTTGGACCAGCTGTTGAGTGTTGGCACATTACTACGGCAGTCACGCCAAGCTTGGCGCCGTGTGTGCGATTGGCAAGTGCCGACAGCCGAGTTAGCTGCCGCGGCCAGGAATAGTGATGAGCAATTGTTCTCGACATCGGTTGCGCGCTATCAATCAGAACTAAAGAAACGCAATTGGATTGATGACGCAGGTTTGACAAGCCTGATTAGCCAGCTGATTTCGGCAGGTCGGTTGCGGTTGCCGCCGCACATTGTGCTTGCCGGTTTTGAGAGGACGATTCCTGTTCACGCGACGTTGTGGGAAAGCTTGGTGGCTGCTGGCGTCAAACTGGAAGAAGCGCCACGGACTGCACACATGGGCTCTGTAGAGATTGTTTCTGCAGATAACGTTGTGGCTGAGATGCGGGCCGCTGGACGCTGGGCGCGAGCTGAATTGACTGCCCAGCCGACTTCACGCCTGGCAATTGTCGTGCCTGGTCTCGAACAAAATGCGACTTGTTTTGCCAGATACATAAGGGAAGGCCTCGTGCCTGGATGGCAGGCCGATGCGACTGGCCTGGGTCATTTACTGAATGTTTCCTATGGACAGAAACTGTCTGAGTATCCTGCGACATACAGTGCTCTCCTTTTGCTACGCTGGTTAAACGCCGGACTCGTATTTAGAGACATCAGTTTGCTGTTGCGATTGCCTTTTATCGCGCAGATTGATGATGGTACTCGCAGCCGGATTGAGCTGAAGCTGCGCCAGTTCCCCGATCGGCAGTGGTCGAGGGCTAGCATCTACCGAATTACCGCCAAGTGGTTCGATGGTGCTGTAAATGATTGGCGCGAGCGCATTGCGTCCATGGATCGATTCGCTATTCCCGAGGCCGAGCGGCGATCGCCTGGTGATTGGGCGAAATTGTTTGCAGATTGTCTGGAAAGTGTCGGTTGGCCGGGCGGCTATCCGCTAAGTAGCCCGGAGTTTCAGCTCATCAATCGCTGGCGCGAATTGTTAAACGAGTTTGCACGTCTTGAATCGGTTATCGCGCTTATGCCGTTCAGTAAAGCTCTTGAATTACTGACGGTATTGGCAACTGACACTGTTTACCAGCCGAAAACCCAGGGTGCTGTTGTCCAGTTGCTTGGCAACCTCGAATCCGCCGGCATGGAGTTTGATGCAGTTTGGGTGGCCGGAATGGAGGCCTCGCGGTGGCCGTCCGCTGCCAATCCTTCAAATCTCATTCCACGCAGCGTTCAATTGAAGTACGGAATGCCGGACGCAACGCCGAACGATTCACTGGATTATGGTCGCACCATATTTTCCAGATTGCGAGGCTGCGCGGACAGGGTAGTCTTTAGTACTCCTCGCTGTGAGGACGAAACGGAATTATTGCCTAGTCCGTTTCTCCAAGAGCTGACTGGACAGGGTCAGCTTGAAGCAAATGATCCCGGTTGGTATGCCGCGACATTTACATCGGGTCATGCGCTGCTGGTTGTTGCTGATGACCCTGTGCCTCCCGTGTACAAAGGCGAAAAAATTGGCGGCGGCGCCTACACCATCCAACGCCAGCGTACGGAACCTTTCTCGGCATTCGCACAGGGGCGACTGCTTGCCGGTGAAATAGAGGAGGTAAAGCCTGGGATCAGCGCAAGTTTGCGCGGCAATCTGGTACACCGGGCGCTGCAACATCTCTATCGAGATTTGCCGAGCCTCGCTATCCTCGATGCCTGGGCCGACGACGATCTGGCCGATCGAATCCAGCGCGCAACCAGCGCAAGTATCGCCGTTCAGGTTGAGGAAGCCGATCCGGTTTATCGACGACTCTTATACATAGAGAAAGACCGCTTGCAGGAGGTGCTAAATGGGTTCGTCACTGAGGAAAGGCGGCGACCTGAGTTTCAGGTCGCGGGTGTCGAAGTGGAATATAAGTTCAACCTGGGCGGCATTGATCTGAAATTGCGGGCAGACCGCATCGATCAGTTACCTGATCAATCGATCGTAATTATTGATTACAAAACCGGCGCGCCAAAAGTCTTGCTCGATAAAGATCGTAATTTAAAGGATGTGCAATTGGCGGTATACGCATTTGCAGTGCCCGGCGAAATTAGTGGCTTGGTTCTTGCTAATGTAGACGTTCGCAAAGTCGAATATAAAGGGGCAGGCGGAGATAAAGACTGGTCTGTAATTGCAAGCGAGGGATGGCCTGAGCTCCTTAACAATTGGAAACTCGAGGTAGGGAGGCTCGTCGACCAGATCGTCGCCGGAGATGTGCGGGTAAATTTGAGCCTTGCTGCTGACAAGTCGCGCCCGCTGGCGTTGCTTAGCAGAGTAGCGGAGTTAAAACGTGTCGACTGACGCCGCATTATTGAAAGCGGACGAGTTTGCGCGGCAGCGCGCGCTGCAGCCTGGCTTGTCGTTTATTGTTCAAGCTCCAGCGGGGTCGGGCAAGACTGAGTTACTGATTCAGCGTTACCTCACCTTGTTGGCAACCGTGAATGAACCGGAGGAGATTCTTGCTATTACGTTTACGCGTAAAGCTGCAGCGGAAATGCAGCGGCGCGTATTGCTGGCGCTGCAGGATGCGCTAGTTGGATCGGAGCCAGAGCCTGAGCATCTGAAAATCACTTATGGTGCCGCGCGCGCGGTTCTTGAGCAGGATAAGCGTCGCAATTGGCAGTTATTGAGCGCCCCCAGCCGAATGCGTATCCAAACACTCGACTCACTGAATGCGCGGCTTGCACGGACATTGCCTATAAGTTCGGGCCTGGGTGGGGCGATCCCCATAATCGCGGATGCGGAAATGGTCGGGTTATATGAGGCTGCTGCGGTAGCAACCCTGGAAGACTGGCTGCTGACACCGGGCGAGGTGTGTGACGCGCTGGAAAATGTCATTAGGCACCTCGATAACAATACGTCCGTTTATATATCCAACCTCAGCACCATGCTTGCCAAGCGGGACCAGTGGTTATCCATCATCGGTAATGGTCGCTGGGAGGTCGCAGATACCGACAAAGTTCGTCACCAACTAGAAGCAACTATTCGCAATCTGGTCGAAAGATATTTACAGGCCTTGAGCGTTGCGTGCCCGGCATCATTGCGCAGCGAATTACTGCCGCTGGCAGATTACGCGGCACAATCAGTTGCCGGCGCCGAAAAATTTGACGAAGGTATCGATTTGCTAGCGGGCATGAAAGTCCTGCCGGGTAGCGACGATCGCGAGCGCTGGTTGGGTATGGCGTCTCTGTTGCTTACCAAGGGTGGCGATTACAGAAAACAAGTAAACAAGAACCAGGGTTTTCCGCCTGGTGATTCTGGCCAAAAAAAGGCATTTACTGAGTTGTTGCAAGGATTGGCCGGCGAGACCTATTTCTGCCAAATGCTCGACGGGGTTCGAAATCTTCCTCCCATCCGTTATTCGGATGAGCAATGGCAGGTGTTGCTGGCACTGTTCAAGTTACTACCCGCCGCCGCGGCCGCATTGCGGACTCTGTTTAGCTCGCGAGGTATTACGGATCACATCGAGATGGCGCTGGCTGCGCGAGTCGCCCTGGGGTCTGCGGAAGCTCCAAGTGAGCTGGCCTTACTAATGGATTACAAGATAAGTCATCTATTAATTGATGAAATGCAAGATACGTCTTTCGAGCAATATGCACTTATCGAACAATTGACCGCTGGTTGGGAAGCAGGTGACGGCCGCACAGTTTTTTCAGTCGGCGATCCGATGCAATCTATCTACCGTTTCCGCAATGCCGAGGTAGGTCAATTCCTGGTGGCGCAAACCATGGGTATTGGCTCAGTGCTTTTGGAACGACTGGTTTTGCGTCGAAATTTTCGCTCTGGTGAAAATTTGGTGCACTGGTTCAATGATACGTTTGCAAAGGTTTTTCCAGCGACCAACGATGTTGTTCGCGGCGCTATTGGCTATGAGCACTCCGTTCCGGTACCGATGCATGCGGGACTGGGTGAGCTTCATATCCATCCATTGTTTAGCTCTAGCAGAGCGGCTGAAGCGGATTGTGGTTTGCGTGTGATTGAGCAAAGTCTGAGTAAAAGTGAGGGCTCAATTGCTGTTCTTGTTCGCAGCAGAACCCAATTACCGGATTTGCTGGAACGATTACGACATGCCGAGATTCAGTATCAGGCGGTAGAGATCGACCGGTTGACTGATCTTCCCGAGATAATTGACGTATTGGCACTAACTCGCGCGCTGGCACACAGTGGAGACCGGATTGCCTGGCTGGGCCTGTTACGTGGTCCCTGGGTAGGGCTGACCTGGCAGGATTTACATGCTATCGCCAGCAACGATGAGCATGCCACTATTTGGGAGCTTTTGCACGATGAGGCTCGCCTGGCAGTGCTCTCACCTGACGGTCGGAATCGTGTGCAAGTATTTGTCGAAGTCATGCAGGTCATGCTCAAGCCATCCGCGGTTCTTTCACTTCGGGATCGAATTGAGCGAGCCTGGTTTGCGCTTGGTGGACCTGCTTTATTTGAAGGTGCGGCGGCGATTGAAAATATTTATCGCTTTCTGGATGTTGTTGAGCGAGTTCAAGTTGCCGGGACATTGGCTGATGTCGCTGAGTTTGAAAAGCGGCTTGATACCGAGAGAGTATCCGGTCAGGTGAGCGCAGAGTGTCGTTTGCAAGTCATGACGATGCACAAGGCCAAGGGTTTGCAGTTCGATACCGTTATTATTTATGGCTTGGGAAGGACAACGAGTAATAGTAACCCACCGGTGCTTAATTGGCTGACTTTGCCCGGCGAAGATGGCGAAAACGAACTAATATTGAGCCCAGTTGGGCCGCGTACGCAATTGGAAAAAGACCCGCTTCACCAATTTATTGCGAGAATGCAAAAAGATAAAGAACAGCTCGAACTTGACCGATTGCTGTATGTGGCTTGTACTCGCGCGGAGACTCAACTGCATCTAATTGGCAATGCCGTTGTAACTCAAGCAGGCGAATCAAAGGCAGCAGGGGGTAGCTTGTTGAGCAGGCTCTGGCCAGCCGTGGCGGACTACTACGAGAGAGCTCATGCTGGCCTGCAAGAGCCAGTGGCCGAGGCGGATGAAGAAAATTTTGTGGTGCCAGTTCTGAAGCGTTTGAATCCCCCATGGCGACTGCCAGACGTGCAGTCTTTGCCAGCAACTCTAATGAGCTCAAACATGGCGGTGCCTCAATCTGAGGATGAGATCGACTATTACTGGGTGGGTTCATTTGCGCCCCACGCAGGCACTGTTGTACACCGCTGGTTGCAAAAAATGACTGATGGTGAGGTAGCTAAAAGTGTTGAGTTATTACCAACGCTACTGGGCACCACTTCACATTGGCTAACAGACCTCGGCGTGCAACAAGAAGATTTGTCAGCAGCTTGTAGTCGCGTGCATAAAGCCCTTCGCAATGCGCTGGAGGATACTCGTGGGCGCTGGTTGCTCGAAGGAGAGGGGTACAGTGAGTTCGCCTTGAGCGGAGTGATTGATGGAGTCGTCGAATCCGTGATCCTGGATCGAGTGCGCATTGATGAAAACGACGTACATTGGATTGTTGACTACAAGACCAGCACGCACGAGGGAGGTGATCTCGCTGGGTTCTTGCGGCAGGAACGGGATCGCTATGAGGTGCAGTTAGATAAATATCGCCGCTTATACAGTCGTTACTCTGGCGCAACTGTGCGCACCGCTTTGTATTTCCCGTTACTCAGCGAGTTTTTGGAAGTAACGATAGCTGAGTCCGCCGAAAAGGAATGATGTCAGAGTGATCCCTCAAGCCGGAAGTCCCTTTGCCCACGCTCATTGACTTCCCCCATTCTTGCCAGGTTTTGTCTGAGTCGAGCCGGTGTGTTGCTTTTCTCAGCAATCTGACCAATGAACGAGTAGGTCCCCTGATTGGTCAGGGTGACGGCGCCTGCTATGTCGATGATAGCCTCCACATCTTCAACGCTGCCGGTTATGGCGCTCTCAGAGGTTTGGAGTTCTACTAAAAAAGTGCCTAGTACTTCTGGGACAACAGTATTTGATACGAGATTCACAATGGTGATACTGCCGACCACTTTCTTGACTCGCCCATTCTCTATTTCGACATCAGAAAGGTGGGGAACGATCGTGCCGCTAACACCGACTAACGGAATGACTTCGCTTAGAGCGGAAATTGGAAATTGACCTTCAATGTTTCTGATTGCCACATTGCCAGCGCTATTAATGGTCACGTGAGCAGACAGCAACCCGGAAAGTGGAGATGTTTGTATCGATACGGCTAGCTTGCCCGTTAGCAGATTAAAAAAACTAAGTCTCCACTTGGTGTTGCTCAGGTATACGCCACTAATATTGGCCTGTCCTGCGGAGCCATTCCAGATGGTGCCACTGACATTCGCCAGCGCGATCTGGTCTTTGGCAATCCATGAATAAGCGAGCCTTGCCGGGAAATTTGAAATAAGCCCAATTAGTAATACCAATCCAGCTCCGATCAGGATAAAACGTGTGCTGATTTTCAAAGGCTGCGCTCCAGCGTGAGTGTGGAATTCACGCGGCCCGGTGCCGTGTTGCTAGGGCTGGAAAAACTTCCCGATTGAACTTGCAGGTCATAGTTCATGCCAAGCTCACCTAACCAGCCAATAAGTTGATCAAAGGCAACATTCTCAAATTCCACTCGTATACCGTTAGCCCCCGATGGTTGACTGCGTTTTAACGATTGGTACAGAGAGTGATTTCGCAAGGTGGTATCGACTAGAACAACGAGAGATTGATTTGGATCTACGTTGCGCGTCATGCCGGCGCCCGGCTGCGTAATGCGTCCTTTTGCCTCTTGCAGTAACGACAATACCCGCTGTTGTGTATTGATGCTCGCCGTAAGATTCTTTTTGCCTTTGTTAACAGGCTGCCAAACTCCGAGATAAAGCACGGCGAAGACGATGAAAATTGCTGCGAGCGAAACCATTAAGCGCTCGCGCGGCTGCAAATCCAGGAACCAGTCCCTCATGCTTCACCCGCTTGTATTTGAATTCGACTTTTCACGGCAGATCCTTGCTGGTCGGTCGACTGTATAGACGCCGAGAATTGCCCATTACTGCTAATTGCCTGCTGAATTTTGTCGAGCGTGGCAACATTTGGAGCAGTTAGCCGGATGTCCATAACACCGTCACGATAGCTAATTGCCTCTATCGTTGCTTCGCTATTCTGCTTGAGGGCGAGGCTTAGTTGTTCAAGCGATTGCAGAAAGACCTGGGGTGTAGAACCTGCACCAGATTGCCCGAGCAATGAGTTTAGCTGAGCCTCCGGATCTCTGGTTTCTGTAATCCATGGAAATGAAGTTTTGAATTCATTCGCGACTTGTTGATGCAATGCGTTGTCTTGTTTTTGTAACTGGTAATACGCGGTGCCGCTGTTGATCAGTCCAAGTGCCCCAAATGCAAGCAGTAACATGGCGGCCAGTTTCCAGGGTCTGAACAAACCTGAGTAACTTTGCTCAGTACTGAAAGCTCCCTGCAAGAGATTGACGCAATCATTTGTCGCAACCGTTGAGGCCAATCGGGGGAGTGCGCCATCTGGAAAAACCTTGATGTCCAGACTCGTTAACTCCTGTTCCAGGAGTATTAACTCTTTTTGAAATTTCTCTTGTGCTGGTGCATCGCAATACACAATAACGTGTCGAGAGATATTGTCATTTTTTGTATGCACCTTATCACTCAGCACACCGATTGCTGTGAGTACATCCGCAGGGCCGAAATCCTGAAACGACACCCGTGTCTCAGCACCGTCGCTGAGCATGATGTGTTCGCCCTCAATCAACAAGCTCACAGTGCCGGGAATCTGCGTCAGGCCGGAAAGTTCAGACGTAACGACATCCGGATTTAGGCCGGCGGTTGCGAGTTGGTCTAACCACCGCTGCAGCAAATCCTTATTCAGGACAGCCACCGCGGTCTTGCCATTGGCATCTCGGGCGCCGGCCGCAAAGTGCAGAGTTTCAAGGTCGTCTGCTAATTGCTCCTCAAGCGCATAGGGCAGTGCTGCCAATAAACGGCTGCTGGAGCGAATCGGCAGATCCACGGAGGTCAATAAAATATCGCTTGCAGGCAGCAGGACGATCACTCGTCGATCCGTTGTTGCTGCCACTGCCACAGGTAGTTCGCCCTTTACGGGTGCATCGATTCGGGCGCCACTGTTGTCAACAACTACCCATTCAGCTGGAGCTGCAGAGTCGTTGCCTAATCGAATTACGAGAATTTCTGCCATGTTAAGTTGTTCCAAAGCTTCGCAGTATCGGGGTTATGTTCCCCATCGGGCCTCGTTGCAAAAGGCTGTAGAGCGTGAAATGCACCGTACCAATACGGACGACGACCTTCAATTGAAAATAACTGGTACTGGTATCCAAACTGTTCAGCACTTCTGGTGTCACCAATGTCGAAAATGCCGTTTTTACGTCTACGAAACCACCATTTTCGCGATCAACCAGGAGTCTCTCAACATCAGGTACCGATATGTTTTCACCCAGTGATTGTAATACCGCTGGCGTCGCCGTGTTGACATTGATTGCGGTTCGGCCGGGCAATGCGGTCACGTGCGGCGATAACAACGCCATTTGTTCCGCGGTCATACCCTGCAGAGCCCCAAGTTCGGTCACATTGCAGATTCGTTGGTTAGCGGTGCGATAGGCAGGAACCAACGATGTATAAATTGAGTCCTCGGCGCCTTTGGGAAAAGATGGTTCCAGGTCCTGATCGAGCCAGTCTATGGCGAGGCCCGCAATCTCCGGATCGAGTCCGAGGCTTTGTAGTAATCTCTGAAATTGTAGTTTCGAGGGTTCGTCGACCTTGCCGTCAGGTGTCAGAAGGTTATTGATATTGAAACGGCCCTGGAGATCGGTAATGCTGCCGGTTAATTCGCCGCCATCGATTGGTAGACCCGGTAACTGGACCGCCCAGATTTCCTGCAGATTATCGGTGTCACTGTCCTCAAGATCCTGGCGCAGAATTGTCGCTACCCAGTTCTCGGCTCCGAACCCAACCTGCTTCGCCTGCTCGTAACTTAATTGGACCGTTGTGCGCCTAATATCCAGCGCGTTGTCCCATGCAAGATTGGCCGCGACGACTGTGGCCAGGGCAGTTATCAGCATGGCAGTTATCAGGGCAACGCCACGGTTGAGCGCACGATTTTTCATGGTGCTATCTCAATCAGGCGACGAATTTCGCCAAAATCATTCAACGATATAATTATTTCTGCGGCTCTCGGACGCAAATTCAATCCTTCCTGTGGGGAAGTTTCGCGCGGTGGCCAGTGATCTATCCATTCACCGTTGATATTGAGGTAGCGAATAACAATACTGTCGACATCGGTTAATAACTTTGCTTCGAAAACTTCACTATTCATGGTGCGATCCAGGACCGGCCAGTAATAACGAATTAATTCCTGGTTTTCTAGACGGTAAGCCGAGCGCTGCAACGTGCTGCGCGGTAGTTGTGCTGGGTTACTCCAGCCTCCGTGGGTCAATTCAAGAATATTGCCCGAGGTTGCATCGCTGGCTAGTGCAGGGCTCATACTATCGCCGAAATCTGTGCGTACGGGGCGCGGCGCCAGTTGCTCGAAATCCAGCGTCAACGTGCGAATTGCTTTCTGAACAGCCTGCAATCTGTCCATCCGCTCACTCAGCATTTCTGAATTCAGTAAAGTCTGTGCCAGGGTCGCATAGGCAAACGTTGCCATGATACTAAAAATGGAAATGGCGACGAGTACTTCGATAAGAGTAAAAGCGCCCTGCAGTCGACGAATCATTGCTCTTCACCGACGGCCGTTGGATCCGGCGCCCAGGCCATGTTTGCGGACCCAGGGGTAATTGCTTCGCCAATAAATCCAGTTACGGAGCGAATAATAGAAGCATCGTCTTCAACGGATACTGCAACATCAATGCGATACAAATTTTCGACGCCGGACTCTGAAATTGTCTCCTCCCAGCGCCATCGCTGTCCCGCAAAATCGACTTCACCATCATTGACGCTGACGCGAGGTTTCTCATTGGACAGACGTCTTTCCGTAATTTGATTTTGAGCGATCCAACTGGCAAATGTTCTTTGCTGCATCGCGTCTGCGTTATTTACCATTTGACTGATACTGGCAGCAACTGCCGCTAACCCCATTGCGGCTATCGCCAGCGCTACCATGACTTCCACCAACGTAAAGCCCGTAGTAGGGAAATGTGATAAATGAACGCTATTCTTCATTACCGTCCACGCTAATTTCCCCGAGCAGGTTTCCTGTTACTGAAATTTTTCTATCGTCCAGCTTGCGGACCAGCGCAACATTGAATGGGGAAAAATCGCCGCTGGCCAGTATTAGGAGGTGCGGTCGGTACTGTTGGACTTTGTCCTTTGTTGGGCTCTTTTCCTCTTCGGCGACGGCAGCTGGTAATTCTTCCAGGAGAACTCGCCGGTCTTCCAGGTACAGTTCAAATTCAATATCGGCTGGAAGTTTTCGCTGTCGTAGCAAATCATCTTCGGTGACTTCCGCCCATTGATTGGTGTATGGGTCGATCTCCAAAAAACGATACCCCGACAACATGAACTCCACGCCATAATCACGACCTTGCAAAGCAGCTTCGTCAGAGACTACGTTTATCAGAGCGGCCAGGCGTCGAGCTTCCTGCTCCAACTCTCGCTTATCTCCGAGGTTGCCAATAGAGAGCATCGCAACTGCTGCGATGATTCCGATAATGATGATGACGACCAGCAGTTCTATCAGAGTAAAGCCACGCAATGAAAAACGTGCCATTGGCGTCCGCCTGGACGTGGTAAGCATGCTGGGACTTACTCGAGATCCCAATTGCCGATGTCGGCATCAATGCCTTCGCCACCGGGCCGGCCGTCTCGGCCAAGGGTATAGATGTCGATTTCGCCGTGATTGCCCGGATTTAGATACTCATAGGTGTTTCCCCAGGGATCCACGGGCAATCGGTCAAGGTAGCCGCCTGTTTTCCAGTTCTTGATCGTGGGATCGGCCGGTCGGGTAACCAGGGCATTGAGGCTCTGTTCCGTGTCCGGATAGCGGAAGTTGTCCAGTTTGTAAAATTTGAGTGCGGTTTCTATTCCGCGCAAGTCCTGGTTGACCCGGGCTATCTGGGCGTCATCGATGCGTCCAATAACGTTCGGCGCCACAATTGCCGCGAGGATTCCCAGTATTATCACGACAACCATGATTTCGATCAGGGTGAAGCCCTTTTCAGTACAGCCTCGCGCATTCATCTTATTGGTGTGTTTCACTAACAGGCTCCGTATAGCTGCCAAGTCTGGCGGATATGGATAGACTCTATGTTTTGTCAGGCAGCAGTATAGCAAACATGGCTAGTAACCAAGCCGGAATTGATCCAAAAAAGACTGTGCTCCAGCGTGTGCCGATTGAGCCGTTTTTTATCGGCCTCGGAGTTTTGGCGCTGTTGCTGCTGATCGCAGGTGATACGGGACGTGAGACCCTTGCTTACGACCGCGCGGCCATCGAGAGTGGCCAATGGTGGCGGTTCTTTAGCGGTCACCTGGTTCACATGAATTGGCAGCACGGGCTGCTCAATGTCGTTGCTCTTTTGGCGGTCGGCGGAATTGCCGGACGAAGTCTGGACAGTCGTGGCTGGTTGCTCGTTAGTGCCATGTGTGCAATCGGGGTGAGCGCGGGATTGTGGGTGATGACGCCAGCTGTCGCATGGTATGTCGGTCTCTCGGGTGTTCTGCATGGGCTACTGGCAGCTTACGCTGTGTCCCAGCTGCGAGCTTCGCCACTCTTCGCGACGATTATTCTGTCTGGCATAGCGCTCAAGTTGGCTTATGAGCAAATGTTAATCGCCCCTTTGCCGGGACTCGGCTTGTTGAGTAACGGCCCTGTTGTCGTTGATGCCCATTTGTTTGGGGCGGTATCTGGCCTGATTGCAGCATTCGCGAATCACATTAGAGTACAGCAGCGCACGTGGCTATAATGCGTCGCTGACATTATCTAGTTTTCTGGAGAGCGTAATAGTGGCACTGGCTTTGGTATTTCCCGGTCAAGGATCGCAGTCTGTGACAATGCAGGCGGCACTGGCAGAACAATTTTCGATTGTGCACGAGACCTATGCGGAGGCCAGCAATGTTCTGGGATTCGATTTATGGGCCCTAGTGCAAGAAGGTCCGGCTGAACGGTTGGGTGAAACAGTGATTACCCAGCCGGCTATGTTGACAGCGGGCGTGGCGGCATTCCGGGTCTGGATCGAAGCGGGTGGGCCTGTACCGAACTGGATGGCGGGCCACAGCCTTGGCGAATACACAGCATTGGTGAATTCGGGCGCCCTTGAATTTGCGACTGCGGTGGCCCTGGTCGCAACGCGAGCCCAGCTCATGCAGGAGGCCGTAGTGGCCGGAGAGGGTGCCATGGCAGCCGTTCTCGGGCTGGACGACCAGACTGTAATTGACGTCTGCAAGCAGGCCGCAGCGGGTCGTGTCGTTGAGGCTGTTAACTTCAACTCTCCGGGGCAGGTAGTGATTGCCGGTCACAAAGATGCCGTTGAGAGAGCCGCTGAGGCCGCCAAGGTTGCGGGCGCAAAGCGAGCGCTGATTCTCAGTGTAAGTGTTCCTTCACATTGTGCCCTTATGAAACCAGCGGCTGCTAAATTGAGTCGGACGCTTGCGGCAACTGAATTCAAGGCATCTGATGTGCCGGTTATTTCAAATGTTGACGTGCGGCCTTACCAAACTGCCGAAGAGATTCGCGAGGGACTGGAGCGTCAACTATATAGGCCGGTGCGCTGGGCTGAGACAATCGGATTTCTGGTTGAGAATGGAGCTTCATCAGTTGTAGAGTGCGGTCCCGGCAAGGTCCTCATGGGGCTCACCAAGCGAATAAATCGCGATGTGAAAAATGCCTGTGTCGATACGCCGGAGAGTCTGGCAGCCGCGCTGGAACAGCATTAGGACACTTGGTTAACTAAAGGAACCCCTTAACATGAGTACAGTTTTTGCAAATGATGCCCTGGCTGGCCAGGTAGCTCTGGTGACCGGTGCATCTCGCGGCATTGGAGCTGCAATTGCCGCCGCGTTACGCGATGCGGGCGCGACGGTTATTGGCACTGCAACCAGTGAAGCCGGTGCTGCGGCAATCTCCAAAGTGCTGGGTAACAGTGGTGGACGCGGCATTGTGCTTGATATCTCTAGCGATGAGTCAGTGCAGGCGCTGTTCGCCGATATCAGCGCTAAAGAGGGCGCACCTACGATTGTTGTTAATAACGCCGGAATTACTCGCGACAACTTGTTGTTGCGCATGAAGGCCGCTGACTGGGACGACGTTATTGCGACAAATTTAAGTGGTGTCTTTCGAGTGAGCAAGGCCTGCTTGCGCGGGATGATGAAAGCCAAGGGCGGACGCATTATTAACATTGCTTCGGTTATCGCATCGATGGGTAATGCCGGGCAGGCCAATTATGCGGCGGCCAAAGCAGGAATTATTGGCTTTTCCAAATCGTTAGCGAAGGAAGTCGGGTCACGCAACATAACAGTGAACGTGGTTGCACCGGGTTTTATCGATACGGATATGACCAAAGTATTGTCCGATGAACAACGAGGGGTAATGCTGACACAGGTACCTTTAAACCGGCTCGGAGAATCAGAAGAAATTGCAGCGGCTGTCCTGTTTCTGGCCTCATCTGCGGCGGCGTATGTGACAGGGGAGACCTTGCACGTCAATGGTGGAATGTTAATGGTGTAAGGATGCCCTAAATCTAAGCGTCAGAACTGTAGATTGCCTTGGGGTATTCACTTACAATACGTTTCCTCGGCAGTGCCGGGGCTTGAAAAATCAAGCAGTTATCGACTGCCGCCCAGTATGAAGGTGCAAAATGCTCCGCTGGAGCGGGGGTTTTTATTATCACAAGAAGCTATCTTGGTAACTGAAATCACATCAGTCAGGGTTGAATTCCGAGGTGCCTTCTTTAGGAGAAGCTAAGAAGATGAGCAGTATTGAAGAGCAAGTAAAAAGCATTGTCGCCGAACAACTTGGTGTTAAAGAAGATGAAGTAACGAATGATGCATCTTTCGTCGACGATCTTGGTGCGGACTCACTGGATACAGTTGAATTGGTTATGGCACTTGAAGAGGAATTCGAAACAGAGATTCCTGATGAAGATGCTGAGAAAATTACAACAGTTCAACAGGCAATCGATTTCATTACTGCTCGCCGCAGCGATTCCTGATAGTTGAAGAGTCGGTGTCATCACGCATGTGATGCACCGGCTCGTGTTCATTTGGCGATTCCGCCTGCATTAATTGATCGGGTACTTCATTGAGTAAACGAAGAGTCGTTATCACAGGTATGGGAATTGTCTCTCCAGTTGGCAGTGAGCTGGAAGTAGCCTGGACCAATGTTTGCGAAGGGCGCTCAGGTATAGGCCCCATCGAATCTTTCGACGCAACCGACTTTGCCACCCGTATTGGTGGTGCTGTTAAAGGTTTCGATGTATCGGCATTCCTGTCCTCCAAAGATTCTCGAAAAATGGACCCGTTTATGCATTACGGCATTGGCGCGTCTGTCAAAGCCATTCATGACGCTGGTCTCGAAGTCACCGCTGAAAATGGTCATCGGGTCGGCGTCGCAATGGGGGCCGGAATTGGTGGATTGCATACCATTGAGGCCAATTACGAGAAATATTTGCAGGGCGGTCCGCGCAAGATTTCCCCATTTTTCGTGCCGGGTAGCATCATCAATATGATTTCCGGGCATGTGAGCATCATGCACGGTATTACTGGGCCTAATCTCGGCATTGTGACAGCCTGTACGACCTCAACTCATTGCATTGGCCTCGGTGCGCGCACGATCGCTTATGGTGACGCCGATGTGATGATTGCCGGTGGCGCCGAGTTTGCGACTACTCCGTTGGCTATCGGAGGCTTTTGTTCAGCGCGGGCAATGTCAACTCGCAATGATGATCCAACCGGGGCCAGTAGGCCCTTTGACAAAAATCGCGACGGATTCGTGCTCAGCGATGGCGCAGGATGCCTCGTTCT
Source organism: Woeseiaceae bacterium (assembly GCA_024640365.1). GTDB lineage: Bacteria > Pseudomonadota > Gammaproteobacteria > Steroidobacterales > Woeseiaceae > JAHEFE01. The sequence continues at coordinate 12,234 of JAHEFE010000009.1, read as the reverse complement.
TGAAGAGCTGGAATTTGCCAAGGCGCGTGGAGCCCGCATTTACGCAGAGCTTGTCGGCTTTGGAATGAGCGGGGATGCGTATCACATTACGTCGCCTCCAGCGGATGGTGAGGGCGCACGAAAATGCATGGTGGCTGCGCTTAATGACGCGGCCGTCAATCCAGAAGATGTCGATTATCTGAATGCACATGGCACATCGACCCCGGTAGGGGATTCTGGGGAAACACTCGCGATCAAACGTGCCTTTGGTGATGCGGCCAAAAAGCTCCCAGTCAGTTCAACCAAATCTACAACTGGCCATCTTTTGGGTGCAGCTGGTGTGGTCGAGGCAATATTTTCGGTGCTTGCTATTCGTGACCAGGTACTGCCCCCAACCATAAATTATGAGACTCCCGATCCGGACTGCGATCTTGACTACGTGCCCAATACGGCGCGATCCGCAAAGGTTCGCACAGTCATTTCCAATTCCTTCGGATTTGGCGGCACCAACGGCAGTCTGGTATTCAAAGCATTCGATTAGTTCTGTTCCTGCCGCGGACGTCGCTGTGATTCAATATTCGGGTCAATTTGCCCCTGGCAGACGTGGCCGGATAAGTAGTACGAATTTGCTGTCCGAATCTAGGTCAATGGAGTGCGTAATACAGTGATAATGACTGTAGTCAGGATGTTGCTATGCGATCGCTAGTCAAAGTGACGGGCTTGTTGATACTCGCTCTCCTGCTGATAGCGCTAATTTTTGTCTGGCGAGTCAACACTTTTCTTGACGAACCGGTGTCAATCGATAGTCAGGGTATCGTTATAGAAATCGAGCCCGGGACATCGTTTACTGCAGTTAGCAGGCAATTGGCCGCCCAAGGAGTTGTCGATCATCCCGACTGGTTTCGCTGGTACGCTCGGCTGAGTGGAAAAGCTGCGGCTATTAAAGCGGGCGAATACCGCCTCACTGACGGTGCAACACCGCGGACAATTTTGCGCCAATTGGTGATTGGCAATGTCGTTCAATATGCGTTCACTATAGTGGAAGGCTGGAACTTCAAAGATTTGATGGCTGCTCTGCAGCGTGAGACGCACATCAAGCATACGGTAACTCGTCAGGACTGGCCTGAGATTGCCGAGACGCTCAATGTTTCCGAGGGACATCCGGAAGGCCTTTTTCTGCCAGAGACTTATCACTATACGAAGTCGACGAAAGACATCGACATCCTGGGGCAGGCCTATCGTCTTTTGCACACTGTATTGGCGGAAGAGTGGGAGACACGGGATGACGAGTTGCCGCTAAAGAGCCCTTATGAGGCCTTGATTCTAGCGTCAATCATTGAAAAAGAGACAGCCCGCACAGATGAGCGTGCCACGATTTCAGGGGTATTTATTCGCCGCCTGGTAAAGGGTATGCGCCTGCAAACAGATCCAACGGTCATTTATGGCGTGGGTGATGCATTTGATGGCAATCTGAAACGCAGCCACCTGGAAGCGGATACACCATACAATACGTATCGCCGTGACGGATTGCCGCCGACGCCGATCGCGATGGCGGGTAAAGCGGCTATCAAAGCGGCACTGCATCCTGCGCCTGGTGCTGAACTATTTTTCGTGGCTAGCGCAAAACTTGATGGCAGTCACCAATTTTCAGCGACGAAAGAAGAGCATGATTCGGCGGTTGCGGCATACTTGCGGGCTTTGCGCGCCGCCCGCAAACTCCGTCAGCAATAAGGCAAGTGGTTTGCACGTACGTGCGATAGATCGAAATTTGGGATACGAATACATGGAACGCGGACGGTTTATCACTATCGAGGGTATAGAGGGGGTTGGAAAATCAACCAATATGGCCTATCTCGTCGAGCTCCTGGAGGCGCGGGGCATCACGGTAGTGCAGACTCGAGAGCCAGGCGGCACACCGTTAGCCGAGGACATCAGGGCATTATTGCTTGAGCATCGCGACGAAAATATGTGCGAAATCACTGAATCTCTGCTGATGTTTGCTGCGCGCGCCCAAAACGTCGCAAATGTTATTGAGCCGGCCCTGGCGGCCGGCAAATGGGTCGTATGTGATCGATTCACTGATGCGAGTCGCGCCTATCAGGGAGGCGGCCGCGGGTTACCGATGACGACGATAGAGCAATTAGCCGCCTGGGTGCATCCGGATTTGGAGCCTGACCTGACCTTTTTATTGGATGCCCCTGTTGAGCTCGGAATGGGCAGGGCGGGTGATCGTGGTGAAACAGATCGAATTGAGACTGAAAAGCACGAATTTTTTGTCAGGGTACGGAATACCTACCTTGAACTTGCTGATGAAGATCCCGAGCGCTTTGCCGTTATCGACGCCTCACAAGGTCTGGACGATGTCAAAGCAGCCGTCCAGAAGGCGCTAAATGTTTTATTATAATAAACATTAGAAAAATCATAGAAGTTATTGAAAAAATGGAAATAACGTGGCTAAAGAATTTTTCCGAACTGTGTCGATCGCAAACCCGGCAGAACCGGATTCCGCATGCTTTATTGCTAGTGGGCCCGGCTGGCGTTGGCAAGCGTAACGCAGCTGCGTGGATGGCATCCCAATTTCTCAGCGGTGGCAACTACGACTCATTGCCTGAACATCCGTTCTCAATTCCAGAGCATGCGGACATGCACTGGGTGACGTTACTGGAATCGGAGGACAAGGGTAAAACAAAGCAAAAGAGCCAGATTGGTGTCGATCAGATCCGAGCGTTGTCAGCTGAATTGGCGCTCACCAGCTATAGTGGCAAGGGCAAGGTGGTCGTTATCGAACCGGCGAGCGCAATGAACCTCAATGCCTCGAACAGCCTATTGAAAACGCTGGAAGAGCCGTCCGGCAATGCTTTGTTGATCCTGGTAGCTGACAGTGTCGCACGCTTGCCGGCAACGATAATGAGTCGCTGTCAGCGCTTCAATATCTTGCCTCCCACTGAAACAGAGGGACTCGATTGGCTTAACCGGTTGCGGCCGTCGGGTGATTGGCTGCCGGCGTTAAGGGCTGCTGGCATGGCGCCACTGGCGGCCGTCGACGGCATTGAGAGGCTGGACGCACGTGATGCAATTTCTCGGGATTTTGCAGCGCTGGCCAGTCGTCGGGTAACGCCGCTCAAGGTTGCTGCCCAGTGGGCAAAGCTGGAACCGGAATTCGTGTTCGGCTGGCTGTGCAAGCTTGTGCAGGCCTCAATTCACCAGGCGACGGGCAGCGGTGCGGAACAGATTGGCTTCAGACTGGACAAAAGTGTGCTGCAGCGCATAGACAGGCGAAATTTGTTTTGTTATCTAGATAAGCTTAATCGGTTACGCAATCAGCCGACAGGATCCTACAACGTACTGGTTACATTGGAGAGCCTGTTGATTGACTGGGCAAACGGTCTGGCCGATGTGGAATTTGATAAAGTCTAACGAGTAGCGACTAAACAGGGTAATAAAAGCATGACCAAACCAGGATTACTGACACTGACGATTAAAGACAAGAGCGCGCTATATCTCGCTTATATGCCTTTCATCATCAATGGCGGGCTCTTCATACCGACCAACAGCTCCTATCGCCTCGGTGACGAGGTATTCATGTTGCTCAACTTGATGGGCGAAGACGAGAAGATTCCGGTTGCTGGCACGGTTATCTGGATGACCCCAAAGGGTGCTCAGCACAGACGGACCGCAGGAATAGGTGTGCAATTCAGCGACCAGGATCAAGGCAATACGCAGAAGAAAATAGAAAACTACCTGGCAGGCGCACTAGGCGGCGACAAACCAACCCACACGATGTAATAACTATTTGACCGCAAGGAAGAAGTTCGTATCCAGTGAATTAGGCGGTCGAACCCAGCCCTAGACTTTATTGATCCCGCCCCGCAATACATACGCTTGGAATCCACGCTCGCTCAGAATATAGGCACCTGCGGAACTGCGACGGCCTGTGTCACAGCAAACTACATACTTGATATCTGGGTCGAGAGCATTAATTTTGAGTCGAATAAAATACAACGGAATATTCAAAGCACCGTCTTGATGATTGTTTTCATATTCGCTCGGTAAGCGCACATCTAACCAGCGGCCACCGCCGCGTACAATCTCTTCAGCCTCTTCGAACGTTACCCAGTCCAGCATTGGTTCGTTAAGCAATTTTTGGAAATCATCTTTTCCAAGGCGCATGACAGAGCCATCAGTCATCATGGTCACGGTCGCATTGCGTTTGGCATCCGAAATCAGTCCTTCTTCACCAAAAGTTTCACCGACGTTTAGCTCTGCCAGCTTAATGCCTTCTTTGTTCAGCGGCGTTTCTCGGGTAACAAGACATTTGCCACGTGTTAATACATAGAAGAAATCGGCTTCCGCGCCTTGCTTCAGGACAACGTCGCCACTTTTGTAATTGATTTGCTGCATCCGCATGAAGATTGCCTGGATATTGGCGGGCGGAATTTTATGAAAGGCTTTGGCTTGCAGCAGGGTCGTCATCCAATCGCCACTACCATCGGCGGGTGAGCCGCGTAATTCCGATACCTCGTAGGAGCCGGTTTGATCCCAGGTCAGCATTACATCGAGTAGATCGCTGTCAATTGAAATGAACTTGACCCGATTTTTGGCGCGTGCGGAAACTCTGCGTGGCAATGCGTGGGAGAGGGGATTGCGAGCGCCCTCGGTTTGGCCTTCTATGGTCTCGACCACTTTGCCTTGGTCGACTAGCTCAACGGTACCGGAAACCACATAAATGGTCCGTTTCTCGGTATCGCCTTCCTTGAATAGCAACTGTTGGGGAGAGGCTTCGCGCACGGTTACTTTTCTGGCCAACGCAGCAAGATTATCCCTCTTCAAACCATCAAGAGGAGAAAATTGCTTAAGTAATGCGGTGCTGAATGGGTCGGTCGTATTAGCCAATGCTGTTACTGCTCTTATTTAAATTAGCGAGAGCTCTGCCAGCCTCCGCAAATGGTTAGTCGTGTTATCCCGGACAGTTTACCTTTATTGCTGAGGCTACGGATACAACATATCCTCAGCAACGTGATGCGTCGCACAGTTTAGCCTGCCCAGTAGCGCTGAGTCGATAATTACTGCAGTCATTGCCCGTTATTTTAGAGACTCCCATTGTTCACCTGGCGTAAATCGTTCCCCATAGCGTGCGGCCAACTCCCGCAATCGGGCTTTAACTGCCTCGAGGCCTCTATCTCGCGCGTACTGCAATGGCCCGCCTCTGAATGGTGCGAAGCCAGTGCCAAATATGACTCCAGCATCGAGCAAATCGGCATCGGCGACGATTCCTTCGTGAAGACATTCCACAGCCTCGTTGACCATGCTGAGAATGAGCCTGTCTTCTGTATCCGCAGGAATGGAATTATTGGCGGATTTGCTTTTGATCGCTTTGCCGTTCTCCCAGCGATAAAATCCTTGGCCTGTTTTTCTCCCCATATGGCCGGATTTGACCATATTGATTAATTCCTCAGGCATAGTAGATTGCCCGGCCCTACCCAATATCTCCGATACATTGAGTGCGACGTCGAGGCCGACGCTGTCTGCCAGTTCGACTGGTCCGATGGGCATACCGAAATTTTCCGCGACTTTGTCGATGGTCTCAATCGGTAGACCTTCCTGGGCGAGCTTCATTGCTTCGGCCATATAGGGTGCCAGAATTCGATTTACGACGAAGCCTGGAGCACTGCGACATTCCAACGGAAACTTGCCAATGGCCTTGACGAATTGGAGGCCATTATTGATAGCATCATCTGCCGAGAGGGCGGAGCGTATAACTTCGACCAGAGGTAATTTTGCTACTGGATTGAAGAAATGAAGACCGACTAATCGCTCAGGATGCGCAAGCCCGGAGGCCAAGTCCTCAAGTGGGATGCTGGAAGTGTTACTGGCAAGAATGGCGCTTTCTTTCATACGCGGTTCAATATCGCGATATAAAGCCTGTTTAGCCACCTTATTTTCAAAGATGGCTTCAATGATGATTTCCGCTTCTGCGACCCCGTCACCGTTGACGTCTGCAATGAGTCTTCCTACCGCAGCTTGGCGCGCCTGAGGATCACGAATTCGCTTGTCGAACATCTTGTGGGCCCGATTTATTGCAGGCTCAATAAATTCAATACCCCTGTCTTGCAAGGTTACGTGGAGGCCTTTCAATGCGCACCATGAGGCAATGTCGCCGCCCATCACGCCGGCGCCAATCACATGTACCCGTTCTACTTTCTTTGCTCCTTTCTTGCCCTGTGTCTTTAGTCGGTTTTGTAAGAAAAAGACACGAACCAGATTGCGCGAAGCATCCGTACACATAAGGTGCGCAAATGACCGTGCTTCAGCTTCATAGCCCGTTACTGGGGACGCTCCGTACTTGATCCACAAATCAATAATTGCGTAGGGTGCCGGGTAATGCTGCGGCTTGGCGCGAGCGGCGACTTGTTTGCGCAGAACTTTACCAATAAGTGGGCGCACTGGAGCCAGATTAAAAATACGTTCGAGCAAAGGAGGGCGCGAGCGTGTAACTGGATGTGCAATCATTTCTCGTGCTGATTGACGCCAGTTATCTGCTGATACAATGCGGTCTACCAACCCGAGTTTGACGGCTTTGCCCACGTGAATAGACTGGCCGCCAAGCATCATTTCCAGAGCAGGTCGGACGCCAGCAAGCTGGACTGATCTGACGGTTCCGCCGAATCCGGGGTGTAGTCCCAGCATCACCTCCGGGAAGCCGAGTATACGACTGCTGTTATCCAGTGCGAGTCGATTGCGGCAGGCGAGTGCTAATTCGAGTCCGCCACCGAGGGCAAAACCGTTTATGACCGCAACAGTTGGACACTTGAGAACTTCGAGTCGATCGATTACTTGTTGACCGAGGCGCACCAATGTAAAGGCACTTTCTTCGGATGTAATTTTGGTGAATTCCGCAATATCGGCACCCATGATGAATCCATTGGGTTTGCCGGAGTGAATGACAACGCCGCGTGGGAGATTGTCTTCAAAGCGTTTTAACAAAAGATCCAGTTCCTGCAGGACGTCGCCCGACAGTACGTTGGCGCTGCTGTCCGCTTTATCAAAAGCTAGCCAGCAAATGCCGGAACTATCAAATTCTGTGCGCCAGTGTTTAAGCTCTTTCATGGTCTTCTCAGTTTTGCGTAAACAATGTGGGAGTGAAGTGGATCAGGTTTTATCGACCTCGAAGTCACAGATCAGGGGAAGATGATCTGAGTAATGGACTTGAGGAATTTCAAAATTCGTGATGTGCACTTCCTTCTGATGCAGGATGAAATCGAGTTCTTTGCGTGGGGCTCTACTTGGGTAGGACGGTAACCCTTCAACATTCGCGCTCCACAAACCCGCCGCACGCATGAACAGGTATATTTCATCCTCTCCCCAGAATGTGTTGAAGTCGCCAGCCACGATAACTGGCTTCTTGGTTGCTTTGATCAAGTCATAGAGGTGGCGCAGTTGTAAGTGGCGGTGACGATACTTGAGTGACAAGTGCACCAGAAAAATTGCGAAATCTGCCATTTCCAACTCGATGATGAGTCGTTTGATGCCGGTGTCGAAATAATGAAAAGTCTCGCCGTGAACCCTGTCGGCAGCAAGGAAAGCGTTGCCCTGTTTACGGACAATAGGCAGCAACTGATTTATTGACGATTCCCCGTACTTGCACTCGTATGACGTATTCATTGCAAGGCTCTGGGCGATGATTTCAGCCTGATGAATTTTGCGACTACGGATCGAACCGCTATCTACTTCAATCAAGCCGACAATATCGGCATCGGCTGATGCTATGAAGTCGGTGATTTTAGCGAGGTTGCCCTTATTGCCAATCAGGTAGCCCGCGCCTGGGAGCGGAACGTGCATGGAAGCACCGCTGCCAACGCCGTAACGAATGTTGTAAAGCAAGAAACGCATTTTGTGTGCCGGATGATTAGCCGGTCTGGATCCATCCTTGTCGGTACGATGAGAGCGTATGATGACACAGGCGGAGCCCTGTTGGCAGACTCTGCAGCGAGTTGATGAATGTTTTTTGAGACCTTTGCACTGGTACAAATCAGATTGGTTTCGTTAAACTAGGGGTCAAATTCAGAATTGGGAGAAAGTCATGTCAGAAGGCAATCCGATCCGGATTTTCGTTAGTCATGCTTTTGAAGAAGACGCGGAGTACCTGCGGGTATTTGAGTTCCTGGAGAGTAATGATCGTTTCTTTTACCTGAACTGCAGTAAGCCGGAGAATTTGCCGCCAACAGCAGGGCTGGAACTCATGAAGGAAGAACTTCTCAAGCAAATAGGAGAGGCTGAAGCGGTAGTAGTAACGCTAACTAGCTACATGCTCAGACCAGATCTGGTGCGCTTTCAGCTTAGCGCAGCGGAAGCGCAGGAAAAGCCAGTCATCGTCATGGAGTCTTATGGTGGCGCCTTCGATATACCGGATGAAGTAAAAGAAAAAGCGACCCAGATAATCGAGTGGAACGAACGCAATATGATCGATATGATCGCGCGGCATGCCCGACTCACCGAGACATCGCGGTGGGAAGTCATTGATTTTCCCTGATGAGCAGCTGGAGTCGACAATGTGATGAATAAACCACTGGTGATTGCACACCGCGGCGCATCGGGCTACTTGCCCGAGCACACGCTAGCGGCAAAGGCGCTGGCCTACGGAATGGGTGCGGATTACCTTGAGCAGGATGTGGTTGCCTCCCGCGACGGCGAACTCATTGTAATGCATGATGTTTTATTAGATGACGTTAGTGATGTTGCGCAAAAATTTCCATTACGCGCACGTGACGACGGGCATTTTTATGTTCGTGATTTTGATTTACCGGAATTGCGTTCGCTGAAGCTGTTTGAACGCTTTGAGGGCGCCATTTCCAAACCTGTTTTTCCCAAACGCTTTCCGGCGGGTACTGGTAATTTTGGCATTGTTACGTTGCGGGACGAGCTTGAGATGATTGCTGGTCTGAACCGATCAACTGGTAGATCGGTTGGTATTTATCCGGAAATCAAGAGGCCCGCATGGCATCGCGAGAATGGATTCGACCTGGCGGAGGCTGTCCTCCGTATGCTGGCAGAGTTCGGTTATGAAAGGCGCTCAGATCCCGTATTCTTACAATGCTTTGATGCCGCTGAATTAAAGCGAGTCCGGCACGAGCTGGGTAGCAACCTAAAGTTGATTCAGCTACTTGGTGATAACAGTTGGGGTGAGGCGGCCACCGATTACGATGAATTATTGTCGGCCGCAGGGTTAACGGATGTCGCTGAATATGCGGATGGAATAGGTCCGTGGATTATGCAGTTGTACAAATTTGATGAAATGACGGCCGTGAAATCATCGACCGGTCTGGTTGCAGCCGCGCACGAGCGAGGGCTGGCAGTTCACCCCTACACATTCCGCGCCGATCAGTTGGCCCCTGGATTTTCATCAATGGCAGAGATGATTTCGTGGTTTACTGCCAATGAGGACATTGACGGGTTCTTCACTGACTTTACAGATAAAGGCGTGGAGGTGGTCAATTTGCTGCAACGGCAATTACCCTAGTTGCGGAGTCCGATCGGATTATAGTAATAAAGCACATGAAAAAAGAAAGGTAAGCGATTGTTTTAAAAGCATTAATAAAGGTATAGTGTGCGTCGAAGTAATGCTCGTCCATTGATTTTGATGGGAAAATTCGGGCGCTTCGAATGAGAACTGGTTCATTTCGTTAGTTAGGGGATTGCCAGTATCCTTTTACGAAAGGATCGCCTTGATGGCGGTTGGGGGCTTGGTATGCCAGCAGTAATACCTGTTGAATTTATTCTTGTAGCGATCGGCGGCGTTGTTGTCGGGTGGTTGGTTACGCTTTTTCTGAGTCGCTTGGGAAAAAAAATTGGCAAGAGCCAAGGTGCTGATCCGCGGGACGGCAAGATTAGATCCCTGGAGGCTGATCTGCGGGTTCATAAGGCGGATGTGGCTAAGCTCAAGGAAGATCGGGAAGGACTTGAGAAAAAGGTGCGGGAATTCGAAGAGCTTCTAAAGATTTCGGAAGAGAAACGCCAGGAAAAGGATGTTCGCATTGACGACCTGAAGAAAAGTCTCAGGGATTCCGTTCATAAAACCCGAGAATTGCGCCATGAGCTGACAGAAAAAGCCAGTGAAAACATTATTTCCGAGGTAATGCTGCGCGAAGCTAAAACAGAGCTTGAATTGGCACACGCCTCAACCGATATGATATCTACCGGTGAGCTCCGCTACGATCCCCCGGACGAAGACGATCCCAAATAGTGGCGTGCGCTAGCTCCAGGAGCCCCGTTCTACTGTGTATTTGGCGCCGAAACCTGTGTGTTTCCAAGTGTAGTAGGCGGCGATAAAATACAGCTGCATCATCATGCTTACGGCCCATTCAATCCGCGCCTCTATGGCTGCTGAATCGTCCAGAGTGGCTTTCAACGTCAAGTTAATAGCGCCCAACACGAATGGCGCGGTGCAGAGTAGTAGCTGAATGTTGGTGTAGCGCTTGAATAGAGAATCCCGAGCGTATTTCCGGACCTGCAGAACTAGCAGTAACTGTGCGAGCACCGTTAGCAAGAAGTAGAAATAAACCCCAAACAAACGCATTACCGTGTAGAAATCGTCGTACGTGCCTAAAAACGTAACGTACAGGATGAGAAAAAAGGCTCCACCAAACCCAATGCTTCCGATTGCGCACTCCATAAGAGTCAGCGGCTTCGCTGAATTACCGTTCAGTGCGCGGAGCCAGGCGACTGCAAATCCCCAGTAGACGGCCAGGAAAACAGACTGTGGCAGCAAGGTCGCTTTAAAAAAGTGGCTGGATGGAGGGTATCTACCGGTGGCGCTAATAGTGACGCAGCCATCGAGGTAGGGAATGCATTCCTGAACGTGTCCGGCGTTCATTGCAACCAGGTAGCTCAGGTGTATACCAATAATAGGGAGATAGGCTGTAATTAACGGTATCAAACGTAAAATCATTGCTTGGTGCTACCTTGCATCGGTCAAATTGGGCCAAGCGCCATACTTGCAGGCGGGCCTAGTGTATCTGTTGAATCCCCAGCGGCTTGTAAAACCGATGTGCCGCAATTCTTGTCGGCGGCACGATATCACGGATTATCGGCTGACGGTACGGTACTGGGTTAGGCCATTGAGTGACTTGAGAGCTGAGCCCTTTATGTTTCGGGGCAAGGGTCATTGGGTTGGGAGGGTGGTTGTTGGTGGTTATATCTATGTAGGTTCGATGTAGATATGCAATTTAACATAATATACATTATGCGCATAAGTATGTTCTCGGCTCAGGAGGTCGAGATCGTACAAATGCCAAAATATCCTTATCCAAGCAACCTAGGCTTAAGTAGCGCCCCATATAGGCGCGCGCCGTCTGAGCGCGCTATACAGCTTCCACCACCGTTAAGTTCTGTGGTGTTCTACCACGCCAACACAGTTTCACATCACTGTGCTGCGCGCCAAAGTCGGCACGCCGAAAAAAAATTCAGCGTTAGTTCGTTACGTTGTGGGAAATGATGGCAGGAATAAAAAAATGGCATTCTCTGACGGAATGATCAGAACGTACCGATTACCAGCTACGGCTGTGCAAACGCTATGCGATAAACCTCAAAGCGCCTCTATCTCCGTTTGCGGCCAAAACTGCGATTGTGATTGTAAGGATCTATGGCGCCATGCTTTGGTTCGGTGTCTTCATCGACCAGGCTTAGTCCACCGCCTTCTTCTTCGCTTTGCATTAATTCACTGATTCGCCGCTGAATCAGTGATAGTTGCAGCGATACAGATGTATCCGACAGTGGCCTGTCGTCGTCTGGTACGGTGGTTTTCATGTGCTTTCCCGGTTTTGCAATTTGTGTGCCCTGACAGGTTTTCAGCGGTATGTCGTTGCAAATCGAATCCGCCTTTATGTGTCGCATTATCGCGACAGCTCGTTGGTGATAATGTGAACCACGTCACATTTTTGTCGGTAAAAATAATAAATACAATGACTTACGGAAGCGTTTCGGAGGCTGAAAAATGGTGTGGGGGGTCTATTTTTTCCATAACACAAAGAAAAAACCAGTAATATCAGCCGATTAGCTACTGTGTGACACACGTCACAGTTACAGAGCCATAAGTCAGGCCGAAATGTCTTCGAATAGACGATTTCAGCGCTGTTTGATGGCCGCGTGACCCGGTGTTGCACCCTGCCCCTGCAAACTCACTCATATTCTTTTGGAGCGACCGTCAGCTAGAACCTGAGAAGTGTTGAGCCCCAGGTAAACCCGGCGCCAAAGGCTTCG
>JAHEFE010000116.1 GCA_024640365.1 Woeseiaceae bacterium | reverse complement strand
GATTGCACCTGCAAAACCATCCACAGCAAGACCGGGAATAAACTTTTCGCCAATTATCAGCATAACGGCGCCCAGCAAGGTATTCAGGATGGCGCCCTGAATGCCCGCCCCCAACTTGAGTTCACGCAGGCTTAACAGCCACGAGATCAGGCCGCCTGTCACGGCAATCAACATACCAGCAAGGAATGCGGGAAGCGCGCCGCTTACCCGCACTCCAATTCCAAAAGCACCCAACAGCCAGATCAGAAAGCCTGATATCACTGTCGCGAAGAAAATTCCTATACCGAGTCCAACCAGGTTCACAAATTTTATCTCGAATCATTGATGCGAATCAGCATGGTAGCTGTACACACATCGCCGCACAAATCGCTGGTCGTTACCCTGGCTGATTTCCCCTGGGACCGAAACCCCACCTGAATATGCCCCGCAACAACTATTTTATCTCGCTTTTACAGCGGGCTTATTGAGGCAGAAAATCGGAAATGTTGCCCCGGCCATTCACTGAACAGTTCGCCCGGTAATGACCTGAAGCAACCACTACCTCATAGTTGCCTTGCCCATAATCAAAAACGTTCACGGGTACCGTACTGCCAGCCGGAATTCCCCAGTATTGATCGCCCCGTTCCTTGCAGGCGTTTTGTGCGACCGCGGGTGCCCCACTAACGAGCTGGCTGTTTGAATGGCGGCGGTTGTTCCGCTCTGCTTCACCCGCCATATAACCTGAATGATAGGCTTCAGAAGCGTTATCGCTGTATTGATAGCCAGACATGGCACTCGAATATCCGCGCTCATATTCATCGTTATAGGTTGGGTTGTTATTGCGGTCATCGCCTTTGTGATGTTGCGATAACGCTGCTGCCAATCCAATAATGGCTGCTGCTGCAATTGTTTCCGCCACCGCGTCATCCGAATCACTGGAACCGCTCCTGCCGCAATCACTGGCAGAAGCTGTTTGAATGCTCTGCACGCGACCATAATCCACCAGGGCAGAAACACAAGAGCCACGGTTGCCGTTCCAATACAATGTTGCCACTCCCATGCTTCTGGAAAACTCGTAACCGCGCTCACTCATGGCATTGTCGAGAGACGAACCACGGGCTCCAATCAGGTCACTCATTCCAGGTGCATCCTGAGCCTGGGCCACGCTGACCATTGCGATCGACGAAGTCACCAAAAACACAGACAGTCGATTAATCATGAATTCCATTTTTACTATTTCCTCTAATGTGAACAAAGCAGCTTGCTGGCAACTCTCACCCGACCCCGGATCTTGCACACCAATCAAGCCTAGCTAAAAAATGAGTTGACCCCATGGGAAGTGATCGTAACGAGCAAAGCGAATTTTGGTCAAGTACTGTGCCGTCTGGACTCTTCTCCCGAAGAATAAGTCGATGATGAAGACTGGTTTCGTCGCAGCCGTCCTTGTGCTTTCGAACCGGATCACCGCGACTTCCTGGTTTCAGCCTGGTGTCTGCGGCTGGCGCTTGTTTTGGATTCCGGCAACTTGATTGCGACCGAATGCGCCGACGAACGCTTCGACCCTCCATGGATTGAGGGTCGAGGTAGGCGCTACCCGGGACATCTGGCCGGATTTGTAAACGCAGGATTGAGTGGCCGAAAGCGGCCACCGGTAAACTCAGACAGCGATCAGCGTGATCAGGAAACCAATGATGGCAATGGCTGCCGCGGCAAATAGAGCGCCTTTAAAGCCCTCAACCGTGAGCCCCTTGAGTATTTTACCGCAAGCCAGAATGACGAGTGCGGAGACCACGAGTTGGACTGCAAAGCCAACGGCACCGCCGAAATCCTTGACGAAATGATTCGCGACATTGGTGAGAATGCCGATCAGCACGCCGGCCAGCATGGCCCAGCCAAAATTCTTGACCGTCAAGCCGACGTTCAGCTTGCCAACCAGCCAGATGATGACACCGGAAAAAACTGCGGCGATGAGAATTCCTACGATTAAACCAACGAGAACTTCCGTAGATTCCATATTGCTCTCCTTATCAAGAGTTGTTTAGGTAAAAAATTTCTAACCGAAAGAATGGCTAAATTCCTGTTTTGCGTCAACCCATTTGTCGAGTCCTCAATCCAGATGTGGCTCATCTGCATCGGATCTGGCAATGAATCAACGGATGTTGATCCGGACTTCCGGTTCTTTGGAGCAAGCGTGTTGACGTACAGATTGACGTCACTTTGTGGGAAAGGAATGCCAATGTCCGCCGCGTCGAAGGGTAACTTGAGCTGCCGGGTGACGTCCCGGAAGACCTACCAGTAATCTTCGGGCGCGGTCCAGGGCCGGATTGCCGTCCGTCAGGGCTTGTCTGCCGAGACGTTGACGTGACCTTCATGGCTGACATCGATCCGGTACACCTCACCGCTGGCGCAGGTCACTTCGTAAACGAACTTATCGATTTTTTTAAAATTAATAACGCCGCCACAAGTCTGCTCGTGCAATTCCAGGATGGCCTCGAATTCTGCGCCGACAATTTCTTCGTGGGAAGGCCGGGACTCTTCCCGGGAACAGCCTGCAGAC
>JAHEFE010000115.1 GCA_024640365.1 Woeseiaceae bacterium | reverse complement strand
GTTGGTACACGGAAAGCGACTTTTTGAATGAAGACGGAGAACCAAGAGATCTGAGGTTTGACGGCGGCCAGAATTCGTTTTCCGACCTGGTCCGCAAATATGGCGGCGATATTCCGCCTGGAGCAATGCGCACCGAGCTAAAGCGAATCGGCGCAGTCAAAGAGATCAGCGACGGAAATCTTCGGGCGATTAAGCGTAACGTCTCAAGACCGGACGTAAACGAGCGCTTGGTCGATGGTTTGTCCGTTGTTATATATCCGGCAATGTTGACTCTAGCAAACAACACAAATTCAGGCGGGCCGGAATCAACCTGGATCATGAGAACGGCGGCCACATCGAGAGTTCGAGATAAAGATGTACCTCGCGTGAGGCGAATCGGATCCGATCGTTTGGTAGAGTTTGTTGAATCAATTGATGATCTTTTCGCTGCCTACGAAACACTTCATGACGACGACCCATCAGAGTCGAGCGACAAGGCGGTGGGCGTCGGCGTCTTCTATTTCGAAGAAGAAAAGTCAGGTAGCAACGTATTTTCGTAATATGCCTTTCGCTTGGCGCTCTTTAGAGCAAACTAATCAGCCAAATCTATTCGATTTCGACCAGAATTTAGCCAAGCAAGCTTAATATTCCGTGGTCGCGCGGCCTAGCGAGGCCCGAAAAGTGCATTTTGCGAGCGCGAATTGTGGCCACATTTTCCAAATTTAGACTTGGATCACGGTATTGAGCCAAGAAAATTGGTTTCTGAGCCGTGCTTTGGCGAATCGGAGTCAGAAAAAAAATGGGGCACCGACCAATTGTAATGTAAAAAGCTAAGAAAATTCCTTAAATATTTGAAAAACATCGTATTATCTTTGCTTTCATTTCGTTACTTTCATCCAAAAAAGTGCCTTTTTTTGACTGAAAAGGCGGAAAATCTAATCTTCCAATTAGCATGTTGCTCTAACTAGCTGAAAAGTAACTGGCTTAGCTGTTACGCACCTTTAACTTAATGTTGACTGTGACATAGTTCGGGAATAAATTCCCGTGTATGGCTATTATGTTGAAATATGAGCGACTCAATAAAACAAACGCTTTTGCGGGCTTTTCGTGTGCTGCTAAACCCGCTTGTCAGAATCCTACTTCGTCAAGGTATTTCATACGCTGAATTTTCTGAGGTAGCCAAAGCGGTATATGTAGAAGTTGCACTGAAAGACTTCAAGGTGCCTGGGAGGAGAACAACAAGAACTCGGATTGCGGTAATAACCGGCCTTACAAGAAAAGAAGTAAAACGAGTCATAGATGAGGCAGTTAACGAACGATACGAACCGAAGACAAAATACAGTCGATTAGGAAGGGTGCTAGTCGGTTGGCATACGGACACTGACTTTACCGGACCGTATGGCATGCCGTTGGAACTGCAGTACGAGACGAACTTTGACGGTGAGCCAACATTTTCTGAATTGGTAAAGCGACATAGTGGTGATATGTCACCGCGGTCGATTCTCGATGAGCTTATTCGAGTAGGCGCGGTACGAGAAACCGATGCAGGGTGGTTTCGGGTATTAAGACGAGAATATATTCCTGAAGCGCTTGGCCAGCATAATTTTGAAAGAACGGGAGTCGTCGTAAGGAATTTCGTGAATACCGTTGATTACAACATGATGAAGGATGCGCCAGGGAAAGGCCGTTTTGAACGATTGGTTATGGCTGACGATGGGATCCGACTGCAAGACGTACCGAAATTCGACAGATATTTGCGTGATCGGTGTCAGTCGTTACTCGAGGAACTTGATAATTGGCTGACAGGTTTGCCGAAGCCGGATCCGGCAAGAGGGGACAAGGTAGTTCATACGGGAATTGGTATCTATCACTATCTCGTTGAAAGAGATGACGATCAAAGTTTCAAAAATTTACTGTTAGCCGAGGGGCTAATGAAAGAAGAATCGGAAGAATCGGAAGATTAGTGAGGTAGTTGTCTCATATTTGCGGCTTGAAAAGTGAACGGAACCGATTTGGAGGTCGGGCCGGATAACTCTTTCAGCGGTTGGAGAAGAAAGATGAGCGATGGAAATTTGGCGATGGAGATTCGCCGAATTGGGTTAATCGGGTGTTGCGTGTTTGTAACTGCTGGCCAAGCAGTCGCAAGCATTAATGGCAGTGATGTTCGCAGCATCAATGGCAGCGACCTGCTGAGCATAAACGGCAGTGATATCCGCAGCATCAATGGCAGTGATGGCCGCAGTATCAACGGCAGCGATATCCGCAGCATCAATGGCAGCGACTTGCTGAGCATTAACGGCAGTGATGGCCGCAGCATCAATGGCAGCGACCTGCTGAGCATAAACGGCAGCGATATCCGCAGTATTAATGGCAGCGACCTGCTGAGCATTAACGGCAGTGATGGCCGCAGTATCAACGGCAGCGATATTCGCAGCATCAATGGCAGCGATACGCGCCTGCTGCTTGTTGGTCGCGTTAGCTTTATTGGTGAAGATTTTGTATCTGTGCTCGGCCAGACAGTTTTCGTTGATCGGTCCACTCTTGGAAATGTCCAAGAGGGC
>JAHEFE010000030.1 GCA_024640365.1 Woeseiaceae bacterium | reverse complement strand
GATGATTTCGGTAGCGGTTTGTCATCGTTTACGTATCTGAAAAATTTGCCGGTGGACTTCCTGAAAATTGACGGCCATTTCATCAGTAACGTCGCAGAAGACGTCGTTGATGAGAGCATGGTCAAGGCCATTGCGGAAGTTGGCCGCGCGATGGGGATTCAAACCATAGCCGAGCGCGTCGAGACCAAGAAGGTGTTGCAGAAGCTTGCGTCGCTGGGAGTCGAATACGCACAGGGTTATTACATTGCACGCCCGGAACCGATCGACGGTTTCGAGCCGTGGTTTGAGGATTCTCTGATGGCGTTGAATCAGCCGGCTTAGCGGCGTATCCCGGCCAAGTTTACCGGAACCAAAAAATATTCCTGGCCTACTGGCGTCGACGACGCTATCCGGTACACTGAATGTCTGTTTCGTCGACTACAGATGCCTGATGCCCGAATCGATTTCTCCTAAATCCGCTAGCAACATATTCAATCTTGCTTCGGATGCGCCACCACCTTTCACCGTCCAAAACCCACAATCGACGCGACCTTTGTTGTTGGTGTGCGACCACGCCAGTCGGGAGATTCCGACCTGTCTTGGGGATCTTGGGCTGGATCCGATTGCACGTCGTTGTCACCTGGCCTGGGACATTGGAGCAGGCGGGCTGACCCGGGCGCTCGCGGAACGTTTGCAGGTAACTGCCGTCTTTGCTGGCTACTCGAGACTCGTGATGGACTGCAATCGGCAGTTGACCGATCCCAGCGCCTACCTGGAATTTGGTGACGGCGTTGCAATAGTCGGCAATGCCGGAATCAGTGCTGCGGAGAGGGCGGCTCGCGCAGAAGCCTTATATTGGCCCTATCATCACGCTATTGATGCGGAGATAGAGCGACTCACACAAGCAGCGTTGAAGCCGGCTATGATCGCGATACACAGTTTTACGCCTGTCATGGATGGAGTGTCGCGGCCGTGGCAGATGGGGGTCCTTTGGGACACCGATAATCGTATTTCTTCCGTATTGATTAGCCGCCTCAGACAGGCGGGCTACGACGTAGGCGACAATCAGCCCTATTCAGGCCGTGCACCACAGGATTTTACGATCGACTACCACGCGGAAGGTCGTGGATTGCCGCACGTTGGTCTTGAGGTCCGCCAGGATTTGATAGTTGACCAGGCCGGCATCCAAAAGATAGCCGATTTACTGGCCGAGATAATCCCGGATATCCTGGATGTTGTGGTTCCGCAGGGACGGTCAGGCAGTAACTAAGCAAGAAATGAGAAGAGCCAGCGGTTGGTAGACATGAGAGCAGGGGGCGTCCGATGAAAAGAAATGTACCGACGTTTACAGTCGGAATAGAAGAAGAATACCTCTTGGTCGATCGTGAATCGCGACGTCTTGCAATTGATCCCCCTAAAGCACTCATGGACGAATGCGAAGCGCTCTGTGGAAGCCAGGTTACGCATGAACTGCTTCGCTCCCAAATAGAGGTCGGCACTCGGGTCTGCGCCAACGTCACTGAAGCACGGGAGGATCTCGTACGACTACGCAAAGTTGTCGTTGACGTGGCTGGTCGATACGGTCTGGCGCCGATCGCTGCATCTGCACATCCCTTTGGCAACTGGTCGGCGCAGCTGCACACGGATAAAGATCGCTACCAGGCGCTAACGACTGAAATGCAAGGTGCTGCCCGTCGCCTCGTTATTTGCGGGATGCATGTGCATGTTGGCATCGACGATGACGAGCTGCGAATCGACCTGATGAACCAGATGAGTTATTTCTTGCCGCACTTGCTGGCCTTGTCCTGTTCATCGCCATTTTGGGAAGGGCGAGATACCGGGCTGAAATGCTACCGTCTGACGGTCTTTGACGCGTTGCCAAGGACCGGTATTCCGGAGCGATTTTCGAGTTACACGGAGTATCAGCGGCACGTCGATATTCTGGTTGACGCAAATGTGATCGAAGACGCGACCAAAATCTGGTGGGACCTTCGCCCAAGTGCCAGATATCCAACACTAGAGACTCGGGTTATGGATGTGTGTACCCGGGTCGACGACACCGTGGCGCTTACCGCCTTGCTGACTTGCATCTTGCGTATGCTGTATCGGCTCCGGCTTAATAACCAGCGCTGGCGTATCTACACGCCAATGTTGCTGGAGGAAAACCGTTGGCGAGCGATGCGTTATGGCTTCGACGAGGGGCTGATTGATCTGGCGAAGGGAGCGATTGTCCCATTCGATGAGTTGATTGAGGAGTTACTGGAACTGACTGCTGAAGACGCGGCTGCACTGAATTGCGAGAAAGAGGTGGCCGGCATCAGGGAAATCCTCAGGAGGGGGACCAGCGCCCATCATCAGCTCAGGACTTATGAGGCGGCCATTGCCGCAGGCGCAACTAAGGATGATGCACTAAAATCAGTGGTGGATAGGCTGATAGCTGATACGACCGCTGATCTATAGCGGCACAAAGGGACTTGCCTCGTTTTCCGTTCTACCCAGAGCCTGTGGAGTTGGGCCTGTATTGAACATATTGCCAACTATGTCGCATATTCCGGTTTTCTAACCGGCTAGTATGAGTCAGTAGTGCTATGGGAAATTGATTTTAGGGACGATGTAAACCAGTGACGACCGTGTTCAACTCTATGCTTCCGTACCTGTTTACGGCAGGCAGCCTGTCTTATATTTGGTTAGCCGTCATGGTGGCCAGACTAACGCCGGATCGGAAAGTCCCCACGATTTGTTATTTCCTGATCTTGATTGGTTGTTGGCTGGCTGGCACCACATTCGAGTACAACACAACTAGTGCCAGCCTGTTTGGTATTGGTCGGACGCTGACGTTTATCAGCGCCGGATTCTTGCCGGTGGTGTTGTTTGCTTTTTATCTGGAATTCTCTGAATCAAAACGAAAAGCCTGGATTATCGCTGCGCTCAGTATGGTGCCGCTTGTTACGGTAATCCTGGCGGCAACCAATTCGACTCACCATCTTATCTGGACCATGATTGAGTCCGTCGATGGGGCCATACGTTTTACCAGGGCCGGCGAACACGCATGGTTCAACCTGGTGCATGCTCCATTCGCCTACGGTGTCTTCACCATCGCGGTAATTGGCATAGCAAGCCGTTTGCCCAGTATTGCAACAGCCCATCGTAAGCGCGTGCTCGTACTATTGTTTTGCATGTTGATGCCGTTTTTGATCAGTATCAGCGAGAGCTTGTTGCACCTGGGGCGCCACGATTTTCCATACACCTCTTGTGCATTTGTGGCGCTGCTACCGTTGTATGCATGGGCAACCCTGGGCCTGAAGTTTTATGACTTCAGTCCATTAGCTTATCGCACGATGTTCGACAAAGTTAAAGATCCGATCATCGTGCTCGACAAGAACAAGTGCATCGTTAGCGCCAACATGCCGGCACAACAACTGCTGGGTCAGACAGAGAATCAATTGATCGGCAAGGAATTGTGGAAAGATTATCCAGAAGCGAGGGAATTGCTAGAACATGTGGACGGCGACACGCTGCGGCAGACGGTGCGTATGCGCAATGGGCGGTTTTTCGAGTTGCAGGGTGCGCCACTGGATAATAACGAAGGCATGATTGTTGTCTGTCGTGATGTCACGGATCGAAAGAATGCCCAAAGAGCCTTAGCCGACAGTGAGCAACTCATACGTTCATTGGTGGAAAACTCATCCAATGGCATCCTGCGTTTTTCTCGTGATAACAAGGACTCTCGTAACGAGTTTCGGTGCATATTTGCCAATAGTGCTGCTGAAGATCTTTTGCAGTGGGGTGAAGGAAATCTCGAAGGCGTCATGCTGAATCAGTTGGAATTATTGAAACCGAACAATCTCATTTCTCATTTCGATAGCTCGGCACCTCGCAATTCAAGTATGAATTACGAGGCCCAAAGCGGTCGCGGCGACGACGCACTGTGGTTACGCATTATTGCCGAGCCAGTCGGTGTGGATTTTGCGGTCACTCTGATTGATATTACGGCAACGAAGAATCAGGAAAGCAGGATACTAGACGATGCCCAGCGCGACTCTCTTACCGGTGTGCTTAACAGGCGCGGGTTTGAGGCCGTCGCATCAAGGCTGGTGGGTGACGGTTTGACTGGAGCTGTGGTTTATATCGATCTGGATGATTTTAAAGCTGTAAATGATCGCTTCGGTCACCAGGCAGGAGACGCATTGTTGAAAGCTTTTGGTCATCGTCTGGAATTCTGTTTGCGACCCGAAGACGTTCTGGCGCGACTCGGTGGGGATGAATTTGCCATCATGCTGCCGGGGGTAAGTATTGAGGATGCAAGGCATGTTGCCAAGCGTCTCTCAGACACAGCATCTGACCCCTATCTGTTGCATGCCCGAGAAATTGTTTGCACCGCGAGTGTTGGCATTGCAATGATGCCTACGACAGGTGCAGATTTGTGGATGCTAATTGCGGCGGCAGATCGCTCCATGTACGAAGTGAAGGCCGGGAATCGCGGCGATGCTGCCAATGAGACAGAGTGGGATTCGGCCGCCGGCTAAACGTGCGACCCGTCAGATGCTCTTTTTTAGCGATACTGCGATCGCTAACCCAGATGGGTCAGCGCTGAAAACTTACGCTACAAATTCACCGGTATGGAATTTTAACCTCATAAACAGGTATCGCTCGCGGTGTATCAAATTGCCAAGCGGTCATTGCGCAAATAATCGATTATGCGTTGATGCACAATTAAGCCTGATTCACTAATTCAATTTCTGTAAACTGATTGCTACTCAAGTTTGCAGACGTAGTGTAATTGCTTTTTCCGAGTGTATCTAACAGTGATCACGATGCATAAACCCCTTGTAGTCTTGTTCTTGTGCACCGGTAACTCGGCGCGCAGCATCATGGCAGAAAGTCTCCTGAACAAATTGGGTGGCTCAGATTTTAGTGCTTACAGTGCCGGGAGCGTACCCAAGGGTCGCGTCCATCCAGGGGCATTGGAGAAGTTACGGCGTGCCGGGCACTCGTTAGCGGGCTTGCGATCCAAATCATGGGACGAATTCGGCAGTAGTGATTCGGCGCGAATCGATATCATCATTACCGTCTGCGACAACGCTGCTGCCGAGACGTGCCCTGTCTGGCCCGGTCATCCGGTAACAGCGCATTGGGGTATACCGGATCCTGATGGAAATTATAGGAATGCTGCAGAGGAGGCCGAGGCATTTGATGTGGCGTATGGGCGTCTCGAGACCCGAATTTCCCAATTTCTTGAATTGCTGTCCAAGTCCCAGGACAGCGAATCGATTAGTGAATCGCTTGCGGCGATAGGCAAGTTGCAGGACTAAACAAAGGCAACAGAGTTATGTCCATATTCGAACGCTATTTATCACTGTGGGTTCTTGCTTGCATCATCGTCGGGGTGCTGCTCGGCGATTCTTTTCCAATGGCTTTTGAGAGCATCGCGTCCTTGAATATTGCACAGGTCAATATGCCAGTTGCGATACTCATCTGGCTGATGATTATTCCAATGTTGCTCAAGGTCGACTTCAGCAAGCTGCACGACTTGAGCCAGCATTGGAAAGGTATAGGCGTCACGTTATTCATAAACTGGGGGGTTAAGCCATTTTCCATGGCACTTCTGGGCTGGCTGTTTATTCGAGTTCTATTTGCCGACTTATTGCCGGCCGAGCAGACAGATAGTTATATAGCGGGCTTGATTTTGCTGGCCGCCGCTCCTTGTACCGCGATGGTATTTGTCTGGAGTAATCTCTCCAAAGGTGACGCAAACTTCACGCTTACCCAGGTCGCGCTAAACGACGTCATCATGATATTTGCCTTTGCGCCCATCGTTGGTTTGCTCCTGGGATTGTCCAATATTGTCGTGCCGTGGGCTACGCTTTTCCTATCCGTCGTTTTGTATATTGTCATTCCGGTTGTGGTTGCACAGCTTTGGCGTTCCGCGTTGCTTGCCAGGGGTGCCGGCGGTCTTGAATCTGTTTTACAGTACTTGCAACCATTGTCATTGCTCGCACTGTTGACAACCTTGTTACTCCTGTTTGGTTTTCAGGGTCGTCAAATATTCAGCCAGCCACTGGTTATCGTACTTTTGGCTATTCCAATCATCATTCAGGTGTTTCTCAACTCCGGCCTTGCCTACTGGCTGAATCGGCGATTCAAAGTGGCGCATTGCGTGGCCGCACCTTCAGCGTTGATTGGTGCGAGCAATTTTTTCGAACTGGCGGTTGCAACGGCCATAGCACTGTTCGGACTCGACTCGGGCGCGGCGCTGGCAACCGTGGTTGGCGTTCTTGTGGAGGTCCCGGTAATGTTGGCGGTTGTTCGAATTGTCAATGCGTCAAAAGGCTGGTACGAGGGTGGAACTGCATAATCTTCATTACATGCAGTGGAAAAATGTTCAATTTGTCGGGCACTTGTGCCCAGTAATTCTGTCGAATTATTTCACGGCGGCAGGCCTCGAATCAGCTAGATTCCCTGATTCGACCTGAATATTAGATATGTGGTCAGTGCTAAACTGACTTAATATGCAACCAATAACCCTTCCGGGGCATCTATGGGTTATTGATGGGGGCGGTACGTGCAGAGCTTTATTGCAGAGTTGAGGGAACGAAATGTTTTCAGGGTGGCGATGGCCTACCTGTTGGCGTCATGGCTAATTCTGCAAATGGTCGATGTCGTATTTCCGTTCTTTGAGTTGCCTGACACTCTCGGCAAACCTATCTTGATCACATTGGCCATCGGATTCCCGGTGGCTATCATATTGGCCTGGGTCTTTGAACTAACGCCCGATGGTATCGTGCAAGAAAAGAATCTGGATCGATCCAAGGTAAGCGGTTCCTTTGGGGCGCGATGGATGGACCAGGCGATCAAGGTGACACTGGTCATTGCGGTCGCGCTCCTGTTGGTCGATAAATTTGTGCTGCAAAGTGATTCCCAGGTCAGCTTCGCTGCTGACGATGTTGAAATACAACATTCTGTTGCTGTGCTGCCATTCACGAATATGAGTGGCAAGGCGGAAAATGAATATTTTTCGGACGGCATGACCGAGACTCTTCTTCATTTGCTGGCACAGATTCCAAATCTTAAAGTGGCTGCGAGAACATCGGCCTTTGCCTTCAAAGGCAAGAATATTGATATCCGTGAGATCGCTGAAAGCCTGGGTGTCGGCCATGTCCTTGAGGGCAGTGTGCAGCGTTCGGGTGACAGAGTGCGAATTACGGCGCAGCTAATTGATGCAAGAAATGGTTATCACGTTTGGTCTGAGACCTATGATCGCGATGTAGAGGATATTTTTGTCGTCCAGGACGAAATAGCCGGCAGTGTGGCAAATGCCCTGCAATTGCAGATACTGGGAGTGGATGCGAATGGCGGGGCGGCAGTAAAGGGTATCGGTACCAATGACACGGGTGCCTACGAACTTTACTTGAAAGCCCTTGAGCAAAAAAATATTGGCAGTTACAGCTCACTTCCACGCGCGGAAGGATTATTCAAAGAAGTTTTGGTGCGTGATCCAGACTTCTTAGAAGCAAGGCTTGATCTCGCGGCGACGTATCAAATGGAGCAATCGACAGGAATCCTGAGTGTCGAGAACGCGGAAGTTCGAATTGAACCGTTAGTGCAGCAGGTTCTGCAGCGGGCGCCTGACAATCTCCGCGCGCAGGGGATTATGGCGACACTTGGTTTTCAGCGAGCATTACGAGTCGCTGGTCCCGGCTCCCAAGAAGTTGCTGACGCAGGAACGGCGCTGCGGTCGATTGCGGAGCAGGCGGAGAGCGATCCATCCCTGTTTGTGGAAATGGCAAACGTTGAACAAGCCGCGGGTAAGAATGAAGAGGCGCTCGAGTGGCTGAATCGAGGTTTGGCCATAGATCCGATGTCTGCGATTTTGTATTGGAGGCGTGGATTGCTCTTACTCGGCGCTTTGAATCGACCAGTTCAGGCTGAAATGTCCTTTGCCATGGGGCGCGAGCTCGCACCTGAGTGGACCGCCGTGTATTTCTCCTCAGGCATAGGCGCTATGGCTGAGGGTCGCTATGCAGATGGCGTGGCCTGGTACTACCAGGCTATGGCCCTGGATCCTCAAGACCATGAGTTGCCCGCTTCCATCGCGACCTTCTTTTATCAGTTTGGCCTGATTGAAGAAGCTGATTCTATGCGCGCCCGTGCTGAATCGATCGCTCCGCAGGAACCTTTTACTCGTTCTGTGATTTTGCAGTCGCAAATTTATTCGGGTAACCATGAACGGGTAGTGCGCATTGCGGAGCAAATGTTGCGGGATCGGGTTGATAACAGACGTGGCAATTCATTTAACATTGCATTGGTGGGGTTTGTTGACTCAATGCTCGAATTGGGTCGAGGTGATGCGATAGTGCCAGTTTTCGAATCTATGTATCCGGGCATAAGTACACCCAATTACGTTATAAGCGGCGCCAATGATTTTACAGTGAGATTTTTTCTCGTTCTGGTGTGGGCGCACATGGGTAACTTTGATGCGGTCAATGCGGTTATTGATTCCATTGAGGAATACGCGGACAGGGGTCTCCCGGGTTGGAGGGATAATAATTATGCAATGGTCAATGTATCGATTGCTCGTGGCGATAATGAGGCTGCCATTGATTACGCGCTTAAAGATCTTGAACGGCCTTTCAGTAAGAATTTGAACTGGCAATTGCAGTACCAGAAAGCAGCCTGGCTAAAGCCAGTGCTGAAAGACGAAAGGGTTGCGCGGCGTCTCGAAGAACTGAATGCCGAGGCGAAAAAAGCAGGAGTCGAAGTGCGAGCGATGCTGGCCACGATGCAAGAAGAAATGACCTGATAACGACGCAGCCAGGAATAGCCTATCAAACCACAAAGGCCGGCTGCCAAGCCGGCCTTTGTCGTATTCCTAGTTATTCAGGTCGGTAATAACTACGGCATCAGCAGTTGCCGGGTCGACAGTATCGGTCACAAGGATTTCGCGAACATCGCGAGCTGCCACAGTCACTGCAAATGGCGGGACGATAGCCGTTTTCTCTCCGCTAGTTGTAATAGTCACTTCGTACGTGCCGGGGTCAAGAAATCTTTCAAGCGTCGCCGTGCGGGATGGCAACGTTACCGCGTACGGAATTTCATTAGTTATATCCGTTGCCGGCGCCTCGACATATATATCCAGCAGAGCATGATTTTCTGATCCGTTTACAAAACGCAGTTTGGCGTAGTCGCTTATGAAGCGAAGCTTATCCTGGAATGTGACAATCACGGGCTCGGCCGCGGTGCCAAACAAGAAGGCGCTATAAGTGGTGCTTGAAGCAAGGCCTACGGTGGTCTGGGCGGTAATAACGCCGGTGTTGCCAGCAGGCGTTATTGATAGATCGTGATTGGCTACAGTGGTCGTCCAGTAGGGCGAGGTCGTGCCGAATGCCACATCGGAGGCAATGGCTGTCGCGAAGTCAGCATCAAGAAAGGCGTCCACATTGCCGGTGGCTGTAGCGGTTTCCAGTGAGCTATGTATCACGCGCAACTGTGGCGGGTGGTTGACTTCGCCGAGCTCAAGATTGTTACCCCCTGATATCAGGCGGACACTAAGATCAGCCGTGGTGGAGCCGTCGTTGTCAAAGAATGCAAACAGCACGTTGGTGGCGCCGTTCATGGTCAGGGAGGATGACTGGAAGTAGATCGTTGCGGGGTCGCCAGCGGCAGTCAGGATGATTTCATAGTTTGCGGCTGGCAAGTCGAACAGCGGTGCGCGTTCCCCATAAGACAGTGTTGCTACTTGCTCACCAAGAACCGGTAAAGTGCCTGTCGGAGCGAAGTAGACATCAATGTCGCCCCAGCTGGCCGCTACATTGCCGAATGTGACCGAAAGATTTGTTTCATCACCTTTCCAGATGTTTTCCGGGCGCTCCCACACGATGACGCTGGCGTTGGCGGCGGTACCGGTCAGAACCAAGGTGTAATCCATATCAACATCGACCGCTATTGTCTGGCTTGCAATACGTGTCGAAGCGCCTGTTACCGGTGCGACCAGGTCAAAATTAAACTGGTAAGGCAAATTGTCATATCGCGCACCCGAAAATGAGTCTTTATAAGTCAGGGAACCGAGAGTTCGTTCTTCAATGCGAAAAGCAACAGCGGTCAGACCCGTTGCAGCATGAATGGCTTTTATCGTGCCTTTGCCAGTTGCCTGATCAAACTTGCTTTTTGAGCAAGAGGTAATTGATACAGCGATAATGCTGACGATGACCGCGATAATTATTCGGTGCAATACTTTCATAGATACCAGTCTCAATTAAATTCTGTAAATTTCTGTGCAGCGTAGTATTTGACTCGCGCAAGCGTTGTCCAGTAATGAAAAACCAGGTTGCTGCAACCTGGTTCTGATTCGGTTACCGAATATACGCCAGCAAGTCGCCAGTTTAGTCCTTTTTCTTTGCCTCATAGCCGTAGACCGACTTGAGCTCGAGAAATTCCTCAAGTCCATGCGCACCCCATTCGCGGCCATTACCTGACTGTTTGTAGCCGCCGAAAGGAGCCAGCGAATCAAGCGAGGCACCGTTGAGATGGACCATGCCGGTCCGCATACGCGATGCTATTTTACGGGCGTGGCTCAAATCGCCGGATGACACATAGCCGGACAGACCGTAAGGCGAGTCGTTGGCGATACGAACCGCTTCGTCCTCGCTATCGTAAGCGATAATGGCTAACACCGGCCCAAAGACTTCTTCCTGCGCGATCGTCATGTCGCTGGTGACGTTGGCGAATATCGTCGGCTTGACGTAACAACCCCTATCCAGTCCCTCTGGACGTCCGGTGCCGCCACAAACCAGGGTGGCACCTTCATCCATGCCCTGTTGGATCAGGCCTTCGATCTTGGTCCACTGCTGTTTAGATACTACCGGACCCATGTTCGTGCCTTCTGCGCGTGGGTCGCCGACAACGATCTTGGCGGCAGCGGCGCGCGCAATTTCAATGACTTCATCCATGCGTGCTCGTGGCACCAGCATTCGGGTTGGCGCATTACAGGACTGTCCTGAATTATCGAAACAATTCCGTACGCCGCCGGTGACTGCTCTGGGAAAATCGGCGTCGTCGAGAATGATGTTGGCAGACTTGCCTCCCAGTTCCTGAGCTACGCGCTTGACTGTGGGCGCAGCATTTTGTGCAACGGCAACGCCTGCTCGTGTTGAGCCCGTGAACGAAACCATGGTGATATCCGGATGGGAGCTTAACGCGGACCCTACAACCGGACCGTCGCCGTTAACCAGGTTAAATACGCCGGCAGGCACGCCGGCTTCGTGCAGAATTTCCGCAAATATCATGGCATCGAATGGTGCGATTTCGCTGGGCTTGAGCACCATTGTGCAACCGGCCGCGAGAGCAGGGGCTACTTTCACGGCGATCTGGTTAATCGGCCAGTTCCAGGGGGTGATCAAGGCGCAAGGGCCAATCGGTTCTTTCATGATCCGGGTGGTGCCGAGCTGCTCTTCAAATTCGAAACTCTGTAACACCTTGATGGTCGCGGCGATGTGCTGTGGGCCGCTGCCGGCCTGGGCAAACTTGGCCAGTTTCCAGGGCGCGCCCATTTCATCCATGATGGCTTCGGCCACTTCATCGTGACGCTTGGCAAACACATCGAGAATTGCCTGTAGCAGTTCGATACGCTCGGCCGCTGTGGTTTGCGCAAAACTATCCTGTGCTGCAACGGCTGCCGCCACCGCTTTGTTGACGTCTGCTTCCGAGCCAAGACTGATATGTCCAAAGACTTCGTCGGTGGCAGGATTGATGACATCAAAAGTGTTGGCAACGGCTGGGTCGACCCATTCTCCGTTGATATAGAATTGCAGCATGTCGCGCATCGAGCGGTTCCTCATAATTAGCGGCCGCAAATCATAGCGCAAAATCACCTCGATGGTCGCATTTCAGTGTCTCGCCGTAGGAAATTAAATGCAGAATCGAGGTGACAGGAGGCCGTCTTCATCTATAGCATTGCGACTGGACGCGAGGGCCGTCGGGTTTTTGCCCTAAGATTCAGGTGATTGGTGTAATATTTTATAAATTTCAAGGACTTAGTAATGGTTACGAATAAAGAGCTGTTAGAGCTGCGGCAGCAAGCAGTGCCGCGCGGCGTAGGGGTCATGCATTCAATATTCGCGGACAAAGCGAAAAACGCTGAAATCTGGGATGTGGAGGGCAATCGTTACATCGACCTTGCTGCCGGTATCGCAGTAACCAATGTCGGCCATAACCACCCGCGCGTAATTGAAGCAGTCAAAGCACAGCTGGATCGATTCTGTCACCCTTGTTTCCAGGTGACGCCTTATGACGTCTATGTGCAGCTGGCGGACCAGCTCAATAAGCTGGCACCCGGGAGCACCCCGAAGAAGACCCTGTTCTTGACGACGGGCGCCGAAGCCGTTGAAAACGCCATCAAGATTGCTCGCTACCATACGGGCCGGACGGGAGTGATTTCTTTTTCCGGCGCATTTCACGGGCGTACGATGATGGGTATGGCGCTGACCGGCAAGGTCGCACCGTACAAAGCGGGCTTTGGGCCGATGCCGGCTGGTATCTACCACATACCGTTCCCCGCAGAATATCTTGGCGTAACGGCCAAACAGTCGTTGAAAGCGTTGGAGACCCTCTTTAAGGCCGATATGGAACCCGAGCGTGTTGCGGCCATAATTATTGAGCCTATACAGGGCGAGGGTGGCTTCTACGCAGCACCTAAAGAATTCCTGCAGACGCTGCGCAAGATTTGTGATCAACACGGCATTGTATTGATTGCGGACGAAATCCAGAGTGGCTTCGCGCGCACTGGCAAGATGTTTGCCGTGGAACACGCGGGCATCGAGCCTGACATGATGACGGTTGCCAAGAGTCTGGCCGGTGGCTTGCCGCTGTCGGGTGTGATTGGTAAAGCCGATATCATGGACGCACCCGCCGCTGGCGGCTTGGGCGGCACCTATGGCGGCCCACCCGTGGGTTGCGCTGCCGGTCTCGCGGTGTTGAAAATTATCGCCGAAGAAAAACTCTGTGAGCGTGCCGTAACGATAGGCGACCGCATAGTCAGCTGGGGCAAGAAGCTGCAGGCAAAAAATAACAGCGTTGGCGATGTGCGCACTGTCGGCGCGATGTCGGCCATTGAGTTGGTGAAAAATGGCGACGTCGATCAGCCGGATGCGGACCTGACCAAAGCTGTCGTGGCCGAAGCGGCCAAGCGCGGTGTCATTTTGTTGAGTTGTGGCGTTCGCGCCAATGTTATTCGTTTTCTGCCCGCATTGACGATCGAATTTGATCTGCTGGATGAAGCGTTAGCTGTGGTCGAAAGCGTCATTCAGGATTTGACGGCGTAAAGTAGTCTTAAGCAATTTTTGCAATACGCGAACCCGACTGTCATGGTCGGGTTTCGCATTTACGCACTGCATTAATTAGAAATTAAATTGAATCGATTGCCGCACAAAATTTCCGTCGCTCCAATGATG
Organism: Woeseiaceae bacterium; assembly: GCA_024640365.1. GTDB lineage: Bacteria > Pseudomonadota > Gammaproteobacteria > Steroidobacterales > Woeseiaceae > JAHEFE01. The sequence continues at coordinate 18,148 of JAHEFE010000030.1, read as the reverse complement.
GACTGGACTGACCGTCATTGTCGTTACTTCATGCGTTTGCTCGCACCACACGTGCGCCTCTATACCGAGATGGTCACTGCCGCCGCGCTGCTGCACGGTGATGCCGCCAAGCTATTGCAGTTTGACGTGACGGAGCACCCGGTTGCGTTGCAGATCGGCGGCAGCGAACCCGCGATGATGCGGCATGCTGCGAAGCTGGGTGCCGAGCGCGGCTACGACGAGATCAATATTAATATCGGTTGTCCGAGCGACCGTGTTCAGAGCGGTCAGTTTGGCGCGTGTTTGATGGCCGATGCAAAATTGGTCGCCGCTTGCGTTAGCGAGATGCAGGCAGCCGTCGATGTGCCGGTAACCATCAAGACTCGAATCGGTATTGATGATCACGACAGTTACCCGTTTCTAAAGGATTTCATATCCGTACAAGTCGATGCTGGCTGCACAATTTTTGTCGTCCATGCGCGTAAAGCAATTCTGCAGGGACTGAGTCCGAAAGAAAATCGCACGGTGCCGCCACTGAATTACGATCGCGTTTATCGATTGAAGCAGGAGTTCCCTGATCTGACCATTGTACTCAATGGCGGAGTAACGACTGCGGCGGAGTGCGAGGCGCATTTACAGCACGTTGATGGCGTCATGATTGGCCGTCAGGCCTATCACGAACCGTACCTGTTAGCAGAAATCGAACGTGATCTATTGGCGGACGATGGCTGGCAACCGCCGACGCGAGTTGCAGTAGTCGAGCAAATGCTGCCTTATATTGAGCAACAGATGACTGCAGGTGCTCAGTTAAAACACATCACTCGCCACATACTGGGACTGTTTGCAGGTCAGCCTGGTGCACGCAACTGGCGCCGCCATCTTAGCGAAAACTCCCATCGCCACGGTGCAGGGCCCGAAGTTGTACGGCAGGCCCTCGAACGCCTGCCGCTTACGTCCTGATACCGCGACGTCATACAAGATCTGTCCTGCTATCGAGTCCCGTGCCCGGCGCTGATAGAGCGCTATTTATTCGTTAACGCGTCACAGCTCCAGTGATCGGGCTTCTTAATCGTCAAACGTCCAAAATCTTCGTTGCTGTTGGCGGCGATAAACGCGGCGGCCGCGTAAACGGCAACATTCTGATTGAGGGCTTGTCGATCAATTTTGTCGAGCGTGTCATCCGGCGTGTGGTGATAGTCAAAATAGTGTGTACCGTCCTGGACAAAGTCCAGTATGGGCATGCCTGCAGCGCGCAATGGCGAAATGTCAGCGCCACCCGAGGCTTCATTATTGCCATATTTAATATCGAGAGGCTGCAAAACTTTCGCGATTCTCTGAACCAGGCTCAACCGCGATTCGTCTACCTGTGATGAGAAATTCCAGACCGCGCCGGCACCGAAATCCGCTTCCATGCCGACGACGTGCTTGTCGATAGTTGTTTCGTGAGCTTTTGCATAAGCCCGTGCGCCGGAGAGTCCAAATTCTTCATTGGCAAACAGGACAAAGCGAATGGTGCGGCGGGGTTTAATGCCGCTGTCGAGTATGAGTTTTGCCGCGGCCGAGATAATGGCCACACCTGCGCCGTCATCAATAGCACCGGTGCCCTGATCCCAGGAATCAAGGTGTGCTCCCAGGATAACAATTTCGTCAGCTTTGTCGGTGCCAACAATATCTCCGATAACATTGGCCGATTGCTCTTCCGGCAGGCTTCGCGCGCTCGAAAAGATCGATAACGTGACCGGTTCGTTGCGCTGTAGCTGGTAAGCGAGAATATCTGCATCAGCATTACTTAGCGCTACCGCTGGAATTCCTGCTACGTTACCGCCAACACTCATGCTGCCGGTGTGTGGCACCCGGTGTTCCGACGTGCCGACCGAGCGGATAACGGTAGCCAGTGCGCCACGCTGTTCAGCCAGCATGGGACCACAACCGCGGCCAGCAACGGTTGATTCGTAATCGCCCCCGTCCTGGCGCCGCTCCATGTGTTTATCAATAAATACGATTTTGTTGGCGAGTTCATCGCCCCTGATTGCCGCCAACTCCTTCACGTCGGCGACGCGGACAACAGGTGCTTGAAGGCCTCGTTCGGCCGTACCGATGCTGCCTCCCAGTGAAGTCGCGGTCAGCAGTTGTGGATACGGGCTGATTGTCTGTACGGCCAGGGAGCCACGATCCCAGTGCGGTACCGTTACTGCTTCGGTATGCACATTGGCGAGACCGAGGGAGCGAAGCATTTCTTCCGCCCACACCACCGCCGCTTTATCGCCTGCGGACCCGGCCGGACGAGGGCCGACGAGCATCGTCAGTTCCTCCACGATTGCGTAGGCTTCTGATTCTTGCAATGCCTGGTCACGAATGAGCTCTGCTTGCCTAATGATCTCGGCACTTGTGATCGCCTCTGCGGCGGCCGCTAGCGTGGTAGACAGGCCAAGCAGCAGGCCAGCGATAATGATCAACAATTGTTTTTGCATCGTTTGGGTTCCACAGGTGGTTGAGTGCACGGATTGATTTCACCGGCTCCATTATCCTCGTTAATGTCCGTCAGACAATTGTTGCGTCCATAATATGAAGGTTACACATTCGTGATAGCGATAAGCGGTCGCTGTCGATACAATGCATAACCTTGCGAAGGATTGAGCAGTGAGTAGCGGAGTTTGATGACGACGATGAGTGCAAAAAAAGGATCTGGAAATTCCGGTAAACAGACGATGGCTGAACGGGCCGATATTCATGATTTGTATGAAGAGTCTGTGCAGAATGTTGAAAATGAAGTTGAATTTTTGCGAACGACGTTCAAGTCCATTCGCGGCCGCGAGGCCTATTCATACCGGGAAGATTTTTGTGGCACGGCAAGCGCCTCATGCGAATGGGTAGGTCAGGGCCCTGAGTACACGGCTCACAGCGTTGATTTCAACGCGGACGTTCTTGATTGGGGGCAGGAGAATCGTGTGTCCCTGCTTGATGACGAGGCACAATCAAGAATTGAGCTGATTGAAGGCAATGTCCTCAGTACAGACACCCCTAAGGTCGATATTCTGGGTGCCTTTAATTTCAGCTATTTCACATTCAAGACTCGGCCGCAGCTGCTTAGCTATTTCAAGTGCGCTCGCGAGGCCTTGAAAGACGACGGCGTTTTCTTTCTCGACATGTTCGGTGGTCCAGAGGCCTACGAGGAAACGAAAGAAAAGACCAAGCACGACGGTTTTAGCTATATCTGGCACCAGGCGAAGTTTCATCCTGTAACGAGTCATATTCGCTGTCATATCCATTTCAAATTTCCCGACGGCTCGAAGATCAAGAAAGCATTCACCTATGAGTGGCGGTTATGGACCTTGCCGGAAGTTCGCGAATTGCTGACGGAGGCGGGTTTCGAGAAGGTTACGGTCTATTGGGAAGGCACGGATGAGGACGGCGAGGGCAGTGGCGAATTCACGCCGGATGAGCAGGGTGAGGCTGATCTTGCCTGGATTGCGTATATCGTTGCCGAGAAATAGGCGCTTAAACGTTTGCGGGCTATAGTACTTAGGCTCGGCGTTAGTTAACATAAGATTTATCGCGAGCCCGCCTAAATGCTTATAATCAGCAGTCGGGCTGTAAATTTGTCTTCACTTAAAGTGGTTGGGTAATGGCGCAGGATCTGGAAGTTGCAATACTCTTCGCTGACGTCGTGGGCAGCACTCGGCTGTATGACGAGTTTGGCGATACCAAGGCCAGTGAAACTGTTGCTCACAGCCTTGAAGTCATGAAGGACGCAACTTTTCAATTCAGTGGCAAAGTCATCAAAACGATCGGTGACGAGGTGTTGTCGACATTTGCCACGGTGGATCATGCGATGGCGGCCGCCGCCCAGATGCAGAACCGCATAAGCAACGCCAAAGACGAAGAAATCCCCGTCAGCATCCGTATCGGCTGTCATTTTGGCCCGGTGGTTCAGGAGCGCAACGATATTTTTGGTGCGGCCGTGCATACAGCCAATCGCATGACATCACAGGCGAAGTCGGGCCAGATCGTGGTCTCGTCTGCGACCGTTGAGCATATGGGGTCCGAATGGCAGAAGTTGGCGCGGCAGATTGATGTCGCGACTGTTCGCGGCAGGCTTGATGAGGTCGCGCTCTATGAAGTGTTGTGGCAGCCCGATGAGGCTACCAGCATGTTGCCGACTATTGAGTTGGACAACAAAGCGGGCAAAGCCAGTAAACTGATCGTAACCTTCGGCAATAAGTCGATAGAGATAGATGATCGTCGTAAAACGGTAAGTCTTGGTCGATCTGACGACAATGACCTGGTTATCAAAGGCAACCTGATTTCCCGTTTGCACGCACGTATTGAAAAAAGGCGCGGCAAATTTTTTGTGGTTGATCAGAGCACCAACGGTACTTTCATTCTGGACTATAACGGCAAAGATTCGTTTCTGCGGCGTGACAGTACGGAGATCACAGGAGAGGGCTATATCGGCTTGGGTAAAGCGGCCAAACCCGGTATGCCACTGGTTGTTCACTTTTCCTGCATCGACTAGCGAGTCTCTGATCTAGTCAAGAGCTCGTATTTTGCCGGGCAAAAAAAAGGCGACCGCATAAGGGTCGCCTTTTTCTGGAACACTTGTGGACCAGTTTTTAACTAATCTTGCGCAGTTCCTGCATAACCTGATCATGTTCAAACTGCAATTCTTCCGGCAAGCGATTGCCAAAACTCCCCAAGTACTCGCCGACGGATTCCATTTCATCCAGCCACTGTTTGTTATCGACGGCGAGCAGGGCATCCATGACCGCTGGGTCGAGATCGAGATCCTGAGTGTCGATGCCGTGGCTTTCCGGTAAAAAGCCAATTGGAGTTTCTTTCGCGCCCACGCGTTTTTCGCAGCGATCGATGATCCAGCGTAATACGCGCAGGTTTTCGCCAAACCCGGGCCAAAGGAATTTGCCATTCTGATCCTGGCGAAACCAGTTGACGTGGAAAATGCCGGGCAGGTTGTCGGACTTGTCGGCAAATGATAGCCAGTGCGCCCAGTAGTCTGCGAAGTTGTAACCACAAAACGGTTGCATTGCCATTGGGTCGCGGCGAACAACGCCCACCTGGCCAGTAGCTGCAGCCGTTGTTTCCGAAGCGACGCCGGCGCCTACGAGCACTCCGTGCCGCCAATTCTTGGCTTCATAGACCAGCGGTGCCAGTTCTTTGCGACGTCCGCCAAATACGAGAGCGGAAATTGGCACGCCTTCTGGCGCTTCCGACAATTCGGAATAGCAGGGATTGTTGGTCGCAGCGACGGTGAAACGAGAGTTGGGATGCGCCGCCGGACCAGTATCCGGGTCGTACTTGTTGCCTTGCCAGTCAAATGCGGGTGAACCAACTTTCTTGTCTTCCCACCACGGCAGATTATCTTCAGTGGTAGCGACATTGGTAAAGATTGTCTCACTGGTGATCATGTCGTAGGCATTCTTGTTGGTTTTGGCATTAGTGCCCGGCACCACACCAAAATATCCGGACTCCGGATTGATTGCCCGTAATTGGCCGTTTGCGTCGAGGTGCAACCAGGCAATATCGTCACCGAGTGTCCAGACTTTCCAGCCCGCCTGAGACTCCGGCGGAATAAGCATTGCGAGGTTGGTTTTGCCGCATGCTGACGGAAATGCGCAGGCTACGTAGTGCGTTTCGCCTTCCGGGCTTTCCAGGCCGACTATCAACATGTGCTCAGCGAGCCAACCTTCCTGCCGTGCTTGCCAGCTGGCGATTCTGAGCGCGTGACATTTCTTGCCCAGCAGCGCATTGCCACCATAGCCCGAGCCGAAACTCTGAATCAGAAGGTCCTCGGGGAAGTGCATGATAAAACGGCGGTCAGGGTCAAGTTCACCTATCGAGTGGAGACCTTTCACAAAACTACCTTCGCTTTCGATACGCTCCAAAGCGGCTGTGCCCATGCGAGTCATGATGCGCATGTTGGCGACGACATAGGGGCTATCAGTTACTTCAACGCCACAGCGGGCATAGGGTGACGCAAGAGGACCCATACAGTAGGGGATTACGTACATTGTTCGGCCCTGCATACAGCCATCGAAAAACGCATCCATTTTCGCATGAGCGTCCGCGGGACTCATCCAAAGATTATTTGGACCTGCCTGCTCTTCATCCTCCGTACAGATATAAGTCAGGTGCTCAACGCGTGCTACATCCGAGGGACTGGAGCGGTGCAGGTAGCAATTTGGATAGTGGTCCTGATTTAACGGCAACAAATCACCTGAGCGATTCATTTGATTTATAAGGCGCTTGTTTTCCGCCTCGCTACCATTGCACCAGTGAATGTCCTCTGGTTGCGTCAACTTCGCAACACTATCGACCCAGTCCTGCAATGATTTAAGTTTTGTAGTCATGTGATTACGTGCCCGCCCTTTTTAAAATGAGTGCGCAGGAGTCCCGGATTGCCCGGTCCCAAAAGGTCTCCCCCCACGGTCAGCGGCCGCCATTATACAGACCGAGACAGATATCTCAGCCCAAAATTGCCATTTATTCGACAAACGGTAAATTATTGACCAGCGTGGTTTGTTTTGCGGCGAGCCGATAAAAAGACGCCGGCCCACAGGGGGCCGGCGCTTTAGTAAGGGTGCGCAATGAGTCGGATCAACGAGGGGAGCGCCGATCCGAACTATGACAGCCTAGACGAGGATCGGCGTCTGTTCTGCTTGAGACTGCTTTGCTTCCACCGCTTTCTTCGCGACGCTGCGCTTCTTGGCGGCAGCTTTTTTCGCAGGTTTTTTTGCAGTTGTCTTCTTGGCAGGCTTAGCCGCTACTGTCGCCTTGGCGGATTTTTTCGCGCCGGCTTTCTTGGTCGTAGCCTTCTTGCGTGCTGGCTTCCTGGCCGGTTTCTTACCCGTCAGTTCAGAAACTGTTGCTTTTAATATACCGCGCACTTCGCTACCAGCGTCGACAAACGTATTAACGGTTGCGCGAGTCTCCGAAACGATGCGTGATCCACCTTCAGGGAGCAGTGGCAGCTGACTTTTGATCAGGCCACGTAAGTCACGAGCCTTGGCAGCCGCGTTCAAACGCTTTGCGATCAATTCGAGCTGTCCTTCAACGAGTTTGGCCTGCTGCTTGAGCAGCTTGTCAGCGGTTTGATGACCGACTTTCGTCAGTTTCAAGCCGAGTTCAGACAGCTGGTGTACAGACTGCTTGCGACTGGTGACACGGTTCGCCACGCTTTCAGTACCGCTGCGTGCGCCTTCAACAACAGACGCGAAACGGTCCCGGGTTAATTCAGAGGCTCGGCTTAGCGAGTTTTCAATCTGCAGAATCATTTTGATCTCCTTGATGCACTGCACCATTGTTGCGTTGCACAATAAATCGAAAATACGGCGCTGTCAATAGCTAGAGGTAAATAAATATTGCACCGCAGCATTACGTATATGGACGTGATGGACCAATGTCGGTTTAATCGGAAAATTGTGTCTTCTGCGCAACAGTAAAAAGGCGAAAAATCCCAAATATGGTAATCGATCAATGTTTGACCGTTTGTATTGGTTAATTTTTAGTCAATGGGATAGTTAACGATGGCCGTAATTCAGAGCTCAGCAGCCAGGCTGTGAAACGGGTCACATTAAAAACGGAACGATGTCACATAACGCGAATTTGCATCTTTTTATTATGGCAAGTCCCTATATGTTACCTGCCTTGCGGGGGCATGAGCGCATGAGCGCATCCCTGGTTGACTTAAACAAGACGTCGGTCTCAACACGGTTGAGCCGCATGCGTCAGAGAATTATTGCGGTTTTTTTATGGTCGAGATCAGCCCGAAAATTAGACCTTCAAGGACGAAAGGTGAGTTTACTCAGCTTCTTTTCGTTCTATGTGGGCTTTGGGCAACGATGCTGGCGCATCCAGCGTGGTCGGCCGGGACGTCCGCCGGAACCGTCATTGAAAACGTCGCCCAGGTTAATTTTGACATCAGCGGCCTCAATATCACTTTGGATTCCAATGTTGTCAGTTTGACGGTTGCCGAGCGCGTCGATGTGGTTGTCGCCTTGCAAAGCCCGGAAATATTGGCAGCCAGTGGGGAGGTCGATAGTGGCCTGCTGTTTACGGTGAGTAATACCGGTAATGGATCCGAAGCCTTTTCCCTCGAAATTGACAGCGTCCTTGCAGGCGATGATTTCGATCCAACTCCGGCCGTGCCCGCTATTTACTTTGATACCGACAGTAGCGGCGACTTTAGCGTTGGAGATGTCGCTTACCAGGCGGGTGTCAACGACCCGGTTTTGGCCGCGGATGCATCCATCAATATTTTGCTTGTCAATGATATTCCGACCACGGCCAGCAATGGCCAACGTGGTCGCAGCGAACTCAACGCGCGCTCACTGACCGGCAGCGGCAGTGTTGGAACCATATTTAACGGCCAGGGCGATAACGGGGTCGATGCGGTTCTAGGTATGACCGGTGGCAGCGGTGCCGCCACAGGTGTGTACCTGATATCCGACGTACAGGTTCAGATTCTGAAGTCCGTCGTAGTTGCAGATCCTTTCGGCGGCGCCGAACCGGTACCCGGTGCGATTTTGAATTACGCGATCTCCATTGAAGTAACCAATTCAGGCACGGCCGCAAATGCCGTCGTTACCGATGTCGTGCCAACTAACACCACCTATGTCAGTAACAGTTTACAGGTGAATTCGAGTGCGTTGACCGACGCACCCGATCTTGATGCCGGCGAATTGAATACATCAGGTGTCGCAACACTCGTAGTGAGATTGGGTGACCTGACCCAGTCGGATGGTCGTCAGACCGTCACTTTCCAGGTAAGCATTGATTAATTTTTAGTTAACCAGTCAGGGGACTGTTATGAAAAGTATGTCGAAATTAGCTGTATTTTTATTTTTCACCGCCACCTCGATGGCCGTGTTTGCACAAGATGGCGGATATCTTGAAGTGAACACCGTCGTGCAAACGGAAGAAGCGTATACCGACGAAGCCGGTGAACTGCGAACGCGCCTGGTCGCAGCCGAAAAGGTCGTGCCTGGCGATGAGGTTATCTACACGGTGACCTTCAAGAACGTAGGCGATGAGCCTGCCGAAAATGTCGTGATTACCAATCCGATTTCAGCGGATCTGACATACGTGGCCGGGTCTGCATTCGGAGCCTCGAGCAGCGTGCAGTTTTCGGTAGATGGCGGCAAGAACTTTGCGGCTGCCGAAGACCTTACTGTCAGCGAAGACGATGCCGCGCGTTTGGCAACTCCGGAAGATTACACCCACGTGCGCTGGTTGTTCAGTAATGACCTGGCTCCTGGCGCACAGGGCGTCGTGCGTTTTCGCGCGCGACTCAAATAATCAGATATTACAAAAGAGTACCCAGGGGAAATAACGAGATGGAGCTGAGCTATCTCGCATAAAAAAATCTCTGCCCGGTGAAATGCCGGTTTCTTTTAATGTTAGTTGAATCTTTAAATTAATAAATTGGGAGTACCGTGATGAAATTTAACAACAAAAAAACACTGCTTAGCATGGCAGTACCGCTGGCGGCGATAATGATGTCGCAGTCGGCAATGGCCGCAGGAACGCTGGCCGGAACAACTGTAGATAACCAGGCTTCGGTTGCCTACAGCGTTAACTCAACGGCGCAAACACCTGTTTCGTCTGACACCGCCACATTCGTAGTGGATAACAAAGTTGACTTTACGCTGGTCGAAGATAGTTCAGACGATACGGCTACATTGCCATCTCAAACCGGCGCAATAACAACTTTTACGTTACAAAACGATGGTAATTCGGCTCAGGATTTTTCCCTGTCGGTAGCCAACCTTGTCGGCGGAACAGTGTTCTCAGACGACACCCAGGATATGAGCAACTTCTCATTTACCGGTACCAATGTGTTAACTATCGGCACCGACGTGTTCGTTGACGACCTGGGCCCCGATCAATCAGTGACGATATCTGTCTCGGCTGATGCGCCGGCCGTAGTCGTTAACGGCGACGCTGCAAACATTGAGTTGACAGCTACGGTGCAACATGCAGGCGCTAACGCTGCATTGGGTGGCACAATCACCAATAACGAAAGCAATACGATGGGCGGTGTTGAAGTCGTTTGGGCTGACGCTGGAAACGATGGTATTGAAACCGCGCAGGACGGCTATTTGTTCACATCTGCCGCATTGGTGATCACGAAGGTGGCAGCGGTAGTCAGTGATCCGGTAAATGGAATGACGAATCCGAAGGCAATTCCAGGCGCTGTTGTGCATTACACGCTGACCGTTGAGAACACTGGCGGTCAAAACGCGACCAATGTTGTTATTAGTGACGATCTGAAGCTGGCAAATGGCTCGGTGGCTAATACGATGACACTGGTTCCAGGGACGGTTAATGTCAATGGGACTGCCTTAACGGCAGGTACCGGTTATACCTACGATGGAACGGCTACTACTGCTGGCGTGTTGACGGTCCAGTCAGAAAGCGGTGTTTGGGGCGGCAACGTTGACGCAACTTCGACAGCGACCATTACTTTTGATGTGACGATTCTGTAATAGATCGGAATCATCACGGTGCTTGAACGCTTGCGTACAGTTTGGCTGCAACGAATGGCTCCCCTGGGCCGTTTGAGCCACGCTGCGGCCAGGCTCTTTCCAGAGGAAAGATGCCTGGTCGGCGCAATGCGCAATAGACTGCGGGGGAAACATGGGTTTCCCCCGTCGTTTATCAGGCACTTCGATCGTGCACGTATGTTGGCCACCTGCCTGGGGCTGGTGTTTGCGACGCTTGCGGCAAGTCCTGCATTGGCAGGACCCGCGGGTACCGTAATTACCAACCAGGCCTCGGTGGCTTATGAAAATGCGGCTGGCGTGCTGCGTTCTGTGGATAGCAACGCGGTCGAAGTGATTACTACCGTCATTCGCACACCTGCCACAATTGCATTTACACGAGTCCTCGGTGCCGGTTCGGGCGACTACCGGGAGACCGTTGGTCCCGCCAGTTGTTTGCAGAATGGGTCTTTACAGCCTTTGGCGAATCCGACGTTGTCCGGTGGCATCACCATTGATCCGACTCAGAACCAGGCCGTATCTAATGCTGACAGTTACAATCTCGGCGAGCCACTGTTTATTCGCCTTGCGGACGCCGATCAAAATCTTGATACGGCAATAATCGACCATGCATTGGTAACAGTTATGCACGCTGCATCAGGCGATAACGAAACCGTGCAGTTGAGCGAGACAGGCATCAACAGCGGAATTTTTTCCGGATATCTGCCGAGCAGCAGAGCTACCAACACGAGCGGTGATTGCGTCCTGCAGGGTGGTGCCGATTCGGAAGTGACCGTTACTTACGCCGATGTCGCCGACAGCAGTGACAGGGCACAAAGCCAGGCGTTGCTCGATCCGATGGCTATCGTCTTTGAGTCGCACAGTGGATCTCCGATTAGCGGAGCGACCATTGCGTTGGTCGATGCGGTGACTGGTGCGCCAGCGATTGTTTACGGCAATGACGGTATAGCGACGTTTCCCTCCAGTCTAATCAGTGGTCAGCCTGTCAGCGACAGTGCTGGCAACATGTATTCTTTCAGCAACGGGCAATATCGTTTTCCGGTTGTTGTTCCCGGCGATTATCGTTTGCAGGTGACGCCGCCTGCTGACTACAGCGCACCGTCGACGCTTTCAATTTCTGCACTGCAATCCTTGCCGAATGCGCCGTTCCAGTTGGATGCTGGTTCGTTCGGTTCACCATTTACGGTAACGGCCGTCTCTTCGATGCAGGCCGATATTCCGGTGGATCCCCTGGCCACCGTGTTGTTCATGCAAAAGACAACGCGAACTAATTCGGCGGCGCCGGGTGACTTCGTTGCTTATGAATTAACTGTGCAAAACAGTTCCACGACCGCAACAGCCAATAACGTCACTGTTGTAGATGCATTGCCGCGCGGTTTGCGTTTCGTAAGCGGTTCAGTAACGCGTGCTGGAATTGCAATTGCTGACCCAGAGATTGATTCGTTGTCAGGAGCGCTGAAATTTGCGGTCGGTCCGCTCGCTATCGGTGAAAAGGCGTCTATTCGTTACGTGACCGAAGTGACTGCTGGAGCGTCCGGCAAGCAACTAAGCAATAGTGCGATCGCCTACGCGGCGGCCGGGCTGGTGTCCAATGAAGCGGTTTCTCATGTTGCGCTAACGGAAGATCTGTTTCGTAACAGCAGTACGCTGCTTGGGCGAGTTGTTGAGTCAAGTTGTGCTGCATCAATTATCGATGAGGAAAAGGGCGTAGCCAATGTTCGAGTTTACCTCGAAGACGGACGCTACGCGGTCAGCGATGAGGGCGGTCGGTTTCATTTTGAGGGATTGCCCCCAGGCGGCCACGTCGCGCAACTCGATACTGATACTGTTCCGGATTATTTTGACGTGGCATTGTGCGACGAGGCTCCACGCTTCGCTGGCAACGGCACTTCGCAGTTCCTCGATTTACAACGTGGAGGATTGCACGAGGCTAACTTTTACCTGCGCCGCAAAGCCGCTCCTGAAGGTAGTGTCGATCTGGAACTGGAAAACCTGGCGGCCGACAGCAGCGAAGAAGTCGCCTACCGATTGAAACTGAACGGCGTCGGCAACGTCGCTGTAAGCAAGTTAAGCGTGTTGGTATTGTTGCCGGAAGGAATTACTTTTGCAGAAGGATCATTGCGTCAGGATGGTCAATCGGTTGTCGATCCACGCCTCGTCGGTCAGTCCCTCATGTTGGAGCTGCCGGATCGTGAAAATAACTGGCAAAGTGAGATCGAATTCAATGGCCAGATCGCGGCCGATGTGAATGGTGAATTGATTACCAAGGCGGTCGTTCGGTTTGATTCACCGATCGCTAAAGGGCAGCGTACGCCTACGGCGGAAACCACGATGTTGCGTGAATCTGCGCTGCGCGAAAATGCGGGCTATGTTCTCAATCTAAAATTCGATATCTTGTCTGCGGAGTTGTCCGCTGCGGATCGCGCTGAGCTGGATATCCTGATCGACAGCTGGCAGGGTGTTGACAACATTCAGATTGCTACTGTCGGTCATTCGGATTCGACCAGGATATCGCCGCGCAGTCGCAAGCTATTTGCTAATAACTATGAACTGTCTGAAGCGCGAGCTCGCGCCGCCGCCAACTACATCGCTCAGGCACTGGCCGTGTCGGCACAAAATATCCAGGCAGAAGGACGGGGTCCGAATGAGCCGGTCGCGGACAACGCCACGGCAGCTGGCCGCGAGAAAAACCGACGCGTTGAGATGATCCTAAGTGGCGAGCGTCCCGCGAGACAGTCGTTCCTCAAAATGACCAAGGTGAGCAGTGGTGCACTGACCGTAGATACACGCGGCAAGGTACCTGGTTACGCTGACCGAGATATGCCCCATTTAGACGGCGTAGAGAGCGAAAACAATTTTGGCATGCCAGCCTCGCAGGTGGAACCGGCCATTGCATCTTTGCAAGCTGGCGTAGAAATGCTGTTGCCCGCCGCTGATTTTCAGCCGGCGATTCCATCGACTAAAATATCAATCAAACACGGTGCGAATCAGCGTGTACTGTTGTATCTGAATAATGAAGTGGTCAATCCGGCTAATTTTGACGGCGTCTCCTACAATGAGAACAAAACTCTGGCGGTCAGTCGTTGGACCGGCGTTGATTTGGGTGATGGTCCGAATCTGATTCGCGCCGAGATTGCGGATACCAATGGCACGATCGTGCAGTTCATTGAACGTCCGCTGCACTACGCAGGGTCGCCCGTGCGTGCGGAACTGATCGAGGAACTGTCCAGCCTGGTTGCTGATGGCAAGACGCGGCCGATTCTTGCGATTCGCTTGTTGGATAAGTACGGCAAGCCCACTCGTCACGGTGCCGTTGGAACGTTTGGGGTCAATCAACCGTATCGCTCGGTGTGGGACGTCGAAAACGAGCGCAAGAACAAGCTGGTAGAAATTGGTAGTCGCGAGGCGACTTACAAAGTCGGCCCTGATGGCATCGCACTGATTGAGCTGCAGCCTACGACGCAGTCCGGTGAAGTCGCGTTGCAGCTGAACTTCAACAACAATCGACAACAGGAAATTCGTACCTGGCTTAGCCCTGCCGCGCGCGACTGGATCCTCGTTGGTTTCGCCGAGGGCACGTTGGGCTATAACACATTGTCGCAAAATCAGGTTGCGGCGGATGCTGCTGGCCTGGAGCAGGGTCTTTTTGAAGATGGCCGGCTGGCGTTCTTCGCCAAGGGCCAGGTGAAAGGCGAGTATTTGTTGACCGTCGCCTATGACTCCGCACGTCAGGGTAATCCAGGTCGGGACAGCTTCAACACAATGGTTGACCCGAACCAGTACTACACCTTGTATGCCGACAATAGTGAGCAGCGTATCGAAGCGGCCAGCCAGCGCAATTTGTATTTGAAAATTGAACGTCGCCAGTTCGTGGCATTGTTTGGTGATTTCGATACGGGCTTGTCGGTGACCAGCCTGGCTCGCTACGAGCGTCGTTTCAACGGCGTGAAAAGCGATTATCACGGAAAGCAGGCAGGTTATTCCGTGTTTGCGGCTAACACCGATCAATCATTCATCCGCGATGAAATTCGTGGTGACGGGACCTCGGGTTTGTATTACGTAAGTCGTGCGCCGCTCATTGGCAATAGCGAAACAGTGCGTATCGAAGTACGTGATCGTTTTGATACGGCGCTGGTACTTTCAACTCGGACCCTGAGTCGCTTTCTCGATTACAACCTGGATGTCATGAGCGGTTCGATGTTCTTTAAAGAGCCGGTTCAAAGTCGGGATCAGGACTTTAATCCGGTGTACATCGTTGTTGAGTATGAGAGTCGTTCAACGGCTGATAAAAATCTGGTGGCAGGCGGACGCGCACACCTAAAAACAGCTGACGGTCGTGCCGAAGTGGGTGCTACCTATATTGATGATGGCCAAACCGGGGCGGAAGCAAATCTTGCCGGTGTCGATCTGCGTTATCAGGTAAATGCCGAGACTTTGATCAAGGCTGAGTATGCCAACAGCGATCGCGTTGTCGCCGGCCTTAACGAAAGCGGCGCGGCCCAGTCAATAGTGCTGGAGCGACGCGGTGAGCATCTCGACCTTAACGCTTATGCGAGGCGTGTCGACGACGGTTTCGGTATGGGCCAGCAAAGCCGTGCTGAACAGGGGATCAGTAAATTTGGAGTTGATGCGCGTGCCACCATATCGGACAAGCTGAAAGTAAACGGTGAGCTGTCACTGCAAAAGAATCTTGCAACTGACGCCAAGCGCAGCTTGGGGTCTGTCGAAGCACAATACGAAATGCAGGATCTGATTACCTCCGCCGAAGTTACTCATGCCGCCGATACATTTAGTGATGGGGAACAACGCAACAGTGACGTGCTGACCCTGGGCGTTCATCGGAGCATGTTTGATAACGAGATGAAGTTACGTGCTGAAGCGACCACGGTCCTTAACGGCGAAGCAGCCAGTGCGGATTACGGCAGTGGTTATGTGTTGGGTTCCGAATACAAGTTATTTTCCGGCGTTGATCTCTTCGGCGAATACGAAAAGCGCAGCGGCGCTGATCTTGATGCCACGATGACTCGGGTCGGTGTGCACGCAACCCCGTGGGAACGCAGCCAGATCAATAGTTCGTTCACGAATCAGGCCACCGAGTTTGGGCCACGTGCTTTCGCGAATCTGGGGTTGGTGCAGGGTTTCAAATTGAATGAGCATTGGGCCCTCGATTTTGGAATCGACCAGACGAAAACGGTGCGTCGTCCCGAATTGAGAGAGTTTGATATTGAACGTGAATTTTCTGCCGGATCGCGGCAGGAGGACTTCATTGCCGGCTACGCTGGAATGCTGTTCCAGGAAGAACTTTGGAGTGCCAACAGTCGAGTTGAGTTCCGTAGTTCTGATGCCGAAAAACGCAAGACACTGCTTTCTGGCTGGTACCGAGAGCCGAAGCTGGGTCATGGACTGTCAGCGGGACTGACCATGTTTCAAAGTGAACGCAGCGATGCCACCGAGTCTGTCTCGGCTAATCTCAAGCTGGGCTGGGCTTACCGTGTCAGCGGCAGTCGTTGGTCATTCCTGGATCGCATGGATCTCGTTTACGACAAGAAAATTCTGTTGGAAAGTCGTGACAAGAGTTGGCGCTATATCAACAACTTCAACGCGAACCGGCGTTTTAACGCAGGCAGTGAGTTATCTTTGCAGTACGCCTTTAAGTATGTCCGCAGCAGTCTGGATGGTCGCGGTTACAGCAGTTATACAGACCTGATCGGCGTGGACTATCGTCGTTCGTTCAAGGGTAAGTTCGAGGCTGGAGCGCACAGCAGTATTTACACGTCATACCGCTCCCATGTCAGGGATTACGGCCTTGGATTCGACGTCGGATATAACGTTAAAGACAATATGTGGTTGTCGGTCGGCTACAACGTCACTGGTTTTCAGGACGATGATTTTAGCGCGGCTCGCTATACCGCCCAGGGCCCCTACGTGCAGTTCTCGATCAAAGCGGACCATAACTTCCTGAAAAACATTGCAGGTCAAATTAGCCGTTAATTTGAGATTCTCGCCTGATTTCAGTTAATGCATTTTCTGAGCGTCACGGTATAGTGCCGGTGTGCAAAACCTCACCGAATTTTTCGAAAATGACAGTCCTCTGAAGAAACTGCTGCCGGGCTTCCAGCCGCGGGCGGGTCAGGCGTGGATGGCTGAAGCGGTCGCCGAAGCACTGGCCAATCTCGATCACCTCGTGGTCGAGGCTGGAACTGGCACGGGCAAGACCTTTGCATATTTGTTACCGGCGTTGATGAGCGGTCGCAAGACGATCATCTCCACGGGCACCAAAGCCCTTCAGGATCAGCTCTATCATCGTGATTTGCCGATGATAGGCCGCGCGGTGGGCCGTCCTGTCACCACGGCACTGCTTAAGGGCCGCGCCAACTACCTGTGTGTGCAGCGGCTTGAATCAGTGGGTGACCAGTCGGCGGCAGACAATTACGCGAGCGAATTAAGGGCCATCAACGAGTGGCGGCCACGTACGAGTCATGGTGACCGTGCCGAATTAATAGAAGTTTCGGAGGACTCGCAGGTCTGGCCGCTGGTGACTTCCACCGCAGACAATTGCCTCGGGCAGCAATGTCCTCTTTATCAACAGTGCTTCGTGGTCAAGGCGCGCCGGGCAGCACAAGAGGCTGACCTGGTTGTCGTTAATCACCACCTGTTACTGGCTGACCTGGCGTTCAAGGAGGAGGGGTTTGTCGAATTCCTGCCGGGCGCGGAAGCGATCATCCTCGACGAAGCACACCAGGTCCCCGATCTCGCTGCCCAATTCTTCGGTACCAGTCTCGGCAGTCGTGAAATGGAAATTCTGGTGGATGAGCTGCGGGCCGCAACCATCGGACTTGGCCAGACAGAACTGTTTCGCCGTATCGACAAGTTGATGACCGCGATCCGCGTACTGCGCGCTGAGGCACCGCGTGAGGACGGACGTCACGAGATGGCATCCGTTATTGACAATATGGCGCCCGCATTTAGTCAGTTGACCGGCGCTTTGCAATCGGTACTAGAAGCAGTGGCTGAAATGGGGTCGCTCTCGACGGAACTTGAAAAATTGCATGAGCGCATAGTCAGCATGCTGGAACGTCTCGCCGTATTACTGAGTGATGATGCCTGGGACGGGTTGCGCTGGGTCGATATCAACCGCCGCAGCGTAAAATTACATCTCACTCCGTTGGATGTCGCGACGACCTTGCACGGCTTGATTACCGCGCAGCCACAGGCCTGGATATTTACATCAGCGACGCTCGCTGTTGGCGAGGATTTTAGTCACTTTACTGATCGCATGGGGTTGTCGGGCACGCGCTGCCTGACGTTCCCGAGCCCCTATGCGTTGGAGGACAATGGCCTGGTGTACTTGCCAGTCGGCATGCCGAATCCATCGGATCGTGACCATACGAGCGCCGTCATGCATGCAGTCTTGCCATTACTCAAGATGACTACAGGCGGTGCTTTCTGCTTGTTTACCAGTCATCGTGCGCTGCAAGCGGCCGCCAAGATTGTGAAAGGCAAGAAACTCGGTGGCAGACCGCTGTTGGTCCAGGGGCAAGTGCCGCGGGACGAATTGCTGCGACGCTTTCGCGAACACGGTAACGCGGTGTTGCTCGGTACCGGCAGTTTTTGGGAAGGCGTTGATGTGCGCGGGCAGGCACTGACAATTG
>JAHEFE010000064.1 GCA_024640365.1 Woeseiaceae bacterium | reverse complement strand
GCCAATGGGATAGCCTGGCAAGATTAATCATAAGTATTGGTTATGGCGATAACCTCGGCTGGTACTACCTCGGCAGAGCGGCCGAGGGTCTGGCTCTGTGCGACGCAGCCTTGATCTACTACGGCATCAGCAGAGAACGTACCCAGCACTTCAGCACGCGTTGCCTGGGACCTGCATGCTATGGCGTCAAGTTTCCCGATGAACTGGATAGACGAAAGTTTGCCGTTGAAACGATGCGGGCAACCGGCCAATGCGCCACTCCACCTGAATTCGATCCATAGTAATCTTCAATTGGCATTTCTTTCGGAAAAGTCGACCCAATGGATTCACCAGCGGGACCGAAATCCACATTAAATGAACGCGGGGAAGACATCCCGAACACAGCCCTGCTAGACATCTGGTATTCCGGTTGCTGTGCAAGAAGAGTATTCTGAACAAGGAATAACAGCACAATCAATTGAGGTGATCTGACTGCGAAGCGCATCATGGTATTTGAAACCGCACAGATAGATCTTTTTTACCGATTTGGTACGGCGTTGTTAATTGGCTTATTGGTCGGCCTGCAACGCGAATACGCTCACCTGCAGCCAGGAGAGGAAGAGCGCTCATTCGGCGGTACGCGCACGTTTGCTTTGCTTGCTTTACTTGGTTGTATCGCCGCTTTTCTCGCCGACCAACTGGATTCAATAGCCGTTTTGATTGCCATCCTCGCGATCGGTGGCGGACTCATCATGATCGCCTATTACGCAACGGCTCGCGAAGGCAGCATTGGCATGACGACCGAAGCTGCAGCTTTGGTCACATTCCTCACCGGAGTTATTTGTTACCGGGGAGACCTGGCGATCGCTGCGGCCCTGGCGGTTGCAATGACAGTCTTGTTGGAACTCAAACTGCAAACCAGAACACTGGTCCGCAATATTACGCGTGCAGATGTTTATGCAACACTCACTTTTGCCGTTATTACGTTAATCATTTTGCCCGTCCTGCCGACTCGAAGCATTTTGCCAGAACCATTCGATATTCTGGTTCCCTACAACATCTGGTTAATGGTTGTCTTTATTTCTGGCATCAGTTTTCTAGGCTACTTGCTTATCAAGGTTATCGGCGCACGACGCGGAGTCGGCCTGACCGGTCTCGTTGGCGGCCTGGCATCCAGCACCGCCGTCACACTCAGTTTCGCACAGCGCAGCCGCACAGTGGCTGGCCTGGAGAAACCATTCGCCCTTGCAATCCTGTTGGCCTGGAGCGTTATGTTCGTACGGATAATGATCGAGATTGCGGTAATTAATCCGGCATTGTTGCGCATAGTATGGATTCCATTGACCGCCGCACTAATTGTAAGCGCGGCATACTGCATTTACCTGTACAGGCTTCAGTCGACAGGAAAAATTGAGGAAGAAGATACCTTTAAGAACCCGTTTGAGCTCGGGCCCGCCCTGACCTTTGGGCTGGCCTATGCCGCGATTCTATTGCTAGCCCACACGACGACGCTATACCTCGGTAACGCCGGGGTCTATCTCTCCAGCATTGCATCCGGCCTGGCCGATGTTGATGCAATCACGCTGTCTCTTGCCAAGCTGAGTCAATCGGGTCAAAGCCTTGATTTACAAACAGCAGCCCGTGGCATCGTCCTTGCTGCGGCATCGAATACGCTCGTTAAAGCGGGCATCGTACTGGGAATGGGCTCAGTACTTCTTCGAAAAATTATTCTGCCCGGATTACTCCTGACACTCGCAACGGCAGTTGGCGTCGTATTTGTTTTGTAACAGCGATGGATGTAAACACCGTGCCGGTAATTCAGCTCTTTAATAACAACATTTCGATGCACCCATTAAAACAACGCCCCGACCTGACTTCAGGCCGGGGCGCCTTTAATGCGGCAAGTTTCGCCGCAATAGGTAACAGCTACGTCACTCAGTAGCCGCTACCCTTCAGCAACGCGCTACCGCAGGGCGGCGGCGCATGCCGAGTCTCAGGAGTATCAATGCCAAAACAAGCGGCAACGTCCAGTCACCCGTTCCTTCGGGATTATGGACGCAGCCGCCCCCACCGCCACCACTTGAAGGAGGTGGCGGTGGATCACTGATCGTTACATTTAACGACAACGTGTTGTTTGCCTCATCCGGATCATTCTCATCCGCGACCACTGAGCCGGTCACGGCAGCGGAGCCTACGGTCGCGGCATCAAGCCGGATCGTAAACGTCGCACTATTGCCGGCGGCAATTTGTGCCACCGCACACTCGAGCATGTTTCCATTCAAAGCACAATCAGTTGACGAAACAAAGGTCACCAACGCCGGTATTTCGGCAGTCGCCAAAACATTGGTCGCATCCTGCGGTCCATTGTTAGTAACCGTAACGGTCAGATTGAACTCATGATCTACAATAATTCCACCGCTGGTAGTTGCATTAAGTGCAAGATCAGCATTCGCGATTGCGGTAATCATCGATGTGATAGAGTCATTACTATTGTCGGGATCCGTCTGATCGGCGACGGCAATGGCAGTGTAGTCCGTGTCGCCGGCAACATCCGCCGACAACTGAATTTCTATCGCTACACTTTCCGCAACCGCAAGATTGCCGATACTGCAAAGAACCTCATCGCCATTGTCAGCGCAGTCTCCTTTTGTTGATGAAGCTGATACAAATGTTGCACTGTCTGGAACGTCCGCACCCAGGCGTGCTGACGATGCGTCATCTGCACCATTGTTAAGCACGGTGTAATTGAATGTAATCGTGTCGCCCTGATCGACGCTTGTCGGCAGCACATCTACGGAAAGCGCGAGATCACTACTACCCAGAGCAAACACATGTGAGATGACTATGTTATTGCCAGGCACAGGATCGATCACTCCTGCAGCGGCCTGCACAACAGATTCAAGGGAATAAGCACCTTGCTCGCTCACATTAAGCCTGAGAGTGACAGTCTCGACCGCTCCAACCGCCATGTCGCCAAGTACGCAAGCAACGGTATGCGAGGGAACGCCGCAGCTGCCTGATGACGGGCTGGCACTAACGATGCTGATGCCGGTTAATGTGCTTAGGGCGCCCGTGTACTCGACGGCCGGGGCTGCGACGTTGGCATCGTCGTTATGAATTTCGACCACAGCCGTGAATGTATCTCCCTTGTCGACGCTATTCGGCGCTACAACGTTATTGATGTGCAGGTCGGCGCGTGGCACAAACAACTCGTAGGCACCGACGTCGCAGATATAACTGCCATCTCCGTTACCATCGTCGGGTCGAATTGAACCCCGCTGGTCATTATTGGGACAGCGCTGGTTGTGGCCGCTATCTATTGCAGGACTCGTACTGACATCACCCATCAGCTGCGATGGCAATGCATGAGTTTCGGTAAGACCACCATTATTCGTCAGCGGTTTTAGCAACGGATCCGTCGCCGCTTGGTCGTTTAGCGGCCATGACATCGAGCAAGTATCGATAGTCTCGTCATTGATGTTGTAACCCGTTGAGACCATCCGGCCAGGCGGACAGGCCGCTGCACCACCGGAGCAACCGCAATTAGCTTCGCGGGCGGCATCACCGGTTACGTGGTTATTACTGAGAATCGTATTGTAAAAAACGTAAGTACCGCTACCGAAGGCATTAAGTCCTCCACCGCCACCGGGCGCGTCAGTTGTGGCTACATTATCCGCGACGGTTACGTTACGAAGATTAACTGTTCCATTGGTCGTTATACCTCCACCGACGTCAGTACCCGTGTTGCCACTAATAGTCGAATTGGTGATATTGACTACGATCAACGATCTTGCCGCAATACCGCCACCACCTATCGCCTGGTTGCCATTAATGGAACTGGCTTCGATATTGGTTGTATGGGAACCCGTGTCAAAAATACCGCCACCGTTTTCAGCTGTATTTGGCAAGCTCACCAAATCAGCCGCTATTGCGCCTGATGCATATGGAATATCGGATGCGGATGTACCGATCAGCGTACCCTGAATGGTGGTCGCAGAATCTATATACAGTGCGCCGCCATTCGCTCCCGAATGATTGCCACTGAACACTGAATCAGTAATTGTCATTTCCGCAGCCACGAGAATTGCCCCGCCGTCTGCGCCCGCCTGATTATTGATCATAGCAAGGCGTTCAAAGGCCACGGCGGTAACACCGCCCTCACCTTCATCGCCACCGGGATCGTCTGGCGGACCTTCGTCCGAACCTCCACCACCTCCGTGCTCGGATTCCTCGAACAATGTGACTGCGGCGCCCGGCCCTACGGCAATACCACCGCCAAATCGCTTGAACTGCCAGGCGACGATTGAGCCCGGCTCGCCAATAACGTCACAGTTGTAAATATTTTCCGGATCAGTTGAATTGGGAATACCAACACTGCCACCAGTGATCATCAGATCGGAAATCTTCACCAGGGTTATTGTCACTCCGGCCGGTGCCTGAATATGGAAAATCCGATCGCCCACATCAGGGTCTTCGAGTGACTGGTTCGCCCACTTGATCACCGTGAGCCCGGGACCAGCACCAAAAATTTCCAGGTCTTGCGTAATGTCCAGATCGCCAACGGCCGCGTCTGCTGTAATCTCCGCAACGCATGGCACTCCAGCGGGACCCGGCTCTGCGTCGACCATGAGTTCGTCTACGCCTTCCAATGTTAGTACGATTGGATCGGCTGGATTATTCATCGCCGTCAAATCGATAATGTCTGCTCCTGCGGATACGTTGGCCTCCATAACGGCCGCCCGCAACGTGCAATTGCCTTCCGCAGAAAGACAAATGCCATCGCCCAGTGCGGCATCTATTTCGTCTGCTGTGCTATTTACGGTAAATGTCAGCGCTTGCGCCGACGTTGTTAATACGAATGCGAGAAACCCGCTTACAAGATATCCACTTATTCTCCTATTCATCGCCATCACCCTCGCACTGGCAGAATAAAACAGGGAAAGCGACCGCTCAGTGCATAACACCTTCCGTAGCGACAGTATCATTGGACGTTGTTTCCAGTGCATTTCCAGATCGAGCAAATTTGTTACAAATTGTTGCCGCCACTTCGCAATCGATTTCCACCAGCAACAATCTCTGGCTTAAGGGTGAGGCATCTCAGACTTGCGGAATTTGCGAGATAAAAAAGGCAGCATTAAATACGCCATGCAGCAACACAGGCGGCCACAAACTTCCGGAGCGATCACGAAACCATCCGAAAATCAGAGACGGAAAGAAAGCACCCAGCGCCCACAGCAGAGGCTGGTTAATAAAATGTCCAGCGGTAAAAATCATGGAGGTAATAATATTGGCGACTGAAAAACCCGCAAATGTCCGGCAACCGGTCGTCAAGCCGAGCAGCCATCCCTGCAACACGCCGCGAAACAATAATTCTTCTATAGCAGGCTGCCACAGTAAGAACGATGCCAACATTGTCCACGTCAGGGGCCCGGCACTACCCAAGTAGCGACCCAATAGCCAAGCAGTTGTTGTGCCAATCAGTAACGCGACGACAAATACAAAGCCCAGCGATTGGTCGCGGGCCAATCGCAAACCGATCTCGTCGGCAAACGATTCCAGTATTGTCATAGACCCCTCAAATCTCAGCAGGGAGAGATCGCGCCCATATTTCGCCACGTCTTAAATCGCCAGCACAATGTCACTAACAATACTAGCAGCAACGTACTATCCCTGGTTCCATCGGGCGCATAAACGCACCCACCGCCGTTACTCCCTTCGGCAGTTGCATTCATGGAAGGAGTAACCGCCACATCGCCGGTAATCGTCAAATCAATCGTCAACTCATTATCATCCGCAACCGGGTCATGCTCGGCGGAACTGGTTTTTGCAAATATTGAAACCGATCCACTATGAAGTGCTCGAATTTCGACCACTTCGGTCTGCGACTCACCGGCCGACAAATTGGCCAAAGCACAGGTCAGCTTAATATCGACCTGCTCGCAACCGGCACGTTGGATCGCTTCGACATGGGACGGCAAAAATGCCGTAAACGTTACCTCCGTGGCCAATTGTGGACCATCATTCGCAACTTCGTAGCTAATGCGGAATGTACCGCCCTCTTTAATAGTGGCGATATCAGCGGACATTTGCAGTGCGAGGTCAGCATTGGGTAACGCCGATATCAGCAATCGAGATTGATTATCTTGCGGGTTCGGCTCATCTTCTTTCGCAACCACTTCCGCGGTCACCGATGCTTCGCCCCGTTCGGCGGCAATGAGTAAAAGCTTCACTGTAGTCGCCGCCCCGGGGGCCAGGTCGTCAAGACCGCAATTGACAACTGCACCCACCGTACAGGTGCCACCGGTTGTTGCGACGCCGGTCAATGACAAGCCAGCATCAATCGTTGCCGTTAACTGCAGCTCTTTGGCAATCTGCGGGCCATCGTTGGCGACAACCAAAGTAATTTGGAAGTTATCGCCCACATCAACCGACGTCGCTGTCGCATCGAGTACCACAGAAAGATCTGCAGTGGGCGTTATACCTACCGCGGACAAATAGACAACACTTGATTCCTGATCGTCTCGCCGGATCCAGATGGCGTCGACATTTTGTCCATCCGGACTGACTCGCAATTGAATTTGTTCATCGGTCTGCGCAGCGTTTGTACGAGTGAAATTCAAATTCTGTATGCGCTCAAATGATGCACCACGATCAACTGTGCGGGTTAGAAAGAGGCTTTCGCGGATAGGCTCACTGCCGTCTGCAGCTATGATCTCTGACCCCCAGGCCAAAACGTATACATCGGGATTACGAATGTCTTGCGCTTGTCCAGACGGGATGGTCCCTGGCGTGCGCATGAGGCGCGGCTCTATTACATTTTCTGAGCCTGCAATACCTGCCGATATTTGCACGGGAGCCGCCCAAGTACGGCCTCCATCATCTGACCAGCGGGCAAAGAACTGGTACTCGTTAACGCCATCAATGCCATTGGCGTCCTGCGTATACGCTGCATAAATGAAATCACCGTCCATAACCGCGCGATGCGCTTTGGCATTGGCAAATTGATCGAATGCCGTCGGTTCATCAACGGTGGCGCCGCTTAGATTAAGGGCTGGCACATAGACAGTCGTATAACTGGGATCAACTGTGGGCCAAAGATCCTCGACCCGGAAACCCGCATTCGGAACATTGCTTAGCTGGACACCGTCCGGCACCGAACCAATTCGCATCATGAAGTCGGCAGGCGCACCCTGGTGACCTATACCCTGGCGCCACATGAGCGCCATTCGAGCTCCTGCGACATTACCCGGCGTCGCCATCGCCATAATGCGGGCGCGGCGAGAATTTTCGCCGGGCGCGCTTACGATAGTGCCCACATCTGACGTTGGTGGCGAGCTGAACGGGAACTGGTGATAAATAACGTATTTGCCAATATCCACCCCGGCATTGTCCTTGGCTTCTTCGTAAACAATCATGGCAGTAGGCGGCGATCCTGCTAATGCCATGTTCGGTCGAGACGCTCCGCCACCGGTCGCATTGCCCAGGCCGTGGTCAAAATTATTACTGATTGGCACGAGACCCTGCCATACTTTGACCGGATCTGCGAAGTTACTTTTCGATATCCACGCATACCAAATATCTGTTCCCGGAGTGGTTCGTGCCCCGCTCGCTCCGTCACCTTCACCCAGGGCCTCGCCTAGCTGCAAACCTGCTGGATCCTCCTGCCACGCGATCGCAAACCCTGCACCAGTCCCACGCGCTACCTCATTGGTAACGTCGCGTGATGCATCAGTAAGCTGATCAATGGCAACGATGCTGGCTGTACCGGACAAAACGATTATTCGAGCGGCGTACAGGCAGCGATAGGGCAACTCGATGTATCCGGATGGCCCGGTATAACGCGCGCGATAACCACGCGTGACGCCACAATAACTATCATTCCAGACAACCAGAAGACTATTGCCATTTGCAAAAAACGTCGCCTTACCCGAGTCGCCAAAGAAATTCGCGAGTCCACTGCCGTCACCAACCCGGTCGTATAAAACATTCGTATCAGTCAACCCGGCGGTATTTGAAATATTCAGTTTATCTGACCAGGTCTCGCCGCCATCCACCGATAGTCGAATGAATATATCGCGCGGCGCAATAAAAGAGCCGCTCAGATCCCACGCCCCATCAGGCGAGCCCACACTTTCATGCCAGCCGGCAATAATTGTTCCGTCATCAAGTCTGACTATCCTGGCTTTGTTTGCAGAGGATCCCTGCGCAGGCGTCAAATTCTCAACCCGGTTATCAAATGCAAGTTCCGTATAGGCAAATCCGTTTTGTATAAGCCCGCAGCAAAACAGCATACAGGCGAGAAAAGAGAGACGCGCTTTCATAATTCGCTCCCTGGTGCGGTGTCGGACGCCGACTGCCCATCTGAGAACAACGCCGACGCGCACTAACTGACTGACGGCCGTCGGCAAGACCGCGTGCGTACCTGCCGACAGCAAAACTAGCTATTGAACTGCGTGTTACTTTCTATCGAATCGAACAAATTATTCTCTACATACAGTGACTGTCACAAACGCGGAGGAATAGCTTGTCGGCCAGGATGCCCGAGCCATCAAATGTACCCTCAGCCCTTACCAGGGTGCTAATACTGGCCAGGAAAAAGAACGTATCAGCATCAATGACCGTCTGTGTCTCATCCTGAAATACAGTATTCAGATCCGACGTAACCGTAATACCCAGCAATGTCACACTGGGCTGGGACACAGATTCAATCGGTGCTTTCAGAATGACTACGTCATCTGCGTCGTCCCGTTCAAGCCGGGTAGCCACTACCGTAGTGCCGTCAAGATATGCACGCACCTCAACACGATCACCAATTGCAAGATTGCTCAA
>JAHEFE010000114.1 GCA_024640365.1 Woeseiaceae bacterium | reverse complement strand
GACGCATCCTCATTTATTTGCTGGACGGTTTCCAGGATTAGAGGGCCAAACCGAAGACCGAGTACGATAGCGAGGTCAGCCTCGGCGTTCGCCGTCTCACGCAAAACGGGGTCCTCATACCCCGACCTCCAGTCGCGGCGTACACCCAACCATATATCCGCAACTGATCGGCTCAGTACCCCGTATGCGGCAAACGAGCTGTCGAGTTCCCCGCCACTGGTAACCAGCGAATTGGCGCGCAGCCAGTAGCCCTTGCTCCAGCTTCCGAGCATGCCATCTTCTTTTGGCGCCTGTAGCAAACCGTAGTGCTCCGCATCGAACCAGGCAGTGATATCAGTGCCTGAGTTACCCGTGTAGGGCAGTCTTTCTATGTTGCTGCCAACGAATTTGTGTGCGCTATTCTGAATACGCTCGCCACCAAACTCGCCTACGCTGCGCAGGCCACCACCAATAATCAACCGGTCAATTCGCGTCTCACTACTGTTATTGATCAACTCGTAGCCCAGGGATATGGACAGCTGATCCAGGCGGCCGGGTGTGGGCTCACTGGCGTAGGTTAAGATACTGTAGTCAAGACTGGCGAGCCACCTGTCGGCTAAGGTCGCCGAAACAATGACTTGCTGGGTGCGGAAATCATCAACGGAGCCGCCACGACCAAGAAAGTCGTTGCCAAATGTTACTTCAAAATCGCGACTTTGCGCGCTTGGCAACAACGGTCGAAGTCCCGGAATTTCACCGGCGATGGCACTACCTGTAGCAATACTCAACAAGATTCCGAGTGATGCAGTAAGACCATAGAGAATGCGCATGATTTAATCGCTGGTTATTGGCTTGTAGGAAAACTTGGCACCCGAGACAGTAAATTCGCCCATCAATCCGATCCGGGTCATCGTTATCACGGCGACCCCATTGTTGTAGGCCGGCGTACCGGCGACCCCAAGAGTTCCAACCGCCAACCCCGCCTGTCCCATGAACTGAGTCCTGCCGGACTGATAAACCTCAAGCGCCGGCCTGTCTTTGAAAAAGACAATCATGCTGAAATTGCGAGCACCGGCCTGAATGCCCGAAGTGAATTGGTAATACCCGGTTCTGCCAACGGCCTTGTCATCTTCAACCACAATCCCTTTTCCGTAGGCGCCGCCAAAACCAAAGCCCACTCGTGTCACTGATGGAAAAATTGCAAACGCGTAGGCTTGCTCGAAATACTCAGCCGTGCGAGGCACATCGTCACGAAAGGAATTGATTGCTTTGGCGGCTTTAACTTGCACCTTGTCACTAGTATCCGGTTCCCACGCTGCAGACGCTGGCAAACTCGTCACGAACAGCGCGACCATCAACACTGAAATTAGCTGCTTCATCGTTTGCACTCCAGATGGGCCGTAATCCAGTCAGCACCTCCTGACACATCACCGAGGATATCGGACGTTCCAAAAATGCCGGAGCGGTGCACGAGCGTCACACCGGCGTAACATCGTTGTAACCACGTTGCTTTGGTCACCCGATGCAGCGGAAAGTCGAGCGTCATTTCCAGGTAATTAATAAATTGAGACGTGTTATTACCTTTGGCCGCCTGCTTGCGTTGCTCGGCTATAGGGACTTTATCAGCATAGGACATACCGAAACCGAAGCCCCAGCGAAACGCTTCTTTTTTACTCCATGGGGAGTAGCCAGTGCCCATCGCCATGATGTAAGCGGCGTAACTTGAGAAGTTACCGTTACCCTCATCCTCTTCGTAATGCCGGTACATGGCTAAACGACCAAGAAAATCAACTCGTTCACCCTGGGTGAGCAGCTTGCTTAACGTTATGCCACCAATATTAGTACTGGCGACGGTGCTTTTGCTGAAATCTCCCTGGTCGATTTCGCTGACGATATTGCCTTCGGCCTGATAGCCATAGTTCACGCGCCATGACCACTCTCCGAATCGTTCCGGATCCATGATGTAATCGGGCTTGTGCGCGTTACCGAACAAATAGGTCCCACCTACGAACGCGTTGGAATAGGAGTCTTCCTCGACAAGCGGGCTGTTGATGACACTGGAATCCGCCCCGCCAAAGCCAAAATTGCCAAAGAACACAATTCGATCCGACATCTGCCAGGATGTGTTCAACCCAAAGGACACCCACTGCGATGCGCCTGGATCATAGAACGGACGATCGACGGTTGCCTCGGCCTCGCTCACGCCGAAATAATAGTTTGTCAGATTCTCATCCTGCCAGGCCCAGCTAACGTACGGAGAAAATGACCAGGGGCCCGCCTCGAAACGGTACCGATAGGAAAAACGCGCTTCCTGTCCGTTGTGTCGATTCAAGGTGTCAGTCACCCAATCGAGCTTAAGCTCACCCCAATTCTTCTTGAGACCCAATTCAAAGCCCGCGTCCAGCGACTGTTCACGCTCGTCAAGTCCGGCATAGTAGGCATTGCTCTCTGGTTTTAGTTTTTGGAATCGGTACCGGGTATAAAGATTCACCTCTAGTGCATCGTCGCGCCACAAGTGGACACCACCAGACACACCCCTGGCAAACAGGTATTTGCCTTCGTAGAGATACAGGGGAATCAAATCG
>JAHEFE010000063.1 GCA_024640365.1 Woeseiaceae bacterium | reverse complement strand
CGGAGATAGGGGGTGCCCAGCATGATGTCGCCGAAATCTTCGGAACGGCTGGTTCGAACAAAAATTACACTGCCAAGCGCGTCCGCCGTCGGAAACTTGTAGAAAGACTCATCGCGTCGATGGGAGCCACCGATTACGACCTGCAGCTTGCCGTTGCTGATAAGGTAATCGCCCGCCGCACAGCGCGCGCAGAAGTTAGTCGCAGGCTCGTCGAAGTCGCCGAGCTTTTGAACTCTTAGCGTTTCCGCCTGAATGCTTGTGCAGAACGCCAGGCAAATGAGAGCGAGTTCGACACTTCGTGTAACTCGGCATTGCGGGCGAAAATTCATGGGTTCCCTGCTTATTGACCGGTGTTGACTTGAGTGTAAGCCATCCAGACCGACAGTGGGTATCAAACAGTCGTACCATGCTGCTGGCCGAGAATGTATGATCAGTTGTTCTGGGGAAATCAACGAAGGCCGCCGTCTATGGGGAATCAGCCCGAACAAAAATCCGTCAGCTCGTTGTGGATGGAGTTAAAGCGCCGTCGTGTGATACGGGTTGTCGTCTTGTACGCAGTCGCCGGATGGATAGTGATCGAGGTGGCATCCACTGTACTTCCTAATCTGAATTTGCCGGCCTGGACAGTCACTCTCGTGACAGCACTGGTTGTCTTGGGGTTCATAATCGCCATCATGCTGGCCTGGGCTTTCGATATTGGGCCTGATGGTTTGCACAGAGCGGCAGCAAGTCCTGAGGTAATTGTGGCGGAAGGGGCGGCGCCTGAAGCTCAAGGGGCACAGGCGGAGCCACCAAAAGCTCGGGCTCAAGCCGATGGCAGAAAATCTATTGCCGTGCTGCCGTTCGTTAATATGAGCGGCGATACCGAGAATGAATATTTTAGTGACGGCATATCAGAAGAAATTCTAAACCTGCTGGTCAAGTTGCCGCAGTTGCGCGTGGCGTCCAGGACGTCTGCTTTTATTTTCAAGGGAAAAGAAGTCGGCATTCCGCAGGTAGCGAAAGAGCTGGGAGTGTCCACAGTGCTTGAGGGCAGCGTTCGGCGAGCTGGCGATCATGTCAGGATTACCGCACAGCTGATTGATGTCGAAACTGATTCGCATTTGTGGTCAGAAACCTACGATCGCGAGATGAAAGACGTTTTTGCGATTCAGGATGACATCGCTCAGAGCATTACGACAGCTCTTGAGATGACACTGTCTCCCAAGGAGCGTCGTGCCATTCAATATGTAGCGACCTCGGACCCGAAAGCCTACGACTTTTATCTTCGCGGCCGCAGTTACATGTACACCATGACGCGGCGCGATTATGAGTATGCGATTCGCATGTTTCGCCAGGCCAGTGACCTCGATTCAAAATATGCATTGGCGTACGCTGGTGTGGCCGACGCTTACTCTCACTTGTATCGGTATGCAGATGGTTCGAAAGAAAATGTGAAAAAGGCGTTAGAGGCCAGCGAAAAGGCGGTCGCGCTCGATTCCGATTCTGCGGAAGCGCATGCGTCGCGTGGTATGGCGATGTTCATAAGTGAAAATTACCCAGAGGCGGAGCGGGAATTTTCTAAATCTATTGAGTTAAATCCAAATCTCTTTGAGGCCTATTATTATTTCGGGTTGGCGTATTCCTCGCAGGGTGATTTCGAAAAAGCCATTGATATGTACAAGAAAGCAATCGAGGTCAATCCCGCTGATTATCAATCCATAATTTTTCTGTCGCAGGCGTATTCGTCATTAGGCCGTCGACACGAAGAAATGAAAGCTCGGCTGTCGTCCCTTGATGTAATCAAGCGGCACCTGGATATGAATCCACATGACACGCGAGCTCTGTACGTAGGTGCTAATCAGTTTTGCAACGTCGGTGAATTCGAGAAAGGCGAGGAAATGGCGAAAAGGGCGCTCGGTCCCGACGAAAAAGAACCGGTGGTCCTTTATAATGTCGCCTGTTTCTACTCGATGAAAGGCGACCATAACCGTGCCCTGGAGCTGTTGGAGCGTGCTGTCGAAAACGGTTGGGGCGATCGAGCCTGGCTGGAGACGGACTGTGATCTTGATGCGCTACGAGACGATAAACGATTCACGGCTCTGCTGGACAAGATTGACTGACGACTTCGGGTAGGCGTGGTTTGCGATTACCCGGGCCAGGCTTTTCCGTAAACCCTGATTTTTGATATTTGTTGTCTGGGCCGCTGCTATGTTGACTACGGTATGGGCGGTTAGCTGTGCTCGTTACGCGGACGCACATTCGTTCAGGTCGGCAAGAGTGGTGTCCTCCTGGCCTGGCTGCCGGGGAAACCTGGGCACTTCTACATTGCAGGCCTTCTGCCTGTTTTAGATTGTATTTTCCAACGTGCTAACATTGCCGCTGGTTATCGCCAGTTCCGACGCTATTATTAGCTTGACAGACGGTGCGTTCGAGAGCCAAATCCGCCCGTTTTTTTGACTACCTCAACTCCAAAGGACCGCCACGATGGCCAAACAAAAATCACAAACTGAAACGCCAGACAAGAAACCGAAGGGAAGTGCGGTTCTGAGGAGTTCCATAGGTCCGGTCGAAGATCTGGAGAGCTATGTAAAGGCGGACTGGTGGCGGGACATATTTAATGCCAACTATCTGCGTACGGATGGCGATGTGGTCGAAGACCCGGATATTACCGAGGCCGAGGTCGATGCATTTCTGACCATGATTGATGTGCCGAAAGATGCCGCCATCCTCGATCTTTGCTGTGGTCAAGGTCGGCACGTGCTTGAATTTGCCAGACGTGGATATACTAATTTATACGGCGTTGACCGCTCTCATTATCTGATATCGCGGGCGAAGCGGGTTGCTCGTCGACAGGGGTTGTCAGCCTCGTTTCGCGAGGGGGATGCAAGAAAGCCGCGGTTTCCCGACAGCAAATTTGATTTAATTTATCTGGCTGGCAATAGCTTTGGGTACTTTGAATCTGTTGATGACGACATTGCTGTTCTGCAAGAGTTAAGACGTCTGCTCAAGCCGGGTGGGCAATTGCTCATCGATTTTACGGACGGCGATTACCTGCGCACTAATTACGAGACGCGCAGTTGGGAGTGGATAGACAAGAACTATTTTGTTTGTCGTGAACGCTCCCTGGCTAAAGACGAACGGCGCTTAATATCGAGAGAAGTCATAACGCATGTGAAACAAGGCGTGATTGCCGACCAGTTTTATGCAGAGCGTCTTTATAATGAGAAGCAGTTATCCGAGCTCATCGAAGGGAATGGCTTCTCCGTCATAGCGGCTCAGCCAATGGCGCCCGGTTCGAAGCGTAACCAGGACCTGGGCATGATGGCGAAGCGCATCGTCCTGACAGCTCGCTCAAACAAAACTGAATCCCCGGCTTTAGCGACAAAATCCAAGGTTACCCGCAAAGTGGCCGTGTTGATGGGTGATCATCGGCGGGCCGATTCGGTTAAACCGAACAGCGCATTTGACGAGGATGATTTTTATACCATTAATGAGTTGAAGAAAGCGCTGGCCGCAATTCCGGGCTTCGAGTTTTCCTACATAGATGATCATTCCACATTGATTGATACGCTTCGTGAGCGCGCCAACGACATAGATTTTGTTTTTAACTTGTGTGACGAAGGATTCAACAACGAAGCAATCAAGGAATTGCATGTCCCGGCGTTATTGGAAATGCTCGAGATCAAGTATTCCGGTGGCAATCCGCAATGCCTTGCGTATTGCTATGACAAGTCTTTGGTCCGCGGTGTCGCGACGGAAATAGGCATACCGGTTGCCGAGGCATTCTCGGTAGCGCCTGAAGAGGTAACGTTTATTTCCTTGCCTATTGATTTCCCCGTGATTGTAAAACCGAATGACGGAGATTCCAGCGTCGGTATAACGGTAGACAGTGTGTGTTATGACGTGCAGCAACTGGAGCACGCTATCGTCAAGGTGAGGGAGGCGATCGGTTACGATAAACCGGTTCTTGTTGAGCAGTTCCTGACCGGCAAAGAGGTTAGCGTTGGCATTATTGGTAATCCGCCGGAGAGTTATCTGAGCTTGCCGATTATCGAGGAAGACTTTTCAGGCCTGCCGGACGGATTGCCAAAAATTTGCGGTTACGAGGCGAAGTGGGAACAGGATTCGGTCTATTTCAAAAACCTGCGTTCCATCCCTGCCGATTTGCCGCAGCCTGTAATCGAGTTTCTACAGGCGAGCAGCATGAAGTTGTTTCAGCGGTTGGGATGTCAGGATTACGCTCGTTTCGACTGGCGTCTTGACGCGAATGGCACGCCACGTCTGCTGGAGGCTAATCCGAATCCGGGCTGGTGCTGGGATGGCCACTTGGCGCGCATGTGCGAGTATGCCGACATATCCTATTCGAACATGCTGAAAGAAATTCTCGACGCCTGTGATGAAAGGTTGTTGATTGCGCTGCGGCGTGAAGCCGCACAACGCAAGGTTGCCTAGACTGCGCAACATGAAAATCTCAAAGCGGCTCATAGATATATCGGGAATGCGCGACATTATTCAGCGGCGCATTCCCGTTCTATTGGCGGACAGCAAAATTCCGGGTCCCGTGGTCTGGCTTACGGCTTGCATTCACGGAGATGAGGTCGCTGGCACGGCGATCGTTCATGAGGTTTTTGCATCGTTAAAGAAGTCAGGGCTTAAATGCGGCGCGGTGCACGCATTCCCTTTGGTCAATTCGATGGGGTTCGAGAACGTTTCTCGTTACATCAATTCGGACCGCGAAGATTTGAATCGCTGCTTTCCCGGGGACAGAGCTGGAAGTATGGGGCAGCAGCTCGCACGTCGACTTTTCGATACGATCATGAAGACAGCTCCCAATCTCGTCGTTGACTTGCATAATGACTGGGTGCGTTCAGTGCCTTATGTTCTGGTCGATCCACCGCATATTTACCCAACACCCGATGTTCATCGGCGGGTGCTGGAGGCGGCAAGTGCGACGGGCGTGCTCCTGGTGGAAGATTCCGATGTCTTTCATCCCTTGAGAAATACCTTGGCAGGAGCGATTGTTGAGGCGGGAATACCTGCAATCACGATTGAATCCGGCGGGGCATTTGCCATAGATGAAGAAAGTGTAGTGGAGGGGAAGACGGCCGTCTTGTCAGTGCTGCAATCCATGGGAATGATCGACGCCTCTGAATCGATTGCTTCTCGGAAAGAACTCATGACGCCATTGATGTACACGAATCGCCCGCTGTGTACGACCAGCGGTTTGATTCGGTTTTCTGTCTCCCCTGGGCAAAAAATAAAAAAAGGACAATTGCTTGCTCGTGTTTATAGTGCTTTCGGTTCTGATGAGGAATCACTACGCGCTACTGTCGATGGCTTTGTGCTCGGCGTTGAAGATCATGCACGCGTACTTCCAGGCAAAGAAGTTATTGCCATCGCAGAGCAATGCTAATTGAGCGACTGAAATTCTGGCGTCGTTCCGGAGTTCGTTCGGAGGGGCAAGGCCAAGGGCCTCTGACACGCGCCGTATCCTCAAGCGACCCAAAGGTCGAGCGCTCACTGCGCCATTCTCTCAAGGACGCGGCGGCTTTTGCGGTCATGATCGGTATTGGCGAAACGTATCTGTCGGCGTTCGCCTTATTCCTGAAAGCAACGATGCCACAGATAGGTCTGCTCGCGTCTTTGCCGCCATTGCTTGGGTCACTGGTCCAGCCGGTATCCGCGTGGCTAGGTAGAAAGACCGGTCACAGGAAACGACTTGTTCTCATTGGGGCCAGCGTGCAAGCGACTGCCTGGTTGCCTATGGTTTTGTTGCCGCTCCTGTTTCCCGAGCACGCACTGCCACTGCTTATCGCTTCTGTCATCCTGTATCAATGCGGATCACAACTATCAACGCCGCAGTGGGGCAGTCTGATGGGCGATATCGTCCCCATGCGCCGCCGCGGTCGGTTCTTTGCGTTGCGCACAAAGATTGTATCGATGCTCACTTTCGTTGCGCTCGCTGCTGGCGGCTTAACGCTGCAAGGATTCAGTACCAAGGGACAAACGCTCTGGGGCTTCGCGCTCCTGTTCGGGATTGCGATGCTCGCCCGCTTTGTTTCTATTTATCATCTGTCAAAGATGCATGATCCTGCCGGCCATGTTGCGTCTATAGAAATTCCGATCGGACCTAATTGGTGGCAGCGCCTGCGCAAATCCAACTTTGCACGCTTCTCGGTGTTTTTCGCGTTGATGCAATTTTCGGTCGCAATTTCATCGCCGTTTTTTACCGTTTACATGTTGCGCGATCTGCACTTCAGCTATTTCGAATTCATGACCAATACCGGTATGGCGATCCTTGTCCAATTTCTTACGTTGAATCAGTGGGGCCGCATTAGTGACGTCTTCGGTAATCGTCGTATTCTGGCGGCCACCGGAATTGTCATCCCGTTAATGCCGCTGCTGTGGACCTTTTCCGCCAATTACTGGTACCTCCTTTTCGCCCAGGTTGTGAGCGGTCTTACCTGGGCGGGATTTACGCTCAGCGCCAGTAATTTTTTGTACGACTTGATCTCACGAGACAAAAGAACTACCTATCTGGCGATGCACAATATGCTCGCAAGTACCTGCTTGTTTGGCGGAGCCATGTTGGGCGGCTACCTGGGCACGACGCTGCCAACCGAGATGACGCTTTTTGGTCATGCGTTCAGTTGGCGCAGTCCTTTGCTGGGCATATTTGTGGTTTCAGCGGTTGCCCGTGCAATTATGGTTACATTGTTATTGCCAAGAATTCGCGAAGTCCGAAAGGTTCGGCCAATATCAGCGAGCGAGCTGTTCTTTCGTGTGACACGAGTTAATGCGTTGGCTGGTATCTTCTTCGAAGTCATCGCCTCGAAGCCTAAAGAGATTGCCGAGCCCGCGAAGACAGATCAAGGCAGCACGCATTAACTCCCTCAGCGGCTCGTTTTGGTCTGAGCAAAATTCCCAAAGTCGTGTAATCTTAGTTCATGAATCTCGTTCTGGATACTTTGCATACCGACTGGCAGAGCTTTTTACGCTTTGCGCCGCGACTTGCTTACGGGCTAATTGTCTTTGTCATATTCCTGGTTGTCGCCAAATGGTCGGGTCGACTCGTCGAGCGTCTTCTTCGACGTAGCAAAAACTATCGAAGTCATATTAGTTTCTTGCGACGCATTACGAGTTGGGGCGTGGGCTCTGTCGGCATAATGCTGGCACTCAGCATCATGGGATTTAAGGGAATTGCGACGAGTATGCTCGCAACCGGTGGTGTCGCTGCGATCGTGCTCGGTTTTGCATTCAAAGAGATTGGAGAAAACTTTCTCGCCGGCTTTTTTCTGACGTTCAGTCGTCCGTTTGAGATTGGTGACCTGGTAAAGACTGGCGACCTCACCGGCGTCGTGAAGTCAATCGAGCTCCGCTTCGTGCACATTCGAACCTATGATGCTTGTGACGTCTTTGTGCCCAGCGCGCAGATTTTTCGCGAGGCTCTATTCAACTACACACGAGACGGGTTGCGCCGGCCGAAATTCAGCATTGGTGTTGCTTATCATGATAACCCTACCGACATCATCGACCTGCTAGAGAAGGCAACTTGTACTACGCCCGGTGTTTTGACTGAACCGCAGGCGTTTGTTTCTATACAAGAGTTCACATCCCAGTATGTTCAATACGAGGTGTTCTTCTGGCTCGATGAAACTCAAAGCGGCCCTGGTTATGTCCCGATTTGTAATTCGGTAAAAGCAGCTTGCTGGCAAGCGTTAGGTGATGCGGGAATGACATTCAGTACCGACGTCACATCGGGCCTTGAAGTCAAGTCGGTCCCGCCGCTGGCAGTCGCCGTGCAAGATTCTATCTCCAAACACCCACCCCGGACATAGTCGATAGTATTGCCGGTCTCAGCCTGCGGTGACAACAGCGGTTAAGCAGGTGATGCTCTAATATCATCGCAGGCTCGAGGTTTCCCAATAGTCTGTCCGCCGGATTTAGGTTATGTTGTGCAGCGATGAGAGCGCAGGCCTGTTTGGCTTCGAATGACATGGGGGTGACATGCAGTTAGGGACGGTTACGCGCTGGCAATTGGCCGGGTTGGTCTTTGTCTCTTTGATCATCGCCTTTGCGATACTTGGTAACCTGTTTCCCGGCACGATGCATTGGGCTGGCAGCGTGGCGCGCACCATGATTTTCTCGGGCGTAGTGTTTCTTGTTATTCGTGCGCTATACAATCAGTACAAGAAAGAACAACAGGCCATAAAGGATCTCGCGAAAAAGCATAGCTGGAAATTTGAAGAAGGGCCGGATTACAAATTCGCCAAGCAGTTCAAGTTTCTCGAGAATATGGATACAGGCAGCAACCGTTATGCGTCGAGAATGTTCAGCGGAGGCTTCGGTGGGCATTCAGTGTTGGTGTTTGATTATCACTATGAAACCTATACTGGATTCGGGTCCAAACAAAGAACCGATCATCACTACCGCTCATATTTTATAATTAAGCTGGAAAAGAGCTTTCCTGAATTAAAAATAGGTGAAGAATCCGTGCTCTCGAAGTTGGTGCAAGCGCTTGGTTTTGACGATATTGATTTTGAGTCGCATGAGTTCTCCAGGCGCTTTAAGGTTAATAGCAAGGACAAGAAATTTGCCTACGATTTTTGCAATGCGCAAATGATAGATTACTTGCTAACACGGCCAGTACGAACTATTGAGGTCGAGCAAGAGGCGCTGGCACTTACTTTT
Source organism: Woeseiaceae bacterium (assembly GCA_024640365.1). GTDB lineage: Bacteria > Pseudomonadota > Gammaproteobacteria > Steroidobacterales > Woeseiaceae > JAHEFE01. The sequence goes on along the minus strand of JAHEFE010000063.1, from coordinate 429 downwards.
GATTCTTCGCTGGTCATTGAGGAAATAGAAAACCACCTGGGGCATTTGGTCAAAATACGTTCGTTGATGCCTGACTATTTGTTTTCGCAGCAAGGTAGTTGATGATGAATTGGGACTGGACAGTTTTCGGTGTGGTTTTGTTGGTACCGATTTTTTACGTGATTAGCGTTTACAACGGGCTCGTGACTTTGCGTAATTACATCACGGAGTCGTGGAGCAATATCGATACCGAACTCAAGCGCCGATACGAACTAATTCCGAACCTGGTGGCCGCTGTCAAAGGCTATGCCGCACATGAGCGCGAAACGCTGGAAAGTGTTATCGAGCTGCGTAATACCTGTCTTGCCGATCAGGGCGCGGTTAGCCATCAGGAAGGCAATGAAAAAAAACTGGTTGGAGCTATGCAAAAACTCTTGGCAGTCGCTGAGG
>JAHEFE010000062.1 GCA_024640365.1 Woeseiaceae bacterium | reverse complement strand
CTGGAAAGTGTTATCGAGCTGCGTAATACCTGTCTTGCCGATCAGGGCGCGGTTAGCCATCAGGAAGGCAATGAAAAAAAACTGGTTGGAGCTATGCAAAAACTCTTGGCAGTCGCTGAGGGTTATCCGGATTTGAAAGCGGATAGCAATTTCCTGCAGTTGCAGGAAGAGCTCGCGAACACCGAGGATCGGATTCAAGCGGCGCGGCGTTTTTACAATGGTAACGTCCGCGATTACAGTAATAAGCGGGAAGCTTTTCCCAGTAGCATTATTGCCAGTTTGTTTAATTTCGGTCCGCACGAGTTTTTTAATGTTGACCCGGCAGTTCGCGCTGCGCCTTCTATCGGAGGCTCGTTTCAATAAATGGATACCACTAACAGACTGTTATCGCTTGACGCCTATCGAGGGCTGACCATTGCGGCAATGATACTCGTTAATAACCCGGGTTCGTGGGATAGCGTTTATACGCCTCTGATGCACGCGGAGTGGCACGGTGCGACACCGACCGACTGGATCTTCCCTTTCTTTCTTTTTATTGTTGGTGTGTCGATTGCACTCGCCATTGGCAAGCTCAAGGAAGAGCGAGTTGATCGGAAGACGTTGCTGCGCAAAATCTGGCGTCGGTCACTCATCATTTTTGCAATTGGTTTGTTCCTTGCGGCCTTCCCTTATTTTGATCTTGCCACTCTCCGCGTGCCCGGCGTGCTGCAACGTATTGCGCTTGTGTATGGCGTAACGGCGACTCTGTATGTATGGCTTAATCCTCGGCAAATGTTATTCGTGGGGGTTGGCTGCCTGCTCGCTTACTGGGGGCTGATGACTTTGGTGCCTGTGCCGGGTGGATACGCGCCGAACCTTGAGCCGAGTACTAATCTCGGCGCCTGGCTGGATCGGTTGCTGTTGGATGGACACCTGTGGTCACACTCCCGAACCTGGGATCCGGAGGGTTTGCTTGGCACGATTCCGGCAGTAGGGACCGGCATCAGCGGCATACTGACTGGAGCCTGGTTACGTACCGATAAAAACCATTACGAAAAAGTGGCAGGGCTGATGGTTGTTGGTGCCGCTTTGTTGGCACTGGGCCTCACGTGGGACATGGTATTCCCCATCAATAAGCAAATCTGGACCAGTTCCTATGTTGTGTATACCAGCGGCATCGCCATGCTGTTACTAGGTGTCGTGTACTGGTGGATTGAAGTCAAGGGGCATCATTGGGGTTCCCGACCATTCATTATATTGGGTATGAATGCCATAGTTGTGTACACGTTGTCAGGCATTCTTGCCAGGCTAATGCTTGCAATTAAATGGACCGGCGGTGACGGGCACGTCGTGACCGTCAAGGGATGGTTGTGGCAATCAGTGTTCCAACCGGCATTCGCGTCGACCTATGATGCTTCCCTGATATTTGCGATTTCACACGTATTATTTCTACTGGGCATAGCATGGATACTGTATGTCCGTAAGGTATTCATTAAGATCTAGTTCGGCACAGTAGCCGTTGCATGCTCAGTAACTACCCAGGGAAGTTTTATGAAAGTCAGCTATCCGCTCAAGATGGCAGCCATCGCAGTTTTATCTGTAGTGGCGACCGCTGCCAACTCCGCAGGTTTCAACGATGACGAGCAGCGCATGATCGGCTGGATTGATGCGCATAGCGAAGATGCAATCGCACTGCTTGAAGAGACTGTTAATATCAGTAGCGGCACGATGAATCCACAGGGCGTTCGCAAGGTGGGTGCTGTGATGCAGCGAGAACTCGACGGGCTGGGTTTCACCAGCGAATGGATTGAAATGCCTGAGGAAATGCATCGTGCCGGTCATTTATTTGGCCGCAAGTACGCCGCGCAGGGGCCAAAAGTATTGATGATTGGACATCTCGACACGGTCTTTGAAGCTGATGATGGATTCCAGGCGTATCGGCGCGATGGCGATACTGCCCATGGTCCCGGCATAGATGATATGAAGTCCGGCAATGTGACAATCATTTACGCGCTCAAGGCACTTAAAGAAATAGGCGCTCTAGATGATGTTTCTGTCGTCGTGGCCTACCTGGGTGACGAAGAGAATGCCGGGTCCCCTTTATCGATATCGAAAAGGGATCTCATAGAGGCAGGCAAGTGGGCCGACATATCACTGGGTTTCGAAGGTGGCCTCACGTCGGATAATCAGGATTGGTCAACTACGGCGCGACGCAGTACTTCGAACTGGTATCTTGAAGTCAGTGGCAAGCAAGCTCATTCTTCAAAAATCTTTAGTGACGGTACGGGCTATGGAGCCATATTTGAGGCCGCGCGAATCCTGCATGAATTTGCTGACAAGGTGCGTGGCGAACAGTACCTGACGTTCAATGCGGGAACCATTCAGGGCGGTACCGATGTGAGCTACGATGTTGAACAGAATCGTGGTACGACGTTTGGCAAGACGAATGTTGTTCCGCGCAAAGTCATCGTGCAAGGCGACATCAGAACCATTTCACAGGATCAACTTGAGCGCACACGTGATGCCATGCGTGCCATTGTCGCCAATCATTATCCGCAGACAGATGCACGCATTGAGTTTGAGGATCGATATCCGCCAATGGAGCCAACAGCAGGAAATAAAAGGTTGGCCCAAGTCTTATCGGACGTGAATGTGGACCTGGGCCGAGGTCCCATGCTGGAACTTGACCCCACTCGACGTGGCGCTGCCGACGTGTCTTTTGTTGCGCCCTATACGGACGCGCTGGCGGGTCTCGGTGCTCTTGGCAAGGGCGGGCATACCCCTGAAGAAAGTCTGGATCTGACCTCTGTGCCGTTGGCGATCAAGCGAGCAGCTATAATGATTTATCGGCTCGCCCGCGAGTAATAGTCAGTGTAGGGCGCCCTACTTTTGCCCGTCGCGCTGTGACTTCATTTTGTCGATCAGGTAGAGAATTAGTGCCAGAATATCGGCGAATATCGCGCCGCGTAAAATTGCCAGCAGCAGCGAAGCAAAGCCTGGTCCCTCACCGCCAAAGGCCAGCTGTGCGACAGATACAAGCGCCGAGGCCAGCAGGCCCGCGAAGGCGCCAATGGCAGCGAAATAGATTAAAAGAGACTTGAGTGATTTCTGCTTGAGTGTGTTCCAGACATCCATCGTTTGTTATCCACGTACAGACCAGAAGTGATGAAGCCATTGCGGGCCGTTCCTGAATTAATCAGAGGTTCCCTGGCGGTCCAGTTCAAACTTGCTCAGATCCGGGCGATTGTTGCGGTCGCGCTTAAGCTCGATTTCGTAAATGGTAAGCCCCAGATCCCGGAAAAATGGTAGTCCGATTTCATCGTATTCGTAGTGATCGTCGTTAAAAGTTCCGTTGTCATTAGTAAACAGTGTAGCTGCTAACAGAAATTCGACATTGTTTTTAAAATCTACGATGTAGGCACTGTCGGTCAAAAACCCATAGGCATCGCCGACCTTGTTAAAGATCCGGATGTTGTCTGGAATCCTTGCTGCGGATCCGGCGTACATGAAGAACTTGACGTAGCCAGGCGGATACTCGGCCGGGTCGGCGTACTCGGCTATGCCACTTTCACCAGGATAGGCCGACATGTTTTCGTAAACAAAGCGATAGTCATCTGCCGTCAGGTTGAAACGATGTTCTTCATCGACTGATTGCGGAAAGATCAGTGCTTTCACAACGTCGTGCAAATCCTGCAAGGCGAATTTGTTATTAGCGCTGAAGTCTTTGGGCCCGGTAACCAGTTGATCATCGATCATTTCACCGCTACCAAGTAGCACCGGATCTGCCAGTGCATAGTTGTGCTGGCTGTACTGTGCTTCTTGCTCGTAAATAACGGTCTCGCCGGCAACGAATTTCACGGGGTTCGTTATCTGATTTTCTTTGGCATCGCGAGCTACTGATAATCGATGAAAAATCTGCGTGTGGTCATAACCTTTGCGGTGCAGGGACTCGTTTAGCGGTTCCTGACCAATAAATTCATAGAGACGATTGAAAGCATCGTTGTCACTGACCAGTAATATTTTTCGAATGTAGTGGCCAATCGAGGGCAGTCCGGTCGGCGAGCTTGGGTCGGCGATTACCGGTGTCTGCATTTCAGTGACCGCGCCGGTCAGCATTGTCGTATCACGGTCAAGACCAGGAATGTTGAGTTCATTTAGCTTTTCGAGTGCCAGGAGTGCCGTCGGCAATTTCACCGTGCTGGCCGGGTAGAAGTACTCATTCGGATTAAGGCGATACGTGTATGAGGTAAACGATGGCTTGTTATCGGCATCCCGATCTATCTGGGTATAGATAATTTGCAGGCGATACTTGGCAGGATCCTGCATTACCGTTGCGAAACGCTCCGGTTGTGACTGCAAAAGATGTTCCAGTGAACCGTCCCACTGGCTGCTTGCCTGACAGCCAGTCAATAATGCCGTCAAACAGATTGTAACGAGGGAGCGAAGGCTCATTGCATGGGTCTCCTGCAAATCAACCAAAATTAAATAACGGCCGCTTCCAGCAGTTGCAAAGTGCCTTTATCAGCATCAAGTTCAGCTTCGATACCTATTGGCATTACTGTCTGGTCTTTGACGTGGCCGAACATGAAGCCGCGCATAACCGGTATGCCAAGTTCGCCGCAGCGATCGTGAAGAACCTCTTCGATGCTGAACGTGTTGCCACTGTCTTTTGCCTCTGTAAACTTGCCAAAGGCGATACCGGCGACTTGCTGCAGTTTTCCGGCCAGTAGCAATTGCGTTAGCATACGATCGATGCGATAGGGCGCTTCACCCACATCCTCAAGGAACAGGAGCCGATCGCGAAACTCCGGCTCAAATGCTGTACCAATTAGTGTCGTGATCAGCGTCAGGTTGCCTCCGATTAAGCGGCCCCGAGCTTTGCCGCCCGTGATCTGGGTCAGGCGATTCTCTTTTTCGACTTTTCCCTCACCGCCCTCAAAAGGTGGTGCAGCGCCAATGAAGGTATTTGATGTCGGGTTCATCATGACTTTCTTGTATTCACTCAACGAGTAGTCGCTGTAAGTCTGCGAGGGCGTTTGACCATGGAAGCCAATCAAACCGGTCTTTTTATGAATAGCTGTTAAAAGGCCGGTGATATCGCTGTATCCCATAATGACCTTGGGATTCGCGCCGATTACCTCGTAGTCCAGGTATGGCAATATTCGCGGTGTTCCGTAGCCGCCGCGCAAACAGAAAATTGCATCAATGTCATCGTTCGCAAACATTCTGTTTACATCGTCGGCGCGCTCTTTATCCGTACCGGCGAGGTATTGATTACGTGCAAAAAGGTGCTCGCCATAACGAACCTTGAATCCCAGCGATTCGACGACTTCCGATGCAAAACGAATGCCTTCGTCCTCACCGGTATTGCTTGCAGGTGAGATCAGTCCGATGGTGTTGCCTTTTTTTAGTCGGCGTGGCTTAAGCACGGTCTTGGTCTCCGTTACTGAACTGGCGTGTGTTAGTGAAACGTTGCTCGCGAGTGTGGCGGCAGCGAGGGTCTGTAGAACATGTCTGCGGTTCATGGGATGGCTCGTCAGGCTGAATGAGAACTAACTGCAAAAGGTAACAGCTTGCCTCGGCCTTTGGTAGTAGTGGCCAGCAGCGCCAGGCCCGCTACATTACGCCTTGAATGGTTCACACGGTGGTTTGTGGCGCACAACACTAGTGAAATGGATTATCATGAATCCATGTCATGCCTAACAATTATTCAAGCCGCACGGGACACCATGTCGGCTAACGAAAAGAAGCTCGCTGATTTCGTTCTCGAAAACGCGTCTTTAATTCGTGATTATTCGTCCCAACAAATCGCCGGTTCTGTTGGCGTTAGTCAGTCAAGCGTTGTTAAGTTTAGTCAAAAGCTGGGGTACAAAGGATTCACGGATCTAAAGCTCGCGGTGCACGAGTCCGTAGTAATGCACGGAACCAGCGTGCCGGCAGTGGATCGCGATTCAGGCCGGGACAGTGACAGGCCATCGATGGCGGCCTGGCTCCTGGAGAAAAAGCGCGAAGCGCTTAGCAGCGTCTGTGCAATTAATGACGATGCTACAGTCGCTATGGCGGTGAAGACGATTGAGACGGCAACGCGCGTACAGGTTATTGGTCTGGGTGAGGCCGAATTGGTCGCGAAGAACCTGGCCCACAAACTTATCGCGCTCGGTAAGCCGGTCATCGCTGAAAGCGACCGGGATAACCAGTTATTGGGTGTGTCTACGCTGGGGCGGGCCGATTGCCTGATCCTCATTTCAGCGTCAGGGCAAGCTGCGCACCTGATAGACGTTGCCAAGCTGGCCAAAAAATCAGGCGTGGTGGTTATATCAATCACCAACCAATGGGCCAATCCATTGCGCGCTATCGCGGACCTAAGACTGTATTCGGTGTCGAGCGGTGGCCGCCCGTCAGATATAACGAAGCTGCTGATAGCAGAGTCACAACAGCACCTGGTGGACTTGTTTTACTGTTCCTTGCTGGAGCGCGCGAGTCAAAAACAGTCACTAATCGAGCGTAACGCGCCTAAAAGCGCGTAGCGCCCAGCTGATTGTGTTGCTGAGTATCAAAGCGTCAGGGCGTATCCATGCCGATGATGCTGTCGTAATCCGGGCGCGGACGAACGATACGGAATCCGTCTTTCTCAACTAGCACCTCAGGCACCAATCGCCTTGTGTTGTAAGTCGATGCCATCACGGCACCATAAGCTCCGGCTCCTTCAACGATGACCAGGTCGCCCGCTTCCTGCTTGCCCAGTTTGCGACTGCGAGCAAAGGTGTCACCGGTTTCGCAGACTGGTCCCACGACGTCATATAGAACATCTTCACCGCCGCTATCTTTTTCACCGACGATGTGGTGGTAGGCGTTGTACATACTCGGCCGAAGAAAGTCATTCATGGCGGCGTCAATAATTAGAAAAGTCGATTTGCTGCCATGCTTGACGTAAATCACCTGGCTTACAAGGACGCCCGAGTTACCGACGATAGATCGGCCCGGCTCAAATATCAGGCGGCAATCAAGACGGCCAAGATGTTTCAGCACGAGTGCGGCATATTGCTCAGCAGTCGGTGCCAGGTCGCTCTCGGTGTTGTAATTAATGCCTAAGCCACCGCCCAGATCAATCGACGTGATGGTGTGACCATCTGCGCGCAGCTGTCCCACAAGGTCTGCAATTCGTTCAAACGCCTGCTCAAACGGGCCCAGTTTCATTATTTGTGAGCCGATATGAATATCGATACCCCGAACTTCGATGCCTGGGAGTTTCGCTGCATCCGCATAGGCAGCGCGGGCTGCTTGCCATGGAATGCCGAATTTGTTTTCGGATTTTCCAGTTGAGATTTTTTCGTGGGTACCGGCATCAATATCAGGGTTGATTCTGAAAGCGATGCGGGCAATTTTGCCCAGCCGTACAGCTACAGAATTTATTTGCTGCAACTCGGGTTCGGATTCAACGTTGAAAAGCAAGATGTCGTTGTTTAACGCAAACTCAATTTCCGGAACTGTTTTTGCAACTCCTGAATACACGATTTTCGAGGCCGGAATGCCAGCTAGCAAAGCCCGGCGCAATTCGCCTTCGGACACAACATCCGCACCCGATCCGCGCGCAGCCAGAATGCTTATCACAGCCTGATTGGAGTTGGCTTTCACGGCATAGCAAATAAGAGTGTCATGCTTGCTGAACGCGTTCGCATAGGCGTCATACGCCGTCTCGATTGCTGTTCGCGAATAACAATAAAAAGGGGTGGCACAAGATTCCGAGATTTCATGCACGGGCACGTTTTCTACGCAGTAGTGTCCACTTCGATAACCAAAGTTATGCAACGTAATCTCCGAGATGAAAGGCGAGCGGACGAATACTACATTAGTTGACTGACACGGAACAAAAGATTAATTTGCCACGGGCATGGTGGAGGCTATCTGTATAAGAAAGAATTGTGGTGATGTCAGCACCCGATTATACGTTCTATGGGTCAAAAATTTACTGCCATCAGCGCTGCCGTGACCATGGACTAGCTTTCTCGATTATTTTTGATGGTTGTCTTCCTGATGTAGATCATGGACCGGATGTTCTGCCGGGGTTTCGGGAGACGTTTAATTTGCTCCGAAAGATAGGGATCAACACATGAGTGACAGGCGCGGTACTTTCTTTGCATTAACGCTGGTTCTGACGACTGCGTTTTACTCTGGCGAACTGCGAGCAAGCGGCCAGCAGCAGGCAATTGATGACCTTGCTGCTCGAGTCATGTCGATGTACTCCGTACCAGGTATGGCCGTCGGTATTGTCAAAGACAAGCAGGTGGTTTACGCGCAGGGCTACGGTGTTCGCGAGCTGGGCAAAAGCGGCCGTATCGACGAAAAGTCTCTTTTCAAAATTGCTTCCAATAGCAAAGCCATTACTACCGCGGCGCTCGCAATTCTGGTCGATGAAGGCAAGTTGCACTGGGATGACAAGGTAATTGACTACCTGCCGGAGTTTCGTTTGTACGACCCCTGGGTTACACGCGAGTTTACGATCACTGACCTACTGACTCATCGCAGCGGGCTCGCGCCATTTGTTGGCGACATGATGTTATGGCCGGAACCCAATAAATTTACGCGCGCAGATATCCTCCACAATCTGCGGTATTTTCAACCAGCCAGCAGCTTCCGCAGCAAGTACGCGTATGACAATCTCCTCTATATCATTGCCGGCGAGTTGATTCCTGCAATTACCGGCCAGTCGTGGGAAGAGTTTGTTGATCAGCGAATTTTCGGTGCGATGCAGGCCAAACACTGTTTTGCGGGCAAGCTGACAAAGCAGGATATGAAAAATATCGCGGCGCCGCATGGCATTGTTGAAGGCAAACTACAGGTTATCGATCGCAGCCGCATAGTTGCTGAGCCGAATACCTCGGCGGCCGCCGGCGGCATTCGTTGCAGTCTCCAGGATATGCTGACCTGGGCCCAGGTGCAGTTAAACCGTGGTACCACCGAGTCCGGAAAAGTTTTGTTCAGCGCCGAGCAGAGTGACGAGATGTGGCGGCCGATTACCTTGTTGAATGTTTCGAAAGATGCGGTTGAACGTGATCGAACGCATATCAGGGCTTATGGTCTGGGCTGGCGGCTCGCGGATGTGCAGGGTTACAGAGAGGTCTCGCACACAGGCACTTTGTCCGGCTGGAATTCCTATTTGGCGTTAATTCCTGAACTGCAACTCGGAGTGGTCGTGCTGACCAATGGTTCATCGGATAAGGCCCGCATGGCAATGATGTACAGCCTGTT
>JAHEFE010000061.1 GCA_024640365.1 Woeseiaceae bacterium | reverse complement strand
GCACTGGACGCAGTAGCATCAGGACAGGCTGATTTGGCGATGGTCAGCAACATCATGCCGTTTCGTGAAGGGGTTGAGACGGTCATGCCGTTGTATCCAACGCTCCTGCATGTCGCTGCAATGAAAGACCGAGATACATCGTCGGCGGCCGCGGTGCTTAAAGGCGCAAAAGTATTTGCGGGACCAGAAGGATCCGCGTCACGCCTTGTCTTCGAACGGTTTATTTCTCTCCTCCATGTGGATAAAAGCACATTTTCATACATTGCCGGAACAGATGGTGCACCGGATGTTATTGTCGTCTTTGCCCCTATCGCTCCAGCAAGGATTGCCGAGTTTCCCGATTATCAGCTGTTCTCAATGGGTCGCCCAGGCGATATAGGTACTGGCAATTGGGTCGATGCTGCAGTCCTGCTTGATCCCGTTTTGCGTCCGTTCGTCATTCCCTCGCTCACCTATGGCGCAGCAACTCCGCAGGCGGTGGTGACAGTTTCCGTTGACCGCATGCTGGTGGCTCGCAGTGAATTATCGAGCGCTACGGTTTACGACCTTATTAATAGCGTTTTGAGGTTGCGGCCACCAATGAGCTCAAGGTGGCCCGGGCTGTTCTTTAATCTATCAGATGATTTCGACGTCAGTCATTCATCATTCAATATTCATTCTGGAACGCAGGCCTATTTGCAGCGATCCGCGCCGAATGTTTACGAGAGGTATTCGGGCGTGGCGGAAGTTGCGATAACAATACTGATTGCTCTAATCAGCGCATCGGTCGCTGGCGTTCGCATTTATCACAGATACAGAAAAAATCGCATAGACGTATTCTGCGCCCGCGCGATCGAGTTGCGCAGATCTGTTTCCGACACGGCAACACGTGATGAGCGGGATGTCGCCATCCAGGCCGTTCGTGACCTGCAAGCGGAAGCCTTTGAGCTCCTTGCCGATGAGAAGCTCGCGGCAGACGAGAGTTTTCAGATTTTCATTACGCTTGCAACAGACGTTATTCGGCAAATTGATCTCGGCTAGGGAGATCGATCTTTTGTAGTTTTGGTTTGCTGGTGAAGAAGTGTTTTGGCAATGAAAAATTTCTGAATTTTCACGGGCAAACGTCGCATACCTTGTTCTCGTGCAAGAAGATCCGCAAGACAAGTACGATATTCGTTATTACCCTTGAGGTCGCATAAAAAAGTGGTCATTTTTTCGGGACGACGCAATCCGGGAAGGCTCCTGGTTTCTCAAGCCATGTGCCTGTTGATGCTATTACTGGTGGCTTCTCTTTCTCAGGCTCAGGAGTTGACGCCGCGCGCCTATTGGCCGGCACCGAATGGCACGAACGCCCTGCTACTGGCGTATCAGCTTAGCGCTGGCGATATAGTTACAGATCCATCTTTGCCGATTACTGGCGTTGAGTCCCGCATTAACTTTGCCCAGGTAGGCTGGCAACGCGCATTTGGCTGGCTCGACCGATCGGCCAGTTTTCAGCTCAACATGCCGTATTCGTGGGGACTGTCTGAGGGATTTATTGCGGGCGAATTTCGCAGCCGCAGGACTTCCGGGATTGGAGATGTCAGAGCGCGTCTCGCCATTAATCTGGTCGGTGCTCCCAGTATGGATGGCGCCGGATTTCAGGCGTTACGGGCAAATCCGCGTCCGATCGTCGGCGCGAGTTTGCTGATACAGGCTCCCACCGGGGAATATCAATCGGACAAGCTGGTGAACATAGGCACCAATCGCTGGGCCGTGAAGCCGGCCATTGGCGCTATCTGGCCATTACGTCCTACCTGGTTACTGGAGGCCGAGGTAGGCGTTTGGTTATTTGGAGATAACAATAATTTTCTGGGTGAAACCAGGCAGCAGGATCCCATCCTGTCGAGTGAGGTGCACTTGGTAAAGCGGATACGGCCCGGATTTTGGGCGTCGCTGGATGCTAATTTTTATGCCGGCGGAAGAACTACTGTGGGACCGGTTGAGAATGCGGATTTACAACGAAATTCAAGATTTGGCGCGACGATGGTCGTACCGTTCAAACGGCAACATGCAGTTCGTGCTAGCGTGAGCACAGGTATCGCGACCGCATCCGGTGGTGACTTCAAGATTTACAGTTTGAGCTACCTTTATATATGGCAATAGCTTTCTGGGTTGAGCGGAACAAGCGGAAAGAAATCGTGTCTTACTTCGATACTGACCACAGCGCTGTGCTGGCGTATTTAGCATACGAAAGGGTCGTGCCAGAACTATGATCTGTGTCGCAGAGGCGACGCAGTAGACTGAAAGTTAGGAGCAAAAATGTTTTCCAAGAAATTTCATATCGCGCTTATGCTGGGGGCCATTGCGGCAGCAGCCGGCTGTGCAGCGACCAGCGGACCAAAAGACCTTGATACCAGCGAGACCGCGCAGCTGAGTTACGATGGCTTGTATCCGGTTACCAATACGCGGCGAAACACCAAGGTGTGGATGCGAGAAGGGTTTAATCTGTCCGGGTATCACAAAATTATGGTGCAGGGCGCTGGTATCGAATACAGGCCGACCAAGAGAGTATCTCGGGCGTCAACGACAAGTTCTGCGAATGAGGCCTATCCAATTTCAGACAAGGGCAAAGCGGAAATTCGTGCGGCTTTCACAGAGGCCTTCTCAAACGAACTGGCAAACGTGAAGGGCTTGGAGCTGGTTTCAGAACCCGGCCCGGATGTATTGATCGTGCGTGGCTATTTATTGGACGTAATATCCAAGATTCCCCCGCAGCCGATTGGCGGCAGAAGCTATCTCTACCTGGCGTCAGTTGGCGAAGCGACACTCGCGATTGAACTAATAGATTCAGAAAGCGACGCGACGTTGTTGCGCGCAGTGCAACGTCGGAATGCAGAAACCAATACGATGAATGCCCCGATCTGGTCGGCGGCGGTCACCGGCAAGTCCGAATTGGAAGATCTGGCGCGCGACTGGGCTCAACTGCTGAGGGCCGAGCTGGAGAGATTGTCAGCGACCTACAACATTGGTACAGGAGGCTGATGACGTACATGTAGGGGTAGCGACTCGGCGTCAATGAGTCGCTATCGCACTTGCGCGCTTGGCAGCATCAAGCTCTATGATCGCGCGACATAAATTCAGACCAGTCGCCAACCATAGTGGCTATATAGAATTGACCTACTATTGCCTGCGCGTAAACGAGGCTACGAGCAAGTGCTGACACTGGCAAAATATCACCATAGCCGAGAGTAGTCCTGGTCTTGAAGCTAAAGCACAACCAAAAGCCATCCCGTCCCGGCTCCACTTGTGGTGAAAAACCAATGACGGTACCGGGGGCGCGGATTCTAACAATGTATAGGCCAATGCTCAGGTAACGCCGAGCATAAGAAGTACGCAAACTGCGCCCACCAACCGGCTCAAAGAAACTTCCGTGCCAAATGCTATTTCGCGATTAATCGATCACTCGCCATCGACTCAACGATTGCCTTGGCCTCGCCCAATATGGCCGCTCCACCTGTGCGTTGGTCGACGTTTTGCTTGATTTGCGATTGGGTCTCGATGGTCCAGACAGGTTCCTGGGTTTTCACTGAGAACAGCTGAGTTGCAAGTAGCACATCATGTTTGAGGTTGACCATTGGCGGCTCTTTATATTCGGTCAGCTCAACGCTCCACACATTGTAGTAATAGGTCGACCGAAAATTGTAGGTGGCCTGCGGGTTCATGTCTTTCATTTTGCTCGTGGTGTCGATATTTACGATTTGCGTAACCAGCACTGAATCCGAACCAAGCTTGTCGACCATTTCCAGGAAAGTTGCGCGGTTCACCGGCGTCCGGGTGTTCATCATTGACGTACTTGCAACCGCATTGACGCCTTGCGTTTGCAGTTCTTTGACGACTTCTTGCTCAAGAATCCTGCGCAAATCGAAAGAATCGAACAAAGAGACTACTAGTACATTCTTGTAAGGTGCATCAGCTGATTCCGACAAGGGCTGAATTCTCGTAACCTTTGATCCTCCGGCACAGGCGCTCAGAAAAAGGGTCAAGGCTGCAAGCAGAGCGAGTTTCTTCATTGTTGATCACCGCTCAGTAGTTTCTCAAGACCATTGCGAAGCAATGATCCCCACGTGCCACCCAGGCGCCGGACTTCGGACATATTGGTCACGCGGTTTGAATTGATCATACCGCTGGAGGATTGCGCTGCGCGCCTGTCGATGGCGCGGGCCAAAATTGCGTGGCTTTCTGAGTCGCGAAGCTCGAGAACCAGCGTTGCTTCACCTACGCTGTCGATGAAAATTTCACCGCGTCCCATGGGTGTAGGGGGAACCTTTGAGACAACATCCAGCAAACCGCCCCATACTCGCAATACGTCAGGGCCAGGTTGATCCACTATTTCGTATTTCTTGCTTTTGCCAAGCTCCGCAAGGAAGGCGGTAGAAATTGCTTCTTCGAAGCGGGCCTTCGTTGCGTCATCCAGTCTGTACTCGGAGCGACTAGAGGACCCGGTTCCCGGTCGGCCACTGTACGGGCCAGTAACGGGACGGTACTCGACTCCGACCCCCTCAAATATGATCTTGTTATAGTGGGACAGGTCTGCCTCAGGTCGTACCCAAACGACGTCCATGATCGTCTTATCTACTTTTGTCAGGCCGTCATGAGACATTTCGGCATCTGGCCCCGTCTGAATTTGCGGTGTAGATGTACATCCGGCCGCAAAAATACCTACTGCAGCTAGTGCTACGAAGAATGCTTTGTTCATTGTATATTCTCTCCAAAAATCACAAATTTCGCTTAGCGGATCAATATACTGAAGTCACCGGCGGGGCGCTAGAGCGGAAACAAAATGTTACAGCTGCATGTCTCGATGTGTTCGACGGGCGCGCAACTAAGCTGTTGAAGAGGGGCCTGGACCCGATGTGGTGTATGCCTGTTGGTGTTTCGCCGCCTAAAAGCCCGCCACACCGGTAGGCCAGGCCGGCCCGTCGCCTTCGCGATAACCGTGCTCATTAACGTAGCGAATCGCGTCTTCCATAATGGCCAGGCCATCGCGCAGGTTTTTCTCGTCCATGTTCAACGCGGGATACATCCGAATCGTATCCTGGCGGTCACTGATGGCCCATACGCCGTTCTGTAGCATCTGGCTACGCACTTCCCTCGAGATCCACCAATCTTCTTCGTCGTCTTTCTTGTTCGGGCATGTGAAGCTGACTCCCATTAACAAGCCATTGCCGCGAACCTGGCGGACGATGTCGTATTGTTCCCAGCTGCTCATACATTCGGCGGCAATTCGACCTAGTCGCGCCGCATTTTCAACGAGGTTATAGCGCTCGTACAGTTCCAGCGTCTTGATGCCGGCAGCACAGCCACCGGGCGTGCCGGCGAAGGTCGACCCCGAAGCAAACTCATCGTTATCACCGAGAATGTCATCGCGGGCGGCGATACCAGCACAGGGCTCGACACCGCCTGAGAGATTCTTCCCCACAACCAGGATATCGGGCACGACATCGTAATGATCTATACCCCACATTTTGCCGGTACGGCCCAGGCCAGTGAGCACTTCGTCGGAAATCATGAGCCAGTCATTCTTGTCGCACAGTTCCCGGATGCCACGCAGAAAATTCGTCGGCGGTATCCAGTTGCCGCCCTCGGCCAGGCCGGGCTCAACCAGGACGGCCGCGATGTTGTCCCTGGGAACCATGCTGTTCGGTATATGGTTGTCCATGTACCACAGGCAATAGTCGACGTACTGCTCCTGGGTCATGTTGGCGGGAATATTATCGCTGTATGGATAGGGCGCACGCAGTACACCGCCGGTCCATGCTTCGAGGTATCGGTTTTTGGCGCCGTCGTATCCGCTGATCAACTTAGTAGCCAGCCCCATTCCGTGGTAACTGGAACTGAACGTAATGATGTAGCGCCGCTTCATATGGGTCAGAGCAAGATGTACGGCAGCTTCTGCTGCTTCTGTTCCCGAGACCTCATAGTTGAATCGGGTAAGTGACTTATCGGGCATTATTTCAATAAGCTTTTCCGCCAGTTCGTAACGCAACGGATGATCGTAGTGAAATCCATAGCGACGATGTGCGTCGTTCACCGCGGCAACGACTTCCGGATGCGCGTTGCCAACAGGGTTGGTGGCCCAGCCATTTTGGAAATCAATAAAGCGTTTACCATCCATATCCCAGATGAAATCACCTTCGGCCTTGTCAATGACAATCTGGCGAGTCGTACGAAAACCACGATGACCGGCTTTTTCCATTTCGGATTCAAATTTCAATCCGTTTCTAAAGAGGGGAATACCTCTTTCCAGAACGGCTCTTGTCTTTTTTCCAGGGTAGTCGTTACTCATAATGTCCTCGTGCTCGGCAGAATCGGCTGATTGGCGCCGGTAACCTGCACGATGCCACGGGAATGATAGTTCGTCTTGTCTTTTTACAGATGATGAAACGCCGGCCCATTCAAATAGCACGGGCGCGGCGCTTGTTGCACCGTCTCAAGCAGCTGCCATCGCGGTCGCGCCTCGCCTACGCTGCGATTGCGTATCGGCAACTTCGGTCTCGTCTTGCGCAACGATTTCGAACATTCTTTGCCCCGGCGCGCGGGTTGCGCGAACCCAGTAGTGAACGAGTAAATATGACATGGCTGTGAACGGGATGATCAATATGCTGCCTTCGGCGCCGAAAGATCCACCGCTAAGCCACTCGGGCCCGATGGGCGACTGAGCAATCATACTTGGGGACGCCTGGCCACTCGCGGCGAAGCCGAATACCGATGCCTGGAAAAAATTCCATCCCAGGTGCAGGCCCATAGGCAACCATAGTTCCCCGGTCTTCAAATAGGCGTAAATCAACTGCGGTGTAATCAGAACAATCAATACGCTTGAAAGAATGGTCGCATTGGGATTAATGCCGTGTCCAAAACCGAAAATGAGCGAAGAAACAACGATGGCCCATTTCAGGTTGGTTCCCTCAACCAGGTTTTGAAAAAAGTAGCCGCGGAAGACAAGCTCTTCCCACCAGGCGACAATGACCAGTTGATAGAAAACGCCAAGCACAATGGGGACTGCCGCCATACGCAGACCCGTATTTGCGGCGCCTTCTTCTGCCCACCACGTAAATCCCCGGAACTCTATGAGATTAGCCCACAGCATAACTGCATAAACGCCGGCCATTACCAATGCGCTGTTTACGACACCTGACACAATGTCGAGGAAGGCATATTTGTCGAAACGCACACCCAGTGAGGCAAATGATTTCTTGTCGAGATATTTTCTGGCGATCATAACTGCAAGCGTCGCACTGCCTGCAAGAATAGAAAACTGCAGATTGGATAGTTTTTTCAATGCGCCAAGAATGGCTCGGATACCAATCATGCCGGTCGCGGTGATGACAGCAAATAGCACAAAGAACAATAGAATACGCCAGCCCGCTTTGAGCCGGCCGTCGCTGGAACTGATGAGCCACTGTGTGAGTTTGCTTGTTATGGCTTGCATGAATCTTTCCCCCTATAAAATTACGTTCTTACCTTAAAGATGAATCTCGACACGTTTTGGATGCAAGAAAAGTCGACGTTAGGTCTGTCCATGATGGAATAACGCATTTCAGTCAACGATTTAGTAGACTGTAGAGATGAATTATATTCTGAGAGCTGTATGTATAACGTGCGCCACATTAGTTGCCAGCGCACCGGTTATGGGTCGTGACTCTGTTGATCTGGACGAGGGTTTTACGGTGTTTTCATGGAACGTGTCGGAGGACGCCTTCGTAACGGACCGCAATGCCTTTCGGAGTCTGTTACAACTTGCTGAACCCGATATCCTCCTGCTGGACGAAGTTAAGCCGGCGGATAGCGCTGAACAGTTAAGTGAGCTTCTTACTGACGTGGCACTTGGTGATGCTGACGCGTGGCATATCGATTTTGGTCAGAGCGGTGGGCGGCAACGAGTGGTGATCGCCAGCCGGGCACCGCAGAGGTCACTGGCCGAGTTTTCATCAATTATTCCGTATCCGGACGAGGATCAAACAATCTTGCTGGACCGTATACCGTCGGAACTCCGTCCCCTACTTATGCAGAGCCTCACCAACGGTATTCCCGTAAACGGGGCTGTGATTCTCAGTGACAAGAGAAAGTTGTTAGTAGTGGCCTTCGACCTGCAATGTTGCGGCGATGAGCCCGAAAGTTGGCAGGAAGTGCGACGCCGCATTGAGGTGCGGGAAATTCGCGAACTCGTTCGCCGGGTTCTTGAGCGCATAACGGTGGATGGGATTATCCTTTCGGGTGACCTGAACCTTGTTAATGGCGGATCTCCGCTCATAACTCTCGCCGGGCCCTATGGCATGCCGCATGCGGGCTTGATCCCTGCCGAACTCTATCATCTCGATGGCTCGACGAACTGGACATGGGATGGGCGTGGGACTCCATTTTCGTCCAACGTTTTAGACTTTCAACTATATGAGCCCCACGCACTAGAGTTACGCAGGGGCTTTGTTCTGGATACGGAGGACATGTCCCCTGCAAAGCTTGAGCTCTACAAATTGGAGCCCAAGACCTCTAGCCAGATGTCAGATCACCGCCCTCTGGTTGCGGAGTATTTTTGGCGTTAAAGAAAGCAATACAGCAGGGCCGAGGTCTAATGGGCTGTCGGCGGTCCGCTGCGCATCGCTGGCTTGTGCATCAACAGTGTGAGTGGGATTAGTGCGACAAAACTGCAAGCAAGAAACCAGAAAATGTCGATAAAGGCGAGCATTTGTGCCTGACGGCTGATTTCACCGGCGACGCTGCTCATAGCGGTTGGGTCACTTAGGTCGAGGCCCCGCGCTGCAAGCCAGTCAGCGAGGGCGGGATTGTACGGGGTGATTTGTTCGCTTAAGAGTGCCCTGTGCACCGTAGCCTGCCGGACCAGTAACGCACTCGATATTGCGATGCCAACGGACGATCCGAGGCTACGCATCAAGCCGTATAGCCCTGCAGCTTCATCCGTTTTATGCGCTGGCAAGCCGTCGTAGGCAATAGTAGACAACGGCACGAACACCAGACCCATACCTATACCCTGAATGATACCGGGCCAGATGAGAGCCCAACGATCGACGCCGAGCGAGTAGTTGGACATTACGGCCGTGCCGACCGCGGCAATAAGCAATCCGGTAGTAATCAGACGGCGAGGATCAATGAAGCGCATGAGCACGCTTCCCACCAATAGCATGGAAATGCCGCTGGCTATACCTCGAGGAATAAATAGTTCACCGGCCTGGTCGGCCGGATAGCCAATCAATGTTTGTGTGAGCAGTGGCAGGAGGGCAATCGAGCCAAACATGCCGAGCCCGAAGCTGAGGATGG
>JAHEFE010000008.1 GCA_024640365.1 Woeseiaceae bacterium | reverse complement strand
CAGGGGCAAGTGCCGCGGGACGAATTGCTGCGACGCTTTCGCGAACACGGTAACGCGGTGTTGCTCGGTACCGGCAGTTTTTGGGAAGGCGTTGATGTGCGCGGGCAGGCACTGACAATTGTTGCTATCGATAAATTACCGTTTGCCTCCCCCGCCGATCCGCTGATGATGGCGAGGCTGGAGTATATCCGGCGCCAGGGCGGCAATGGTTTTGCCGATCACCAGTTGCCACAGGCCGTGTTGGCGTTGAAACAGGGCGCCGGACGATTGCTGCGTGACTGGGAAGACTTTGGTGTGATTGTCCTGTGCGACCCGCGGCTTACCTCCAAGAGTTACGGCGCGTTATTCCTGAAGAGCTTATTGCCGATGCGGCGAACCGAGTCTATTGCTGAAGTTCGAGAGTTTTTTAAACAGCATGAGGCACGGCGCGAAGAAAACAGGGATAATTAACCCTATGAAGATGCTCGCAATTGATACGACCAGTGATGCCTGTACGCTTGCGGTGCAGGACGGTGACGCAGTTTTTGAGCGGCATCATGTCGAGGCGCGCGCGCATACTCGGATACTGATTCCTGCTGTTACTGAAATGTTGGCCGAGGCTAACCTGCGATTAAAGGATCTCGATACCATTGTCCTTGGCAACGGCCCTGGTTCATTTATCGGTTTGCGGATTGCTGCCTCGCTGGTGCAGGGGCTGGCCTACGCATCAGGCCTGAAAATTGTGCCGGTATCGTCCCTGGAAGCTGTTGCCGCCGAGGTCATGGCCATTGAGAATGCGTTGCAGGTTGCTGTAACCCAGGATGCCCGGATGGGAGAGGCCTACCTCGGTTGTTTTAGGCGGAACGAAGATGGCTTGCCGGCGGCAGTCGCGGCAGAGCATCTGCAGGGCCCGCAACAAATTGCCGAGTTCGTTGAAGCTGAGGGCTCGCGATGGATAGCGGCAGGGGCAGGCTGGAGCGTGTTGCCCAATCTGGTGGCGGCCAATGCCGATGCCATCGAACGTATTTCAGATATTCACCATCCACGTGCTCGTTACTTGCTGCAACTGGGCGCTCGAGATTGGGAGCTGAGCCGCGCTATCGAACCTCATTTGTTGGAACCCGCGTATCTGCGCAACAAGGTTGCAGATAAACCCAAGTCTCAAATCGGTTAACAAAAGTGTAATAATTGTCTGCTCTACTAAGGCGACTACACGGACACGGGTCCGAGTCCCCAAATTGACCAGCTAGACGATCACGCGAGTCAGGACAGGATTTATGGCGGCGGCGAAAATACTTGTTGTAGAGGATGAGGCTCCCATTCGGGAGATGATTGCATTTCATCTGACGCGAGCAGGGTTCAGTGTTCTGGAGGCGGGTAACTGCAAGGATGCCCGGATAGTTCTGGCCGATGATCGTCCGGATCTTTTGATTGTTGACTGGATGTTGCCCGACATGAGCGGGCTCGAGCTGACCCGCCTGATCAAGCGGGCACCAGAAACTCAGGACTTGTCCATAATTATGCTGACAGCCAAGGCATCCGAGCAGGACAAAGTGCTTGGTCTTGAAGGTGGTGCAGACGATTACGTTACCAAGCCGTTTTCATCCCGGGAGTTGATAGCGCGTATCAACGCAGTTTTGCGACGCTCGACGACAACCACTACGGACTCGCATGAACAGGGCCTGCTGGCACTGGATCCAGTGGCTCACAGGGTCTTGATCAACGGCAATGAAGTGAGCTTCGGTCCAAAAGAATACAAGTTGCTGCAGTTTTTGATGACCCATCCGGAGCGCGTATATAGCCGCGCCCAATTACTCGACAGAGTATGGGGCGGCAATGTCTACGTCGAGGAAAGAACAGTAGACGTGCATGTAACGCGTTTGCGGAAGTCTCTAGCGCGTTTCGGTATCGAACACTATATTCAAACGGTTCGCGGTGCCGGCTACCGGTTTTCCACCCAGTCTGACTGAGTTGCCATTTTGAAAAAGACGATTGCCCAATTACTGTTTCTACTGATAATCGCGACGGCGCTGGGTTGGTATTACGGTAGCCCTGTAGGTGGCGCGCTGGTTGGTGCCCTTTTGGCGATTGCGTGGAATCTGCAAAAACTATACCGGCTAGACCGCTTTATGACTCATTGGGACTTAAACTCACTTCCCGAGGGTGATGATGCCTGGTCACAGATATTTTCAAAAGCTCACTATCTACGGCAGAGAAATCTTTGGCACAAGCGTCGTTACCGGTCGCTGCTAAAAGAAATAAGAAAATCTACGGACGCGATGCCAGACAGTGCCGTGTTACTGAACGAATATGGTGAAATTCAATTTTGTAATGCGGCCGCGGAAAAATTGATAGGCATCAAGTCGCGTCAAGACAGGGGGCAGCGGATCAATAATTTTATTCGTAGCCCAAGGTTCGTCCAATACCTGAAGTCAGCCAATCAAAGTCAGCCCATCGAAATTGCTTCGCCGGTTATTGATGATGTATTGCTCTCCTGTCAATTGTTGCCGTACGGAGGAGGGCAGCGACTGTTGCTTGCCCGAGATATTACTGACCGGCAGCGGCTTACAAAGATGCGTCGGGATTTCGTGGCCAATGCGTCACATGAATTGCGCACGCCGCTAACCGTTATCACCGGCTATCTGGAAGGTTTGGTTGACGATCCTTCTGTCCCGGAGGCCTGGGGGCAACCGCTTTTGCAAATGCAAATGCAGTCGGTGCGCATGAATACGATTGTTAACGGCCTGCTTGAATTGTCACAACTTGAAACTCGCGGCATAGCTGCGGCGACCCACGAAATAGATGTCTGCGGTCTGATAAATTCTGCGACGGAGTCTTTGCAGGATGAATCGAGATTGTCCCCAATTAAGGTAGATTGCGCTTCCGACGTCCGATTGCTGGGTGACTCGAACGAAATTGACTCGGTAATCGTTAACCTGCTCTCCAATGCCTTAAGGCACACACCGAAGGACAATGATATTCGCATTAGCTGGCGGCGCAATGATGATGGGGCTGTTCTACAGGTTGCGGACAGTGGCGAGGGCGTTCCGAAGCAATACCTGCCGCGTCTGACGGAGCGCTTCTTTCGGGTTGACCAGGGCCGCGGCAGTACCAGCGGAGGGGTTGGCCTGGGTTTGGCCATCGTCAAATACATCGTCGGTCGGCATGAGGGCAAGCTCTCGATCGAAAGCGAGTTGGGTAAGGGTACCTCTGTCAGCTGCTATTTTCCGGCCAAGCGGTTGGTTTCGGCGGCCGCCAGTTCGGATTGAAACTACTCAGCATTTGTAACAATTCTGAAATCTTTGCCAACTATTATGCTCGGCAGAACAGAATTCCAAATAATTAATAGCAGTATTTTCAGGAGTAGTAATGTGAATCGCTCAATATTGACGCGTGTATTTAGTGTTGTTTCCGTGGCTTTAGTCACAATATCGACCCCCCTGGTCGCATCGGCGGATGAGGGTGCGGGCAGCTGGGCTGACAGCATGGTCTGGTCCGGTGACCTTCGCCTTCGCTACGAGGGCATTGATGAGCAGGATGTGGCAAATCGCGATCGCGCTCGCTACAGGGCTCGGGTCGGTTTTTCTGCGAAACTCAATGACGACTTAAAGGTTGTTATCGGTCTGGCCTCTGGCGCGTATGACCCGGTATCGAGAAACCAGACGTTTGGAAATGGCTTTTCAAGCAAGGATTTCGGCATGGAGCTGGCTTATGTTGATTGGACCGCCTTGGAAAACCTGCACGTCTTCGCCGGTAAGATGAAAAATCCATTATTTATCGCGGGCAAGAACTCAGTGATGTGGGACGGCGATTTGAACCCGGAAGGCTTGGCTCTGCAGTACAAGTCAGGGATATTTTTTGCCAACGCCATCAGTTTTCTCGTTTCAGAGCGCAGCGCGGCCGATAACTCGACGTTGATGGGTGCCCAGGGTGGTGTCAATCTGGATGTTGGCCCAGGCAAACTGACGGCTGGCGTAGGTCTTTATGACTATTCCAATACTGTTGGCAACCTCCCGTTCTATAACGCTTTTCCAAGAGGGAACTCGGTTGATGCTAACGGTCGTTACATGTATGACTACCGTGAACTTGAAGGATCGGTTGAATACAAAACAGAAGTTGCCGATTTGCCTTTGACAGTATTTGCAGACTGGGTTCGTAATACTGAAGTTGACCAGCAGGATTCAGCGTATTCTTTTGGTGTTGCCCTTGGTTCCGCTAAAAACCCCGGTGAGAGTCAGGTTTCGTGGGCATACCATGATATCGAGGCAGACGCGCTTATCGGTACGTTCAACGACTCGGACTTTGGTGGCGGCGGTACTGACGTCAAAGGTCACTTTTTCAAGGGTAAGTATGTACTGCGCAATAATGTTGCCCTTGGTCTGACTTATATTCTGTCTGATACCGAAGTGCTGTTAAATAAACACGATTATTCGCGTTACCAGCTCGATATTGAATTTAAGTTCTAAATACTTGATATTGTGCATAGCTAGCGCCACCGCGCATCGGAGAGTATGAGAAATGATGAAATCCACTGATCTGACGCATCACATTTCGCGTCGCTATAACAAGGATCTCGAGGATCTTCGCAATCATGTGCTTGAGATGGGCGGACTTGTTGAAACCCAGTTGGCCGATGCCATCACGGCATTGGTTACTGGGGACAGCGAGCTGGGTCTAAGAGTGGCTCATGACGATTACAAGGTTAATCGTTATGAAGTTAACATCGATGAAGAATGTAGCCGAATACTGGCCACACGAGCCCCGGCGGCCAGTGACCTGCGCCTTATCGTGGCAATTATCAAGACCATTACCGATCTGGAACGAGTTGGTGATGAGGCAGAGAAAATTGGTTTCCTTGCCTCGAAGTTGGCTGGCATGGATCGTCCCAGTGATTCCTACAGGGAAGTAAAGAATCTTGGTAACCACGTTTTGCGCATGCTGAGGGATGCGATGGATGCTTTTAGTCGCCTGGACGTCGACGCCGCTCTGGCGGTTGTGCCAGAAGACGAGATCGCAGACCAGGAATACGAAGCTATCGCTCGCCAGTGCATTACCTTCATGATGGAAGACCCGAGAAGCATCAATCGGGTCATGAATGTTACCTGGGCGGCTCGTGCGTTGGAACGAATTGGTGACCACGCGAAAAATATCTGCGAATATGTAATTTATATGGTTCAGGGGCGTGATGTTCGTCATACTCTGAAAGCAAATAAGTCAGGTACGTCGGGTGTCGAAGCGCCAAAGTAAGTCAGAAAAAAACCTGGATACGGACAGTTAGATCCCGCTGCACTTCGCAAACCAAGAAATAAAAGGAATAGCGAGCGGCATGAAGAATATTAACCAGCGAACCGGTAACCTGGCGGCGCTAGTCGCCTGCATAGCAATGATCTCGTATGCGTTATTTGCGCAGCACAAACTAGGGATTGATCCTTGCCCTTTGTGTGTTTTACAACGTATGTCGCTTGTAACGTTGATTTTTGTATTTCTTGCCGCGGTTCTGCAAAACCCCGAAAGTTGGGGCCGGCGTGTTTATGCGTTCCTGATATTGGCCACAGCCGGCGCGGGCGTCAGTATTTCTGCGCGTCACATCTGGCTACAGAATTTGCCTGCGGATTCGGTTCCGGCCTGTGGTCCGGGCTACGATTACATCATGCAGACTTTTCCGCTTGCGGACGCTTTGGGCACGATTTTTTCCGGATCTGGTGAGTGTGCGGAAGTGCACTGGCTCTTTCTTGGGCTGAGTATGCCGGCCTGGGTTCTTATTCTGCTTTCGACTATTGGTGTGTTTGGTGTCTGGTGGAATCTCAATCGCAAGCGGTCATGATTTGACATTGAAGATCAATTCCATCGTGCGGTAGTACATCGCGCACAACGCTGCAATATCCTCAACCCGAACAAATTCATCGACTTTATGAATTGTCTTGTTGATCGGTCCGAGCTCTATAACCTCAGTCCCCATCTTGGAAATGAAGCGCCCATCCGAGGTGCCACCCCCAGTTGATTGCTCCGGTGGCTGACCTGTTATTTCCGTCAGGGCTGTCGAGACCGCTTCTGTCAATATGCCCGGTTTAGTCAGAAAGGGCTCTCCAGAGAGTTGCCACTCAATTTTGTAATTTAGTTCATATTGGTTCAGCAGCTTCTCGATTTCCTGTTGCAGTTCTTTGTAATGCCACTGGGTGGAATAACGAATATTGAGGCGGGCAATAAGCTTTCCTGGAATGACGTTGGCGGCACCGGCGCCGCTTTGCAGATCTAACACTTGCAGACTGGATGGTGGAAAATCCCGGTTGCCGTTGTCCCACTGTTTGTCACAAAGTGCGGCAAGCGCGGGACCGAAACGGTGGATGGGATTGTCAGCCAGTTGTGGGAATGCGGCATGACCCTGAATGCCAGTGACGGTGATTATTCCGTTTAACGAACCTCGTCTTCCGATGCGAACGGTGTCGCCCAGTAATATCTGGCTCGACGGTTCGCCAATGACGCACCAGTTGATGTGCTGGCCACGAGCAGTAAGTTGTTTGACGACGTGCCGAGTTCCGCTGATCGCGTCGCCTTCCTCATCACTGGTGATCAAGAAGGCCAGGCGACCCTCAAAGCGCGGGTAGGTTGTCAGGAAGGTCTCTGCGGCTACGATCATTGCTGCAAGACCGCTTTTCATGTCTGCAGCGCCTCGTCCGAACAGGTTTCCATTGCGTACAGTTGGGACAAATGGGTCTGAGGTCCAATCAGCGGTGGGTCCCGTTGGCACGACATCGGTATGTCCCGCAAAACAAAAGACGGGCCCGTTTCCTTCCGTGATCGCCCAGGTATTCGATACTCCATCTCTGGAGAAATCTTCGACCGCGAATCCCAGTGGTCGCAAGCGTACAGCCAATAGCTCCTGACAACCGTCGTCATTCGGTGTGATTGACGAGCGCCGCATCAACTCCTTGGTTAACTGCACCGCAGGATGAGAGTCATTATTACGAATTAATGCTGTCATTCACTATTGGTTTCTTTAAGTCTATGAAAAATAACAGAAATAGGAAATTCTCCGCAAATGATAGAAAGCTACTATTGTTAGAGGGATGCAATAATTCCGAAACAATTGGGCGCTAAACTGCCTGCTATGAAATCAATAAACAAAGAGGAAAACTAGTTGTGAAGAAAAGCATATCAACAATAGCACTGCTTGGCATGGCTTTGGTTTTTGGCCTGTCGTCTACGGCCAACGCACAGTCCGGTCGTGATTACATCTATATAGTCGGTTCATCGACTGTCTATCCGTTCGCTACTGTAGTTGCCGAGCGCTTTGGTCGCGGTACCGGATTTAAGACGCCCAAAGTTGAGTCAACCGGCTCTGGTGGCGGACTGAAATTATTTTGCGATGGTATCGGTGTGAACTTCCCGGATATTGCCAACGCATCGCGGGCTATTAAACAATCAGAGATCGATAATTGCGCCGCGAAAGGTATTGATGAGATTGTCGAAGTGAAAATCGGCTACGACGGCATTGTGATTGCCAACTCCAAGAAGAGTGCGCTCATGCATCTGACGCGTAAGGAACTTTTCCTGGCTCTGGCCAAGAACGTGCCTTCGGCCAAAGATGGTGAGTTGCGACCGAATCCGTACAAGCTCTGGAGCGAAATAGACCCATCATTGCCTGCTACGCGAATTGAAGTGCTTGGTCCTCCTCCGACTTCTGGAACACGCGACGCATTCGTAGAGTTAGCGATGGATGGTGGTTGCCAGGAAATTCCGTCGATCAAGGTATTGAAATCGTCAAATGAAGCACTGTTCAAAGCGACCTGTCAGACGCTTCGTGAAGACGGTGCATTTATCGAAGCTGGTGAAAACGACAATCTGATCGTGCAGAAATTGGAAGCCAACCCGGCGGCTCTGGGTATATTCGGGTTTAGCTATCTTGATCAGAATATGGAAAAGATTCAGGGTGCCAGTATCGATGGTGTTGAGCCGTCATTCGACGCGATTGCAGACGGCAGCTATCCGGTGTCTCGCCCTCTGTTCTTTTACGTTAAGAAGGCTCATGTAGACTTGATTCCAGGTCTGCGCGAGTACATTAACGAGTTCACGAGTGAAAAGGCCTGGGGTGACGAAGGATACTTGTCGGATCGCGGCCTGATCCCGATGCCTGCGACTGAGCGTAAGTCTGTCGGTGCCGCTGTTCGTAGCTTGTCACCTATTTAGCTCAGGATACCGTAAAATAAACTGGGTCAATAAGCGGCGCCGTCCTTGAACCAAGGGCGGCGCGGCTTTTTTCACTTGTATTACAGCAGGCAATCTTATTCATGGAACCGGTAACCCTACTGCTTGTCCTTATTGCGTTGGCGTGTGCAGCTTTTTATGCAGGGCGTTCGCGAGCACTGGTGGCAGTCGGTGGCCGTGCAAATAGCAAGAATCTGCATTCTTTGCCGGGATATTACGGCTTTTACAGCGTAATTTGGTGTTTGTTGCCGGCCATGGCGCTCGCCTTGTTATGGTTACTGGCAGAACCCAGAGTGGTCATTGCAATGGTGGTTCAGGGATTGCCTGACAATTTGCGGTCCCTTCCGAGCGGTGATCTAAATCTACTAATTAATAATATTGAAAACCTTGCCGCGGGCTATTTCTCCACCGCCGGTGCCGACCAAGATGTGGTTGCTGCTGCGCAAATTCTTGCAGACTACCAGGTGGCCAGTCGCCAGTTGATGTCGGTTTCTTGTATTTCGTTGTCGATCCTCGGTTTGTTATTAAGTCGATCAAAAATAACGCCGATTTTTAGAGCCCGTAACGGCGTAGAGTCTGTTATTCAAAAGCTCCTGATTTTGGCATCGAGCATTGCGGTTCTTACGACGATTGGCATTGTTTTATCGATGGTGTTCGAGGCGATGCGCTTCTTCCATCAGGTTCCGATAACGGATTTTCTATTCGGCTTGAACTGGAGTCCGCAAACAGCCATTCGTCCAGACCAGGTTGGTTCGTCGGGTAGCTTCGGTGCTGTTCCGCTGTTCGCGGGGACTCTGCTTATTACAGTAATAGCGATGACGATTGCTGCGCCGGTCGGATTGATGACTGCCATATATCTGGCTGAATACTCGTCGCAAAGTTTTCGTGCTACTGCCAAACCGTTGCTGGAAATTCTTGCTGGTATACCGACAGTTGTCTATGGCTTCTTTGCGGCACTAACGGTTGCCCCGGCGGTTCGTGCGACCGGTACAGCGCTTGGATTCGATGTGGCGTCGGAAAGTGCTCTTGCCGCGGGATTGGTGATGGGGGTCATGATCATCCCGCTGGTCTCGTCGCTATCCGATGATGCTATCAATGCGGTGCCCAGAGCAATGCGGGACGGCGCGCTGGGCTTGGGTTCGACAAAATCCGAAACCATTAAACAAGTGATCTTGCCAGCGGCATTACCGGGAATCGTGGGTGGTTTGATGTTGGCGGTTTCACGTGCCATCGGCGAAACGATGATCGTCGTAATGGCTGCAGGGCTTTCAGCAAATCTTACTGCGAACCCGTTTAGCGCAGTGACTACGGTGACGGTGCAGATTGTGACGTTGCTGGTCGGCGACCAGGAATTTGATAGCCCGAAAACGTTGGCTGCTTTTGCACTGGGGTTGGTTTTGTTTGTGGTAACCCTGGGATTAAATCTGATTGGTTTGGTGATCGTTCGTAAATACAGAGAGCAATACGAGTAAGTATGATGAATTCAAATCTCGGGCAAACGACACGACATCGCGTTGAGGCCAGTCTCAAGCGTCGCTATGCAAAGGAACGTCGCTTCAAGGCGGCCGGTATAGCAGCGACTTTCACCGGCTTGGCTTTTCTGGCTATATTTTTTGTCAATCTTGTCAGTCAGGGTACTTCTGCATTTCAGCAAACTATGATCTCTCTGGAAATAAATTTTGATCGCACGGCACTGGCACCGGACGGTGACGTAGATCCCAATGCCGATTATGAAGCGGTGGTACGCGATTCACTGCGGTCGTTGTTTCCGGACGTAACGGACCGGCGCGAACGACGCCAACTGAGCAGTTTGCTTAGTGTCAGCGCATCTTACGACGTCAAGGATATGTTAGCGGCAGATCCGACTTTGCTTGGTAGTACCCAAACTGTCTGGCTGTCTGCGTCGGCTAATGTGGACATGGTGATCAAGGGCAATATAAATCGAGATGTGCCACAAGACTTGCGTACGGTCAGTGACCTGCAACTTTTATGGATAGATGAATTGCTTGCAGCAGGGCGACTCGAAAAGAAATTTAACACGGCCTTGTTTACCAATGGTGATTCGCGCGAACCAGAGCTGGCGGGCATCAGAGGTGCGCTTATGGGTACGTTCTATATGTTGCTAGTAACCATAGCACTGGCGTTTCCATTGGGAGTGGCTGCGGCTATTTACCTGGAAGAATTTGCGCCCAGGAATCGTTGGTCGGACTTGATCGAAGTTAATATCAATAATCTGGCCGCCGTTCCATCTATTGTCTTTGGGCTACTCGGCCTTGCTGTTTTCATAAACTGGATGTCGTTACCAAGGTCGGCTCCACTGGTTGGTGGGTTGGTCCTTTCGTTGTTGACGCTGCCGGTGATTATTATCGCTTCGCGAGCCGCCATTCAAGCCGTACCGCCGTCAATCAAGGAGGCGGCCTTCGGTCTTGGGGCTTCCCGGATGCAGGTAGTGTTCCATCATGTTTTACCGCTTGCGATGCCAGGCATGCTGACAGGTGCCATAATTGGTATGGCTCGCTCCCTCGGAGAGACCGCACCGTTATTGATGATTGGCATGGTCGCATTTATTGTCGATGTTCCAGGTAGCGTGACTGATCCGGCAACAGCATTACCGGTGCAAATTTATCTGTGGGCCGATAGTCCTGAGCGCGCATTTGCAGAACGTACTTCGGCCGCGATTATTGTATTACTCGCGTTTCTGCTGTTAATGAATCTGGCCGCCGTATTAATGCGTAAGCGTTTCGAAAAGCGCTGGTGAGAATAGTGATTACTTTGGAGGAACCTGTGAAATCAGGAACAGGTTCGACTAGACCCTTAACGGTAAATATTTAAATGAATGGTAATTCAATGGACGACACAAATTCTGACAAGCCTGTTGGCAAAGCGGTCAAGCCTGGACATGAGGCTTTCATGGTCGCTGATAATGTAAATGTTTGGTATGGCGATAATCATGCTATTCAGGATGTCAGTATCGAAATTCAGAAAAATCAGGTTCTGGCACTAATTGGGCCTTCTGGTTGCGGCAAGTCGACCTTTCTGCGCTGTCTTAACAGGATGAATGACAGTATTGAAATAGCCAAGGTAACAGGCTTGATAACTCTTGATGGCCAAGACATAAACAGTCGTGACCTTGATCCGGTCGCCTTGCGGGCGAGAGTTGGCATGGTTTTTCAGAAGGCCAATCCATTTCCGAAAAGCATTTATGACAATGTGGCTTATGGCCCTCGCATTCACGGCCTTGCTGCAAACCGGGCGGAGCTGGACGAAATTGTTTACACAAGTCTGGAGCGCGCTGGCTTGCTACAGGAAGTCAAAGATCGTCTCAATAATCCCGGCACGGGGTTATCTGGCGGGCAGCAACAGCGGCTCTGCATTGCGCGTACGATCGCTGTAAACCCGGAAGTGATTCTGATGGACGAACCCTGTTCCGCGCTGGATCCTATCGCGACGGCTAGAGTAGAGGATTTGATTGATGAGTTGTCCGAAAATTATGCGATCGTAATTGTCACTCATTCTATGCAGCAGGCAGCTCGCATGTCACAGCGCACTGCCTATTTTCATATGGGCAAGTTGATTGAGATTGACGATACGGACAAGGTTTTTACGAACCCGCAACACAAGCTGACTGAAGACTACATTACGGGACGCTTCGGTTAGTGGGATTTGAATATTTCAGCATAGCGCTCAGGCGAGTAACCCACTGCTATCAGTTTCTTGCTTTCCAAAATCGGCCGTTTCACTAGAGTGGGTCGCTCTATCATCGTTGCAAATGCGCGGTTGCGACTCATGTTTTCACGGTCAGCTTCGGGCACTTTGCGCCACGTCAAGCTGCGCGTATTCAATATTTTTTTCCAGTCCAGTCGATCACTCCAGCGCTCCAGCATCTGAATGTCGAGCCCATCAACCCGCAAATCATGAAAGCGGTGCTCAACGGCATGTTGATCAAGCCATTTCCTTGCATTACGACAGGTGTCGCAACTCGGTATTCCGTAAAGTGTTAGCAATGTGGCGACCCTTGTTGTGAATGCTCCAAGAAAGGCTCGACGAATCAGTCCACGGAAAATTCCTTCTAATCCGCCAGTTCAGCTGTCCTCAATATCTCATTGAGACCGATCCTCGATCTCGTTCGCGCGTCAACTTGTTTGACAATCACTGCACAATACAATGAATGGGTGCCATCTGTCGAAGGCAGGCTTCCTGGTACGACGACAGATCCGGCCGGAACTCTGCCATAACTGATTGTGCTGCTTTCCCGGTGATAAATTCGGGTGCTTTGACCAAGAAAGACGCCCATTGAAATGACTGATCCCTGTTCAACGATGACTCCTTCAACAATCTCCGAGCGGGCACCGATGAAGCAATCGTCTTCAATTATAGTGGGTTTTGCCTGGACTGGCTCCAGTACTCCGCCAACGCCGACACCGCCGGAAAGGTGTACATTCTTGCCGATTTGGGCACAGCTGCCTACGGTTGCCCACGTATCCACCATGGTTCCGCTACCGATGTTCGCGCCTATGTTGACGTAACTTGGCATCAATATGACGTCCGGTGCGACATAGGCACCTCGCCTGACGATTGCCTCGGGCACAACGCGTACGCCTGACGCACGAAAATCCTCCTGCGTGTAGTCCGTATATTTGAGAGGCACTTTGTCGTAAAAATTACTGGTTGCGCCTTCGATAAGCTTATTGCCGTTCAGACGAAAGCTGAGTAAAACGGCTTTTTTGAGCCACTGATTGACTCGCCATTCACCGTTGATTTGCTCGGCAACTCGGGCTCGCCCGTTGTCCAGTAATTCAATAGCGGCTTCCACGGCGGCGCACAGTTCGTGTTCTTGTGTCGCTGAACCCAGGGTGGATCGTCTCGCAAAGCCGCTCTCAATGAGCTCGATCAATTTCTCCTCACCCATATGATTCACGTACCGCCTGTCAACGCATCGCGATGGCGAGATCGCGCATTGCGTGTGCCGCTGTTACGCAGTCTTCAACACTGGCAACCAGTGAGATGCGTAAACGACCTGCCGCCGGGTCGCCCGCAGGACCTGTCCGGCTGAGGTAACTGCCAGGCAGGATGATGACGTTGGCGCTTTCGTACAGGCGGCGCGTGAATTCTTCCGTATCATATGGAATTAATGGCCAGAGATAAAAAGATGCCGCTGGAATATCTACCTCGAAAACCTCTTTGAGGATGGGGGTAACTTGCGCAAATTTCTTGCCGTACAACTTGCAGTTTTCAGCAACGTGAGCATCGTCGTTCCAGGCTGCAACGCTGGCAATCTGGGTCGCGAAAGGCATCGCGCAACCGTGATAGGTTCGATAAGCCAGGAATCGCTTCATCAAGTCCCGGTCTCCGGCAACGAATCCGGACCGTATGCCGGGAACATTGGAGCGCTTCGATAAACTGTGAAAAGCAATGCAACGTTTGAAGTCCGTTCGCCCTATTTTTGTGCAAACTTCAAGGAGGCCAACAGGCGCTTTTTCCGGATAGATGTCTGCATAGCATTCGTCTGCTGCGATTACAAAATCGTAGCGATCTGCCAGTTCGAGTACGCGCTGCCAATAGGTCTCATCCATGACTGCGCCTGTTGGATTGCCCGGTGAACAGACAAAAAACAAAGCACTACGCTTCCAGGTTTCCTCGCTGACGGAATCAAGATCCGGCAAGTAATCGGTAGCCGCAGTGGTATCGAGGTAAACCGGTTCGGCGCCGGCCAGCAGCGTGGCACCTTCGTAGATCTGGTAGAAAGGGTTGGGCATTAGTACCACGGGTTTGTCCCCCGGCGTCACAAGGGTCTGCACCAATGCAAACAAGCCTTCACGGGTGCCGTTAACCGGCAGCACTTCGGTGTTCGGACAGATTTGCGCCGCGTAACGGCGTTGTACCCAGTCGCTGCAAGCCTCGCGCAATTCGGATAATCCTTTAGCCACCGGGTACCTGGCGGCGCCATCGGCGAGCGCCTTGTTGAACGCTTCGAGTACAAAGCCAGGTGGCGTGTGGCGAGGTTCACCAATGGATAGAGAAATTGGCTTGCTGCCAGTGGGTGGTTGCACCCCTGTGAACAATTGATCGAGGCGTTCAAACGGGTAGGGGTACAATTTGTCGATATGGGTATTCAAAGTTCTACTTCCTGTGGAGTCGCGCCATGAGTTTGTCGCGGAGTTGTTCCCGCAAGGTTTCGTCCAGTGGCTGGCCTTGCGAGTTTGTAATATAGAACACATCTTCGGCGCGTTCACCAATTGTCAGTATCTTGGCGTTCTCAATATCAACGCCCAACCCCGTAAATACGCTTGCGATGTCACTCAGCAATCCGGGGCGGTCGGCGGCAACCATTTCCATGATCGTGCGACTATTGGCCCAATCATCGGTGAAGTCGATTGCCGATTTGGTATTAAACATTTTTGACTTTCGTGATGGCGGACGAGTCACCCGGGCCAGTTTATTATCGCCGGCGTTCAGCACTCTTTCGAGGCTGCGGCGAATTTCTCCGAGTCGAGATTGATCGACTTCAGTACGTCGATCCAGCTCCATGAAAATATAGGTATCAAGGCTGCAGCCATTGGCAATAGGCGTTATGCGCGCATCCAGAATAGTCATACCAAGTTGTCCGAGCGCCGCGGTGGCTTGCGCGAAGCGGTGTCGGGAGCGTTTGCCATAGAGAACAGCCGTTATTCCGTCCTCATGCAGCCTTACATCAGTGAAGCCGGCGTCTTCTTTTGCAGTGACCTCTGCAAGTAATGCCGTGTGCCAGGCGATCTCGTCGCCGCTGTAGCGTAGGAAATATTCATCACTGACGAGATTCCAGATCGTCTCAACAATTGACCCCGGCACACCTTGATCGTGCAGTAGTTGACTTGCGGTGGAGCGGGCCTCGTGAATAAGTTGTTCGCGTCGGATAGGGTTGTCGAGGCCCTCGCGTAGTGCCCTGGCGGTCAGTTCGTACAGATTCTGAAACAGGGTAGCCTTCCAGTTGTTCCATAATTTTGGGTTTGTGCCTCTGACATCCGCAACGGTCAGTACATACAGGTAATCGAGATGAAGTTTATCTCCAACCAGTGCTGCAAACTCATTGATAACGGTCGGGTCGCTCAGGTCTTTCTTTTGCGCGGTCATTGACAACGCCAGGTGATTCTTTACAAGCCAGGCGACGAGTTCCGCATCTTCGTCGGTGAGTCCGTGTTCTTTACAAAATGACTCTGCATCGCTCGCGCCGAGTTCGGAATGATCGCCACCGCGACCTTTGGCTATGTCGTGGAATAGTCCACCGAGGTAAGCGAGTTCCGGCTTTTTAAAGGACTGCATCAATGGACTGCAATGTGGAAACTCGTGATCAAAACGGGTTAATGCAAAACGACGCAGATTGTTGACAACGAACAAGGTGTGCTCGTCCACGGTGTAGACATGAAAGAGGTCATATTGCATGCGCCCGACGATGCGGCCAAAAGCAGGGATATAAAGCCCCAGTACGCCGTAGCCATTCATGCGTTTCAGTTGCCGCGTCACCCCGTGCGATGCTTGTAGGATCTTGAGGAACAACACCTGGTTAGCGGTGTCTTTGCGAAACTGATCATCGATCAAGTGCAGGTTTTGCTTTACGAGCGCCACCGTATGGGCACTAATGCCCCTGATTTCCGGGTTCTGCTGCAGCAAGTGAAAAAGTTCGAGTAGTGCGGACGGTGTGCGTGCAAATACCTGGTCGTCGATTAGCTGCAGATATCCATTGCGAACTTCGAATCGTTCGTTCAGCTTTTGGGCCGGCGCTTTGGGATCCATGAAAATGGATTCTTCGAATAGCTGTAACAACATTTCATTGATGCGGCTTAAATCCATGACCGTGCGGTAATAACGTTGCATCAACTGTTCAACGGCCAACGTGTACTTGGCATCTTTGTAGCCCAGCATTTCGGCGAGTCGTGTCTGGTAGTCAAACAGTAAACGATCTTCGCGGCGGCCCGTAATTAAATGCAGGCCAAACCGAATGCGCCACAGGAAATTACGGCCTTCGTGTAGGACCGCGAGCTGTTCGCCGGTCAGGAAGCCGTTGCTGACCAGTTCGTCAAACGATTTTGCCCCGAGATAACGGCTTGCCACCCAGCCTATGATCTGGATATCGCGCAGTCCGCCCGGGCTACCTTTGACATTGGGCTCCAGGTTGTACGCTGTATCATCAAAGCGGTGGTGGCGAATTTTTTGTTCATCAATTTTGGCTCTAAAGAACTCGCCTGCCGGCCAGATGTTCTCTGGTCGTATGGCGTCATTCATTGTCTTGAAGAGCTGTTCCGGCCCGAGCAGCAATCGTGCTTCCATCAATGTTGTTGCAGTCGTGACGTCGGCAGCAGATTCCTGCAAACATTGCTTGATTGTTCGAACACTGTGACCGATTTCAAGGCCGACGTCCCAGAGATCGGTGACAAAAGCGCCCAGCGCGTGTTCTTCGACAGTTGCCAGGTCGTCCGGCAGTAGCAACATGATGTCGATATCAGAAGAGGGGTGTAGTTCACCTCTGCCGTAGCCCCCGACAGCCAAAAGAGCCACTCGTCCGCTTAACTTTCCTGCATGACGGACCCACAGCCTTACCAGCAGGCGATCGATAACCTGCGCCCTTTGTTGTACCAACTCGATGACGGAGACGCCTTCACGAAACTGGTCGGCCAGGTAGGCATCGCTGGCCTTGAGCGCTTCGCGATAGTCCATCAGCTGGCCAGGCTCAGTATCGCCCAGGGCCGTATCAAAAACGCGGGTCGCCGAGCCCTGGGCGGCCGGGAGGTTTTTGGTGCTGTCGGTCATGCGGCCATCACTTGCGAAGTGCCCAGGCCTAGCGCTGGGCAACCCCGAGAGTGAGTACTTCATACCCGTCTTTGGTGACGAGTACGGTGTGTTCCCACTGCGCTGACAAGGTGTGGTCCTTGGTAACGACCGTCCAGCCGTCCGGTAACAGCTTTACATTACGTTTGCCGGCATTAATCATGGGCTCGACGGTGATGGTCATCCCTTCTTCCAGGACCATGCCTGTCCCTGGTTTACCATAATGCAGTACCTGCGGGTCTTCGTGGAAAGTACGGCCGATACCATGGCCGCAATATTCCCTGACTACAGAAAATCTTTGTTTTTCAACAAATTGTTGAACCGCGTTGCCGATATCCCCAAGTCGATTGCCAGGTGCTATCTGCTCAATGCCGAGCCACATTCCGTCGTAGGCTGCCTGAATCAGGCGATCCGCCTGTATCGATGACTTCCCAACGGTAAACATACGGCTCGTATCACCATGAAACTCATCTTTGATGACGGTAATGTCGATATTCACTATATCGCCGGATTTCAGCCGCTTGTCCCCCGGTATTCCGTGGCAGACGACGTGATTGACGGAGGTGCAGATTGACCTCGGAAAGCCGCGGTAATTGAGAGGTGCGGGGATGACCTGTTGCGATTCCACCATAAAATCGTGGCAAATCTGGTTTAGTTCGTCGGTAGAGACGCCGGGTTGCACGTATTCGCCAATCATATCGAGTACGTCCGCGGCCAAGCGGCCTGCGACACGCATTTTTGCCTGTTCTTCCGTTGTTTTGATAGTTGCATTCATAATTTGTAAATGGAAACGGCGCAGGATTGGCCTGCATTTCAGCTTCCGAGTAATTCCCCCGTTGTTGGTTAGGACGCAGTATGGTATAAAGCGCGCGCCTTTCAGGCAATTTATAGAAAATTAATCCACACGTATGCCGTCACAGGCCGCTGGGTGCCCCAGAAATCAAGGGGTTGCGGTCCGGGGTATACGGAGGCCTAACCCAAGGAGATAACATGGCTGACATTACAATGCGCCAGATGCTAGAGGCTGGCGTGCACTTTGGTCATCAGACCCGTTACTGGAACCCCAAGATGGCACCCTACATCTTTGGCGAACGTAACAAGATTCATATCATTAACCTCGAAAAGAGCTTGCCAATGGCTCGTGAAGCATATGCCTTCATTAAAGCCATGGTTGCAGACGGCGGTAGCATACTGTTTGTCGGCACCAAGCGTTCAGCTCGCGAGGCCATTCGCGTCAATGCTACACGTTGCGAGATGCCTTTTGTTAGCCATCGCTGGCTGGGCGGCATGCTGACCAACTTCCAGACTATCCGTCAATCC
Organism: Woeseiaceae bacterium; assembly: GCA_024640365.1. Classification (GTDB taxonomy): domain Bacteria; phylum Pseudomonadota; class Gammaproteobacteria; order Steroidobacterales; family Woeseiaceae; genus JAHEFE01. The sequence continues at coordinate 73,131 of JAHEFE010000008.1, read as the reverse complement.
GTTCGACGTTTGAAAGAACTCGACCAGATGGCCGAGGATACTGGTGCAACACGGCTAACCAAGAAAGAAATTCTTGGCTTGACCCGTGAGCGTGAAAAGCTGGAACGCAGTCTTGGCGGCATCAAGAACATGGGCAAAGTGCCTGACGTATTATTCGTGGTCGACGTTGATCACGAAGATATTGCGGTTCGCGAAGCTAACAAGCTGGGCATTCCTGTTGTTGCAATTGTTGATACCAATTGCGCACCGGATGGCATTAATTACGTTATTCCTGGTAATGACGATGCGATGCGTGCTGTGCAGTTGTATGCATCATTTGTTGCTGATGCAGTTCTCGACGGTAAGGCTTCTTTACCTGAAGTTGCACTTGGCAACGATGATTTCGTTGAGCTTGATGAACAGGGCAAGCCTAAGAAAGCGACTGCCAAGAAGAAAACGGGCAAAAAAGTAACCAAGAAGACACCGGTACGCCGCAAGCCATCTGCCAAGAAAGCGGCTGAAGGCGAAGCGACAGCGGACACCGCTGATAAGGCGGATGAGAAAGCACCTGCGGCAAAGAAAGAGCCAGCCAAGAAAAAGGCTGAAGCTGAACCTGTTGTAGAGAAAGCGCCTGCGGCTGAGAAGAAGCCGGCCACGAAAGCATCAGCTCCAAAGGCTGCTGCGGAAGTTAAAGCCGAACCTGCGGCCAAAGACGACGCTGACAAGAGCGAATAGTCTTCGCGAAACGAGTTACGACGCGATGCTTAAGAGCATCGCGTCGTTGCTGCCGCGACCGGTATAATCAATAAGCACAAGCGAATTTATAAAGGAATTTAGAGATGTCCATCAGTGCATCCATGGTGAAAGAACTCCGCGAGCGCACTGGCGCTGGCATGATGGAGTGTAAGAAGGCTCTGGTTGAAACGAACGGCGATATTGAAGCGGCTATCGAACAGCTGCGCATGTCGGGCCAGGCCAAAGCAGACAAGAAAGCAGGACGAGTAGCGGCCGATGGTAGGATTATCATCGTTCAGCAAGGCAACGACGCCGTAATCCTTGAGGTGAATTCTGAAACAGACTTTGTCGCCAAAGATGATAATTTTGGCGATTTTGCTGAGCAGGCTGCGAACATTGTATTGAAGAGCTCCGCAGAAACCGTCGAGCAACTCATGTCTGAGAAATTGGCCGATGGCCGTACCATTGAGCAGGCTCGTACAGAGTTGGTGACGAAGGTCGGTGAGAATATTTCACTGCGTCGCTTCACGCGGATTACATCGACTGATCGCGTCGGCAGCTATACGCACGGTGCGCGCATTGGTGCCGTAGTTGCTATGACTGGCGGAGACGATGACCTGGCACGTGATGTCGCGATGCATATTGCGGCAAGCAACCCGGTTTGCGTCGATTCGTCAGGTGTACCTGCGGATACGCTGGAGCGCGAACGTCATATTTTTGAAGAACAAGCGCAAGCGAGTGGCAAACCCGCGGAGATCATCGAGAAAATGGTTCAAGGCCGAATCAACAAGTTTCTAGGTGAGGTCACGCTCGTGGGGCAGCCGTTCGTAAAGGATCCCGATATTTCTGTTGGCAAGTTGCTGGAAAAGGCAAAAGCTACTGTTACTGGGTTCACCCGTTATGAAGTCGGCGAAGGCATCGAGAAAAAGAAAGAAAACTTTGCCGAAGAAGTAATGTCCCAGATCAAGCAAAGCAAAAGCTAATTTGGCAGGTTTTTCCACGCCGCAGCGTGTAAGCTAAAATCAGTGCAGCCTCACGTTTTTCGGGGCAGCCATTTTTGATGACAGGACAAAGGCGTACAGGATGAGTGATTCTCAACCAGCGTATGGTCGCGTACTACTCAAGTTGAGTGGCGAGGCTTTGATGGGAGACCTTGATTACGGCATCAAGCCCGTGGTCATTCAGCGAATTGCCGCTGAAGTAGCTGAGGCCCATAAACTGGGCATTGAGATAGCAATTGTCATTGGTGCTGGCAATATATTTCGTGGCGCTGGGCTTGCTCGTTCCGGCATGGATCGGGTGACCGGTGATTACATGGGTATGCTTGCCACTGTAATGAATTCCCTGGCATTTCAGGATGCCCTCGAAGCGCTTGATGTGCAGGCCAGGGTCATGTCAGCGCTAAGCATCCACAAAGTCAGTGAAGATTACATCCGTCGTCGTGCGATTCGTCACCTTGAAAAAGGACGAATTGTCATTCTCGCGGCCGGAACCGGTAATCCATTTTTCACGACAGATACCGCGGCAAGTCTACGAGCTATTGAAATCGGGGCTGATGTATTGCTTAAGGCAACCAAGGTAAATGGTGTATTTGATTCTGATCCCATGACCAATCCTGGTGCCGTGCACTACGAGACGGTGTCGTTCGATCGTGTCTTGGCGGATAAGCTCAAGGTCATGGATGCCACTGCAATAGTTATGTGCCGCGACAATAATTTACCCTTACGTATTTTTGACCTTACTCAAAAAGGCGCGTTGGTAAGTGCAATGCGGGGCGATAAAATTGGAACTGTTGTTAGCAGGTAAGGCGCTTAAGGATACTCGGAGAGATTAGTGATCAACGACATAAAAAAACACGCCGATGACAGGATGGGTAAGAGCATTGAGGCCCTTCGTCAGGAACTTACGAAATTGCGAACGGGGCGGGCCCATACCAGTTTGCTTGACCACATTACTGTTGATTACTACGGTAGTGAAGTGCCACTGAACCAGGTCTCCAACATATCGGTCGAAGATTCTCGAACCTTAATGATTTCACCCTGGGAAAAGAACATGGTGCAGCCGATCGAAAAGGCCATTATGAATTCCAATCTGGGACTCAATCCTGCGTCAGCGGGTACTGTAATTAGAGTGCCATTGCCGCCGCTTACTGAAGAGCGCCGCAAAGACATGATTCGCATCGTTCGAAACGAGGCTGAGGGAGCGCGTATAGCAATCCGCAATATTCGGCGTGACGCTCTCGGCGATGTTAAGGATTTGCTCAAAGAAAAACTCATTGGCGAAGATGTAGAGCATCGCGCGCAAGATGAAATTCAGGGACTCACTGACAAGCACATCGGTGACGTTGACAGCGTTCTGGCTGAAAAAGAAAAAGAGTTAATGGAGTTTTGATACTCCGGGCAGCCTAATGACTTCGGAGTCGCGAACAACGTCTAGTGATTCAGAGTCGAATGTCGTTCCTCGGCATATCGCTGTAATTATGGACGGCAATGGGCGATGGGCTCGGAAAAGAGCGATGCCTCGCTATGCCGGGCATCGTGCCGGCGTTAAGTCAGTTCGTGAGATCGTAGAGCTGGCCGCAAAAAATGGCGTCTCCTACTTGACGCTGTTTGCCTTCAGCAGTGAAAACTGGTCGCGCCCCAGAGAAGAGGTGAGCAAACTAATGAGTTTGTTTATCGAATCTTTGCAAAAAGAAGTCGACGACCTCAATAAAAATAATGTGCGACTCAAATTCATTGGGTCCAAGAAACAACTGTCGGCTGAACTCGTCGAGGGCATGCTTGCCGCTGAACGTAAAACAGCCACTAACACGGGGCTGACACTGTTGGTTGCGGTCGCCTATGGCGGTCGTTGGGATATCATGCGTGCGGTACGGAAAATTGCCGAGGGGGTGGCGAATGGTACCGTCAGCAACGCGGCGATTGATGAGGAATTATTTGCGCAGTACCTTGCGTTAAAGGGAATTCCCGATCCTGACTTGCTGATACGCACAGGTGGAGAGCAAAGAATTAGTAATTTTCTATTATGGAATCTTGCCTATACGGAGCTTTTTTTCTGCGAGTGTTTGTGGCCTGACTTTAACGAACAAAATTTCAATGCGGCGCTCGATCATTATGCAATGAGGCAGAGGCGTTTTGGACGAACCGGCGAGCAAGCGGAGCCCAAATAATGATACTGCAAAGAATTTCTACTGCGATTGTTGCCTTGCTCTTGCTTGGTATCGTTCTGTTTGTGATGCCGGCTAAATATGTGCCGCTCGTTATTGCGGCGCTGATGTTGGCGGCTGCCTGGGAATGGTCTGGATTTTTGCAAGCGACAAGCATACTGACGCGTGTCGTATATACCAGCTTGGTCGGTATCGCGATGATGGCTGTGTGGTATTTGATGCCGGGCACTGTTGTCGTTTCCAGCATATTTTGGGTTGCTTGCACGGGCTGGCTCGCGGCATTTATCTGGTTGTTCTTCTATCCCACTCGCATACCTGGTGTACTAACCTGGGCAGGTGGCCTTGTAGCCATAGTGTCGACTTTCACCGCAATTGTTTTCTTACACCAACTGGGTGTATCCGTTTTGTTGTTTGTGCTGCTACTTGTGTGGCTAACGGACCTTGGCGGTTTTTTCGCCGGAAAAATGTTTGGCCGCATCAAGCTTGCGCCGGCCGTCAGTCCTGGGAAAACTTGGGAAGGTGTGTTTGGAGGAATGTTACTGGTCGTGATCATGGCCGTACTCGCATCGCTATGGTTGGCCAAGTCTATGCTGGTAGTCCTGCCGTTCTGTCTGGCCGTTGCATCCATTGCCATAGTGGGAGACCTGACGGTCAGCATGTTTAAGCGCAATGTAGGAATGAAGGATAGCGGTAAATTATTTCCCGGGCACGGAGGTGTGCTTGATCGCATCGACAGCATCATGGCGGCGACTCCAATGTTTGCGCTGGGCATTGAATGTTTAAATCTGTGGCCTTGACTATTCAGGCACAGGTCATCTTTGGGCTGGCAGACTGACGGTCGTGATAAATTTGGGATGGGGTCCGCGTGGAACTGCTGGCCATTACTCAGGTCAACACAACACAATAATTGAAAATGTGTAGCCGCTGTTGCATCGTATGCGCGCTAAATTTCATTAAATAGTTGTAAATAACTGATTTTTAATAGGGAAAGCTACTTTTGCTAGACGTATTGACCAATTTGCTGGCTTTCATCGTTGCGATCAGCGTGCTCGTCGCCGTGCACGAATTCGGCCACTACCTGGTGGGCCGCATGTGCGGCATGAGGGTGTTGCGTTTTTCGATTGGCTTTGGCAAGCCACTGTGGACCAAGGTTGCGGGCAAGGACAAGACGGAATACTGCATAGCGGCTCTGCCGATAGGCGGCTACGTCAAGTTTCTGGATGGTCGTGACGGCGTAGTGCCCGAGGAAGATCAGGGCAGGGCCTTCAATCAACGACCCGTGCCAGCCCGCATCGCCGTTTTGCTGGCAGGCCCCCTGTTTAATTTCCTGTTCGCGGTGATTGCCTATTTCGTGCTGTTTACCAATGGCGTGCCTACCATGCGACCGGTAATTGGGGAGATTGCTCCCGGGGGCTATGCGGCTCAGGCGGATCTGCGCTTTGGGGACCGCATAATCGCAGTGGGTGATCAGCAAACCGAAGACTGGGAGTCAGCATTGCTAGCCATGCTGGACCAGTTGATCAGCAATGGGAGTATCGATTTTAAAGTTGTTGATGACGCCGGGCAGGAGCATCAGACCGAACTAGTTATAACGGGCGATACCGCGCCGCTCACCGAACCGGGGCTTTTGTTTGAGGGTTTGGGCTTCGAGCCCTGGCAGCCGCCAGCAATAGTAGGGGCGTTGGGCGAAGACGGGGCAGCTGGCAAAGCAGGCATTGAAGTAGGTGACAAAATCATCAGCATTGATGGTCAAAGCATAAAAAACTTCAACGATCTCAGGCAGATAGTGGCATCTCGGCCGGATCAGACGGTTGCTGTAGTGGCCCTGCGCAATGAACGTGAAGTCGGTTTCAATGTCACCCTGCAATCGACAGATGCTGGCGAGACGCGGGTTGGGTTATTGGGCATTAGTGTTGCTAACGATCTTAGCGATTACTGGTACGTGCGCAAATACGGCCCAATCGAGGCATTGAGTGAAGGCTTGGCAAGTACCTGGTCCTTGACCAGATTTACAGTAAGTATGTTAGCGAGCATGGCCACCGGTGATGTATCATCCAAGAACATAAGTGGGCCGATTAATATCGCGCAGTTTGCGGGGGACTCGGCATCCGCCGGATTCTCATTTTTTCTGGAGTTCTTGATCAAAATCAGCATCAGTCTGGGAATCATTAATTTGTTACCAGTACCCATGCTTGATGGCGGCCAAATCGTCTTTCAGACAATTGAGTGGGTCAAGGGCAGTCCACTATCGGAACGGATACAGTTAGTAGGACAGCAGATAGGCATTTTTGCTCTGCTGTTGCTGATGACTTTTGCTTTTTACAATGATATCGCCAGGCTGGTTAGCTAGCTTGTCGGCAGCACAAAGACAAATTAACGAATGAATAAACTCGGTTTAAATTCAGTTCTTCCTCAGGGCTTTTTGCGTCAGCTAGTCCTGGTGGCGATAGCCTCTCTGGTGCTGCCCGTGCAATCATTGCTTGCCGCAGACTTTACCGTTCGGGATATGCGTGTTGAGGGTTTGCAACGCATTTCGGAAGGAACGGTCTTCAATTATTTGCCGATTAATATCGGCGATGAGGTCGATCAAAGTCGAATTCGCGAAGCGATACGTGCCCTTTATCAACAAGGACTTTTCGACAACGTTGAGATGCGTCGTGAGGACTCAACGCTTGTTGTAGTCGTGAAAGAGCGGCCGTCGATTGAATCTTTTTCTATTGATGGCAATAAAGACATCAAGACTGAAGACCTGATGGACTCGCTGCGTGGCGTTGGTTTAGCCAAGGGTCGTACTTTCGATCGGTCTGTTCTCGATAACGTCCAACAATTTCTAAAAGAGCAGTATTTTAGTCGCGGTAAGTATGGCGTGATTATTAAAGCAGATGTTATTGAACGACCTAATAACACTGTACGCGTCAAGCTCGATGTTAAAGAAGGTGACCGCGCAAAAATTCGTCAAGTGAACATCGTCGGTAATGACAACTTTACTGAAAAAGAAATTCGTCAGGATTTTGAGCTTGATACAGCAAACTGGTTGTCCTTCATTCGACAGGACGATCGCTATGCCAAAGAGTCGTTAAGTGGTGACCTCGAGATCTTGCGTTCATTCTATATGGACCGAGGTTTTGCTGATTTCCGCGTAGAGTCAACTCAGGTTGCAATATCTCCGGACAAGAAAGATATTTTTATCACGATTAATATTCACGAAGGTGAGCGTTATACAATTTCGACGATCAAACTGGTCGGCGACATGGTCGTTCCGGAAGCGCAATTACGTAACTTTGTAATTGCGAAGCCGGGTTCATCTTTCAATCTGGCGCTTCTGACTCGTTCGGCCGAGCTCATCTCATTCCGGTTAGGTGAGGAAGGTTATGCCAATGCGGACGTTGAGCCGGATCCGGAACTGGATCACGACAAGAAAGAAGCGGCGATCACTTTTTATGTAAACCCGAAAAGCCGGGTGTACGTGCGTAACATTAATTTTAACGGCGTGAGCCAGGTCGATGACGATGTATTCCGCCGTGAAATGCGCCAAATGGAAAGCTCATACCTCTCGAATCGATTGGTAGATCGTTCCAAAGTTCGTTTGCAGCGCCTGCCATATATCGAAAGTGTGGAAGTTGAAAATACCCCGGTGGCTGGCCAGCCTGACATGGTAGACGTTGACTTCGATCTTGAATACCGCATGCCGGGGCAGTTTAGCGGCGGCATAGGTTATTCGGCGTCTCAGAGTTTCATGCTTAACGGCAGTATTGTTCACACAAACTTCCTGGGAACAGGCAATCGGGTTGCGCTCGAAGCGAATTCGGGTCGTTACCAAACGGTCTATAACCTGTCCCATACAGATCCGTTCGTAACCAAAAATGGCGTGCGTAGAACTGTCGCGGCTAACTACCGCAAGATGACTCAGTTTACGTCCTCGGCTTCTGATTTCTCGACGACCAGTATGGGAAGCTCGATCGACTACGGTTATCCGATATCCGAGTATCAGGGGCTCAGTCTTGGTCTGTCTTATCAGCACGCTGAGTTGATTGCATCGCAGCGGAGTACTACACAGGCGCGAGACTGGGTGCAGAACAACGGCAACTCATTTACTGAAACGACTGACTTTGGTCAGGCGATTTATGGTACGCGCTTTGACGCATTCGAGCTCATGAGCAGCTGGAATTACGACAGTCGCAATCGCAGTATTTTTGCCGACCGGGGAACCCGCCAGCGGTTTTCTATGAGCGTGACCGTGCCGGGCAGCGACGTACAGTTTGCGTCGGCGCGTTATGAGTTTACAAAATACTTCCCAATCTATAGGGAGTGGACGGTCAGTCTGAACTCAGAAGTCTCGTACGGCAGGGCTTTAGGTGATACGACGGCGTTACCACCGTACAAACACTTTTTTACGGGTGGTCCAGGGTCTGTTCGAGGCTATCGTGAGTCCGATTTGGGGCCGGTAGACAGCTTTGGCAACCCTTATGGCGGCAATATGTTGGTTGCCAGTCAGCTAGAGCTTATACTCCCGATTCCGGTAAAGTGGCGCAGCAAGACCAGGGCCAGTTTATTTTTTGACGTAGGTAACGTATTTGATACAGGTGAAGTGGATTTTGTTGATAAACTTGGTTCACCAGTGACCTATGAGTTCAAGGCTAGTGAGTTAAGATCATCGGCTGGTATTTCTGTGCAGTGGTTGGCACCAATGGGCTTTTTCAGATTTAGCTATGCCTATCCACTAAATAATTTTGAAGGTAATGACAGGTATTACCGAGACCGGATTGAACGGTTTCAATTCTCTATTGGTAATGCATTTTAAGGATCGGAATATTTATGAACGTTGTTAAACAAATTGTAATTAAGACACTGGTTGCTTTTTCTGCAGTACTGATTTTGGCTTCGGTTGCGTCAGCTCAGGATCTGAAGATTGGCGTAGTCAACCTTCCGTTATTGATGGATAGTTCTCCTCAGACCAAGCAAGCTTTCGTCGCTTTGCAGGAAGAGTTCTCTCCGCGCCAGCGTGAAATGCTCGCCAAGCAAAAAGATTTGCAGACCAAAGACGAGAACTACAAGAAAGATCGTGCTGTGTTGAGTGAAGGAGAACGCCGCAATATCGAAAAGGATCTTCGTGAAGGTCAGCGCGATTTGACGCGCATGAATACCGAGTTCACTGAAGATTTTAATTTGCGTCGGAATGAAGAGCTGAGCAACATCCAGCGTACACTTCTGAAAGAAGTTCAAGACTACGCGCAGAAGCAAGGCTTTGATCTTGTGGTTGGTGACGGCGTTCTGTACGCCAGTGAGTCTGTAAACATTACAAAGCAAGTTCTCGCTGCTATGGAAGCTAATTTCAAAGCACAGTAAGGCGAGTTTCTTTGCGTAGGTCGGTGTAGTTGGAAACCGGCCATTGGAGACGCGAGTTGAGGTTTAGCCTTGGTGAACTTGCCGAGCGGTTCGATTGCGAACTGTTGGGCGATCCAGGAATCGAAGTCGATCGTGTTGCTACTATTGGTAATGCAGCATCGACTTCGATTACTTTTCTCGCGAATCCTGCTTATAGGAAAATGCTCCTGACCACGGGGGCCGGCGCCGTGATCCTCGACCAATCCTCGGCCTCTGATTGTCCTGTTGCTGCTCTTGTCACCAGGAATCCTTACGTAGTCTACGCCAAGGTAGCATCGCTGCTTTTTCCGGAAGTTATTACCGAGCGAGCGACGCACCCATCTGCGGTAATTGCTACATCCGCTTCAGTTGCTGACTCAGCCAGCGTCGGCGCGCATGTCGTGATCGGCGAGAACTGCACGATCGGAGAGAATGTATTTATCGGCCCAGGCTGCGTGGTGGGTGACGATTGTCATATTGGCCATGACACACGGCTAATGGCGAATGCGACACTTGTCCGGCGAGTGACCATGGGCGCGCGTTGCACTATTTACCCAGGTGCGGTCATTGGGTCTCCCGGTTTTGGTTTTGCGCGTGATAAAAGTGGTTGGGTGCATGTTCCGCAAGTAGGGCGCGTTACCATTGGTGATGATGTTGATATTGGCGCCAATACGACCATCGATTGCGGGGCGATTGAAGACACGGTCATCGAAAATGGGGTCAAGCTGGATAACCAGATTCAGATAGGACACAACGTGCGAATTGGCGAGCACACCGTGATGGCTGCTACCGCAGGCATCTCCGGTAGTACCACCATAGGAAAACGCTGTATGTTTGGTGGAGCTTCAGGGACGGTTGGCCACCTGACAGTTTGTGACGATGTTATCGTTAATGGTCTCAGCATGGTTTCGAAAGATATTACGGTGCCTGGCATCTACGCGGGGAGTTTTCCTGCTGCAGAGGTGAATGTCTGGCGCCGTTATGTGGCACGATTTAGGCAGCTGGATCGAATTGCAAAACGCGTTACTAATCTTGAGGCAATGCAGAAGAAAAAATGAGCGACGAATTTAAAAATATGGATGTAAGGCGAATCATGGAATTGCTGCCTCACAGGTATCCATTCTTGTTGGTGGACAAAGTCATCGATTGCACGCCAGGCGAATCGATTACGGCTGTCAAGAACGTGACCTTTAATGAGCCGTATTTTAATGGACACTTTCCCGGTAAGCCGATCATGCCCGGTGTGCTCATTATTGAATCGATGGCTCAAGCAGCAGGTCTTTTATCTTACGCTACCGTAGGTGCGACCAAAATTCGCCCACTGTATTATCTTGTTGGTGTGGATTCGGCACGTTTTCGACGCACAGTGACGCCGGGGGATCAGATGGTTTTAAAGGTTGTGATTGATCGCGAGAAACGTGGCATCTGGAAATATAAATGTGCGGCTTATGTGGATGACGAATTGGCGGTTTCTGCAAATATAATGTGTGCCCCTGGAGGCGAGCTCGAGTGATTCATCCAACCGCAATCATTTCTGATACTGCTATTATCGCCAGCGATGCGGAGATAGGTCCGTACAGTATAATTGGCGACAAAGTGGAGATCGGATCCGGCACACGAATTGATTCGCACGTCGTGGTCAATGGCCCGACAGTAATAGGTAAAGATAATCACATTTACCAGTTTGCATCCATCGGGGACGATCCACAGGATAAGAAATACGCCGCAGAAGAAACCCGGCTGGTGATTGGAGACCGCAATACTATTCGCGAGTTTTGTACAATTAGCCGCGGCACGGAACAGGGCGATGGCTATACGAGTATTGGTGATGACAACTGGATTATGGCCTATGTCCATATTGCCCATGATTGTCACGTCGGTAATCAAACAATATTTGCGAATAACGCAACGCTTGCTGGCCATGTGCATGTGGGCGACTGGGCCATTCTGGCCGGCTTTTCCGGTGCGCATCAGTTTTGTCGCGTTGGTGCCCACGCGTTCCTTGGAATGTACGCTGGGGTTAGCCGTGATGTGCCGGCCTATGTGATGGTTGCCGGGCAGCCAGCAGTTCCTCGGGGGATTAATACGGAAGGATTGAAGCGCCGTGGCTTTAGCGCCGAGCAGGTTGCCAACATAAAGAATGGGTATCGGCTGATTTACCGCAAGGGCCTTAAACTGGTGGATGCACTCAGTGAACTCGAAGCGCTACTCGGCGATCAACCGGAGCTGCAATTACTCGTAGATTCCTTGCGTTCCTCGGAACGCGGCATAACCCGGTAATTCCAAGCGGACGCTTGTTATGCGCATTGGCCTTGTTGCAGGTGAGACATCCGGAGACCTGCTTGGGGCAGGATTGATCAAAGCCATTCTCGAACGTTATCCCGATGCAGAGTTTGAGGGCGTTGCCGGTCCCGGCATGCAGGCTGCAGGCTGTGCAGCGTGGTATGACGCCGAGGAATTGGCGGTAATGGGCTTGATTGAGCCACTGCGTCAGCTACCGCGGCTATTGCGTTTACGCCGCGATCTGATCAAGCGCTGGATTGCCAACCCCCCTGATGTATTTGTCGGAATCGATGCACCTGATTTCAATCTTGGTTTGGAAAAGAAGCTGCGCGGCGCTGGTATTGCGACCGTTCACTACGTGAGTCCGTCGGTATGGGCCTGGAGACAAGGCCGGGTACGCAAAGTGGCGGCCGCCGTGGATAAGGTTTTGTGTTTGTTGCCCTTCGAGCAAAAATTCTATGCCGCGCACAACGTTTCGGCTGAATTTGTTGGTCACCCAATGGCCGATTCGATCGTGATAGAACCTGATCGCCAGGCGATGCGACGGAAACTGGGGTTAGCCGGTAACCCTGTCGTCGCGATTTTACCGGGCAGCAGGCACAGCGAGGTCTCCCGTTTAGGTCCTTTGTTCGCGGCAACCGCAGCGTGGTTGAAAGAACGCAGTCCGGGCATTGTCTTCGTTGCCCCGATGGCTGGCAGTCGTCTCAAAGATGAGTTTGCAGCGCATCTCGCTGCTGCTGGAGTTGCTGATTCCGTAACTTTGCTAGATGGGCAGGCACGGGATGCCATTAGCGCGTCAGACGTCGTTCTGCTGGCTTCTGGCACCGCTGCCCTGGAAGCCGCTTTGCTGGGACGTCCGATGGTCGCGGCGTACCGTTTGGCCGCTCTTACTTATTTTTTGTTACGCACTTTCCGGCTGATGAAGGTCACTCATTTTACATTGCCGAATTTGTTGAGTCCGGAGCCTATCGTGCCGGAGTGTATGCAGGCCGATGCAACACCGGACCGGATGGGCGGTGAGCTTCTTGATTTGCTGCAGGATCCTGATCGGCGTACGGTCATTGAACACAAATTTGCTAAACTTCGCGAAGAGTTAGCACAGGGCGCGGATCAGCTTGCTGCCAACGCCGTATTAGAACTCGTAAAGCACAAGTAACCCCGGGATATTCAATGTTGGGCTGTCCAGCGGGCCAGTCTGGGTAGTCAATGCAGCAGTCACCAATTCTATTTACCGACGGCCTGCTTGCAGGTATCGATGAGGCGGGCCGTGGTCCGCTCGCTGGCCCGGTTGTTGCGGCGGCGGTGATCCTTGACGTGGCCCGCCCGGTTACTGGTTTGCGTGATTCCAAAAAACTCTCCGCAGCGCGACGGGAAAGTCTGGCTATTGATATACGAGAACGGGCGCTTTGCTGGTCAGTGGCCTGGGCCGATGCTGCAGAAATTGATCGGATCAATATCCTGCAGGCAACAATGTTGGCGATGCGCCGTGCGATTCTCGGCTTGCGGGTCATTCCACATAGCGTGCAGGTCGATGGTAATCGGTTGCCATCCCTCGAGTTTTTCAGTGGGTCACTGGAAGGCGAGGCATTTATCGGTGGTGACGGCTACGTGGCCGCAATTAGCGCAGCATCGATCCTGGCCAAAGTGTGCCGCGACCGAATGATGGTGCAATATGACGCAATATTTCCGGGTTATGGATTTAGTCAGCACAAGGGCTATGGCACGGCCGATCATCGTGAGAAGATTCAGGTACTCGGACCTTGTGCATTGCATCGGCGATCGTTTGCGCCGATAAAATCTATGTTGTTGTAAGTATCAGTTGTAAAACAGGTGGTTAGTACTTCGGTAATGAAAGCGTCCTTCGTTCATTTACATTTGCACAGCGAGTATTCCATCGTCGATGGGACCGTGCGCGTGACTCCATTGATGGAGCAGTGCAGTGAAATGAACATGCCTGCCGTCGGGATCACTGACCAGGGCAATTTGTTTGCCATGGTCAAGTTTTATCGGGCGGCCCTGAAGAAAGGCGTCAAGCCAATAATCGGTGTCGACCTGAAGATTGCACAGCTTGATGATTCTGCCGGTCCGGCTAGTCTGGTGCTCCTTTGCAAAGACGTGATTGGTTATCACAACCTTAATAAGCTCGTATCGCGTAGTTACATAGAAGGTCAGGCGAAAGGAGCTCCTTTGGTCAAACCAGAATGGCTGACGGCCGAGTCTTGCGCGGGCCTGATTGCCCTGTCGGGAGGGGCGTGTGGCGATATCGGTCATTCTCTCATTGCAGGCAAAACCGACCTTGCAGAATCGCAACTCAACGACTGGCTTTCTGTATTCGCCGATCGTTTCTACATAGAACTCAGCCGCACCGGCAAGAGTGGCGAAGAAGACTATATTCAACACGCTATTGAATTGGCCAGCAGCAAGGGTGTACCGGTAGTCGCTACTAACGACGTGCGCTTTTTGAAAGAAGATGACTTCTATGCGCATGATGCGCGCGTCTGCATTAATGAAGGTCGTACTTTGGCTGATAAAGATAGGCCATCTTCATATACCCAACAACAGTACCTACGCAATGCCGATGAAATGGCGCGCTTATTCGCAGATATTCCTGAGGCGCTTGCCAATACCGTCGAGATCAGCCGGCGCTGTAACCTGAAGCTCGAGCTCGGGGAATCTTTTCTGCCGGCATTTCCTGTACCGGAAGGGGAGACAACGGAGAGCTTTCTCGAGGCCGAAGCGCAGCGTGGATTGGAGGCGGTGTTTGCTGCGAGTCCTGGCGACGCGAAGCTCAATGAAAAGACTTATAACGAAAGGCTGCAAACGGAACTCAGAGTTATCTGCGAGATGGGTTTTCCCGGGTACTTTCTGATTGTCGCGGACTTTATTCGATGGGCCAAAGTGAATGAAATTCCAGTTGGGCCAGGCCGTGGGTCTGGAGCCGGCTCTCTGGTTGCTTATGTTCTGGGTATCACTGACCTGGATCCGCTTGAGCATAAACTTCTGTTCGAGAGATTTCTCAATCCGGAACGGGTGTCTATGCCCGACTTCGATATCGACTTTTGTATGGAAGGTCGAGATCGTGTAATTGACTACGTCGCGACCCGTTATGGTCGTGAGCGTGTGTCACAGATCATTACCTACGGCACCATGGCGGCTAAGGCTGTAATACGGGATGCAGGCCGGGTGCTGGATCAGCCATACGGGTTTGTCGATCGAATCGCCAAGCAGATTCCATTTGAAATTGGTATGACCCTGGAAAAAGCTCTGGAGCAGGAGCCGGAGCTTGCGCAATCGTACCAAGATGACGAAGAAGTGCGCGCCATTATTGATCTTGCCAGGTCATTGGAAGGTCTGGTACGGAACGCGGGCAAGCACGCCGGGGGCGTCGTAATTGCGCCTACCCAGTTGACAGAATTTACAGCGTTATATTGTGAAGAGGGTGGCGTCAATACTGTCACCCAGCTGGACAAGGATGACGTAGAGGCGATTGGCCTGGTCAAGTTTGACTTTTTGGGGCTGCGCACGCTCACGATAATTGACTGGGCGGTACGAATCATTAACAGCTCGCGGTCGGATGACCCGCTTAATATTCGCCACATCCCGATGCAGGACCCGTTGACCTTCAAATTGTTACAGGCCTGTCAGACTACGGCGGTATTTCAGCTTGAATCACGCGGCATGAAAGACCTGATCAAGCGCCTTCGGCCCGACCAATTCGGTGACCTGGTTGCGCTGGTGGCATTGTTTCGTCTCGGTCCGCTGCAGTCAGGGATGGTCGACGATTTTATCAGTCGCAAACATGACGTTGATAAGTCAAATATTGATTATTTACATCCCGAGTTGCAGCCCGTATTGGAGGAAACATATGGCGTAATTCTGTACCAGGAACAGGTGATGCAGATTGCGCAGGTATTGGCTGGCTATACGCTCGGTGGAGCAGATCTCTTGCGCCGAGCGATGGGTAAGAAGAAAGCTGAGGAAATGGCCAAGCAACGGCAGATATTTATTGACGGTGCGACCAGGCGAGGCGTTGAGGAAAGTAACGCCACGCGCATCTTCGACTTGATGGAAAAGTTTGCGGGTTACGGCTTCAATAAATCACATTCCGCTGCGTATGCGTTGTTGTCCTACCAGACCGCCTATCTCAAGGCGCATTACCCGGCCGCTTTTATTGCGGCGGTAATGAGCGCGGATATGGACAGTACAGATCGACTGGTTGTCGTAAAAGACGACTGCCGGCAGTTGGGAATAGAGTTGCTGGCGCCAAGCTGTAATCGCTCTGCCTATCATTTTAGTGTGGCTGGTGAGAAGTCAATCCTTTATGGATTAGGTGCTATAAAAGGCGTCGGACGTGCAGCGGTCGAAAGCATTATTGAAGAGCGGGAAAAGTCGGCGCCGTTTAAATCGCTGCGCGAGTTTTGTCGCCGTATTGATCATGACAGGGTTAATCGTCGTACGATTGAAGCCTTGATCAAGTCCGGCGCAATGGATGAGTTCGGCGTTAATCGTCGCAGTCTGATGGAGCAGTTACCGAATGCGCTGAAAGCTGCTGAGCAACAAGCGCGAGCCGCGGCGGCGGGGCAAGATGACATGTTTGGGCTGGCACCTGCAGCGCCCACTACTCCCGATAGTGAGCCAGAGCAATTACTGGAATGGAACGAGAATGTATTGCTCAGTAATGAAAAGGAAGCACTTGGGCTGTATCTTACAGGGCATCCTTTTGATGCGGTTCGATATGACGCACGCTTTTTTGTCGACGGCGCATTAGCCGAGATAAGTGCTGAGCCAGCGCCAATCAGCAGCGATGGCGAGAGAAGTTATAACCAGGGCCGTCGTGAAGTTACCGTGGCAGGCTTGATTACTGACGTACGCAAGCGTGGCAACCGATTTACGGTGGTATTGGATGATGACACCGGTCGCCTCGAGGTCAGTCTATTCAGTGAAGCGTTTCAGGAGTTTCGGCATTTACTGGTCAAGGATGAAATTGTCGTTGTCACGGGTGCGTTGCGCTATGACGATTTTATTGGTGGCTGGCGCCAGAATGCGAAAAATGTCGTTCATATTGATCGCGTGATCGAAAGTCGCGCTCAAGGCCTGGTTATCAAGTTGGCGACAAATGGCCAGGGGGAGCACGTATTACATCAGTTACGTGATGTGCTGTTGCCGTTTCGAGAGGGGCGCTGCAGCGTCTCGGTTCAATATACCGGGCAGAGCGCGGCAGGGCGCCTGAATCTCGGCCCTGAATGGAAGGTACGGCCGAGTCGTGAGCTGCGGGACAAGCTTGCGGAGGTTTTGGGTCGAAATAGCGTAAGACTTCTGTACACACCATCTCGGGAAATGATGTAGAGTTCTGTATTAAGCGGGCGGCCACGCTCCTCGTAGTATCATTTTACGCAGATTGAAGATAGTCGATATGGATCTCAATTTTCTTGATTTTGAACAACCGATTGCGGAGCTCGAAGCAAAAATCGATGAGCTTCGTTATGTCAGTAGCGATTCTGAAATTAATATTAATGAAGAAGTCGCTCGGCTAAAGAGCAAGAGTGAATCGCTTACCAAGAGCATTTTCTCGAAACTAACGCCCTGGCAAGTCGCCCAGGTCGCTCGCCATCCAATGCGTCCCTACACCGCTGATTATCTGGAAATTCTCGCGCCTGATTTTCAGGAGCTGCACGGTGACCGCATGTACGCTGACGATGATGCCATTATCGGCGGGATCGGTCGGATGAACGGTCGTGTGATCATGTTTATCGGTCAGCAGAAAGGCCGTGATACGAAAGAGCGGGTGCGCCGCAATTACGGAATGCCGAAACCGGAAGGGTATCGCAAAGCGCAACGGCTGATGAAAATGGCCGAGAAATTTTCCTTGCCTATCGTGACACTAATCGATACCCCTGGAGCATATCCGGGTGTCGGTGCAGAAGAGCGCGGTCAGAGCGAGGCGATCGCGCGTAGTCTATATATGATGGCGACACTACGTACACCCGTCATCTGTGTTGTGGTGGGCGAGGGTGGCTCTGGCGGAGCGCTTGCTATTGGCGTTGGCGATCGAGTTTTGATGTTGCAGTACAGTGTCTATTCGGTCATTTCCCCGGAAGGCTGTGCGTCAATTCTCTGGATGAGCGCTGATAAGGCGCAGGACGCTGCTGAAGCGATGCGGATCACGGCGCAAAGTCTGAGTGATTTTAAATTGATCGACGATATTCTGCCGGAACCGCTGGGTGCCGCACACCGCGATCCCGCGGGAGCCGCTGAAATTATGCGGAACGCGCTGTTAAAGCACCTTGATGAGCTTGATCGATTATCGATTGATGAGCTTCTTGAGCAGAGACAAAAACGGCTGGACAGTTTTGGCGTTTTTCGGGAATCTTGATCCTGCGCATGCGCGCCGCGCAGTTATCAAAGGCTATCTGACCTGCCACTGGGACTATCCTGTGGTGTATCCGTGTCATGACGTTTGAATCGAAAGATCTCCTGCAGCATCTGAAATCCCTGCAAGCCGGCGGAGTAGGCCCCGCGCGTATAGTTATTGCTTACAGCGGCGGAGTTGATTCAACCGTACTTTTGCATGCGCTTGCCAGCACCCGACCTAAACACGGCCGTGAACTGTTGGCGGTACATATCAATCATCACCTGTATGCCGAGTCGGACGCCTGGCAAGCGCATTGTGCAAAGTTTGCTGCAGACTGCGACGTTCCGTTTGTGGCGCATTCGGTAACGGTTCCCGTCGATGACGGGGAAAGCGTCGAGGCAGCCGCTCGAGATGCGCGCTATGCGGTGATGCGTTCCATAGTGGCTGACGGCGATTGGTTGTTAAGCGCGCATCACGAGGACGATCAGGCCGAAACTTTATTGCTGAACCTGATGCGCGGTAGTGGGCCGGCTGGTATTGCCGGCATTGGCGTAATGCAGAAATTTGGCAGAGGGAGTCTCGTAAGGCCGTTGCTCGGTGTCTCGGGAGACGAGATTGTCGCGTATGCACTGGAACATGAACTCGTTTGGATTGACGATCCCTCAAATCTGGATACTCGATTTGATCGCAATTATTTACGGCAGAATCTAATGCCGCAGTTGGCTGAGCGCTGGCCTGGGTTGGCGACACGCTTGGGTCGCAGCGCCTCGTTGGCGGGAGAGGCCAATGAGCTTTTACAAGCTCTTGCGGAAGTTGATTTGCTGGGTCTTGGTAGTCCAGATCGCCTGCGCATCAGGCCGCTCATGGCATTACCTGTTGCGCGGCAAAGAAACGTTCTCAGGCACGCTATGCGTTTGTGCGGCCTCGCGCTGCCATCCGCGAGCGTTCTCCAGCGCGTAATCAGTGAACTTATTCCGGCGCGCGAGGATGCTCAACCGCTGGTGCGGTGGTCAGCAGGCGAGGTTCGTCGTTACAGAGACCACTTGTATGTGATGGCTGGAGTGCCCGTTGTGCCGGATTCATTGCCGCAGCGCCTTGATGGCTTCGGTACGCCGATAGCGTTGGGCGAGGGGCTCGGCGAATTGCGCTTGCGGAACACTGCCGCGCGGGGAATTGATCCAGCGTTACTGGGCGAGGGTCTTGAGATTCGTTTCCGTCACGGTGGCGAAGAAATTTGCCCAATCGGTCACGACTGCACCCATAAGCTCAAGAAATTACTGCAGCAAACGGCAGTAGTGCCGTGGATGCGCGAGAGAATTCCACTATTGTACGCAGGCAACAATCTTGTGGCCGTTGGCGATTTATGGATCGCTGCGGAGCACAGTGCTGAAAAGGGCTACGCAGTGGAGTGGAATGATAGTCCCTGCCTGACTTGAAAATCACGGCAGAGACACGGCTTTCACGGTTTTCTCATTGTTAAGAGAGCGTGACTCTGGTACCTTCTAAAGCCGTCTTTAAGCCAACGACGGGTTGTTCTTCAGGGTTGGATTAAAAGTACCGTCGCGACGCATTATTCAAGTCGCAACCAGGGTATTTTTGCTCCGACCCTTTATTATTTCCCGCCGTTAAATCCCGCAGGGAAAATACATGACATCGTACGTTTTTATCACCGGAGGCGTGGTCTCATCCTTAGGTAAAGGCATTACAGCTGCTTGCCTTGGAGCCATTCTGGAGTCTCGCGGTCTATCCGTTAGCATGATCAAGCTGGATCCGTATATCAACGTCGATCCAGGAACGATGAGCCCGTTTCAACACGGAGAAGTTTTCGTGACGGCTGACGGTACGGAAGCTGATCTCGACCTTGGCCACTACGAACGATTCGTGCGCACGACCACCGGTCGTCACAGCAATTACACCACTGGACGAATTTACGAGGCGGTTATTGCCCGCGAACGGCGTGGCGATTACCTCGGAGCCACTGTTCAGGTGATTCCGCATATAACGGATGAGATCAAGAATAGCGTCAAACTGGGCGCAGGCGATGCGGATATCTGCCTGGTTGAGATTGGCGGTACGGTTGGCGACATTGAATCACTGCCGTTTCTCGAAGCTATTCGCCAAATGGGGATTGAACTGGGTCGTCAGAACGTTATGTATATGCACCTGACTCTGGTGCCGTATATTGCGACTTCGTCCGAAATTAAAACCAAACCGACTCAGCATTCCGTAAAGGAATTGCGATCAATTGGTATTCAGCCCGATATTCTGGTTTGCCGTTCAGAGCATCCGTTGCCGGATGACCATCGCCGCAAAATCGCATTATTTACCAACGTGCAGGAAAATGCGGTTATTTCTGCGACAGACGTTGATGACTTATACAAGATTCCTATGATGCTGCGTGATCAGGGCCTTGATGAAATTGTCGTGAAGCAGTTTGGCAAGACGTTGCCACCGGCCGATCTTTCCGAGTGGGAGGCCGTTGTTGCCGCTAAACAAAATCCAACCGCTGAAGTGAATATTGCAATGGTCGGGAAATATGTGGACTTCAAAGATTCCTATATTTCCCTCTGTGAAGCATTGCTGCACGGTGGTATTCACACTCGCACAAAAGTGAATATTCATTATCTTGAGGCGCAGGACATAGAGATTAATGGATCAGGGTGTCTGCAGGATATGGATGGCATCGTGGTGCCGGGTGGCTTCGGTGAGCGTGGTATTGAAGGCAAGATTCGTACGGTGCAGTACGCCCGCGAAAATGGCATACCGTATTTAGGTATTTGCCTGGGATTGCAGGTGGCGGTAATCGAGTCGGCGCGTAACCTGGCTGGCCTGAAGGATGCGCAGAGTACAGAGTTCAATCGGACCACATCGAGCCCTGTTATTGCTCTGGTGACGGAGTGGGAGACCGTTGCAGGAGTGCACGAAAAGCGCGATGAAAAATCAAATCTCGGCGGCACAATGCGGCTCGGAGCGCAGAAGGTTCTCCTTACAGAATCATCACTTGCAAAGAAGACTTACGGTAAATCCGAGATTTCTGAAAGACACAGGCATCGCTTTGAAGTGAATAATAATTATCGTGAAGCGCTGGAAAAGGTAGGGATGCGATTCTCGGGCGTATCGGTTGATGACCTCGTCGAAATGGTTGAGATTCCCGATCACCCATGGTTTTTGGCCAGCCAATTTCATCCGGAATTCACTTCCAATCCACGGGATGGGCATCCGTTGTTCAAGGGCTTTATAACGGCCGCACGTACGCGCCACGGTAACAAAGCAGCCAAAGGTGCGGCGGCATGAAGTTGTGCGGCTTTGAGGTAGGTGCGAATCGTCCATTTTTTCTGATCGCGGGTACCTGCGTTGTTGAGAGTGAGACAATGACTGTTGATACGGCTGGTCGTCTTAAAGAGATCACCGACGAGCTTGGCATACCATTCATTTACAAGTCGTCTTACGACAAGGCGAATCGCAGTTCTCGCGACGGATTTCGTGGGCCGGGCATGGAAGAGGGCCTACGGATCTTGTCGGAAGTCAAGAAGCAACTTGGCCTGCCAATATTGACTGATGTCCACGAAGATACGCCGATGGACGAAGTCGCGTCGGTGGTCGATGTCTTGCAAACTCCTGCATTTTTGTGTCGGCAAACCAATTACATTTTGAAAGTCGCGAGCCAGCAAAAGCCGGTCAATATCAAAAAAGGGCAGTTTCTTTCGCCCTGGGAGATGAAAAACGTCGTTGAGAAGGCGCGCTCAACTGGCAACGAAAATATCATGGTGTGTGAGCGCGGATTTTCTTTCGGCTATAACAACCTGGTGTCTGACATGCGCAGCCTGGCGATAATGCGCGAGACCGGTAGTCCGGTCGTGTTTGACGCAACACATTCCGTGCAATTGCCGGGAGGTCGCGGTACATCCTCGGGTGGGCAGCGTGAATTTATCCCGGTGCTAGCGCGCGCCGCGACGGCCGTGGGTGTTGCGGGGCTGTTCATGGAAACACATCCTGAGCCTGAGAAGGCCTTGAGCGATGGCCCAAATGCCTGGCCGCTTGGCCGCATGAAAGAATTGTTGACGATGCTTAAAGCTATAGACGAATGCGCTAAGGCAAGTCCCTACCTGGAAGCGGACTTCGGCCTGTAAGTTTCGTGCGAGCAAGAGCAATACCCTGACTCTGGAGAATATTTTGATCGAAATTAACGACATTCGTGCGCGGGAAATTCTTGATTCACGCGGCAATCCGACTGTTGAAGCTGATGTATGGTTGACGGACGACAGCAGCGGCAGAGCAGCTGTGCCATCCGGCGCATCGACGGGCACGCGCGAAGCTGTGGAATTGCGCGATGGCGATAAGTCTCGCTATCTCGGCAAGGGCGTGCGCCAGGCGGTTGGCAATGTTAACGGCGAGCTACGCAGTGCGTTGCTGGGCAAGAGTTTCGCTGATCAACGTGCGCTCGATCAATGCATCATTGACCTTGACGGCACTGCCAACAAGAGTCGACTAGGGGCGAATGCATTGCTTGCCATTTCATTGGCTGTTGCCAAGGCGCAAGCGGAGTCACAAGGCATTTCGTTGTTCAGAAGCCTGGGCGATGAAACGGTGATGCCGGTGCCCATGATGAACATCATCAATGGCGGGGCACATGCTGATAACAACGTCGATATTCAGGAATTTATGATTCTGCCAATTGGCGCTCCCAGCTTGTCAGAGGCGGTTCGTTATGGTGCTGAAGTCTTTCATGCCTTGAAGTCTGTGCTGCGCAAGAAAGGCTTGAACACGGCGGTCGGTGATGAGGGCGGGTTTGCGCCCGATCTGACGTCAAACCGGGCGGCATTGGACACGATAATCGAGGCGGTAGCCCTGACAGGATTCAAGATGGGTAAGGACATTCTGCTGGGTCTGGACGTGGCCAGCTCGGAATTTTACAAGGATGGCCGTTATCACCTTACCTCTGAAGGACGTCAGTTTGATGCGGGTCAGTTTTGCGACTATCTTGCGGAATTGGTTGATAATTATCCAATTATCACCATCGAAGACGGTATGGATGAAAGTGACTGGGAAGGCTGGGCTGCACTGACTGAACGACTGGGTAAGCGCGTGCAGTTGGTTGGGGACGACTTATTTGTGACCAATACGGCCATTCTACAGCGCGGCATTAATGAAAATATTGCCAATTCTATATTGATAAAGCCCAATCAAATCGGTACCTTAACGGAAACTCTTGATGCAATTACTATGGCAGTGGAGGCTGGATATTCGGCAGTAATATCGCATCGTTCGGGGGAAACCTCGGATAGCACGATCGCAGATATCGCTGTGGGTACTCGAGCCACGCAGATCAAGACGGGTTCATTGTCCCGTTCTGATCGCATTTCCAAGTACAACCAGTTGCTCAGGATTGAGGAAGAGCTAGGGCCGGATGCGACCTATGCAGGACGTAGCGCGTTGTCGGTACCGGTTCGTTAACGATTGCAATCTGAGGCTCAGGGAATTTAATGCGCGCATTGCTCTTGATATTGGGGATTCTGGCTCTGGCTTTACAGGGGCCTCTCTGGTTATCCGAGGGTGGTTATCGCAAGACCCGAGACCTGCGTGATGCGGTCAGCGAGCAACTCCAGGAAAATGAACAACTGCGCTTGCGGAACGCGGCGCTCGAGGCCGAGGTCAAAAACCTCAAGCAAGGGCATGACGCTGCAGAAGAGCGCGCCAGAACTGATCTGGGAATGATTGGCAAGCGAGAAACCTTCTTTCAGGTGGTTCCTTCGTCCGCTTCTGATTGATCCAATCCGTTAAACATCCTCCATAATGTCCACCATCTATACTCAGCTGCCGGATTGGCCGCGCGCCCACGGCATGCCTTCATCTACGGCTGAAATTCGCACCTCAAACAGCGATTTTCAGGTAACCGAGCAACTCGGTTATGAGTTGAGCGGAGAGGGCGAGCACCTTTACCTGCTGATAGAGAAGAATGGGGCCAACACCAACTGGGTCGCCCGCCAGCTGGCAGCTTATTCCGGCCTGCGTGCTGCCGATATTAGTTATTCGGGGCTGAAGGATCGAAACGCAGTGACTCGCCAATGGTTCAGCATCCACTCTCAGCGTAAAAACCAAATTGACTGGAGTGGTTTTTCTGCCGACGGCGTCAACATCGTCGAACAGATCCGCCATAGCAGAAAGTTGCGACGCGGCGCCCACACCGGAAACCATTTTCGCATTTGTCTGCGCAAGATTGGTGATGACCACAGTCATATCGATCAGCAACTTAAGACGATCGCTGTATTGGGTGTGCCCAATTATTTTGGTGAACAGCGCTTTGGTCATGGCTGTAGTAATTTGCAAAGTGCGGCAGAGTTGTTTGCCGGAAAGCGGCTGGCAAAGCCGGTGCGTAGTTTGGCGTTATCCGCGGCGCGGTCCTTCTTGTTCAATGATATTGTCGCTGCGCGAGTTCTGGCTGGTACCTGGAATCAACTCCTTCCCGGTGATTGCGCTAACCTAGACGGTAGCGGCAGCATCTTTAAAGTCACTGGCGTTGACGATGTATTGAGGCGTCGTTGTGCCGAAATGGATATTCACCCCAGCGCCTGTATGTGGGGTCGCGGCGAATTACTGAGTGACCAGCAGGTTGCTGCTGTGGAGAGAAGCGTAGTCGCCCAGCACCAGAACCTGGCCGATGGCCTGGTGGCGAAGGGTGTTGATATGTCGCGCCGCGCCGTGCGCCTCGCGCTGCGGGATTTCAGTTGGGAATTTGTCGATGAAGCCGTATGGCTGCAATTTTTTCTCGTGCGCGGCAGTTTTGCTACGTCGGTCTTGCGAGAAATTGCCGACTACATTGACGGCAGTCAGCACGCCAATCGCTAACTACGGTTTGCGCAGCAGAACGTAAACGGCGCCGGTGCCACCATCGACCTGGGTAGCTGAACTGAAAGCGAGCACGTGCTTCATCTTCCGCAGCCAGCTGTCCAGTTTGCGTTTCAATACTGGGCCGTTGGGGCCTGAACCAAGGCCTTTACCGTGAATGATTCGGACGCAGGTATAGCTGCGCCTTTGGCAGTCGTGCATGAAGGTGCCCAGCAATTCGAGAGCCTGAACTGCAGTCAGTCCGTGTAAATCAGTCTCTGCCTGGACGCTGTAGCCACCTCGTGCAAGCTTACGGAAGACCTGGCGACTGACTGAATGTCGTTGAAAACGCAGGTAATCCCCTGAATTGAGCTCTGTTTCGTCGATATGTCCTTGCAGACTTTCTGCCAGGACATTTTTTTCATCTTCGATGCGGAATCGAGCAACTGGCTTGGTCTTGGCTATTTGCGGGTCTATCTGGTCGAAATTCAACGGCTTGATATCCGCAAATGCTTCGCGAAACAGGCTGGCTTCGTCGGCGCTTACGCGGTGAGGCTCAGGTGTGCGCTGCGACTTGCGAGAACTGTTTTTTATGAGCCTGCGTTTTGCCATTCGAGAATTACCAGATTTGGGCTATGGTCAGTTGAGAACATTGAGTATAGTGATTGCAATCTTTACAGCCAATTCAGTCGTCGAGAATCATGAAAATTTTAGTCAGTAATGACGATGGGTATCTGGCAACTGGAATTAGGGTGCTGGCCAAAGCGCTGTCCGAATTCGCCGAGGTTGTTGTTATTGCCCCAGATCGTAATCGCAGTGCAGCCAGTAATTCGCTGACTTTGCAGTCGCCGCTGCGAATTACGCAGGCGGCCGAAAATCGTTATTTTGTAAATGGAACGCCATCTGATTGCGTGCATATGGCCTTGTCAGGGTTCCTTGATTATGACCCTGATATCGTCGTCGCAGGAATAAATCACGGGGCGAATCTCGGGGATGATGTTATTTACTCAGGTACCGTTGCCGCGGCGATGGAGGGACGTTTTCTCGGGTTGCCCGCGATTGCTGTATCTTTAGTTGGTCATCAGGCGACTCATTTTGAAACAGCCGCGAGCATTGCGTGCGATATCGTGCGGCGACTTGAGCGAGACCCGTTGCCACCCGACGTTATCCTCAACGTGAATGTGCCGGATTTGCCCCTGGATCAGATTAAAGGCGTCGCTGCAGCGCGTTTAGGCTTTCGGCATCGCTCGGAGCCATTGGTCAAAACAGAGGATCCACAGCGGCAAACGATATACTGGATAGGCCCGGCAGGGCCGGGACAGGATGCAGGAGAGGGCACAGATTTTTACGCAATAAAGCAGGGGATGGCATCCGTGTCACCTTTGAAGGTTGACCTCACCAGACATGAGGCGTTATCCCGACTCGATATGTGGTTACGAAAATAATGGTGTCGCAGCAAGGAATACAGGGAATTGGTATGACATCGGCCCGCACCCGCGATCGCCTGGTGGCGAGGTTGCATGAGCAGGGCATAAGGAATTTGGACGTATTGAATCAAATTCGCAACGTCCCGCGGCACTTGTTCGTTGATGAGGCTCTTGCCAGCCGTGCTTACGAAGATACGGCTTTGCCCATCGGCATGGGTCAGACGATTAGTCAGCCCTTTGTTGTAGCCCGCATGACGGAAGCGTTGTTGAACGGCTTTGCGGGAAAAAAGATCCTCGAAATAGGTACAGGTTGTGGCTATCAGACAGCAGTGCTTGCTCCACTCGTCAAGGAAATATTCAGTGTTGAACGAATCTCCGCCTTGCTCAAGAAAACGCGGCAGAGACTTCGTGACCTCGATATTTACAACGTCAAATTTCATTTGGGAGATGGCTGGGAAGGCTGGCGCAAGTATGGGCCTTACGACGCTATTATCGTGGCAGCCGCTGCGACGGAATTGCCGGAGAAATTACTTGAGCAACTTGCCCCCGGTGGTCGCATGATTATTCCGGTTGGGCCGAGCGGGCGTCAGGAGTTGATGCTGATTGAGCGCAAGGATGAACATTTTGAACAAATGTCATTGGGGCTCGTAAGTTTCGTACCGTTAGTTAAAGATAACTAATCTCGTGGTGACGCTGGTGATGCGCAAAGCAATCAGGCCACAGCATACCCGCACCACATTGCCACTGTAGCGAGGTTTCTGCCGTGCGAATTTTTAGTCACTTGTACGATCGAGTAATCAGCTGGGCCGCGCATCGGCATGCTCAGTGGTATCTCGCCGCACTCAGTTTTGCTGAGTCGTCCTTCTTCCCGATTCCTCCGGATGTCATGCTCGCTCCGATGTGCCTGGCCGATCGCAAAAATGCCTGGAAATTTGCGGCGATTACCACATTGATGTCGGTGGTTGGAGGTGTTTTTGGCTACCTCATTGGTTTCTACCTTATTGACGCAATCGAACCCTGGATTCATACAGCAGGCTTTTGGCCCGACTACCTGCGGGCACACGAATGGTTTTCTGAGTGGGGCGTCCTGGCAGTATTTGTAGCCGGTTTTTCGCCTATACCCTATAAGGTTTTTACGATTGCCGCTGGTGCCGTCGTGTTGAATTTTCCAGGCTTCTTATTGGCATCAATTATTGGCAGGGCCAGTCGATTTTTTCTGGTTGCGGGAATTCTTTTCGTGGGTGGGGATCAATTGCAGGCAGGATTGAAACGCTACGTAGATCGACTCGGATGGTTGGTCGTCGCACTTGCGATAGTCGTCTTTGGCTATTTCAAGTTACAGGGTTAGTGAGCCGTTTGTTTTGATGATTGGCGCAGCGCAATTCGAATCCTATAAAGTATTCGTTAGAACCAGTATCGTATTACTGTTACTTTTTAGCGCGACTTTACAAATAGCCTGCAGTTCGTCTGCGATGCGCTGGCACGATAATAAGGATCAACATGTAGTCAGGGCAGGAGAGACTCTGTACTCGATTGCCTGGCGGTATGGCAAAGATCCGAAGGATCTGGCGCGTTGGAATAACCTGGGTGGCGGGTCTCTGATTTACCCAGGGCAGGTGATAAGACTAAGTCCAAGTGCGCAAGTTGCGCAAAAGTCGGCCCCTAGTCCCGCGAAGCCGAAAAGTAGTCCGAAACCCAAACCGTTGCCGCCGGTGCCAAGCCAGCCACCGCCAAGCTGGGCGTGGCCAACGAAAGGTAGTGTTGTCGCGGAGTTTGGCGATCGGACCGGCACCGGTAGCGGCATCCTGATAGCGGGCAAAATAGGACAGGCTGTGAAAGCGGTGGCGGATGGTCGGGTTGTATATGCAGGTAGTGGACTTGCCGGGTACGGACAGCTTATTATTATCAAGCACAACGACACTTACCTGAGTGCTTATGGGCACAATGCGTCGCTCCTTGTGAAGGACGGACAGTCAGTTCGCAAAGGCCAACAAATCGCGACGATGGGTAAGGGGCCGGGTCAACAGCCGCGACTGCATTTTGAAATCAGACGTAATGGCAAACCTGAGAATCCACGCAAATTTTTGCCTGCCAGATAGCGCTTAGATTTTTCCATGAAATTCAGTCGATGCCGCACCAATTATTTTGGAGTGGAGTTGAATTATGGGACAGCGTTGGAAAGAAACTGATCCTGCTACACGCGATAAAGCCCCGCGGACGAAACGTGCGATTGATACAGTCGCATCTCCCAAAGCTCGAAAATCATGCAAACCTAGACGGGATGTAACGCTCGACGCTACACGTCTCTACCTCAATGAAATTGGTAATACGCCGTTGCTGACTGCCGAGGAAGAAATCAAGTTTGCTCGCCGCACTCAAGATGGCGATGAGGCCGCGCGGCACCGCATGATAGAGAGCAATTTGCGACTGGTGGTTAAAATTTCTCGCCGCTATCTGAATCGAGGTTTGCCTCTGCTGGACTTGATTGAGGAGGGAAACCTCGGACTCATCCATGCAGTCAAGAAATATGATCCTGAGCGTGGCTTCCGATTTTCCACCTACGCTACCTGGTGGATCAGGCAAACGATTGAGCGTGCGATTATGAACCAAAGCCGGACCGTACGCTTGCCCATCCATGTGATTAAAGACATCAATTCCTGTCTGCGCGCTTCCCGCGCGATTTCGCAAGAGAATGGAGAGGTGCCATCGGCGGTCTTGATTGCTGAGCATCTGGAGAAAGATGTCGCTGAAGTTGAGCGATTATTTGCGCTGCACGAGAGAGTGTCGATAGGTTCAGGGCTGGCTGAGGAAACTGAAATATTTGATTCGATGCCGGACGATAGCGACAAGGAACCGCCGCAGTGTGTCCAGCAGGATCTGGTAAATGACATAGTGGAGCACTGGATTCAGGAATTGACCGAAAAGCAACGTACTGTCGTTGAGAGGCGCTACGGATTTCACGACTGTCCGACATTGACACTTGAGGAGTTGGGTCGCGAAATCGGTGTTACACGTGAGCGAGTGCGTCAAATACAACTTGATGCATTGCGCCGATTGCGCAGCATGATTGAACGGCAAGGTTTAAGCGGAAGACATTTACTCGACTAGGCCCTGGTTTTCTTCCGTACTTATAAATAATGCGGCTGCCACTCGGCGGCCTTCGCTGATCAGTATATTGAATGTACGGCATGCGGCATTGGTGTCCATGGTCTCCAGACCAATGCCGAGTCTTGAAAAAGCAAAAACCAGGGCCCGCGGGGGGAACGTTGGTGCCGGGCCGGTGCCGAGGACAATTACGTCGCACTCAGCGTCAAGCGCAGGCTTGAAATCCTCCAGTGTGAGATCGGCGATTGATTGTACTGACCAATCTTTTACGATGGCCTCGGGCAACAGGATGACGTTGCTTGAGATGATTTCAGAGCCCACCGTAATTCCCCGCGAATCAATAGTCCGTACCGAGGTAGCTGAAACTTGTTCCAACGTAAATTTCAAGAGATTTTCCCTAGTTAGCTGCTGCCATAGCGCACTGCGTGTTGTTGTATCGGCAAACACGCTATTATCGGCGGCCTTTTACCCACCGCCGTGTACATCATACAAATATGCAGGCTATTAATGAAAGATGCGTGTTTATTCGGTCAGGTGCCGTGATTGGCAAAAGTGGCCGCTGTGAGCGGTGGATTGCTTATGGGTAAGCCTACTGTAGTCTTGTTGCCGGTGAATGCTCGTTCTCTGGAGCAACCTGAGCGCCGCTGGTTGGCCCAGGGTGACGTTAGCGTTGTCGCGACCCCGGCGACCGATCTGGCTCGCGTGCTGGCTGTTTTTGATGTGGCGTCACCAGTTTCTGGTCTGGCCTCGTTGCGCGCCTGGGGTGATTTCGGGCAGCGACCTGAAAGCTGGCTTTGCGGCGCCGATCCTGTGTTTCTGGAGGCTCAGCTGGATAGGGTCTTTATGCGCACACCACGAGCTCAGGAACTAACGGCTGCAGAACGGGTGGGGCTGATTGATGCACTGGAGGCTGGCTTGCCGTCGCCAAATGCGCCTCAGTTTCAGCGGCTTGGTGACAATGGTTACTATTTGGCGGAGCAACCTATCGTGACTGCCGATCTCCCGGCAACCGAGGTCCAGGGCTTAATACCGCCACAATACTTGCCGCGAGGACCGGCAGCCGCCGGGCATAACCGGCTCGTTAGTGAAGTGCAGATGGCGCTCTATGAATGCCCCGTAAATCTGAATCGCATTGCCGCTGGAAAGGAACCCATCACATCTATCTGGCTTTGGGGTGGTGGACAGGTACCGTGCGTCGATCCGGGAATGACGAGCAGGCTGTATTGTGCCGATCCTTTGCTGCGTGGTTATTGGTTTGCCGCCGAGGCCGATGTCAATGACGCGCCTGCTGCAATCGACCTGGTCGGTGAAGTGTTGGTTCCCGATTCTATCGTGGATTTAAGAATGATGAATGAGCAACCGTTAACAATTATTTCTGTATTGCGAATGGCTCTCGCTCGCAGGATGACCCAGGAACTTGTACTGTTATTTGCGGATGCTATTTGCGTGCGCCTGCGCCATCGTGATCGATTGCGATTTTGGCGGCGCCAATCCTCGTTAGTGCAGTGACACTGAAGAAACAGAATATGGAAAACCGTACACGACCCGTGCGTCGCCGGCGAATTACCCAGGATACTCTTGGGGATTCTTTGGCTAACTTCTCGCCTATATTAGCGCGCATCTACACGGCGCGAGGTATCAGTGCAAGTTCGGATCTCGATAACAGTCTGCGTAGTCTGCTGCCCATCAGTTCGTTAGATGGCGTGGATCAAGGCGTCGAATTGCTGCTTGCTCACAAAGACAAGCGCATTCTTGTTGTCGGCGACTTCGATGCGGACGGAGCAACCAGTACTGCACTGGTAATGCGCTGCCTACGTGATTTTGGTTTTGCGCATGTTGAGTATTTGGTGCCGAACAGATTTGAATACGGCTACGGGTTGACGCCTGAGATCGTCGCGGTCGCCAAACAACGCAGCCCTGAATTGTTGATCACTGTGGATAATGGCGTTTCAAGTCTTGACGGGGTGGCGCTGGCTAACGAGTTAGGGATGCAGGTGCTGATTACCGATCATCACTTGCCAGGATCAGAACTGCCTGCAGCCGCCGCAATGATCAATCCCAATCTTGCGGACAGCCGGTTTCCCAGCAAACATCTCGCAGGAGTAGGGGTGGCGTTCTACTTGATGGCTGCACTTGGTCGAGCGCTGCAGGAGCAGGGCGTCAAAGATGCCGCTCGAATTCCGGCGCGTTACCTTGACCTGGTCGCGCTTGGCACTGTTGCCGATGTGGTGTCACTGGATCAGAACAATCGCATTCTCGTCACCCAGGGACTTGAGAGAATTCGCTCTGCCCAGTGCGTTCCAGGGATCAAGGCGCTACTGCAGTTGGCCAATCGATCACTGCAACGAATCGTCAGTACCGACCTCGGATTTGCCGTAGGACCGAGACTCAATGCAGCCGGACGACTGGAAGACATGTCTATAGGCATTGAATGCTTGTTGACTGATGATGCGGCGGAAGCTGAGCGCATGGCTGCCGTATTGGATCAGATCAATAACGATCGGCGCGAAATCGAAATGCGGATGCGTGATGAGGCGTTTGCCTATGTCGACAAGATGCCCAAAAATAATTTGCCCGAATGCATTTGTGTCTACGATGCATCATGGCACCAGGGCGTAGTGGGCCTCATTGCTTCAAAAGTGCGGGAACGCTGTGATCGTCCTGTGATCGCGTTCGCGGAGGAGCAACCCGGAATGCTCAAAGGCTCCGCGCGTTCGATATCCGGCGTTCATATACGCGATTTGCTGGAGCGAGTTGCAACCCGTAATCCGGGCCTGATCGATAAATTTGGCGGTCACGCGATGGCGGCGGGCTTGAGTCTCGCGACCGATAATTTCAAGACTTTTGCCAAAGCGGCCGCTGTGGAGTTGGTGCACCTTTACCCGGATGCTGATTTCAGCGGCACAATGCTAACTGATGGCGCGCTGCCGGCTGATTCGCTAACTTTGAGCTTTGCCAATGAGTTGCGCGGCGCGGGCCCATGGGGTGCGGGTTTTCCTGAGCCACTGTTTAGTGGTGATTTCAATGTGGTCGAGCAACGTATTGTCGGCGAGAGACACCTCAAGCTGCGGGTTGAGTCTTTGCAAGGTGGAGCGACGCTAGATGCCATAGCGTTTAACCAGGCGGACGAAAGCACAGCGTACCGAGGGCCGGTGCAATTAGTTTATCGATTGGACGTCAATGAATTTCGTGGTCGGCAAACGGCCCAATTAATCGTCGAACAGATTTCCTCTATAGCATGTTAAGATTCGCCGGTTTTCGCGCCCAACGACTGAAATTATGATGGAATCCAATCAAATAAAGCTGCAAATTGAAGACCTCAGTGAACGCACGTCCGCGTTAAGGGGGTATCTTTGACTACGATTCCAAGAATGAACGGCTGGTCGAGGTAGGGCGAGAGCTCGAAGAACCCTCAGTCTGGGATGATCCCCAACGCGCCCAGGCACTCGGTCAGGAGCGGGCGCAACTTGAAAAAGTGGTCACAGTTGTCAACGAATTGACAACGACGCTGACTGACGCGCTGGAGTTGCTCGAGCTCGCTGTCGATGAAGGCGATACGGCAACAGTTACCGAACTGGTCAGTGACCTGGATTCCCTGGAAGCTAAACTGGCGGGTCTGGAGTTTCAACGCATGTTTAGCGGTGAGCTGGACAGGGCTAACTGCTTTGTCGATATCCAGTCAGGAGCCGGAGGTACGGAGGCGCAGGACTGGGCTGACATGTTGCTAAGAATGTATCTTCGTTGGGCCGAGGCGCACGAATTCAAGACGGAAATTATTGAGGCATCTGCGGGAGAAGTAGCCGGTATCAAAAGTGCCACTTTTCGCGTTGAGGGCGAGTATGCCTATGGCTGGTTGCGCACCGAAACAGGTGTTCACAGATTAGTGAGAAAATCACCATTTGACTCAGGTAATCGACGGCATACTTCGTTTGCGTCAGTTTTCGTCTCACCAGAAATTGATGACGATATTGATGTTGATGTCGATCCGAGTGATTTACGCATCGATGTCTATCGCGCGAGCGGCGCTGGCGGACAACACGTTAACCGTACAGAATCTGCGGTACGCATCACTCACTTGCCGACTAATACCG
This sequence comes from Woeseiaceae bacterium, assembly GCA_024640365.1. Classification (GTDB taxonomy): domain Bacteria; phylum Pseudomonadota; class Gammaproteobacteria; order Steroidobacterales; family Woeseiaceae; genus JAHEFE01. Next base: position 39,804 of record JAHEFE010000008.1, on the reverse strand, counting down.
TGGTGCAGTGTCAGAATGATCGCTCCCAGCACAAGAACAAGGCGACTGCGATGAAGCAACTCAAGGCGAAATTATATGAGTTAGAGTTGCAGAAACGGCGCGCGGAAGCGATGCTGGTTGAGGAAAACAAAGCAGATGTTGGTTGGGGTAGTCAGATACGCTCTTACGTTCTGGACCAAAGTCGCATCAAAGATTTACGAACCGGAGTTGAAACCGGTAATACTCAGGCAGTGCTGGATGGTGGCCTGGATGATTTTATTGAAGCAAGCCTCAAGCAAGGTTTGTAAGCAAATATCCCTGGAGGGGACGTGAGCGAAAGTACTAAAAACAGCACCGAAGAAAGCGCATTAATTGCAGAGCGTCGTCGCAAGCTAAGTAAGTGGCGTGAAGACGCCGTAGCTTTTCCTAATGATTTTCGGCGCAATGCGTTGGCTGCTGAGTTGTTGCTGACTTTTGGCGAGCACACGGAAGAGTCGCTCGCAGAAGAGCCGGTTCACGTAAAAGTTTCTGGTCGCATGATGGCCAAGCGAGTTATGGGTAAAGCCAGTTTCGTGAAACTCCAGGATCGCTCAGGCCAGATTCAGCTTTATATTCAACGGGATAAATTAGCAGAAGGTCTCTATCAGGATTTCAAAACCTGGGATATTGGCGATATTGTCGGAGCGACCGGCACGTTATTCATAACGCGTACAGGCGAGTTGACTATTCTGGTCGACGAATTGCGCTTGTTAACCAAATCGCTGCGGCCGTTACCTGAGAAGTTTCACGGACTGGCCGATCAGGAAACTCGCTATAGGCAGCGCTATGTTGACTTGATTGTGAATGAACGCAGTCGGGAAGTATTTCTGCTCAGGTCAAGGTTGGTCGCTTATATCAGGGCGTTTCTTGATTCGCAGGATTTTCTTGAGGTCGAGACGCCAATGATGCAAACGTTAGCGGGCGGAGCCTTGGCTCGACCATTTAAGACTTACCACAACGCGCTCGATATGGAATTGTTCCTGCGCATCGCGCCGGAGTTAAACCTCAAACGCCTCGTTGTCGGTGGATTTGAACGTGTCTACGAAATAAATCGAAACTTCCGCAACGAAGGTATATCGACGCAGCACAATCCGGAATTCACGATGCTCGAACTGTATCGTGCTTACGCTGATTACGAAGATTTGATCCTCATGATCGAGTCTCTGCTGCATGGTATGGCGGACGCGTTGCTCGGTAAGTCTGTATTTAGTTATCAGGGTGAGGAACTTGATTTTGGCAGCAAGTTTGCGCGGATGACTGTCGAAGAAGCCGTCCTGAAATACAATGACGATTTTGATCCAGCAAAAATAAGGGATGTTGCATATCTGACCGAGTTTGCCAATAAACTTGGTGTGAAAACGCAACCGAATTTCGGTGCGGGCAAATTGCAAATTGAGATTTTCGATAAGACCGGGGAAGCTATGTTGCGCCAGCCGACATTCATAACGGCTTATCCGGCTGAGATTTCGCCGCTGGCAAGGCTCAATGACAAGGATCCATTCCTAACAGATCGCTTCGAATTTTTTATTGCCGGTCGTGAAATAGCGAATGGTTTTTCGGAGTTGAATGATCCCGAGGACCAGGCCGAACGTTTTCGTCTGCAGGTCGAAAATCGAACTGCGGGGGATGACGAAGCGATGTCGTACGACGCCGATTATATTCGCGCTCTTGAATACGGTTTACCGCCAACGGCAGGGTTGGGTGTCGGCATCGATAGGTTGGTTATGTTGCTGAGCGATTCCCCGTCTATTCGTGATGTGTTGCTGTTCCCATATATGCGGCCGGAACAAACCAAAGACTAATCAGGTGCTTCTTGAGGTAGTGGGTAGGCTAAAGGCTGGGCACTCGCAATGGTGGGATCTGGTTGCGGTTCACGCGGTGCGACGGCGAGGGTTTCATTACCGGCTACATTTACCAGCCTGCCTTCGAGCCCCGTTCCAAGAGAAATTTTCTCCCCGGGTTTCGCGGCGGTGGGACTAACGAGTAAAAAGCGTTGCAGTCGGCGCCGTGTTTCGCCGAGGTACTGGGTGCGTGCGACAACTTCCTGACCGGGGTAACACCCTTTGCTGAAACTGACTCCACCGAGTAAGTCGAGATTCAGCATGTGCGGCGTGAACAGTCCACTGCAGTCCTCCCGAATTTGTGGAATGCCAGCTTTTATACAAGCCGTTTGCCAGTCTTCGGCGGCGGGCATGCTCCTGGTATTGACGCCTAGCCGGTGGAGCGCGTCAGTTGGGCCGAAAACCTCGATAATGGGCTTGGATGGGCTTATGACAACAGCAGTAACGGCACCGTGTTGCACAGTTGTTTGAAATATAGGCTCGCCGCCGAGGCCTAGCGCCTGAAGTACACTAACGGCTGTGCCCCCTTGAACTGCGACGCAATTCCAGTCGTCCGCCAGCTCTATAGTGAGCTTGGCCCGCATTCGGTAGACGGTGATCTTTTCCCTAACCGCGGCGGCTATGCCAGACGGTAGCGCCAGACCAATTGCGCCATTCATGTTGATCAGTCGGCCAAGTGCCACAACCCTGCCTTTGGCGTTGCACCAGGCCGCAAGCTGGCCGCTGGCTTCTGACAAGCGTTCGACGTCTTGCGTCAACTGTCCTTGCAGAAAGCTGGCCGCATCAGGGCCGTCAAAGCGCAGAATTGTGCAATCATAAGTCGTCATCAGATGTTGTGTCGTCACTCGTATCACAGAAATCAGGGCAGGTTCCGTTGTGATGCAGACTTATGGCAGGTCTGGCATACTTCGGCCATGCCAACGCAGTCTACCCACAATACGGATAACAGCGCTACCGAATCGAAACCGGAAGTGCCTTTGCCAGATCCTGTCGCGGACGTGGCATCAGCGAAACCGCCGCCACGCGAAATTGGTGGACGGGACGGGCCGGATCCCACTCGATTTGGGGATTGGGAGAAGGCGGGTCGTTGTATAGATTTCTAGATCAGCGCGCGATTGCGGCTTGTACCTGAGTGAAATTTCTAGATAATACACCGCTCTTGTAGCAGGGGGCTTGTAAGGCTCCTGCAGAGCGAATTGGGTTGTTGTCAGCCACATTAGTTGAGCATTAATAAGAAATCATCGCGATGAGTAATCAAAACAGACCGCAGTCCCCGCATTTTACGATTTATCGTTGGCCGCTGAGTATGACCCTCTCGATTCTGCATCGCATGACTGGCGTTGCGCTGAGCGTTGGACTTATTGCATTGATGGTTTGGCTGCTGGCGATTGCCTCTGGCGAAACCGCCTACGTTGAATTGCAGGGCCAAGTGCAGACGATCTACGGGCGATTACTACTGATTGGCTGGAGCTTTGCTTTTTTCTTTCATCTGTCTAATGGCGTGCGTCATCTGGTTTGGGATACAGGCGCTGGCTTTGAGAAAAGCCAGGCTCAGATTTCCAGCTATTTAGTCATCATATCGACTGTTGTTCTAACGCTGGCCTATTGGTTGGCGCTATAACGGAATTTATTTATGAGTCTTCGATCTCCCCTCGGCAGAGTCCTTGGGCTGGGTTCTGCGAAAGATGGAACCGGCCATTGGTGGGCACAACGTGTCAGCTCAATTGGACTGCTGCTACTGGGTACCTGGTTTTTGCTATCGCTTCTGCAGCTTGAGAGTTTCACGTATCCATCTGTGGCCGCTTTTGTTGCTGAGCCGTGGAATGCCATTCTGATGATTCTCATGGTGGGAACTATTGCCTACCACTCAAAGCTCGGGATACAGGTCGTAATTGAAGATTACGTCAGTGGCTCCGCATTAAAGATTTCGATGTTATTGCTATCCAGTTTTGCACACGTTCTGGTGGCTTTTGCCGCTGCCTATTCAATATTGATGATTTCCCTCGGGGCCGGGGCATGAGTGACTACAAATTTATAGATCACACCTACGACGTAGTGGTCATTGGTGCGGGCGGTGCTGGCTTAAGGGCGACCTTTGGTCTTGCAGAAGCGGGATTCAAAACCGCTTGTATCACCAAGGTGTTTCCTACGCGCAGCCATACAGTTGCGGCCCAAGGTGGTATTAGTGCAGCTCTCGGTAATATGGGAGAGGACGATTGGCGCTGGCATATGTACGACACGATCAAAGGATCGGATTGGCTGGGAGACCAGGATGCTATTGAGTACATGTGTAAAGAAGCACCGGGTGCAGTGATCGAGTTGGAACACTACGGTGTTCCATTTTCCCGTACCGAAGAAGGCAAAATTTACCAGCGACCTTTTGGTGGAATGACCACCCATTATGGGGAGGGCACGGCGCAGCGCACATGTGCTGCGGCGGATCGTACTGGTCACGCCATGCTGCACACTCTTTATCAACAATCGCTGAAACACGATGCGGAATTTTTCATCGAGTATTTTGCAATTGACCTGATTATGGAAGATGGCGTCTGCCGCGGAGTGGTTGCACTGGATCTTGCGGACGGTAGTCTGCATCGTTTTCGTTCTCACCAGGTCATTCTTGCGACGGGTGGCTATGGTCGTACCTATTTCTCCTGCACATCCGCGCATACCTGTACTGGAGACGGCGCGGCGATGGTTCTGCGTGCAGGGTTGCCCGTACAGGATATGGAGTTCGTGCAGTTTCACCCGACCGGGATTTACGGTGCGGGCATGCTGATTACCGAAGGCGTTCGAGGTGAGGGAGGTTACCTCACGAATTCCAATGGTGAGCGCTTCATGGAACGCTACGCACCGAATGCCAAGGATCTGGCGTCAAGAGACGTTGTCAGTCGTTCGATGACCATTGAAATCAGCGAGGGTCGAGGCGTAGGCCCTGAAAAAGACCACATCTATTTGCACCTGGAGCATCTTGGTCCGGAGGTGATCGAAGAGCGATTGCCTGGTATCGCCGAGTCGGCAAGAATATTCGCGGCCGTTGATGTAACCAAGGAGCCGATTCCAGTGCTGCCAACGGTGCACTACAACATGGGCGGCATTCCGACGAACTACAACGGCGTTGTTACCACGAGTAAAGACGGCAATGCGGAAAGTCCCGTCGCGGGCTTGATGGCTGTAGGCGAGGCTGCGTGCGTATCGGTCCACGGTGCCAATCGGTTGGGGTCAAATTCACTGCTGGATCTGGTTGTGTTCGGTCGTGCAGCGGCTAATTACTGTTCTGAAACAATGACGCCGGGTGCACGTCACCGCAATCTACCCGCTGATGCAGGCGCCAATAGCGTTGCGCGGCTGGATAAACTGAGAAACGCCAACGGTACTCGTTCAACCGCAGATATTCGTTTGGAAATGCAGAAAGTGATGCAGAATCACGCTGCGGTTTTCCGCACCGGAGACACTCTGGACAAGGGTGTTCAGTTATTGCGCAAGACTTTTGCTGCGTTCGCAGACGTTAAGGTTACCGATCGCTCGCTAATCTGGAATACGGATCTGGTCGAGACAATGGAGCTTGAGAACCTGCTTTTGAACGCCACGGCGACCATTGAATCAGCCGCTAATCGTACTGAGAGCAGGGGCGCGCATGCGCGCGAAGATTACCCGGACCGGGATGATACGAACTGGATGAAACACACGTTGTCACGCGTTGATAAGCAGGGCCGGGTGAGCTTTGATTATCGAGAAGTGCACAAGAAGACGTTAACGGACGAAGTTGAAGCGGTTCCGCCGAAAGCTCGCGTTTACTAATTTTGATTTGCCGAAGAATTTCGGCCTGGTACAAGAAGGAGTGAATTTGTGGCGCAGTTTCGATTGCCTGCTAATTCCCGCATAAAGAAGGGAAAGCATTTCACGGCAGCTGAGGGCGCGACTCGCCCGCAACGATTTGCCGTGTATCGCTATGATCCGGACAGCGGCGAGAATCCACGTATCGATACATATGATATCGACATGGATAGCTGTGGCCCGATGGTTTTGGATGTCTTGATCAAGATCAAAAATGAAATTGATCCGACACTGACTTTCCGTCGTTCTTGCCGCGAAGGTATATGCGGTTCCTGCGCAATGAATATCGATGGGGGCAATACGCTGGCATGCACCAAATCGGTCGAAAGCGTTAGTGGCGACGTTAAAATTTATCCGTTGCCACATATGTCGGTCGTCAAAGACCTGGTACCTGACCTGACCAAGTTCTATGCACAATATGCGTCGATCAAACCCTGGTTGCAGACGAGAACACCGGCACCACCGGATTCCGAACGCTTGCAGAGCAAAGCTGAACAGGAGCTCATTAATGAGCCCGCAGCTTGTATCCTATGCGCCTGCTGTTCGACCAGTTGCCCGAGTTATTGGTGGAACAGTGATCGTTATCTTGGACCTGCAGCGTTACTCGCTTCTTATCGTTGGCTTGTTGATAGCCGCGATGAGGCGACAGGCGAGCGGCTTGATGAATTGGAAGACCCATTCCGCCTGTATCGCTGTCACACGATCATGAACTGCACCAACACATGTCCAAAAGGACTTAATCCGGCCAAGGCGATTGCCGAGACCAAGAAGATGCTGGCCGACCGCCAGCACTAGCGGGGCAGGATGTCTGAGCAAGACGAGGAATTTGCGAGACTGCGCTGGCACTGTCGGCGTGGCATGCGTGAACTGGACGAGTTGCTGGTCAAGTATCTGGAAGAGCATTACCGGGGCTCAAGCGAGGCCCATAAGCAGGCATTTCGACAGCTTTTGGAACTTCAAGATCCTGAGTTGTTGCGATATTTATTGGGGAAGCTTGTTGCATCCGATGAATACGTTGCCCATGTCCTCGCCCAGATTCGAAGTCACCCTGACACCTGATTCCGTCGTGCGCCGGTGGCGCTTGTCATTTGCTCTGCTCAGTTATGCGGCCGGTTTGCTATTGATTTTCATGTTGCCTTTCGCGCTTTTGATCAGGGTGTTGCTGGCGATCATTTGGCTTGCCAAATCCTATATGGAGATTCGCACGTTTGTCGCTGGAAGTAAGTGCGTTCGTTCCATTAGATGTGATGAGCACGGAAACTTTCTAGTGATGGATGACTGTGGCGCATCGCAGGTTGCTGAATTGCTGTCGGGTAGTGTGGCGATTGGCAAAGCGGCATGGCTGAGACTACGAATTGAGCCTGGTCTGGATTACGGTGAGCTGCTGCTGAAGAGCCACCATGCGCCCCAAGATTGGCGCCGGTTTCAGGTGTTGTGGCGAATTGGCAACAAGTCCATTGGTGCGAAACCGGGAAACTGATACTATTCTGCCCACACTTCGAGACGAGAATCGAACCCTGTCACAAATATGTATGAAAGATACCAATGTCTTGAGAACTTTCCGTTATCACCTCTGTCTATCTGAGTGGCAGAGGATTGTGCTGACTTTCATCGGGGTATATTCAGGTGACAGATAGTGCTACCGATGCACAGTTGGTGCGCAGAGTTCAGCAAGGTGAAAAAGGTGCCTTCGATCTCCTGGTACTGAAATACCAGCATAAGATAGTCAGCTTGGTGATGCGTTATGTACGTGATGCTGATCTTGCGCTTGATATCACGCAGGAAGCGTTCCTTAAAGCATATCGGGCACTGCCAAGGTTTCGAGGCGAAAGCGCGTTTTATACGTGGCTCTATCGAATTGCGGTGAACACCGCCAAGAACCATCTTGCTGCGCAGCGGCGCCGACCCATGGATGTCGAACTCGATCTGCAGGATCCTGAACAGTACGATATACATGCGAACTTGAAAGATATCGATACGCCGGAAGCAGTATCGATGAGTAATGAGTTGAACAAGATCGTAATGAATGCCATGGAGGCTTTGCCGGATGATTTGCGCACAGCAATAATTTTGCGCGAGTTGGATGGTATGACTTATGAAGAAATCGCGGAAACGATGGATTGTCCGGTTGGTACAGTTCGCTCACGAATTTTTCGAGCCCGCGATGCGATTGCTAAAAAGATCGACGGGCTGCTGGATTAACCAAGAATAGAATTGATCAGTGATTGGTGATTTATGAATGATGCATTGCGAGAACAAATTTCGGCATATGCCGATGGCGAGCTCCCAGAGCAAGAAGCGGAACTGTTGTTACGCAGATTAGAGCAGGACAAAAGCCTGAGAGATCTGCTGGCAAGCCACATGGCGGTCGGCCGCGCAATGCGTTCCGAGCCAGAAGTTTCGGGAATAGGCAATTTGCGTGATCGAATCAGCACTGCCTTGGCTGACGAGAAACCATTCAATCTTGGTGCGAAAACGCCAGTGGCAAATCGATACGTGAAGCCGTTTGCAGGAGTGGCGATAGCCGCTTCGGTTGCGGTACTTGCTTTGGTTGGTTTCCAACAGACAACAGATTCAAATGTGCGCACGCCAACGGCTGGTGCGACAGCGGTGGCTCAGGTAAATAATGAGCCGGCGGTATATACGGTTCCCGCGCCCGCGACTGAAAGTGGTACGCCCTCTGGCAGGCTGCAGAGTTACTACGTTAGGCATGGCGAGTCAGCATTGGCGTCTGGAGTCAATGGAATACGCAGCCGTCTCGTGTCTTTTGAATTGCGCGAAAATGAATTGATTGATCGCGAATCTGAATTAGAGCGGTTGGAATCCGATCAACCCGACTCAGGGAAGTAGCACATTGAGAAACCTGTTGCCGTTTGCAAGGACCTTCATTCAGCTGGCGGTTGTATCGCTTTTGTTCGTGTCGCAGGGTGTATTTGCCGGTGATGTTGAACCTGGCCCAAAGGAGTTACTTGGGCGCATGGCGATCGCTGCTGAAAAGATGAGTTATAACGGCACTGTGCTTCGCATGAACAGCGGTGATATTCAAACGCTGCGCGTGGCTCATCATATTAAAGATGGAATCGTTAGAGAGAAAGTGCTCAGCTTGAGTGGCGAAGGTTTCGAGATTATTCGCACCGGTGGCAACGTGCAGTGTGTTATCCCAAATAAAAAGTATGTGTTGCAAGAGAAGTGGGGCAATAAAAGTACAATTTTCTCAAGACTTCCCAGCAGTGCGGTGGACTTTGATGGTGCCTATGATCTTGCGATCGTGCGCGAGGATAGGGTGGCAGGCAGACAAGCCCTCGTACTGGCAATCTATCCGCATGACGAGTTTCGCTACGGGCATCGTCTCTGGCTTGATAAAGAAAGTGCATTTCCTTTGAAGACGGAGTTACTGGATAGCGACGGAGCTGTACTTGATCAATTGACGTTTGCTGACATCAATCTGGATACTGAGCTTCTGCCGGCAGCGTTGCAGCCATCAATTGATACACAGGGTTTTGCGACTTATCAGGTGCCATCGAGTCAGCCGCGACAATTGGGCGATACTGGTGAATGGCACTGCGTTGATTTACCTGCTGGTTTTTCAGTTGTCTCCAGTAGTAGCGAAGTGCTCGACGACGCTGATACGCCAGTTGTACACATCATGTACGGTGATGGCCTGGCATCCGTGTCGGTCTTTATTTCGGCCAAGGTTGACGATTCGATTGCCGAGCGCTCCAGAGTCGGTTGGTCGAATTCCTTCACTCTTAAGGATGACAGCGTTCAGATTACCGCCATTGGCGAGGTCCCCGCCGCAACCGTTGAGCGGATTGCCAGATCTATGCGGCGCCTCTAGGGAGGCTCTGATCTATTCATGAACTCGGTTTTTGCGACTAAAAAATCCAGCTTCTGTGTTGCCAATCTTCACTATAGCCAGCTCACGTGCTAGCGGCGCCTTGAAGCTGAATCTTTTCGCTGACTATCTACTTCCCTCAGAATAGATCAGATGCTCCCTGGCTGCAGTTGAGTCCTTCAGGACTCTCGGTCACACTATTGCTATGAGTTCTTCGTCACAACTTCCGACTGGCAGGGTCGTTTCCCTCGATGGCGTATGGGTCGATGTTGAAGTTGATGCTATGCCTGTTTGTGAGCGCTGCGCGAGCGGTCACGGCTGTGGGGCCGGGTTGCTGGCACCGACCCGCCGATCACGCATAGTTTCAGCGACAATCGGCAATGCACTGCGCCCGGTCGTGGGGGATAGGGTTTGTATAGAGCTTGCGGACACCAATTTGTTGCGCGCCGCGTTTCTCACCTACGGTGTACCGCTCATTTTCATGCTGGGCACGGTCGCGGTTGGCGTGCTAGTGACTGAGCACCTGCACGATTTGGCGGCAATTGGCCTGGCCGGAGTCGGTTTGTTGTGCGGATGGGCGTTTAGCGCTTATCGATTGCGACAAGTCCCGTGCCAGCAACAATTCGTACCTCGGGTAATATCAATTGATTCGGCCGACATGCGTGATGGCGTCAAGGTCGGGAGGGCGTGAGCTTGCCCGTATTGCACGTTTTTAGCAGGCAAGGTTGCCATTTGTGTGACGTATTGGTGGAACAGCTTTTGCCGATCGTTCGTGGCCATGCCGAGGTAGTGGTTCACGACGTCGACACTCGTGATGACTGGCGTGATACCTACGGGTTACGGGTACCCGTTATTGAACTGGATGGTCGATGCCTGTGTGAGTTTGAGTTGAATCGTCAATCCGTAATCAAGGCCCTGGGCCTGTAATTAGCCACTGTTTCGCTACCAGCCAGGAATTAAACGTATATACTGCGCCGCTGGCTCCAGACCCTATTAAACATATGAAACTTATTCGAAATTTCTCAATCATTGCCCACATTGATCACGGTAAATCTACGCTTGCGGACCGCTTTATTCAGATGTGCGGTGGTCTGGCCGAGCGTGAAATGGCCGCCCAGGTCCTTGATTCGATGGATATCGAACGCGAGCGTGGAATAACGATTAAGGCTCAGAGTGTCTCCCTGAATTACACCGCAAAAGACGGCAATGTCTATGAACTGAATTTTATTGACACGCCGGGTCATGTCGATTTTTCCTATGAGGTGTCACGATCGCTGGCAGCTTGCGAGGGCGCGTTGCTTGTTGTTGATGCCGCTCAAGGTGTTGAGGCACAGAGCGTCGCGAATTGTAATACAGCGATCGACCAGGGTCTCGAGGTTGTACCGGTTCTGAACAAGATCGATTTACCGGCGGCCGAGCCGGACCAAGTGATCAAGGAAATCGAGGATATTATTGGCATTGAAGCCCATGATGCAGTCAAAGTTAGTGCAAAAACAGGCTTTGGTGTGGCTGAGTTGCTTGAGGCAATCATTCATAGAATTCCGCCGCCGCAGGGATCTGTTGATGCCCCGCTGCAAGCCCTGATTATCGATTCCTGGTTCGACAACTACGTTGGCGTGGTGTCACTGGTACGGGTAATGAATGGCACCTTGAGGAAGGGCGCCAAGTTTACCGTCATGTCGACCGGGCATGCCTATCATGCTGATCGGGTAGGCTGTTTCACCCCCAAGATGAAGGACCGCACCCATTTGAGTGCCGGTGACGTTGGTTATGTTATTGCCGGCATCAAGGACATCTATGGCGCGCCCGTTGGCGACACATTGACGCTGACTTCGGCGCCATGTGAGAAGCCATTACCAGGATTCAAACAAATGCAGCCCAGGGTTTTTGCGGGTTTGTTTCCTATCAGTTCCGATGACTACGAGAATTTTCGCGAAGCGCTGCAGAAGCTGCGATTGAACGATGCGGCCCTGTATTTTGAGCCCGAAACGTCGGCCGCCCTTGGCTTTGGTTTTCGCTGTGGCTTCCTCGGCATGCTGCACATGGAAATCATTCAGGAGCGCCTGGAGAGGGAATACAAGCTTGAGTTGATCACAACGGCACCAACGGTGATTTTTGAGGTCGAAATGACTAATGGAGAGACGATATACGTCGATAATCCAGCCAAATTGCCGCCTGTTAATGAGATTGTTGAACTACGGGAGCCAATTATTAGTGCGAATATACTTTTGCCGGAAAAGCATATTGGTGCCGTCATGAAGCTGTGCATAGATAAGCGTGGTAGCCAAAAGCATATTCGTTACCTGGGTAGCCAGGTGGCGCTTGAGTTTGAGTTACCCTTGGCAGAGGTCGTGCTCGACTTTTTTGATCGACTCAAATCAGTTAGTCGTGGATTTGCGTCTTTTGACTACCATTTTGAGCGTTTTGAACCCGCGTCACTCGTACGCCTTGATGTTCTGATTAACAGAGAAAAGGTTGATGCTCTTTCAACTATCGTTCACCGCGATAAGGCTGATATGCGCGGTCGCGAGCTGGTTGAGAAGATGCGGGAACTGATTCCGCGGCAGATGTTTGACGTTGCTATTCAGGCCGCGATCGGCAGCCAGGTAATTGCGCGAAGTACTGTGAAGGCGCTGCGTAAAAATGTTACCGCAAAATGTTATGGTGGCGACGTGAGCCGTAAGCGCAAACTCCTTGAGAAGCAGAAGGCGGGCAAAAAGCGTATGAAACAGATCGGTTCTGTGGAAATACCGCAAGAGGCTTTCCTTGCTGTTCTAAAGGTTGATAAATGAGGTGTGTGAGTGAATATTGATTTGTCCCTGATTCTGACTGTATTAACGCTGTTGACCGGTCTTGTGGTAGCCATAAACAGTTTCTACCTGGTGCGCCGAGATAAATACGAGACATCTGGCAATGGTCCGGTTACCGAAACGATCGTCGAATATTCGCGCTCATTTTTTCCTGTGTTGCTGGTAGTGCTGGTTATTCGCTCATTCATATTTGAGCCATTCCGCATTCCGTCCGGATCCATGACCCCGACTTTGCTTGAGGGGGACTTTATTTTTGTTGAGAAATACAGTTACGGCGTCAAGTTTCCCGTTTCGAATTACAAGTTTCTGGACACTGGCTCACCCGAGCGTGGCGATGTCGCGGTATTTCGTTTGCCACAGGATCCAAGTATTAACTACATCAAACGTGTAGTAGGCCTGCCAAACGATCGCATTGTCTATGACCATCATCGACTGTACGTTAATGGCAAATTGGTGGGTACCCAGCCATCCGACCCTCCCGGTCAGCCCGGTGCGTTGTGGTATGACGAAAAACTGGGTGATCGGGAGCATACAATTCAGGTCACGCGCCCCGACAATACCTGGAAAGATGGTACCTACGTTGTACCTGCGGGCCATTACTTCATGATGGGTGACAATCGCGATAATAGTCAGGATAGTCGATTTATCGGCTTTGTCCCTGATGAAAACCTGGTTGGTGAAGCGGTGCGTATCTGGATGCACATCGACGGCTGGACCTGGCCGACCTGGTCTCGCATTGGTATGAAAATTCAATAATGTGGCTTTGGTCACTAAATTTCCGTGGAAAAATGAGCTAAGCTACCGGCTTCGATAGTGGAGTTAACCCCATGAAGTTCAAAGAAAACAGCAAGAGTCCTATTACTCGCCAGTCGACCGGCCTCGTCGGGCATGGTCCGGCCAAACAGCGTGGCATAACTGCGCTTGGTTTCATTATTCTGGCTGTATTCATTGGCCTTTTTGTTTTTGCCGGTCTTCGCCTAACTCCCATATACCTGAATTACATGAAGGTTGTGGGCGTACTGGACGGGGTACTCAAGGAATTTGATGGCCAGAATCCAACCCGCGCAACTATCCGCAGCTCAATCAGCCGCCGCTTCGATGTGGAAAGCGTCAGCGAAATAACGGCCCGCGATGTCAAAGTAACCTCCGAAGCTGGCGGATTTACTGTTGAAGCGGTCTATTCCCATTCGTCGCCGTTTATCGCAAACGTTTCTTTTAAAGTCGATTTCGATAAAAAAGTTACAATACGTCGCTGATTGGTCGCTAACCCAATATAATTCGGCGACCTGAGCCGAATATTAAGAGCGACTATTGTGGAAAGTGCAGCCAAATGGCTGAAAAAAACTCTGGACTACGAATTTGACGATGCGACGCTACTGCGCTTCGCGTTTACGCATCGCAGTGTCTCCGGCGGTAATAATGAGCGGTTAGAGTTCCTCGGTGATTCGATTCTGAACTTCGTGATCGCGGAGGCTGTATTTACCGCCAGGCCCGATGCGCCGGAAGGTATCTTGTCGCGACTGCGAGCTTCCCTTGTTAAAGACAAAACTCTGGCGAAGCTTGCCGGGCAACTGGGTATGGGCGAGTTCCTGATTCTCGGTCCGGGCGAATTGAAAGCCGGCGGGCATCGGCGCGCATCGATCCTTGCGGATGCGCTGGAGGCACTCTTCGGCAGTATTTTGAGTGATGGTGGGGTAGATGAAGCACGGCGCGTTATTCTGCTCGTGTACGCTGAGCTACTGGAGTATTTGCCGGACGAGGTCGCAGCGAAAGACGCGAAGACTCGTTTGCAGGAGCTTCTTCAAGCACGACAACTCCCACTACCAGACTACGAGCTAGTCATTGTAAGCGGTCCGCCTCATGAACAAGTATTTCAGGTGGCCTGCAAAGTATCTGGAATCGATGAGCCAACGTCTGGCGAAGGATCAACGAGACGAATCGCGGAACAAAAAGCCGCGGGTCGAATGCTGGATTTATTGCACGCTTTGAAAGCGAAGTGAAAGATGAGTGAAAAAGATTATCGCTGTGGATTTGTAGCTGTTGTCGGCCGTCCGAACGTCGGCAAGTCAACTTTGATGAATGCCATGATTGGCCAGAAGATCAGCATAGTGACCCCCAAGCCGCAAACGACCCGGCACAGAATCAGTGGTGTGCTGACGCGACCTGATTGTCAGATCATATTCGTCGATACGCCCGGCATGCATGACAACGTCAAGAAAGCCATGAACCGCATGATGAATAAAGCGGCCGTTAATGCTCTGGCTGATGCGGATCTCGTGCTGTTTACGACCGAAGTTTTTCGCTTTACTGATGAAGATCGTGAGGCACTTGAAAAAGTGAAGCAGGCGGGTATTCCGGCGATTGCGGTTTTGAACAAGATGGATGAAGTACACCCCCGGGAGAAGATGTTACCGCTGATTGCGGAAATGTCGGCTCGTCACAGTTTTGCTGATGTCGTTCCGATCTCGGCGAAGAAAGGTACGAACCTGGATGAGTTATTGAAATTGATCCCCGCCTATATGCCCGAATCACCACCATTATACCCGGAGGAAATGATTACGGATCGCAGCGAGACTTTTCGTATTGCGGAGGTGATTCGTGAAAAGCTCACCTTGTATCTTAAGCAGGAATTGCCGTACGGCCTCAGCGTCCAGATTGAAAAATATGAAAAACAGCCCACGGGTATTGAAGTGCACGCCGTAATCTGGGTAGAGCGTACCGGGCAGAAAGGTATCGTCGTCGGTAAAGGCGGGAGCATGCTGAAACAGGCTGGGAGATCGGCGCGGCTGGCCCTGAAAAAGCAATTGGGTGTGCCAGTACATCTGGAATTATGGGTCAAGGTGAAAGATAACTGGGCCGACAGCGAGCAGGATCTGGCCCGATTGGGATACGACTAGGCAATGCATATTCCGCAGAGCTGCTCTGCAGACCTTGCGGCGAAGGTGCGCGCATGAGCACCAGCAGACGTGTTCTGGACGAACCTGCTTACCTGTTGCATCACCGGCCTTTTAGGGATTCGAGCCAGATACTCGATATTATCAGTAAGGAATACGGTCGTTTATCTGTTGTGGCCAGGGGGAGTCGCTCGGCGAAGTCTAGATATCGTGGCGTTCTCAGGCCTTTTCTGGCGCTACGAATGTCATGGGTAATTCGCTCCGATCTGGGTACGTTAACCGGTGCTGAAATCTTCGGTGCGCCGCAAGTGCTGGCGGGTAAAGCGCTGATGTCGGGATACTACGCCAACGAGTTGTTGCTGCGTCTGTTGCATCGTCATGATCCGCAACCAGAAATTTACAACCTGTATGATAGAACGGTGCGGGCACTCGCAAGCGACGACTCGCTGTCTGCCGTTCTGCGACGCTTTGAGCACGGGCTGCTGCAGTTATTGGGTTACGGAGTTAATCTGGCGTGTGACAGCTTGACCGGCAGTATCGTTGACGACGATCGTTATTATCAGTACCGCGTGGAGCAGGGACTTGTCGAAGCAACGCCTGGTAGCGGTCCGAAAATGTTCAAGGGCAGCATTCTTAAAGCGATCGAAGCGGAACAATTTGCCGAACCCGAGGTATTGCAGGCGGCAGGGCTGCTATTTCGTGACGTTCTCACCTATCATTTGGATGGGCGGGAACTGAACAGCCGTAAAGTGCTCATTGACCTGCAACGAAACCTGAAACCATCCTGACAGAATCAAGAAGATGACAAATCAAAAGAAACTAGATCTCGGTATCAATATTGATCATGTAGCGACATTGCGCCAGGCGCGTGGAACCCGCTATCCCGATCCATTGTATGCAGCACTGATGGCTGAGCAGGCCGGTGCAGATAGCATCACACTGCATTTGCGGGAGGATCGACGTCACATTCAAGAGCGTGATGTGTTGGCGATTAAGGAAGCGATGCAGACTCGCATGAATCTGGAAATGGCGGTCACCGACGAAATGCTCAATTTTGCGGCGAAAGTGCGACCGGAAGATGTCTGCCTGGTGCCGGAGAGTCGCGAGGAGCTCACGACTGAGGGTGGTTTGGACGTAGCCGGGCAAAAGGATCGCATTCGTGATGCTTGCCAGCGAATGGCGGACCTTGGTATCCGGGTGTCGCTGTTCATAGATCCAGATCCACGGCAACTGGATGCGGCGGCCGCGGCCGGTGCCCCCGTAGTGGAACTACATACGGGCGCTTACGCCGATGCTGGTGCTGAGGAGCAACAGGCGGAGTTGGCTCGGATCGTCACTGCGGCGAGGTACGGCAATTCCATTGGCCTGGTGATTAATGCGGGTCATGGCTTGCACTATCATAATGTCACGTCGATAGCGGCTATTCCTCAAGTGATTGAGCTGAATATCGGTCATGCCATCATTGCGCGGGCGGTGTTTGTCGGGCTCAACAGCGCGGTATCCGAGATGAAGCGGTTGATGCTTGAGGCGCGCAGCTGAAGCCGCAGCGGCGCTGCGAAAGGTTTCCGGTATGGTATTTGGAGTTGGTACGGATATAGTTGAGCTGTCTCGGGTACAGTCCACTTTTGACCGTTTTGGCGAGCGTTTTGTGAATCGGTTGTTGATGGCCGAAGAGCGCGAGCTCTACGACCGGACGGAACGCAAAGTCCGGTTCCTGGCAATGCGTTTCGCTGCGAAGGAGGCGGTGGTAAAGGCAATGGGTACTGGTTTCGCGCACGGTGTCTGGATACGCGACATTGGTATTACGAGCAACAGTTGGGGTCGTCCGCTGGTCATATTCTCGGAGCGTGGCCATAAGGTTTGCCAGGAAATGGGTATAGGAGAGGGGCACGTTAGTCTCTCAGATGACGCGGGTCTGATACTTGCTTTCGCTGTCATGATGAAAGCTCAGGCATAATATTTTTAGTGATAATTAACTTTAATAAAGTACGCTAATGCATTGTTTTTCATTTGATATTGAAACTGTTCCAGACGTTGAGTTTGGTCGTCGGATGTGGGATCTGGATGGCCTTAGCGATGAGGATGTGGGCACGGCGATGATGTTCCGGCGCCAGCAAGAGACCGGTAGCGAGTTCCTGCCGCTCCATCTGCAGCGGGTTGTCGCTATCTCGGTTGCCCTGCGTACGGCTGACACCTTTAAAGTCTGGAGCCTCGGCACCGCGGAATCCGACGAGGCAGAACTTGTACAGCGGTTCTTCGATGGCATAGAACGCTATTCGCCTGACCTGGTCTCCTGGAATGGCAGCGGATTCGATTTGCCGGTACTGCATTACCGCGCCTTGCGTAACGGCATTCAAGCACCTCGCTACTGGGAGATGGGTGATACGGACAGGGAGTTTCGTTTCAATAATTATTTGAGTCGTTTTCACTGGCGGCATGTCGATCTGATGGATGTGCTCGCCGGGTTCCAGAATCGCGGCCGCGCCAGTCTGGACCAGATAGCGGTCATGCTGGGCTTTCCTGGCAAACTGGGAATGAGTGGCGACAAAGTATGGGATAGTTATCTGGCGGGTGGCATTGAAGATATTCGCAACTATTGTGAAACGGACGTCTTAAACACGTATCTCGTTTACCTGCGCTTCGAGTTTATGCGTGGCAAGCTGGATGCCAAGGATTTGCAGCGTGAATTCGATCTCGTACGCAAGACCCTTGCCGATATGGATATCCCTCATCTCAACGAATTTGCAGCAGCCTGGCCACAGACCTGAGCCGAACGCATTCCGGTTTTATTAAATAGAGTTCCAGTGGCCGCCTGAAAGCAGCCGCTGGAACTGGAGTTTTTCAAGATTATGGCGAAAAAAAAGCGCCGCGGACCAGAAATAGCGACCATTGCCAACGTTACTCACGACGGCAAGGGGGTCACTTCTGTTGATGGCAAGAAGGTCTTTGTTGCCGGCGCATTAGCAGGCGAGGACGTGCGTTTTCAACGCCGCAAGATTCGTCGCAATTACGATGAAGCAGAATTACTCGAAGTATTGCAGCCTTCACCGGACCGGATCGCACCGCGTTGCGCCGCCTATGAGGTTTGTGGGGGCTGCTCGTTACAGCATGTGAGCATTGGGACGCAGCGCGGCATCAAGGAGCAGTCTTTGCGCGAGAGCTTGCAACGGATTGGCGGCGTGCAGCCAGATCAATGGCTGGAAACCGCGACTGCGGAGTCCTGGGGCTATCGGCGCCGCGCTCGGTTGACTGTCAAGGACGTGCAGGGCAAGGGTCGCACGTTGGTTGGATTTCGTGAGCGGCACGCGCCGTTTGTCGCTGACATGACTCGCTGTGAGGTGCTGGCTGAACCGGTGGGCGGCATGTTGGGTGACTTGAGTGCGCTAGCGGGCCAGCTATCAATACGGGCGCGGTTGCCACAAATTGAGGTCGCAGCGGCGGATAATGCGATCGCGCTAGTCTTTCGCGTACTCGATCCGCCGGACGCTGATGATTTATTATTGCTGGCCAAATTCGGTGAGCAGCATCAGCTACGGATCTATTTGCAACCCGGTGGGTTGGATACAATTTCCTTGTTATATCCGGCCGAGCCGCAACAGCCGCTGCACTACAAGCTGGATGAGTTTGACATTACTTTAGAGTTCGAACCATTTGATTTCGTGCAGATTAATGGGCCGCTCAACGAACGCATGGTGGCGCTGGCGATCGACAAGCTGCAATTATCTCCTGATGACAAGGTCCTGGATTTATTTTGTGGGCTGGGTAATTTTTCATTGCCGATTGCGCGCAAGGCCGGCACAGTCTTTGGTATTGAAGGTGCGCCGGAGCTGGTGGAAAGGGCACGTTCCAACGCGGTCCGTAACGGGCTTGAGAATGCGCGGTTTCTAACGGCGGACCTGAGCGCGATCGACGGCAGTGAGAGTTGGCTGAAAGAATCCTGGGACGCGGTGTTACTTGATCCCGCCCGGGCAGGGGCCATCGAGGTCGTGCGCTATATGAAAAAACTCGGCCCAAGGAGGGTCGTGTATGTGTCTTGTCACCCGGGAACGCTCGCACGCGATGCTCATGAGCTGGTCCAGAATCAGGGTTATCGATTGGCCGCAGCAGGCATCTTGGACATGTTTCCGCATACGGCTCACGTTGAGTCAATTGCAGTGTTTGAAAAAATATAGAAAAAATATAAACTTACAGATACTTTATAAAGTGATTGTGCTCAACAAAATGACTCTAAAACCCGTCCACCTACTGGCTTCAGAGGAGTGTTAACGATGTCCCTGGGACCCATCATGCTCGATATCGAAGGCACGGCGCTGAACCCGGCTGATCGGGATTTACTGCGCGACCCGACAGTGGGCGGCGTGATTCTGTTCAGTCGTAATTATGAATCGGTCACCCAGGTCACCCAGCTTATTGCTGAAATTCGTGCGCTGCGCAGCCCATCGTTGCTCATTGCTGTCGATTATGAGGGGGGGCGCGTACAGCGTTTTCGGGAGGGTTTTACGATCATTCCGGCGATGCAAAAACTCGGTCACGAATACGATGTTGATCCTGAGAAAGCGCGGCAACTTGCACGCACCATCGGTTGGCTGGTCGCGTCTGAACTGCGGGCGGTGGGCGCTGACTTGAGTTTCGCACCTTGTGTTGATCTTGATTGGGGCGTCAGCGAAGTGATCGGTGACCGATCGTTCCATCGCAAACCGGATGTTGTAGCGGTGCTTGCCACTGCTTACTCAAGAGGACTTCAAGAAGGCGGGATGGCGGCCGTGGCCAAGCATTTCCCTGGGCATGGTGCCGTTGTCGCGGATTCTCATTTACAACTTCCCATTGATCGCCGCGAATACGGCGACATTCTTGATGATATGCGCCCCTACGAAAAGCTCATTGAGTACAACGCCATTGGCGGGGTCATGATTGCTCACGTCGTTTATAAGCAGCTCGATGATTTGCCGGCCGGCTTCTCCAGTTACTGGATACAGCAGGAGTTGCGCGACCGTATTGGATTTGGCGGCGCTGTCTTTTGTGATGATTTGACCATGAAGGCGACCATTCCGTACGGGAATATCGTGCAGCGCGCGAAGAGGGCATTACAGGCCGGTTGCGACATGATTCTGGTCTGCAATGATCGCACTGCGGCTATGCAGACAGTCGAAGCGCTGCAGGGCTACTCCAATCCTTTGTCTTTGGTACGGCTCGCGCGGCTGCGCGGCAAGCCGGCGGTGCCACGAGAAAAACTCCTTGCCAGTAGCGAGTGGCGGGAGGCAAATAAAGTGCTCGATCATTGGCTTGATCGACCGAGTCTTGAATTGAACGCATGATCGGCTGGGAGTAGCTAGGTGCAAATGGATGGCAAAAAGTACGGAATTATTGGCGGTAGTGGCTTTAATGATCTTGGCGAGGGCGCGGCGACAATAAAAGCCACGACTCGTTATGGAGATCCATCCGGCACCTTGCGCAATTTAGTAGTAGGCGAACACTCTGTCGTATTCCTGGCTCGCCACGGTGATGATCACACGATTGCGCCACATGAAATCAATTATCGGGCAAATATGGCTGCGCTCAAAGATCAGGGGGTTCATGCCATTATTGCCCTGAATACCGTGGGAGTAATTTCAAAATTGCCGGCACCCGGTGGTCTCGCCATTCCACGGCAGCTGATCGACTACACATATGGTCGTAAACATACGATTCATGATAATGAATCGGGTACCCTCGACCACGTTGATTTCACGGAACCGTTCTCAACTGCGCTGCGTCACGCGATGCTGGAGTGTGCAGCGACGGCTGGAATTGAGATTCATGATGGAGGCGTATACGCGGTTACGCAGGGGCCAAGGCTCGAAACAGCGGCCGAGATTGATCGCTATGAAAAAGACGGGGCCCAATACGTTGGTATGACCGCGATGCCTGAAGCAATAATTGCCCGTGAACTGGGCATGGATTACCTGTGTATTTGCCTGATAGTGAACTACGGTGCTGGACGAGGCGATCGAGCTATTCACGACGATATTGAGATATCGATGCAAGAGACTCGCAGCAAGGCGATAGGGCTGTTAGATGCTTTTTTTGATGGCAAACTATAAGCTTGGCCTCGTAAGCGAGGTCACGGATGAATTTTTGAGTAGCAAGGTGCTGGGTGACGAGAGGATGGAAGGGGCTTAATGGAGTCTTTACGGCGACAGGTTTTTGAACAATTGCTGGATGCATTTGATGAGCCGGTACTTGTCGCTAATATCAGCCAACTTGATTGGCCTGTTGTTTTCTGCAATCCCGCGCTGGAAGTCACGTCGGGATTATCAAGCTCGGCGCTAAAAGCCCAGTCACTTGCTGACATTATTGAGCAAATTACCAGTCGCGAGGTTGCGCTGGAGGCGAGTCAGGCGGTTCGCGCAAGAAGGGAAACTTCTATCCCGGTACAGATCGATCGCTCTGAGTTCATGTTGATCCTCAAACCGTTGCGCACCAAGCTTGATGCGGAAGCCATTTATTACGCGGCGTTCCTGCGCCGGACTCGCGGTGGCGTAAGTGGCAGTAAAGGCAGTGGCGATGAAATCATTCACCAGGCGCTGGCTAAGGCGAGGCACCGTATTGGCGACTTGTCTCGTGAAGACCCTATCAGCGGATTACTCAATGCCAAAGCGTTTCGGGAAGTGTTTGCACACGACTGGGCCGTTGCAGCTCGAGAACAATGCAGTCTTACATTGATCTGTTTTACGTTGCAGGATTTTGACGGGTATTTGACTGTGTTCGGTCGACATGCAGCCGATACCTGCTTCCGACGAGTTAGCCAAACGATCAAGCGCTACCTGAGACGCGCCAGTGATGTTGCTGCCCGCATTGACGACGACAAGGTGATTGTCCTGTCCCATGCTACCGTGGAAACAGGGGCTATGGAATTTGCCGAAAATATTGCTGAGGCAATTCGCGAGCTCGGCATACACCATCCACGATCAAGTGTCGGCCGATTTATGACGGTGCGCCATAAAGTGGCAGCGCAACAGGCAAATAAGGAACTCGCGAGTTCTGAGAAGTTTATCCAGGAAATGTTATAAGTCGACCGCCGATCAGAATTTGAATTTTCTGAAAGTCAGGGTGCAGGGTCCGGTATGAGAACCTGTTCGGCCGCGTCCGGTTCCAGGGCTTCCTCGTGTATCGTCTTGGCAATGACGCCGAACTTGGGGTGGTCGAAATAATGTAGCTCGGCCCGGCGCATCTTGCGATCTTCCGTGATGGTGTACTCTACTGGCGGCTCAATAGTATTGAGCGCCAGATCCTCTGCAATATCGGTACCCATTCGATTGTCGTTGAACTCGATAATGCCTGATTCCGCATCGGTGCCGAGCTCCGGTTCAACCTCACTATAAATTTTCCAGTCTTCGGCCAATCCCAAGTCCATGACCAGGTGCAGAAAACGTCCGAGGTATAAAGTCATCGAGCCTGTCAGGCCAGGTGGCTGCTTGCCGAATACCGCCAGATTGATCGGTGTCGATTGTTTCTCCGGGTATATAGTCTGAGTCCAGCCAAAATGCATCAATGGTTGGTAGGCGCCGAGATTCTCTAGCCGCTTATAAACATTGTCCATGCTGTACTGTGATTCGGGTAAGCGGCGCAGACTAATTGGATATTCGATAGCCATAATATCAAGTGGTTCGTCGCGGACTTGCTCGCTGTCGCTGACTGTTACGAATTCTCTTGCATCAAGCGCCGCAGCGTCCGCGTCAGAGTCTTTTGCGGTCTCAACCCTGCTGATGTCACTGGGCAGCGCTTCCCTGGTCCATAATTCTGTCGTATTTTGCGGGTTCTTATACGCGAAAATTATAACTTCAACGGTATAGCGTGGAAGTGCCTCCGGTTGTTCAGGAACTTCGTCTGATGCGAATAGTGGCCCTTGCTGCGCCATAGCTGTGGCGGGCAACAGCAATACTACGCAGCTGACGCGTATTAATTTGTAGAGGTTGCTCAAGACGTAGTTTTGCATGTCAGGTTGTGCCCGCCGTCATCCAGATGTTGTTGTGCTGATACCAGCAAGAATACCTTATGCCGATCCGAGTTTCGCGGCCGTCTGAACAGAATTGCCGCCCAGCTGGTCCAGGAGTTTACTGGTCGCCCTAAAGCGCTCCTCGGCTTCCCCCATTTCCTGGCGAAACTGCAGGCGATGAGCACTTGTCATGCGGTAAGCTGGACCCTTGTCCTGTACCAGTTTGACCAGGGTCAGGGGATCGATAGCACTCTCTTTACCAAAATGCACATAGCCGCCATGATCTGATGCGTCGATTTTATCGATGCCAAGCGTCGTGGCGGCGAGTTTGATGTCGGCTATGCGCACCAGATTTTTCGCTGCCTCAGGGAGCAGCCCAAAGCGATCAATGAGTTCAACCTGCAGATCGTGCAACTCGGCTGCCGACGTGGCGCTTGCGATGCGCTTGTAGAGAATGAGTCGCAGGTGGACATCTGGCACATAGTCATCGGGCAGTAATGCAGCAACGTGCAGATTGATATCCACACCCATATCAAGCGGCTGGTCCAGCTTGGGATCCTTGCCTGCCTTCAATGAGTTTACTGCTCTACCGAGCAATTCTGTGTACAGCGAAAAACCGATTTCCTGGATTTGTCCGCTCTGCGTTTCACCGAGCAATTCACCAGCTCCTCGAATTTCGAGGTCGTGCGTCGCGAGGGTGAACCCGGAGCCGAGATCTTCGAGAGCATCAATGGCTTCAAGCCGTTTAATCGCATCAGCGGTCATCACGGCTCTCGGAGGCGCAATCATGTAGGCGTAAGCGCGATGATGGGAGCGGCCGACTCGACCGCGCAGTTGGTGGAGTTGGGCCAGACCAAATCGGTCAGCGCGATTTATGATAATGGTGTTGGCCGTGGGGACGTCGATGCCGCTTTCAATAATCGTCGTACACAACAACACATTGAAGCGACGATGATAGAAATCGAGCATGACCTGTTCGAGATCCTTTTCGGCCATTTGACCATGGCCTATGCGTATGGATGCCTCCGGTACCAAATCTGCAAGTTGCTGCCGGATTTTTTCAATATCCTGAACACGATTATGAATAAAGTACACTTGGCCGCCGCGTTTAATTTCACGCAAGCAAGCTTCTCGGATCACAACGTCGTTCCATTCGCTGACAAAGGTCTTTACGGCCAGGCGTTCTGTCGGGGGTGTCGTTATCAGCGACATTTCGCGGATGCCACCGAGCGCCATGTTTAACGTTCGCGGAATGGGTGTGGCCGTCAGCGTAAGTATGTCGACTTCACTACGCAGGTTCTTGATGGCTTCTTTGTGGCGTACGCCAAAACGATGTTCTTCATCGATGATGACAAGGCCTATATCCTTAAAATCTTTCGTGTGCTGCAACAGTTTGTGCGTACCGATGACGACATCGACTTGACCTGATTTGATCCCGGCAACAACCGTGTCCACTTCCTTCTTCGAACGAAAGCGCGACAGGACTTCTACCTTCACAGGCCAGTCTGCAAAACGGTCCCTAAAGGTCTGCGCGTGCTGTTGCGCGAGCAGGGTTGTGGGGACAAGAATCGCTACTTGCTTGCCACCGTGTACGGCCGCAAAGGTTGCTCGCAGCGCTACTTCAGTCTTGCCGAAACCTACGTCGCCGCAAACAACCCGGTCCATTGGTTTATCGGAAGCCAGATCGGCGAGTACTTCGACAATGGTTCTTTCCTGGTCTTCGGTTTCCTGAAATGGAAAGCCGTTTTCAAATGCGTGATAGTCAATTTCTGACCATTGAAATTGGTGTCCCTGCCGTGCGGCGCGGCGCGCATAGATGTCGAGCAATTCCGCGGCCACATCGCGTATTTTCTTGATCGCACGTTGTTTGGCTTTCGCCCACTGGTCACTACCGAGCTTGTGCAAGGGTGCATTTTCGGGAGACGCACCGGTGTACCGCGAAATCAGATTCAGGGCATGAACAGGAACATATAGTTTGTCTCCGCCGGCGTATTCCAAAAACAGGAATTCACTTTTGATCTCATTCGTTTCCAGCGTCACCAGCCCACGATAACGACCGACACCATGAATTTCATGAACGACCGGGGAACCTTCCTGCAGGTCGTTGAGTTGGCGGATAATCGTTTCCGGGTCACGATCGGCCCGACGTCGTCTACTTCTTTGTCTCGGCTGTTCGCCGAATAGTTGTTGCTCACTGATGATGGCGAGCGATGAGTCGGCAAGCAGGAAACCGCTCTCCAGCGGTGCGATCGTGATGCCAATGCGCTTATTGATTCGCGAAAAATCCTGCCACGTATTAGCTCGGACATTATCGATATTACGGCCGCGCAGCAATTCAACTAATGTTTCGCGGCGACCTGCGGAATCGGTGGTAAATAAAATTCTTCCAGGAAATTCCGAAATGAAATTGGCCAGCGGGCCGGCGGCATCCTCGTAACGGGACTCAATGCGCAGGGCGGGCGGCATTCGAGTCGGTAAGTTATAAGTTGTATCGTCCTCAGGCAATGACTGACTCGAATAGTGGATGCGCCCAAAGGTGCGCAACGCATCATTCATTTCGGCGACATCGAGAAATGCTTCGGTAGGCGTCAGGATCGGTCGTTCGGGATCGAGGCGACAGAGTTCGAAACGTTCCGCGAACTCGCGCCAGGTCTGGTCAAGTATGGACGGCAGGTCGATCGGCAGATAGAGCAATGTGTTCGGACTGAGATAATCCAGTAGCGTTGCCGTTTCTTCAAAGAACAACGGTAAATAGTATTCAATGCCACCGTGGGCTATGCCTTGCGATACATCACTGTAAACCCTGGACTTCGATGGCTGACCTTCGAAACGTGCTCGGTAGCGACTGCGAAATTCCTGGATATTATCGGGATCCAGAGGAATCTCTCGGGCAGGCAAAATTTTAATCGTTTCGATCAGGTCTCCGGATAACTGGCTGTCCGGGTCAAAGTGGCGCAGGGATTCGATATCGTTATCGAAAAAATCAATGCGAAGTGGGACAGACGAGCCCATTGGAAACAGGTCGAGAAGCGATCCACGTACGGCGTATTCGCCGTGTTCGCTGACTTGCGGCACGCGCAGGTAACCGGCCGTAGTCAGAGAAGTAATGAAATCGTCACGGGATATTGTCTGACCGGTTTGCAGTGTTAATGCTCGCAACGACACATAGTTAGTTGGTGGGAGTCGATTGAGCAGTGTGGGTGCCGAGGCAATAACCACGCCTTTTTTGAGTCCAGCCAGTGACGCTAACGTTTCCAGGCGTTGTGACACAATATCCTGGTGTGGCGAAAAGTTGTCATAAGGGAGAGTTTCCCAATCGACGAAATGCAATACCGGGAAGTCATCGCCGGCGAAAAATCGAATTTCGGATTCAAGCTGATCGGCGTGTCGCGGGTCAGTTGCCAGGCATAGGATCATGCGCTGTTCTTTGCGCGCCAGCTCGGCAACAACCAGTGCGTTGCTGGCACCAAGTAATCGGCCCCATTGCATAGGCGATGTCGGATCCGATGGTATCGGCAAGGGCAGTTTAAACAGGTCTGAATGGCTCACGAGAATCGCACGAATATCGCAGGGGCTATGGAAAGGCCCGGAATTATCGCACAGCTTGCGGGTTGTCGTATAAGCGACGAGCCTGGGACAGGGCAGTGAGACAAAAAAACGGCAACCTGTCAGGTTGCCGTTTCTTAATTAGCTGGGCCAATGGCTCCGTGGAGCAGCGACAATTAGCGCTTACGAACTGAGTGTATTACCCGGTCGTATTCGAAATAAACCACGAAATCGGCATATTCCCAGCGCGTGATCGGAGGATCGCCAACGGCGCTTTTACGATCGGCCGGGCTGCCGTAATCAGCCTCTACGCTGTTCTTGGTCATGCCGCGCATAGGTTTGCCTGAATCCTCATAAGGAGAATCGGCGGAAGCGCCGGCGCCGCTCATTTGCAAGGTATCCGCGTGAGCGATACCCAGCAGGCTGCAAGCCAGCGTTACTAGAAAAAACTTAACTACCTTGGCCATCATCTCTCTCCGAGTCATGTGCCGGTGCACTATAACATTCTGAGCAAGGGCGCAGAATACTCACATGACAAAATTTTCGAATGTCGCTCAATTCGCCGGACATTGGAAACAAAACAAATACTTATGGCGGTCATTTTGCCAGTCATCGCTGGCCTGGTTCGTCGACCTGGTTCTCATTATTGGCATCTGGGCAAGATAGGACAGCGAGGTCCGGAGTTGCTCTCGAGAGCATGATTTAGCGGTTATTTACATCGGTCAGTCTAGTGCTGGCACAGCGGGTTTGGTGAACAGCAAGACGGGGAATATGGTTTAATGCGGCGCATGATCTCCGCTGTAGAAATGTTTATAGGCCTGCGCTATCTGCGTGCCAAGCGGCGTACGCGATTTGTGTCGTTTATCACTGGTATTTCGCTGCTGGGTATTGCCCTTGGCGTGGCCGCTCTGATTACTATTCTTTCCGTCATGAATGGGTTTGAGAGCGAGCTGCGCGATCGCCTGCTTAGCATGTCAGCGCATGGGGCGATTATCGCGGATGACGGGAAGATGGCCAATTGGTCAGATGCCGTGGAGAGGGTGAGTCGTGAGCCTGGCGTGGCGGCCGCGGCACCTTACGTCGAAATGGAAGGCATGATTCGTGCTGGCAATCGACTGCATGCCGTGATGGTGAACGGAATAATTCCTGAGCGGGAAGAGCGTGTTCTGGATGCGTCGATACGATTAATACACGGAAATCTGGGCAGTTTGCAGGCTGGTAAACACCGCATTATTTTGGGTCAGACGCTCGCATTTAATCTCGGAATTTTATTTGACGAGACTGGCGCCATATTGCCGAACCAAGGTGTTGTACTGCTAATCCCGCGACCTACGGCGGGAGGTGATCTGCAACCGATCCTGGAACGATTTGTCGTGGTCGATGTATTTGTCGCTGGCTTGCAGGAGCATGATGGTTTGCTCGCTCTTGTGCACGCCAGCGACGCATCGGATCTGCTTGGTATTGGCGAAGCCGTAACCGGCATCCGTTTTCGCGCTAATGACGTATTTGCTGCTCCGCAACTTGCCAAACAACTGCAAACCGAATTTGGACCCGGAGTGCATGCGACCGACTGGTCTATCCAGAACGCGAGTTATTTTCATGCCATTGGACTGGAAAAGATGATGATGTCGTTGATTCTCTCCCTCATCATCGCCGTGGCAGCGTTCAATATTGTTGCCAGCCTGGTCATGGTCGTGACCGACAAGACTACGGACATTGCCATATTGCGCACGCTGGGATTATCTCCGTCTGGAGTTGTGAAAGTTTTCTTTGTGCAAGGTGCCGTGATCGGCTGGCTGGGCGTATTGCTCGGCGTCGCCCTGGGTGTTTCGCTGGCGCTCAACGTGGCGACCATCGTGCCCGCGCTGGAGCAGTTCTTTGGGTTCCAGATAATGCCCGGCGAGGTCTATTACGTTACGGCGATTCCATCGGAGCTACACTGGATTGACGTTGCTGTAATTGGGGTCGCAGCATTTTTGTTGACCTCGCTGGCTACTCTTTATCCGTCCCGTCGAGCGGCGAATGTAAATCCGGCGCTGGCACTAAGGTATGAGTAAATTATGCTGAGGCGCTATGAGACTTGGATGGGTGGGCGCTATGTACGTGCGCGTAGCGGCAATCGATTCGTTTCGCTGATTTCGGCAATTTCGATGTTGGGAATTGCGATAGGTGTAGCGGTTTTGATTGTGGTCATGTCAGTGGTCAATGGCTTTGAGCGCGAGTTAAAAGATCGCATTCTTGCGATGTCCTCACATGCCACTATCGAAGGCATTCCCGGTAATGACAATGCATGGCAGGATTGGATCGGCATGGCCGAGGCAGATGCGCGAGTGGCGGGTGCGGCCCCGTATATCGCCGAGCAGGCGCTGCTGGTACATGCTCAAAAATTAAGTGGCATTGCATTGCAGGGAATCGATCCCGACCGCGAGGGGCGAGTGTCAGGCGTAGCGGGCCGCTTCGTACAGGGTTCCCTGTCTGAACTCACTCCAGGCGATTTCAGTATTGCTGTGGGAGTTGATCTGGCGCAGGCACTAAGCCTGGCAGTTGGTGACAAAGTGACAGTCACGCTGGCTCAGGGATTTGTCACACCCGCTGGAGTAGTACCGCGAACCAAGCGATTTACGGTAAGTGGTATTTATCGTGCTGGCATGTATGAATTTGACCGCCGCCTTGCATTTATTAATTTGCAGGACGCACAGCGTTTGTATCGAATGGGTAACCAGGTGACCGGGATTCGCCTCGCGGTAACCGAAATCTATAAGGCGCCAGAAATTGTGTACAACGTGGCTAAGAACGCTGGCGGCGGCGTGCAGGTCAGCGATTGGACGCGTCGACATATCAATTTTTTCCGTTCAATTCAGATTACGAAATCGATTCTGTTCGTGATACTGCTGCTGGTCATCGCGGTTGCGGCATTTAATATTGTGTCGACGCTGGTCATGGTCGTTAAGGAAAAACAATCGGATATCGCCATATTGCGTACTGCAGGGGCAAGGCCGATGAGTATCGTCAAAATATTTGTTACCCAAGGCAGCATAATCGGTGTTGTCGGGACGCTGGCAGGCCTGAGTCTCGGTGTGCTGGTGACGTTAAATCTTGAAGCGATCGTTACGTTTATTGAAGCGCTTTTCAATATCAAACTATTGGCAGCTGACGTCTATTTTATTAGTGATCTGCCAGCTGACTTACGATGGGCGGATGTTGCGAAGATTTCTTTGATTGCGTTGTTACTCTCATTTCTTTCTACGCTGTACCCCGCCTGGCGAGCAGCCAGGACTGCGCCAGCGGAGGCGTTGCGTTATGAATAAACAGGAAGTCACTGAAACTGAATCGGGTGCGGTGCTGCTCTGCAAATCCGTCATCAAGCGATTTAATGAAGGCGATAACCAACTTGAAGTATTGAGCGGTGTTGATCTGGATGTTCGACCGAACGAGAGACTGGCTATCGTGGGCACTTCCGGTTCCGGCAAAACGACCTTGCTGCAAATTATGGGTGGCCTGGATAGTCCCACGGAGGGAAGTGTGTATGTTGGCGGACACGCGATGAATGACATCAGTGAAGCTGCGAAAGGCGACCTACGAAATCATTACGTTGGCTTTGTTTATCAGTTTCACCACCTGTTGCCTGAGTTTACGGCGGAAGAAAACGTCGCGATGCCGTTGTTGATTCGCAGGGTGCCCCGAGATGTGGCTCTCGCGAAGGCACGCAAATTATTGGAGCGTGTAGGGCTCGGAGAGCGACTGCATCACAAGCCAGGAGAATTATCGGGTGGAGAACGTCAGCGTGCCGCTGTGGCACGCGCCTTGATTACTGAACCAAAGCTGGTTCTTGCGGATGAGCCGACCGGCAATCTTGATGCCGGAAATGGCGAACAAATTCTGGAGTTAATGTTGCAGCTCAATCGTGAGTTACAAACAAGTTTGGTTATTGTTACCCATGATCAAACGATTGCAGCAAGAATGGATCGTGTGCTGGTGCTCGAAGCGGGCAAGTTGAGGCAACAGCGCTAGGAGTCCCGCTGCGTTTTTTCGGCACGCCGTTTTCGCCGTTTTTGCAGATAATCACTAAGCGAGGCGCGCCAGAAAATATCGAGTACAACGTAGCCGATCAACCCTGCGAGCGACCCAAGCAAAAAACATCCAAGCAATAGCGGTTGCCAGATGGCGAGAAAACCCTCGTTTAACCATTCGAGCGTTAATTCGATCGCGAATGGCTGGGGATCCATACCCAGTAAAAGAAGCCCGAACCGGTACGAAAAATAGTAAATCGGCCCCATCGTAACGGGGTTACTGAAGAAGGTCGCTGCAATGGTGATTGGGATGTTAAGGCGGAGTAGCAACGCACCGCTGACTGCCAGAAGGGTGTGTGCCGGGAATGGCATAAAAGAAATAAATAGCCCCAGGGCGAATGCAGGAACTACATTGCGTCGGCGAATTCCCCAGTAGACAGGGTGGTGCAAGAAATTCTTGAACGGTCGCAAATACCACCTGGAATGTACGTGGTGTCGTTTGAAAGTGAATTTCTTAAAAAATCGTCTGGGCATTATTTCAACAGCTAGGTCGTGAATTCAAAGAACGTCGGTTTACGGTCAATATCTGGGTGGTCATGATTGATTGTGGGTTTGATGCGCCGCAGAAGTGCGCTTGTTGCCGCGACAGTTGGCTGGTTGCAGTGTATGCACCTCTAACCTCTGCGCGAACCCGCTATCGTACAACGTGCCAACAACTGATGCATTAATGCTTGTTCGTTTGGGGTAAATAATTATCGGATAGTTGTTATTGCGCCTCCTCGTGACCTCAGGTCGAGAACGCAATTGCTCAAAATGGTGAGGCTTGCATGCTTTGTTTACCGCCAGATTCTGTAAAAAGGTAGCTTGGCGATTCTTTCGAAATGAGTTCTGATTAAGGACAACCCTGGTTCGCGACCATTTTCGCGTTGTCATGTGCCGCAAGGACGTGGAAACATGCTGCGCAATTGTGCTTGTTTTATTGGTGGTGCGTTTTCCCTGTATTTCTGGGCCGAAATACCTTCGGCGGCGGTTCTGTTCACATTGCTGGGTGCTGCCCTGATCCTGCTTGCATCCGGGCGCGTCCGGCCGTTATCGGCGTACCTGACGGGTTTTGTATTTATTTGCCTGGCCGCGCAATCTGAGCTCGATGACAGGCTACCTGTGGATCCGAATCGAAGGGCCATTACTACAGAGTTTTTGATTGTCGATTTTCCTCAACATCGCAAGAATACGATCGGGCTTCTGGTGCAGCCCGCAGGGGATGAGTCATTGCCATCCCGAATTAAACTCAGCTGGCATAAGCCGCCGGTCTTGCCTCAAATTGGCGAGGTCTGGCACTTGCGAGTGCGAATGCGAGCGCCGCGCGGATTTTCTAACCCTGGCCTGTTCGATTATGAAGCATGGCTGTTGCAGCACGGGATAGGGGCGACTGGCTATGTAGTGGCAAGCAGCAAGAATAGTAAAGTAGCATCGCAAGGCGTGTATGGGCTTGCTGGCTGGCGCGGAAAGCTTGGGTCGCGCCTGGCACGGGTATTGCCGGATGACGAGGTCAGCGCGGTCCTATTGGCGCTAACGGTCGGTGGCCGTCACAAACTGAGCTCCGAACAATGGGAGCTGTTCGCGAGCACTGGTACCAGCCACCTGATGGCTATTTCTGGTCTGCACATCGGCCTCGCCGCTGGCGGAGCATATCTACTTGCCCAGCTGTTATTGCTGCCGTGGGCAAGGCACGTAAATCTGCGCGACGGGGCCGCCATTGCGGCGCTCATGGCGGCTATTGTGTATGCCTTGATATCGGGAATGGCCGTTCCAGCGCGCCGAGCGGTAATCATGCTGTGCCTTGTGCTGGTGACAACGCTATGGCGAATTGAATTTAGTGCTTCGCGAGTGTTCATCTTGGCAGCGCTAGTAACCTGTTTGACCGATCCGCTGGCTATCTTTACCAGTGGTTATCTGCTGTCTTTTGCCGCGGTACTCGCATTGCTTTGGACTGCCATGGGGTCAATTGAGGCCGTTACTGAAGGGGGGCTGGCAAAACGCCTCGCGCTTGGTGGGCGCCGTTTAGCCGTGTTGCAACTGGTTTTATTGCTGGGACTATTACCTTTGGTCACGGCTCTATTTGGGCGTGTGTCCCTGGTAGCACCATTCGTCAATATGTTGGTTTTGCCGATTTTCAGCTTCCTGGTTGTTCCCGCCGCATTGCTGGGTTTGCTTCTTGGCGGCATTTTGCAGGTCTTTGGTGATCTGCTGCTCTGGCTGGCTTATTACGGCACTTGTGCCGCACTGCAAGTTGTCGGATGGGCCGCGAGTTGGCCTGGCGCCGGGCTGATGGTAGCTGCAATAGGCTGGTATCTTTTGCCGGTTGGTCTGCTCACTATGGGCTGGGTAGTACTACCGAGAGGTTTTCTGGGCAGGGCGGTTGCCTGCCCGGCCGCATTGTTTCTAGTGGTGTACAGGCCCTTGCCGCCACCGCCGGATTGCGCAGCAATCGATATTCTCGATGTTGGTCAGGGTTTGGCGGCTGTCATTCGAACGCAGGGATCGACCATTGTCTACGATGCCGGGCCGCGTTTTATGAGTGGGACAGATACCGGGACTCTCGTCGTCGTTCCTTATCTGCAATCCCAGGGGATACGCGACCTCGACATGTTGGTTATCAGTCATTCAGACCTTGATCATGCGGGAGGTAGTGAGTCTGTGATGAGGGCATATCCAGCCGCCCGCCTGGTGGTTGGTGAGGCGCTTCGCGGATCGGAATCGACGGGGCAGCTATGCAGTTCAGGACAAAGCTGGAATGACGGCGACATTGAATTCCGGTTTCTACAGCCGCCTGCGCAAGGCCGTCACTTGGGAAACAATTCCTCCTGTGTTTTGCGGGTGTCCGCCGGCAACAGCAACATTCTGTTTACAGGTGATATCGAGCGGTCAGTTGAGCGGCAATTGGTGCAGACTGGCGTCCTCAATGCATCGACTGTCGTGATCGTCCCCCATCATGGCAGTCGAACCTCGTCGTCTGCGGAATTTGTCGCCAGGTTGAGGCCGCAATTAGCGATAGTATCGAGTGGCTATCAAAATCGCTGGGGTTTTCCTAAACCCGACGTTGTTGCTCGTTGGCAGGGCAGCGGCGCGCAAGTATTGAATACGGCGGACTCGGGAGCCCTGTCATTTAACCTTTGTGCTGACAGTGGCCTGTCCAAAGTCGAGAGAGCGCGCCCAGATCAGCGCAAGTTTTGGAGCCCATCCGAGTGAGGGCGGATGCCGGAACGCGATAAAACATACGAATTAGTTGCGATCCGGGGAGAATTTTTGACGCGCGCCCTGTATATTTCCATTTTCCCAAAGGTCTTTGTCCATGGTTGAAATTGTAAAAGCCGGCGGTTGGTTGATGGCTCCGATAATTCTCTGCGCGATTCTCGCCATGGGGATAATTCTGGAGCGCTTCTGGACGCTGCAGCCAAAAAAAGTAATCCCGCAGGATTTGACGGCTCGCGTCTGGGGTTGGGTGAAAAATAACCAGCTGGATCAGGCTAAGATTCAGTCTCTTTACCAGGGTTCACAGTTAGGCCAGATTCTCGCTGCAGGGTTAATAAACCGTGACCGTGAACGTGCTGTTATGAAAGACAGTATCGAGGACACTGGTCGACACGTTGTTCATGAGCTTGAGCGATACCTGGATACTCTCGGCACGGTTGCCGCGATATCACCTCTACTGGGCTTGCTCGGGACGGTAATAGGGATGGTCAAAGTGTTCACAGCAATAACGACCCACGGCGTTGGCAATCCCACCGTATTGGCAGGCGGTATTGCGGAAGCGTTGATTACCACTGGCGCCGGACTAACGGTCGCGATACCTGCGTTGATTGGCTATCGCTATTTTCGCAGTCATGTTGACTCGCTGGTCGTTAATATGGAGAAGGAAGCCATTAAACTGGTTGAAGCTCTGCATCGGCGCCGTGACGGGGCTGATAAAAATACATGAATCTCAGGGTCAGGCCGAGGGAACAACCAGAGGTTAATCTGACTTCGTTAATTGACGTCGTGCTGTTGCTGTTGATTTTTTTCATGGTGTCCACGAGCTTCGTCAAGCAGTCACAAATTGCAATTCACTTGCCACAAGCAGATAGCAGTTCACCTATTCAGGATGCTCCCAAGCAGCTCGAAATTATGATCACCTCCCAGGGTACTTACCTGGTTAATGGTCGAGAGCTCATTAACAATCGACCGGAGACAATCCGTAATGCCTTGCAACGACTTTCTGGTGGTGACACGAGCCTGCCACTAACAATTAGCGCCGATGCCGAAGCGAGGCATCAGGACGTCATTACGGCAATGGACGTCGCGGGCAAACTCGGGTTTGTACAAATTGGTCTGGCGACGATCAATGATCCGACAGGGAAATAGGATTCAGTGAGTAAAACCAATGCCGAGCTGAGTGATGTCTACAAGCGCTTGTTGCGCTATGCACTTCCGTACTGGGGCGTTTTCATTATCGGCATTATTGCGATGGCGGCATCAGCTGCCGTTGAAGCTGGATTGATGCTGTTGCTCAAACCGCTTACAGATGAAACGTTTGTGGCTCACAATGAAAATGTTACGCGCTGGATGCCCTGGGCTTTTATTGCGATTTTTATTGCGCGTGGGGCGGCAGGCTTTGGAGCCGAGTTTTCACTGGGCTGGATAGGTCGTGGCGTTATCAAATCTTTACGCCATGATGTGTTTAAGAAGTTTTTGGTATTGCCGGCGCGTTTTTTTGATAACCATTCTTCCGGGCCATTGTTATCCAAGATTACCTACAACGTGGAAATGGTGGCTGAATCTGCAACCAACGTTGTAACCGTTGTTATTCGGGATTTGTTGACGATCGTTTTTGCTCTCGGTGTAATGCTTTACAACAGTGTTCGTTTGTCGATGCTGGTTGCGGTGGTCGTTCCTTTGATAGCTCTTTCTGTGCGCGTTTTAAGTCGCACGTTTAGACGCTATAGTTCACGCATTCAGGATTCTGTGGGCGAGGTTACCCAGGTCACCGAAGAAGTCATCCAGGGCAGTCGAGTGGTTAAGGTCTTCGGCGGTCAGGAATACGAACTGCAACGTTTTTCTGAGGCAAATGAGAAAAATGCGAAGCAGAATCTCAAGCTGGTGGGCTCGAAGGCGCTCGGGGTTGCCGTTACCCAAATACTGTTTGCCTTTGCTATTGCGGCAGTAGTGTATGTCGCAGGTAAAGAATCGGTCAGTAGCAATGTCACGCCGGGTACTTTTGTATCGTTCCTGGGGGCCATGATCTTGTTATTGCAGCCGTTGCGCAGACTGACCAATATCAATGCGACTTTGCAGCGCGGAATTGCCGCTGCAGACAGTTTGTTCAAGATCCTCGATGAGCCTGCGGAGAAAAATTCGGGAACGATTTGCAAGGATCGGGTAGCCGGTAATGTTGAATTCAAAAATGTGCGTTTCGCGTATGGCGAAAACAAGGGTGCAGTAATCGACGATTTCTCGCTCAAAGTTGATCAGGGCAAGACGGTTGCGATTGTAGGTCGCTCCGGTAGCGGCAAGTCAACGCTGGTGAGTCTATTGCCACGCTTTTATGATGTTGAATCGGGTGTGATTGAGCTGGATGGAGTCGCGGTCCAGGATTACGAGTTAGCCAGTTTGCGCGGCAATATTAGCTTGGTAAGCCAGGATGTTGTTTTGTTCAATGACACAATCGCAAATAATCTGGCTTACGGTCGGCTTGGATCCTGTTCGCGTGCAGAGATTCTAAGAGCTGCTGAAGCTGCCTACGTTTTGGACTTTGTCAGAGATCTGCCGGAAGGCATGGAAACTATTGTCGGCGATCGCGGCGTATTGTTGTCCGGTGGCCAGCGGCAGCGAATCGCGATCGGCAGGGCACTGCTCAAGGATGCTCCAGTACTTATCCTGGATGAAGCGACGTCGGCGCTGGATACTGAGTCTGAAAGGCGCATTCAGCAGGCCCTCAACGAATTGATGCAAAACCGTACAACGCTGGTAATCGCCCACCGCCTTTCGACTGTTGAAAAAGCTGACCGGATTATAGTCATGGATGGTGGACGAATTGTGGAATCGGGCACTCACAGCGAACTATTGGCACGGGGTGGTCTATATGCGAGTTTGTATCAAATGCAGTTCAGTGATGAGGCAGTCTAAAGTGCAAGCTGTCGTGAGTGGGTAGGCGGGATTGTATAACTGGTTACAAAGAGTTTGGTACGACAAATCTCGCGGGGGTTGGTTGCTTATTCCTCTGAGTTGGCTTTTTGCACTGCTGATTCGTGTGCGATTGATTTTATTTAAATTGGGTATCTTGCAGAGCGTGCAAGTGGATGTGCCCGTAATAATTGTTGGCAACCTGACCGTCGGGGGCACCGGCAAGACTCCAATTACTTTGTGGATCGCGAATAGCCTTCGCCAACGCGGGTATCGTCCCGGTATTGTCAGTCGTGGATACGGCGGTATTAAAAACGTGAGTCCGCAGTTGGTGCAGGCAGATAGCGATCCGGCCTGTGTGGGCGACGAGGCAGTATTGATGGCGGCGAATACGGAGTGTCCGATTGCTGTTCACTCGGACCGTATCGCAGCAATTGAGTGCCTCTGCGAACAAGGTGTCAATGTTGTTGTTGCTGATGACGGGTTACAACACTACAGGCTTGGGCGGAATTACGAGATTGCAGTTATCGATGGAGCGCGCGGAGTAGGTAATGGCCGCCTTCTGCCTGCCGGTCCGCTTAGAGAACCCCGCACGCGACTGCGTTCGGTTGATCAGGTCTTAATTCATGGCCAATGGGAAAACAGTGGGCCGCGACCTCCAGCTGCAATGAGTTTTCAGTTGCATGCAAACTCTGTTGTGAGCATTGATAAGACACAGACCAGGTCTTTTGCTGATCTTAGCGACAAACCCGTTCATGCTATTGCCGGCATCGGTAATCCAGCGCGATTTTTCGATATGTTGCGTAAACAGGGTCTGGAGGTGATAGAGCATGCGCATCGTGATCACAGCACTTATGAGTTGGATGATTTGCGGTTTGGCGATGATTTCGCGGTACTTATGACCGAAAAAGACATGGTGAAATGTCGCAAAATTGCACCGCAGAATTGCTGGTATGTACCCGTATCAATCCTGGTCGATGATGTAGAATTTTCTACCTGGCTGGAACATCTCGAGCATTGTCTGGCGCAATTAAAGTCGATTAGCGGGATAAGTTACCAATGAGTAAATTCATAGTCGTAATTCCAGCACGATTTGCCTCGACTCGTTTACCGGGGAAGCCGTTACGAATGCTGGCCGGCATGACAATGTTGCATAGAGTCTATGAAAAAGCGATCGCGAGTGGTGCGTCTGAAGTCATTATTGCGACGGATGATGAACGAATAGAGCGAGTTGCTCGAGAATTTGGTGCTGATGTAAGTATGACGTCACCGAGTCATCAGTCAGGCACCGAGCGAATCGCCGAAGTTTGTGAGCAGCGTGGCTGGGATGATCACCAGATCATCGTAAATCTCCAGGGTGATGAGCCACTGATGCCGGCAGACTTGATTAGCGAGTGCGCTTCCTTACTGAATGATAGCAAAGCCGATATTGCGACTCTCGCCAGTTATTTGTTGGACGAAAAAGATCATCTAAACCCAAACGTCGTTAAGGTTGTTACGGATCGTTTCGGCGATGCACTCTATTTCAGTCGCGCTCCGATTCCTTATGTGCGCGATGCGGCGCAACGAGATTTGTTGTCTGCCAATGCGTTACAACACCATGGAATATATGCCTATCGTTGCGAGGCGTTGCAACGGTTTGTCTGCTCTGCTACCAGTGACCTGGAAATGCTGGAACAACTCGAACAACTACGAGCCTTGTGGATGGGGATGACAATTCGCGTAGGAGTTGCAACTCAGCGACCTGGGCCGGGAATCGATACCGAAGAAAATTTGCAGGCAGCCGAATTATTGTTGAAGAATTATCAGTAGTTCCTTAGTGCTTTTTAGAATTCGAATTACTGATGGAGGCCCAAGATGAACCGCAGGTTTATTGCTACGGGGAGTTGCGTCGGATGAAATCCGAAGTTCGAGTTTTATTTGTTTGTCTGGGCAATATCTGTCGTTCCCCGACTGCCGAAGGGGTCTTCCGGAAAGTTGTTGACGATGCCGGCATGGCTACTTGTATTGTCGTAGATTCCGCTGGAACTCATGCCTACCACACGGGTGAGGCGCCAGACAGACGCGCCCAACTCGCGGCCGAAAAAAGGGGTTTTGATTTAAGCAAAATCATGGCGAGGCGGGTTGTTGTTGAAGATTTTTCACAGTTCGACCTGGTGCTTGCAATGGACCAGGATAACTTGCGCTTGTTGCGCGAGCAGTGCCCTGAGGAATATGCGGACAGAGTCAGACTGTTCCTTGAGTTTGCAGCGGATCACGATGAACTTGAGGTACCTGATCCGTATTACGGCGGCTCATTGGGATTTGAGCGCGTGCTGGATCTGATCG
Organism: Woeseiaceae bacterium; assembly: GCA_024640365.1. GTDB lineage: Bacteria > Pseudomonadota > Gammaproteobacteria > Steroidobacterales > Woeseiaceae > JAHEFE01. Next base: position 551 of record JAHEFE010000008.1, on the reverse strand, counting down.
AGCGAGCGTCTTCAGGTTTGCTGAAGCATTGCCAATTAAGGCTAGATCATCCGGCAATCAAATAGGCGGCGGGCACTGCCGTAAATGACAGTGCCCACGCGCTTACTGAGACCTATTCTCCAGGTTCTTTATTTTTAGCCGGATCAGCCGCTGGTGCTTTCTGCGGAACCGGTTTTACTTCTTGCGGTGCCCATGGCAATAGCCGTCCAGGCTGTTTGTCAGATGCTGTTTTTGACGTATCCGCTGGAGCTGGAGCCGAAACGGCCGGCTTAGGTGCTTCCACTTTGGCTACTGAGGGCGCTGCAGGCTTCGGTGTCTCAACCTTGGCTTGAGTTGGTACTGGCGCTACAGGAGGCTTCGGCGTTTCAACCCTGGTTGGAGCTGGGGCAGGCGCTGCTGGTGCAGGTGCCGCTGTAGCAGTTTTCGGCGTCTCAACTTTGGCTGGGGCCGGTGCCGGCGCTACAGGAGGCTTCGGCGCTTCTACCTTGGCTGGCGCTGCTGGTGCAGGTGCCGCTGTAGCAGTTTTCGGCGTCTCAACCTTTGCTGAGGCC
>JAHEFE010000029.1 GCA_024640365.1 Woeseiaceae bacterium | reverse complement strand
CCATAATCAAAAATCAACTCATCAAGTAGGTGAAACTCACTATATGGTCGAAATTTTTCGCGGTCAATGGCTTAAATATAAGTAATTTGAAGTTCACATAGCCAATTCGACTTCGGGTTGCGCTTTATATGGTTATTTTGTTCGGGCCTGGTTGTGCCTTAGCTGAAGGCACGAAGGTTGAGATCGGCTGCGCGCTAGGTTGAAGCGCTATTTCTTCGGTATTTCGGTTTCGAGAAGAGCCGATAAGTCCGCTTCCGAAATTACGGCTATTTGAAGGTCGTGAGCCTTTTTGACTTTGGCTCCAGGATTGTCACCCGCCACCACGAAGTCGGTCGATTTTGATACGCTACCAGTAACTCTTCCACCGTGGCTCTTAATCAAATCCTTGGCCTCGTCGCGAGTCATTGCACTAAGTGTTCCAGTTAACACGAAAGTCTTGCCCTCAAGTACATTCTGCCCACTCGTTTGCTCATCCGTAGAAGCCGAATCCGACCAGGCTACGCCGAGATTCTGTAATCGCTGGATGACGCTGAGATTATCTTCATCACTAAAGAACGCATGAATATGAGCCGCCACAACGGGGCCTACATCCGGTACTTGCTGTAATTCTTCCTGGCTCAAATTCATGATTGGCGGCAATGAACCAAAATGATCCGCCAGTGAATTAGCCGTCGCATCCCCTACTTCACGAATGCCGAGGGCATATATTAATCGGGCGAGTGTCGTCTGTTTACTGGCTTCAATTGCCGCCAAGAGATTCTCTGCCGACTTGGGGCCCATTCGATCAAGATTCATTAATTCATCATGTGTCAGCTCGAAAATATCGGCTGGCGTATGAATTCGATCAATATCGACAAGCTGTTCGATAATCTTTGCGCCCATGCCCTCGATATCAAGAGCTCGTCTGGAGACAAAATGTTTTAGTGCCTCTGCTCTTTGAGCAGAACAATGAAGCCCGCCCGTACACCGGGCGACTGCCTCTCCCTCGACCCGTTCAATGGCAGAGCCGCATACCGGGCAACTAGGTGGCAAAATTACCGGATCTGTATTTCGCGGTCGTTTGTCGAGAACTACACTGGCCACCTCTGGAATTACATCCCCAGCACGCCTAACTATGACGGTATCCCCTACTCGGACATCCTTGCGCGCCAGGTCGTCCATGTTGTGCAAGGTCGCGTTGCTGACGGTCACGCCCCCTACAAACACGGGTTCAAGTCTTGCTACAGGTGTAACAGCGCCCGTACGGCCGACCTGAAACTCGACATCCAGGACAACCGTAAGTTCTTCCTGAGCCGGAAACTTCTGCGCTATTGCCCAGCGAGGAGCCCGAGCGACAAACCCCAACTCACGTTGAAAATCTAGGCGATCAACTTTGAATACGACGCCATCAATATCGTAAGGAAGATCAGCACGTTTTTCTTCCATGTCCTGGTAATACTCAAAACATCCGTCAATTCCGACCACGAGGCGTCGCTCCGGACAGGATGCAAAACCCCACTCATGTACTTTATCGAGAATTGCACTTTGCCTTTCCGGCAAATGACCGTCTTCTGAGTAGCCGACACCGTAGGAGAAGAATTCCAATGGCCGAGTCGCTGTAAGGCGAGGGTCCAACTGTCGTAGACTGCCGGCAGCAGCATTGCGCGGGTTTACAAAGGTTTTTTCACCATTTGCACGCGCTTTTGCATTCAAGGCATCGAAGCCTGCACGCGGCATGAATACTTCGCCTCTTATTTCAAGTACAGCGGGATAATCGCCGTCCAGCAATCGCAATGGTATAGACTCAATAGTCCTTACATTGTGTGTAATGTCTTCGCCTTTAGTACCATCGCCTCGAGTAGCTCCACGGACAAGGATGCCATCCTCATACAACAAGCTGACGGCCGCCCCATCGAGCTTTGGCTCAGCGGTGAAGTCCAAAAATGCAGAACTCTCATCGAGCTCAAGTCGTTCCTTTAACTTACGATGAAAATCGCGGAGTTCATCTTCGCTGAATGCGTTGTCCAGCGATAACATGGGCAGTTTGTGAGTGACCGACCCGAATTGGCTAATAGGCGCGGCTCCGACCCTCTGCGTCGGCGAGTCGTTGGTTATCAGGTTCGGGAATTGTTTTTCAAGCGCCTGGAGTTCCCGCATCAGGCGATCGTATTCGATGTCAGGAATTTCCGGATCATCGAGTACGTGGTACAAATAATTGTGGCGTTGAAGCTTTGTCCGAAGAGCCAGTAGTTTGCCTTCGACTTCTTTCTTCACGCTCATCGCATCGGACTCAGGGAATTGTTTATCAGGAGGCCGCAATGCCATGTTGCAAGCTAATAATCTCTTCGCGCATATACCGCTCACGCTGGATACTCAACGTACTGCCAGATTCGTCCAGTAACTCACCACCCAGACTTTGAACCAGGGCACGCGCTGCAGCAGCCATCAGGTCAAAAGCCTGCGGTCCATCGATTGGACCAGGCAAAACCAGAAACAAACTAATCCCTGGTATCTCTTGATCCTTGATATTTTTTAAATCGAAACTGCCTGGCTCTACCAGACTGGCAACGCTAAAAATCACGGCGCTCTCATCGGCCCCGTCATAGCGATGAAATATTCCGAACTTGCCGTGCCGCAATCCAAGCCCTCGCAAACTTAGCGCGAGCTCTCCGCCAGGGAAGAATCGTTTTTTCCCCGCGACCAAACGCAGCGTAATTATTTTTTGTTCATGATGCCGCGGCGCAGTCGCTCCTGCATCCATTTCCGCATCGTCTGCAGAATCGACGTAATCCAGAGACTCCCAGGCGTCGTCCTCGTCCTCAAGATCACCGTCAGAATTCAGCTCAGATGGCGAGTCAGCGAAAGACTCCTCACCGAAGTTCGGCTCTCGTCTTTCGTCTGAAGCAATAACAGGATCTTCCTTTTTCGTCGGGCGACGGCTATAGAGATAGACTCCCGCTATCAGGATCGCTCCAAAAACCAGTAACAACCAACGCAGACCGTCCATAATCCGATTCGATCACACCTAACTAGCGGCCATTTTCACGGCTTCATCAAGATCCACCGCAACCAGGCGGGACACGCCAGGCTCATGCATCGTCACACCGGTCAATTGTCTGGAAAGTTCCATCGTGACCTTATTGTGTGTGATGAAGATAAACTGCACTTTCTCAGACATCTCTTTGACGATATCGCAGAAACGCCCAACGTTATTATCATCCAGCGGAGCGTCTACCTCGTCAAGCAAACAAAACGGTGCAGGGTTTAGTTCGAAAATCGCGAACACCAAGGCAACAGCCGTCAGTGCCTTTTCACCACCCGATAGCAAATTAATCGTGCTATTGCGCTTGCCCGGTGGACGAGCCATCACAGTCACGCCAGCCGTCAACAAATCGTCGCCAGTAAGCTCCATGTAGGCATGGCCACCACCAAACAATTTGGGGAACAGTCGCTTGAATCCGGCATCGACCTTGTCATAGGTCTCTTTAAAGCGGCTACGGGTCTCTTTATCAATTTTTCGAATTGCCCCTTGCAGCGTATCGAGCGCGCTATTCAAATCCGCGAGTTGTGAATCAAGATATTCCTTGCGCTCCGATTCTTCTTTGAACTCATCAATCGCCGCCAGATTTATCGGGCCAAGGCGATCCATCTTACCGCGAACTTTTGCCAACTCCTCGTCCCAGCCACTGGCGCTTGCCTCAGCATCAAGTTCCGCCAGCAATTCTTCGAGTGCGAAATTGGTCTCCGCCAACTGCTCTGCGATACCTTCGCGGCGCACACGAATTTCTTGTACTGCAAGACGCGCCGCATCAACCGCAGTACGAGCATCGTCTACCGACTGCTCCAGAGTCATGCGACCCTGATCCAGATCTCGCAGTTTGCTCTCAACCTCTTCTACCAGAGTACGTGCAGCACTAAGCTCATTTTCGACAGCGACCCGTGATTCCAGCAATGCGTCTAATTGAGCTTGTTTCTGCTCGAGTGGCTCCTCGCCCTCCTCGAGTTGACCAACCAATTCGCGTTCTCGAGTTCTGAACTGGGTAAGTTGGTTTTCCATACGGGCAAGACTCTGGGCCGCTGACTCTTTACTCGTCCGACGGCTCTCAAATTGAATCGCGACAGATTGTGCATGTCGCCTATCTTCGTCTGCCTGCTCACGGACGCGCGCCAATTCGGCGCGCAGCTCGTCACGTTGCGCTTCAAGAGCGGCACGTTGCTGTTCTAATTCCTCTTGCTTTACGCTGGACTGACTGAGTCGTGCCTTCGATTCCCGCAAACCGGATTCAGCCGTGACAATCTCTGCACTTATTTCTTTACTCTCTTCCGCCATGGCAGATTGCCTGGCGACCGCCTGCTCAAGTCGGAATTTTGCAGAATCCAGCCCAGCTTTCGCGTCAGAGTACTCATTCATCAAAACGCCCGCATCGCGTTGCAATACTTCGCGACGCTCTTCAAGCGCAGTCAGTTGTCCTCGTCCATCTTCCAGCAACTTACGGGCACTGTCGGTACGAACCTTTTGTTCGGCAATTTCGGTCTTTGCGCGCCGCATTTCATGCTCGCGAGCCAAAATTCCGGCGCTCGCATCTTTATCACGACTAACGCGCAACCAGTCCCGACTAAGCCAGATGCCATCCTTGGTAATAACTGACTCATCAGATTTCAAGCTATCCCTTATCGACATCGCGACCTGTAACGACTCTGCAATTCGTACCGACGACAGTTTGGCCATCACGCCGCCAGGCGCTTTCCGGATCTTGCTAGCGAGACTATTGGTAGTGGCAGGACCAGAGTGATCGCTATTCCTGACCAAGGTCAAAGTACCACTCTCGAACTGGCCTAAAGAACCGACGACAGATGACACATCATCCACACACACGGCTTGCAAATAACCGCCAAGGACAGTTTCGGCAGCATTTTCCCAGCCCTCTTCGACATCAAGAGCCTGGGCTACTCTCGGCTGCTCAGCGAGTCCTGAATTTTTCAGCCAGCCCAGCACACTATCGTCGCCCTTACCAAGCGCTGCTTTTTGTATCGCTTCGAGCGAAGCATACTTACCTTCAATTTCCTGCAACGACGCACGACGTTCGTCAACCAGCCGCGATAACTTCTGATCCTGCTCGCGAAGCTTACCGATTTTCTCGGCCGTCTCCGCCAACTGCTGGTCAATAACATCACGGGCCTGACGCTTGCGCATCTCAGTTTCAGTACCGGTCTGGAAGCGCTGCTGCAACTCCTCAATATTCGAACCGCTATCTGTCTCGGCTAGCTTGCGACGGCGCTCCATCAAACTTTGCAGTTTCGATTCAATTTGTTCAATGCGCGTCCGCTCGACATTGCTAATTTGACGCGCATCACTGTGTGAATTGGCAAACTCATCCCAACGCTCTTGCCAGTCTGCCAGCGCCTTCTCGGAGTCACGTAACGACTCTCCTGACCGCCGCTCCGCTTCACGAGCCTGCTCCAGATCGGGTACGAGTTCGCTCAACGTCAGTTCCAGCTGCTCGATTTCTCCCTGGTCCTTATCAATATGGCCCGCAATTTCCTTAACGCCTTGACGCGCTTGTTCCAGATCGTGTTTCTGCCGCTCCCGCAGATCGCGTCCATGCTCCAGCCCCTGTTCAAGACGACCAATCTCGGAGCCTACTTTGTAATAACGCGATTGAACGGCGTTGAATTCCTCTGAACGCTCACTCTGTGTCTCGCGTGCATCTTCTATGCCCGCTTCCAGACTCCGCTGTTCCGCAATCGCAGCCTGCAATGCGGTTTCCGTCTGTGCTAATTTGGTAACATCGCTCTTCGACCTCTCGTCGAGATCTCGCAGCTTAAGTGCTAGTAACTCAGCGCTCAGACGACGTTCCTGATCTTTAAGCTTGCGATAACGCACCGCAGTCTTCGCCTGGCGATCCAGATGCTTGATGTGCTTCTCGACTTCCTCCAGGAGATCTTTCAGACGTTCAAGATTCTCTTTCGTATGCTTAATACGATTTTCGGTTTCGCGACGACGTTCTTTATATTTTGAGATTCCCGCAGCTTCTTCCAGAAAAACTCTCATTTCCTCTGGCTTAGCCTCAATCAACCGGGAAATCATTCCCTGTTCAATGATTGAGTAACTGCGCGGACCAAGGCCAGTTCCAAGGAAGACTCCGGTCACATCTTTTCGCCGACAACGAGTGCCATTCAAATAATAGTTAGAGATTCCATCGCGAGAAACTTCCCGGCGCACAGATATTTCGGCGTACTTGGCATACTGCCCCTGCAATGTCGCGTCACTATTATCGAATAACAGCTCGACCGATGCCGTACCAACAGGCTTGCGGGCACTAGATCCATTGAAAATCACGTCGGTTATCGAATCGCCACGCAGGCGGCTTGCCGAACTCTCGCCCATTACCCAGCGAATCGCGTCAATTACGTTTGATTTACCGCAGCCATTTGGACCTACTACGCCAACAAGATTGCTGGGAAACGGTATGGTTGTTGGATCGAGGAATGATTTAAATCCCGCGAGCTTTATCTTGCTTAGTCGCATCTAGTTCCGTCTTAAGAGGTTGTTGACCCGAAAAATCAGGTAAGTGTAATGTAAATTCTTGGATAACACGATTGTCGCAATGATTGGACACCGGGCACAACCGTTCTCGATAAATGACCGCGCAACCCCTCCTCCACTGTCTCTCAAAACCGACAATAATTTTATGGCAGGATTGGATAATACCTAAACAATTAGGCGGAAACCGGATCATTCCCTTCAAACTACAGCCCCCGTGCTAACCGATTTAGATAGCCATAACAATTCTGGGTCGATAGAAAAAACAAAAAAATCAATAACTACGGCGACCTTCCTGAACAAGCTATGACGCCATTACGACTCTTTGTACGTTCCAAATTCAGTCAGATTCGCAGCAAACCGCACGCCCCCCCGGCATTTACCTGAACAAAGCCCCTGAATACACCCTTCCATGTACCCGCAAGCGGTGTATAATCCCGCGCTTTTATTAGATTGGCAGGAGGGGGAAATGCCCGCAAAAAAGAAGACGCGCGCAAATCAAAGTGGTGCTGGTGCCTCGAAAAAGAAGGCAGTTAAACGCACGTCCGCCAACCGTAAGAAAACTGCACCCAGGAAGAAGTCTGTGACGAAAACCGTATCCAAAAAGACGACCAAGAAAAAGGTCGTCAAGAAGAAGGCCGCGACCAAGAAAACGGTCAGCAAAAAGAAGGTATCCAAGAAAAAATCTGCCGCGAAAAAGAGCGTGAGCAAGAAAAAGACCGCAAACAAGAAGAAAGTCGCGAAGAAAAAACCTGCTGCGAAGAAGTCGGTAAGCAAGAAGAAGCCTGCCGCCAAGAAAACAATCAGCAAGAAAAAGCCTAGTGCTAAAAAAGCGGTTAGTAAGAAGAAGCCTGCCGCCAAGAAAGCAGTTAGCAAAAAGAAGCCTGCCGCCAAGAAAGCGGTTAGCAAAAAGAAGCCTGCCGCCAAGAAAGCAGTTAGCAAAAAGAAGCCTAGCGTCAAGAGAACGGTTAGCAAGACCTCAGCAACCAGTGCGAAGCCGAGAGCGAAGAAAGCTGCCGCGAAGCCAAGAGGTGACGTACTCAGCGGGCCGATTCACGGCATATCTCCTTACAATGCGCACCGTGGTGAGGAATATATGAATGCCGATCAATTGGCGCATTTCAGAAATATTCTGGAGTCATGGAAGAGTGAATTAATGCGAGAAGTGGATCGCACCGTTCATCACATGCAGGATGAAGCCGCTAACTTCCCGGACCCAAATGATCGGGCGACCCAGGAGTCTGAATTTGGCCTGGAACTGCGAACACGCGATCGCGAACGTAAATTGCTCCGTAAAATTGAGTCCGCCCTGACGCGTATTGACGACGACTCCTACGGTTGGTGCGAGGAAACAGGCGAAGAGATTGGCCTCAAGCGACTTGAGGCACGCCCCGTGGCCACACTGTGCCTGGAAGCACAGGAACGACGCGAACTTGCCGAACGCCAATTCAGAGATCGCGACGACAGGTACCGGTAACACACCGGACACGTGGAGTAGACGCAGTGATTCGAACCGACCAATCTGATTACGTTGGTCGGTTCGCCCCTTCCCCCACAGGCCCACTCCATTTCGGTTCTTTAGTAGCTGCGGTTGCCAGTTATCTGGAAGCCTGCCAGCACGATGGTCAATGGCTGTTGCGCATTGAAGATATCGACCCACCACGACAAGTGGCAGGTGCAGATCTCGCCATTATCAGAGCACTTGAAACATATGGATTTGAGTGGTCTGGACCCGTCACCTATCAAAGTCAAAACCGCGCGCGCCACGACGATGTTATCAATACGTTAATCGCTGACGGACTGGCCTACTCCTGCGCTTGCTCAAGAAGCGATATCGGAGGACCGGTTTACGACGGCAGGTGCCGCAATTTGCAGTTATCGGGCAAGCACGCAATTCGAATTCTGACTGGGAATGAGAGCATCCGGTTTGCTGATGGATTGCAGGGCAAGTACTCCCAACAACTGGAGTCAGCTGTTGGTGACTTCGTCATCAGACGCCGTGACGGCCTGATAGCCTATCAGCTGGCTGTGGTAGTTGATGACTTTGACCAGGGTGTAACGCACGTAGTCCGAGGGGTTGATTTGCTTGATTCAACGCCTCGCCAGATTTACTTGCAGAAGGTCCTCGGAATGCCCACGCCGGCATACCTGCATACACCATTAGTTCTTGCAGATGACCAACAAAAACTTAGCAAGATGACGGGTGCAGAGGCCATTACGTTCACTGCGCCGCGCCCGACACTCGTTGCCGCGCTGCGTGCATTATGGCAACAACCGCCACCAGAACTTGGCGACAATGATATGCATGACATTTGGAGTTGGGCTAAAGAGAACTGGAATACCAAGTCGCTGAAGGGGAAAAAGAGTGTCCTGCAAGGTTCATAAGCTATTGCAAACGCTTAAAATGGGCTATCGTAGGGATAATTCAGGCATTAGAATCCCGCAACAGACACGCATTACCTGCAATCAAAGCTACCAATCAGACGGGCCATAAAGATTTCCGAATCGAGCCATTGGGACGACTTAATGACTAGTAACACCCGAATTATTAAAAAGTACCCTAACCGTCGTCTATACGACACGGAAGAAAGTCGTTACATCACACTGGCGGATGTTAAAGAGCTGGTCGTCAAGAAAGTCGACTTCACAGTCATCGATAAAAAGAGTGGTGACGACATCACTCGCAGTATCCTTTTGCAGGTCATTGCAGAACAGGAACAACGTGGCGAACCCATTATGAGCGAAGGATTTCTTTCTCAGATAATTCGCTCATACGGAGACAGCATGCCGAACTTTGTCGCCAATTATCTGGAGCAAAGCCTCCAGCTATTTATGAAGCAGCAGAAAACCATCCGTGGCCAGGTTAAAAAGGTGGTTGGGGTTGATCCAGTGCTTGCTGTCGCAGACATAACTCAGAAAAATTACAACCGCTGGAAGTCCTTGCAAGATGAAGTCCTAAACGCCTTTCTGGGCAGTCACAAAGACGAGGACTCCGCGGACTCCAAGACATCCACCAAAACTCCATCAGAAAAGTCCTAGCAAAAGCACATTTCACGGGCCTTTGCGCTAAATACTACTTGACACAAATAGGTCGAATAACCTACTTTGTGCGCTGCAACAGGGATACGCTCCCCCGCCCCCTGTTGCGAATGCCTGAAGGAGTTCTTACTCCACGGCCGGGCCCCCCGCGCAAACGGGGGGCCTTTTTTTATTGAGAATCGGGTGAATGAAGGAAGCGTCCAAAAAAATAGTCACAAGTCCGTTTAAAGCCGCTGGATGGCTTAGAAACCGGCACGCCCAGACGATCTATCCATCGCTACCCTGGATAAGAGCTCCGCGCCCACCCGTATCACGGCAGCTCCTCGAGCTCCCAGATGGCGATGTAACGGCTCTTGACTGGCTCCTACCAACTATTCCAGTCTCCGCAGATACGCCCGTACTAATCATTCTGCACGGCCTGGAAGGGTCTGCTGAATCGACCTACGCACGAATGCTTCTGGACTCTGCTGCAAAGATGAGCTGGCGCGCCGGTGTACTCCATTTCAGGGATTGTGGCGAACAAAGAAATCGCCTGCCACGACGCTACCACGCTGGAGAAACCTCCGACTTAAGGTTCCTTTTGAAAGGACTTGCTAGCAATCCTGAATTTCAGGGTCCGATTCTGGCCACCGGCTTTTCCCTGGGCGGCAATGTATTGCTGAAGTACCTCGGTGAGAGCGGCTCACAGAGTCATTTGTCAGCTGCGGTGGCTGTCAGCGTCCCGCTTGATCTACGCAATTCCGCCGAAGCGCTGGACCGCGGCTTCTCCAGAAGTTACCAATATTATTTGCTCAAGCGCATGAAAAGATCAGTCGCCGAAAAATTCAACGCCGACACCGCCGCGTTCAATTGGCAGAGAACGATGAATGCCCGCTCATTTACTGAGTTTGATGACGCTATAACAGCGCCTTTGCATGGATTTGCCGGCGCAGACCAGTATTACGACCGCTGCAGCGCAGGCAAATTCCTTCGAGATATCAAGCGACCGACGCTAATCATCAACTCCCTTGATGACCCTTTCATGACTCCAGCGGCTGTGCCGCGGGAGGGCGACCTTGCCGATGCTGTGGAGCTGGAGCTCAGCAGTACAGGTGGCCACGTCGGCTTTATAGGTGGCGGGTTGCCCTGGCGCCCGACGTTCTACCTGCCTTCCCGAATTACTTCTTTTCTGCATACCCAAATCAAAATATCGCAGACATAAAAAAGCCCGGTACCGCAAGCGCTACCGGGCTTTTTATTCGGGTTTATCGACTATTCGCTGTCGACATCCTTCATGCTCAGACGGACACGGCCCTGGCGATCTACTTCCAGAACCTTGACCCTGACTTCGTCGCCTTCGCTCAACTTGTCGCTGACCTTCTCAACACGCTCATTTGAGATCTGCGAAATATGAACCAGACCATCCTTGCCAGGAAGAATCGTTACAAATGCGCCAAAGTCCATCAGGCGAGCCACACGGCCTTCGTAGATGCGACCGACTTCAACTTCCGCGGTTATTAGCTCAATACGACGACGAGCTTCTTTACCAGATGCACCATCGACAGACGCAATTCGAATTGTGCCGTCGTTATCGATATCGATTGATGCGCCGGTTTCTTCCGTCATCGCACGAATTACAGCACCACCCTTACCAATAACGTCCCTGATCTTCTCAGGATCAATCTTGAAGGTAATAATGGTCGGCGCCCATTCGGACATTTCGTCGCGCGGTGTGTTAATAACAGAGTTCATTTCACCGAGAATATGCAAACGAGCCTCTTTCGCCTGACTCAGCGCCTTCTCCATGATCTCCTTGGTAATGCCATCGATCTTGATATCCATCTGCAAAGCAGTAATACCATCGTCAGTACCGGCTACCTTGAAATCCATGTCGCCGAGGTGATCCTCGTCGCCAAGAATATCAGTCAGTACTGCATAACCGTCGCCTTCCTTAACCAGACCCATAGCAACACCTGCCACTGGAGCCTTGATTGGCACCCCCGCGTCCATCAGTGCCAAACTGGTACCACAGACCGAAGCCATGGAACTGGAACCGTTTGACTCAGTGATTTCGGATACAACACGTATCACGTAAGGGAACTCTTCGTTGCTCGGCATGATCGCCTGCACACCGCGACGCGCTAATTTGCCGTGACCAATTTCGCGACGCTTGGGTGAACCAACAAAACCAGTTTCACCAACGCAAAATGGAGGGAAATTGTAATGCAGCATAAACTGCTCTTTGCGCTCTCCTTCGATCGCATCAATAATCTGTGCATCACGACCAGTACCCAACGTTGCAACCACAATCGCCTGGGTCTCACCGCGTGTGAACAGCGAAGAGCCGTGGGCACGAGGTAAAATACCGACCTGAACTTCGATAGGACGAACGGTACGCTGATCGCGCCCGTCGATACGCGCCTCACCAGCGATAACCCGCTGGCGTACAATACGCTTCTCAAGCTTCGATAACTCACCTTTGACTGCATCTGCGGTCCAGATAGAGTTCTCGGCGCCAGAAAGTGCGTCGCTAGCTGCGGCCTTCACCTCTGAAACCTTATTGCTACGCTCTTGCTTGTCCGTGATTCGGTAAGCAGCAGCAATGTCTGTTTCAGCGTGTTCTGCAACAGCCGCTGTCAAAGCAGCATCAACTGGCGGTGACTGCCAATCCCACTTAGCCTTGCTAGCCTCTGTAGCGAGTTCGTTGATCGCGGTGATAGCGGTCTGGAGCTGCTCGTGACCGAACATTACGGCACCCAGCATGACTTCTTCAGACAAGCGGTTCGCTTCCGATTCAACCATCAAGACAGCATGTTCTGTGCCAGCTACGACCAGGTCCAGCTGTGAATCAGCCATAGCTGATACATCAGGATTTAGAAGATAGGCGCCGTCTTTGTAACCAACTCGTGCTGCACCAATCGGCCCCATGAATGGCAATCCAGAGATAGCCAGCGCCGCCGAAGCGCCAATCAATGCTGGAATATCGGGATTCACTTCAGGATTCAGTGAAACTACCGTCGCGATAACCTGGACTTCGTTGGTGAAGCCCTTCGGAAACAGCGGACGCAGCGGCCGGTCGATCAGACGGCAGGTAAGCGTCTCCTTTTCACTGGGGCGACCTTCACGTTTGAAGAAACCACCTGGAATCTTACCTGCAGCGTAAGTCTTTTCCTGGTAGTTAACGGTTAAAGGGAAGAAATCACGCCCAGGTTCCGCGTACTTCTTACCTACAGCAGTCACCAGCACAACGGTTTCGGCCATGTTTACCATGACGGCCCCATCAGCCTGACGTGCTATTCCGCCAGTCTCAATACTTACTTCATGTTCCCCAAAACGGAACGTTTTATTAATAGTTTTCACTGTAATTCTCGATGATTAATTTAGTTGCAATAACGCCCGGTCGCGCACCATCACAGGTGACGACATAATTCGGGGTGCATAACCGGGAGAGCCGAAATGTGTAATTAGCGGCGCAAACCAAGCCGGGAAATCAGCTCAGCGTACCGATCCTGATCTTTCTCTTTCAGGTAGTCCAGCAACTTGCGTCGCTTGTTGACCATCCTCAAAAGTCCCTGACGGGAATGATGGTCTTTTTTATGAGTTCCGAAATGATCCGTTAACTCACTAATACGTGCGGACAGCAATGCAACCTGGACCTCAGGGGATCCGGTATCAGCTTCATCGCGTTTGTACTCTGTAATAATACTGCTCTTGTTTTCACTTGACAGTGACATCTTTAAGACACTCCAGTCGTTCTCTAATCTTTTAGCCCTTTTTTTCAGCGCGCTATTCTAGCCGCTGTGGGGGCACAGTAAAAGCTAAATAAGGGCAAAATGCCCACCAAAACCGACAAATACCGGAATTTTCTCCGCTTTTGTCCGCCATACATCATGTTGAGACCAACAACCACCGAACCCGAAAGCCCAATGAATATTAGCTCACCATTTTAAAAATGCGCCGTGGCGCTAACGAACCTTCCTTCGTCAACTCCCCAACACCTAAAAACTTCGCATCCGAACCGTAGACGCGTACGTGCCCGCTTCCCGCCGAACCGCTAACAGGAACTTCCTGTCCTTCCAGAAACCGCCTGGTGGCAACTTCATCAATCGCATGCTCTGGCCACCCAGCCAGCGCTACATCCGGTGGCACAAGGCGAGCATCCAATAGCTCATCGCCCTCTTCAGCCAATGCCTCTAGCTGCGCCATGTCCAGCATATCCTCGGCGCGAAAATTACCAACCGTCTCACGATAGAGGTGCGCTGTGTGCGCCAGCGTTCCCGCCGCCTTGGCGATGTCCTCAACCAGAGTTCTCACGTAAGTACCCTTCGAGCAACTCACCCGAAACACAAGGCGGCTGATCGTTGCCTCCAACAATACGATCTCACTGATCTTGATTGGCCGAGGTGGTCTTTCAACCACTTCGCCCTTACGCGCCAACTCATACAGGCGTTTGCCATTTTGCTTCAATGCCGAATACATAGGCGGTATCTGCTCCAGATCGCCTGTAAACGTCTGCAGCAAAGACTCCCAATCGGCCCTGCTTATTTCCGGAACAACTGCTGTCGCCGTCTCGCTACCATCGGCATCGCCTGTATCAGTTGCAGACCCAAGCTTGGCCGTAACACGATAAGTTTTATCCGCATCCAGCAAATAAGCGCAAATCTTGGTTGCCTCACCGAAACAAAGCGGCAACATACCGGTCGCCGCAGGGTCGAGACTTCCAGTGTGTCCAGCCTTTTTCGCCTTGAACAAGCGCTTCACTTTCTGCAGTGCCTGGTTTGACGACAAACCGGGCGGTTTGTTCAACAGCAAAACACCATCAACGGTCCGCGTTTCGCGGCGTACTTGCTTTGGTCTTGCACTCATTCCGTTAATTCCCGGACTGCTTCCGATTCGCAGCGTCAATCAGGCGACTTATTTCAAACGCCTGGGCAACACTATCGTCGTGTGCAAAACGCAATTCCGGCACGTGCCGAATCTTTAACTCATGGCCCAGCTTGCTGCGCAGAAAACCCGCTGCTCTTTGCAGGCCAACCAAAGCCTCTGAAGGATCGGTATCTGGATCCAGCAAACTGAAATAAATCTTTGCTGTAGCCATGTCCTTGGATAAATCAACCGAAGTAAGGGAAATACCAGCCAAGCGCGGATCTTTGCTCTCGAAACGTAATAGCTCACTCAAGGTGCGCAGCACCTCGGTAGCCATTCTCTGGTTTCGTGAAAATTCGCGTGGCATCAGAAACTAACCTGTATAAATCAAAAATCGTCGTGCTTAATCAATAGTGCGTGCTATTTCGACACGCTCGTAACATTCAATCTGATCGCCCGGCTTAACGTCGTTGTAATTCTTGACGCCAATGCCGCACTCGGTACCGGAACGCACTTCGTTAACGTCATCCTTAAAGCGCCGTAATGACTCAAGCTCGCCTTCGTAAATCACAACGTTGTCACGCAATACACGAATCGGATTAGAGCGCTTCACGAAACCTTCCGTAATAATACAACCCGCGACATTGCCAAGTTTTGGTGAAGGAAATACTTCCTTGACCTCTGCCAGGCCCACAATGGACTCGCGAATTTCTGGTTTCAACAAACCGTTGATTGCCGCTTTAACGTCATCGATTGCTTCGTAAATGATGCTGTAATAACGAATATCAACTTCCGAGTCTTTGACCGCATTGCGTGCGGCACCGTCCGCACGAACGTTGAAACCAATGATCGTCGCATTCGACGCAGCCGCCAGGTTAACGTCGGATTCCGTAATACCACCTACTCCCGAACTAATCACCTTGACCTTAACTTCATCATTCGACAACTTCGTCAGTGAGTCACGCAGTGCTTCTGCGCTGCCATTCACATCTGATTTTATTAACAAAGAAACAACCGATACTTCTGCATCAGTCATTTGGCTAAATACATCCTCAAGTTTCGAGGCTGCCTGCTTCGCCAGTTTCGTGTCGCGCGTCTTGCCCTTACGGAACTCAGCAGCTTCACGCGCCTTGCGCTCATTTTTAACCACAAGGAAATCATCGCCCGCGTTCGGGGTGCCAGACAAACCAAGCACAACAACCGGGAACGATGGCCCAACCTGATCGACCGACTTCTGAGTCTCGTCAAACATATTGCGAATACGGCCGTATTCCTGTCCCGCAATAATCATATCGCCTTGCTTCAACGTTCCGGACTGCACCAGCAATGTTGCAACCGCACCGCGCCCTTTCTCCAGGCTCGACTCGATTACCAGTCCCTTGGCAGGACCCGTTGCGACAGCCTTAAGGTCCATTAATTCCGCCTGAAGCAGCACGGCATCCAGCAACGCATCAACACCCTCACCGGTCTTGGCTGAAACGTTTACAAACAGATTTTCACCGCCCCAATCTTCGGAAATTACTTCGTGTTGCGACAGATCATTGCGCACGCGATCAATGTCGGCGTTTTCCTTATCGATCTTGTTGATGGCCACCACAATGGGAACACCGGCAGCCTTCGAATGCTTGATTGCCTCAATGGTCTGCGGTTTAGCGCCATCATCGGCCGCTACAACCAAAATCACGATATCAGTTGCCTGAGCGCCGCGGGCACGCATAGCGGTAAACGCCGCGTGTCCCGGAGTATCGAGGAACGTAATGGCGCCCTTGTCTGTTTCAACGTGATAGGCACCAATATGCTGCGTAATACCACCAGCTTCATCATCGGCAACCTTGCTGCGACGGATGTAATCCAACAACGACGTCTTGCCGTGATCGACATGACCCATAATTGTAATAACAGGTGGACGTGAAACCTCTTCGCCAGTCACATCTTCTTCTTCGGCCAGGATGTCTTCGACGTGATCAGTCTCCGTAACCGGCTTCGCGATATGGCCCATGTCCTCGACAACGAGAATCGCAGTGTCCTGATCAATAACCTGATTAATTGTCACCATAGCGCCCATATTGAAAAGCGACTTGATAACTTCGTTGGCTTTCACAGCCATACGCTGGGCCAGATCTGAGACAGCTATATTCTCTGGAATCTGCACCTCATGAATTACTGGCGCAGTCGGACGTTCAAAACCGTGCTGGGTATCAGCAGCACCGCCCTGCGGACGACGACGTACCGTGGCCTTACGTTTGCGACGACCGCTCTTGTCACCCGCAACATGCAATTCTTTTCGACCGTAACGGGTATCGGCTGCGACTTTGCCAACCTTGCCCTTGGACTTCTCTTTGTCACGACGCTCTCTGGCCTCTGCTTCCGCCCGCTCAATACGCAGACGCTCTTCTGCCTTCTTAGCCTCGGCTGCAGCTTCTCGTTCACGAGCCTCGTCCTTAGCCTTGGCCTCTGCCTCAACTTCCTGACGCTTGGCCTCTTCTGCTTGCCGGAGTTTCGCTTCCTTCTCTTGGGCGATCCGCTCTTCTTCCCGCTTGACGGCTTCAATCGCGTCAAGTTCAGCCTGGCGTTGACGATCAAGCTCGTCCTGTTCTTGCTGCGCCTGCTGTTCCAAAACATCGCGCTTTATATAGGTTCGCTTGCGACGCACTTCGACATTAACTGTCCGTGAGCGCCCTTGCGCACCCGCCAACCTTAATTCAGATTGCGACTTGCGACTCAGCGTAATTTTGCGCGGGCCTGCTGTGGAAGTTTTCGTTTCCTTTTGGCCGTGCGCTCGGCGCAAATGAGTCAAAAGCTCAAGCTTCGCATCCTCGCTAATCGTGTCATCTGATCCACTAACCTTGATTCCGGCCTCTTCCAGCTGCGCTAGCAGCTTTTCGACAGAAACTTTTAGTACATCAGCAAATTGTGAAACTTTTACGTCGGCCATACCCTAACTCCTGAACGATCAGGCTTGCTGCTCAGCTTCAAACCAATGAGCACGCGCTTTCATAATCAACGCTGCAGCCTTATCGTGATCCATTTCTTTTATGTCGAGCAAATCGTCAACAGCAAGCTCAGCCAGGTCTTCGCGGGTTACTACACCCTCGCTCGCTAGCTTGAACGCCAGACTCTTATCCATGCCCTCGAGACTCAACAGGTCCTCTGCCGGCTCTGCTTCATCAATTTTCTCTTCCTGAACAATTGCTTGCGTCAACAAAATATCGCGAGCCCGATTACGCAACTCCGAAACGATGTCCTCGTCAAACTCTTCAATCTCGAGCAACTCAGCTGTCGGCACGTAAGCAACTTCTTCAATGGTAGAGAAGCCTTCCTGCACCAGGATCAACGCAACCTCTTCATCGACATCCAACTGCTCAGTAAACAGATCCAGCAATTGTTTTGTTTCCTGCTCGCTCTTCTGCTCGGCATCTGTTTCTGTCATCACGTTGAGCTCCCAACCACTGAGCTCACTCGCGAGACGGATATTTTGTCCGCCGCGGCCGATAGCCTGCGACAATTTATCTTCTTCAACTGCTATATCCATGCTGTGCGTGTCTTCGTCTACAACGATCGACAACACTTCAGCCGGTGACATTGCGTTAACGACGAACTGCGCCGGGTTATCGTCCCAAAGAATGATGTCGACGCGTTCGCCGGCAAGCTCATTGGACACGGCCTGGACGCGCGAACCACGCATACCTACACAAGCACCCACTGGATCAATACGGGCATCATTACTTTTGACCGCAATTTTTGCGCGCAGGCCTGGGTCGCGTGCGGCACCCAAAATATCGATGAGGCCTTGCCCAACTTCAGGAACTTCGATCTTAAACAACTCAACCAAAAACTCAGGTGAGGTACGCGTCATAAATAACTGGGGGCCACGAACTTCCGAACGTACTTCGGTCAGCAACGCCTTCATACGATCCTGTGGACGCACCGGCTCACGGGCAATCATCTGGTCGCGTGCTACAAAACCCTCGGCGTTGCCACCGAGATCAATAAAGACACCGTTGCGATCGACGCGTTTTACCAATCCGGACAGTAATTCGCCAACGCGCTCCTTGTATTCCTCCACGACCTGCTCGCGCTCGGCTTCACGCACTTTCTGCACGATGACCTGCTTGGCAGTCTGGGCGGCAATACGACCAAACTCAACTGACTCCATGGGCACCTCAACGTATCCGCCCGGCGTTGCTTCTGGGTCAATATCAACGGCATCAATCATCCGCAACTCGGCATCGGGTGTTTCGAGCTCGGTTGAGTCATCCGCAAATACCTTCCACTGACGAAACGTTTCGTATTCGCCGGTCGCGCGGTCGATTGCAACCCGCACGTCAATGTCCTCGCCATGACGCTTACGTGTCGCAGAGGCCAACGCGGCTTCAATCGCCTCGAAAATAATTTCTTCGTCAACGCCCTTCTCATTGGAGACCGCTTCGACAACCATCAAAATTTCTTTGCTCATTACCCTATCTCTCCGCAATACCTAGTTGCGTCATGTCTTAGAACGATGGCACAAGCCGTGCTGTATCGATATTTGATATCAGCAACTCGTATGGTTCGCCATCGACAAAAACCAAAATCGTTTTTTCGTCCGCCTCTTTCAGAATGCCACGGAATTTTCCTCTTCCGAGCACCGGAAAGCGCATCTTCACCGTTACTTCTTCGCCAATAACTCGTTGAAAATGTTCGGCTTTTCGTAATTTTCTATCCAAACCCGGCGAAGACACCTCCAAGGTGTAGTTCCCGGGCACCGGATCCTCAACGTCCAGAAAAGTACTCACCTGCCCGCTGACGATTTCACAATCTTCAAGCCCAACACCGCCGGGCTTGTCGATAAAGATGCGAATGAGCCCGTTACGGCCACCCAGCTTTACCTCGAGATCGGCCAGTTCGTAACCCTGACGCTCAATCACCGGCTCCAGCAATTTCAACAACTCATCGCCGATCATTCAAATCTCCGCCTAAGCGTTTGTTTTACAAATAAAAAATGGGCCCTTGGCCCATTCAAAATCTTCCTGCGCAAACGGCCATCAAGCCCGGCGCTCAGGCAATAAAAAACCCCATATCGGGGCTTCTCCTACCAAAAACTTGGTAGCGGGTGCAGGAAATCACGTTGGATGCCCTTCTCCGTCTACTCGACGCAGCCCTCAAACTTCACACAGGGCGCGGAGTATACGGCAAATTGTCAATAATTTGCAATGCTTAGAGGCGCTCGTCACAACACCGACCGAAAACGGCAGACTAAGTCGCCTCACACCGCGCACTACATGGCACGTAGGCCCAGCGCCAATCAGCGGTTTCCAAGAAAATCAGCGTCATATTGATGACCGTAGAGAACAAACCGATGCCTACTAGGTCATAGGCAATATGAATTCCCGAAATTATGCCATGAGGCATAAACTGGGAATCCTGATAGCGACGGGATGTTGAATCAAGCGTATCCAATTTTACAGTCACTACAACGGGGTGACCTAATGTGCACGCCAGGGAATTCGGGTCCGAAACTGATCTTTTTGATGCTGTTTTCATTTTTGTCGGCTTGTGCAACGAACTCCCAAGTCCTTGACCTGGGCGAACCGTTGGTCGTGACACCCTACTACACCGGTGATGGGGATCGCATCATCGTCAATGCGCATGTCAACGATCAGGGACCTTATCCTTTTCTCCTGGATACTGGTGCCAGCATTTCCAGCTCATTCCCGTCTCTGAGCGCAGATCTGAATCTACGTCCAAAATCGGATCAATCTGTGGTGATCCATGGTCTGGTAGCATCGGGTCGCTTCCCGCTCGTTGACGTCGCCAGCATTCGAATTGGCAATCAAAACTGGGAAAACCCACGAATGGTATCCCTACCTGGAGCAGCCGCGAGTAGCACAAAAATTTGCGGCATTTTGGGGATAGACTTCCTACAACGCTATGCCGTTGGCTTCTCCGCAGGGGAGCGTGTAATACGCCTTTACTCCCCAGAAATAGTCAGCGCGGATTATTACAAGGGCTGGACTTCAATACCTTTGCAACGAGTCACTATCGATAAGGGAACAGCTGCCCTTTATTTCCTCAATATGAAAATTGGCGGGCACAACGTACATGCACTATTTGATCTTGGGGCCGATCTGAACATGATTAATTGGCCTGCTGTGTACGCCCTGCCCCTGACCGCAGGGGATCGGCGAACCCGAGCGATGATCTCTGGTGCCTTTAAGAAAACACGAGTCCAGGCACTCTTCACGATCGAAGAAGTTTCAACCTCTGGTATTCACTGGCGAAATGAAGAATTTCTGGCGGCAGATTTGGAGATTTTTGAAGTCCTGAATTACGAAGGTACACCCTTGGTAATTATCGGGTCCGGACTCTTCAACCAGCGTGACTTTGTGATCGATTTTGCTCGCAACCGCTTGTTGGTTAAAACATCAATGAAGGAAATTGACCACTCAAACGCCGAACCCAACGAACAAGATGCTGACATTTGGATCGCGCCGTAAAAATTCATGCTTTGTTTGTAAGCGAATGAAGTAAGTCCGGGGTCAGAGTAAAAGCCAAGCGATCGGGCGATAAAAAAAGACCGGGCACAAGTGGTTTTTACTCTGAATCCATAACTTGGCGCCAGGCTGATCCTGGCTAAATTACTCCTGGGGTGCTTACACCCGATCGAAGCGCCACCATGGCCACTCAGCCGGCAACACCTCCGCCGTCCACGACCAGTGCCTCACCGGTCACGAAAGAAGAGTCGTCAGAGGCCAGATACAGCACCGCCTTTGCAATGTCGTCGGCGGTGCCGATGCGACCAAGTGGCCGCTTAGCGGCGCCGGCAGCGTAGTCATCCCATGACATCCCACGCTTAGCGGCGTCGTCGGGAAGCATGGGCGTCAATACGTCACCGGGGCAGACACAGTTCACGCGAATCCCATCGGGGCCATGGTCAATCGCCATTGCCTTCGCCATTACTATCAATCCGCCCTTGGCGGCGCAGTACGCTGCTGCTTTGTCACCCCCGAGAATCCCCCAGCCGGAGCTGGTATGAATGATAGAGCCGCTACCTTGCGCAATCATTGACGGCAATGTGTATTTCGACATCAGAAAGGCGCCTTTAAGACTGGAATCGATGGTCTCGTCCCACTCTTCTTCCGTGCAGTCCGGGATGCTCTTCGGATGGAATACCCCGGCATTGTTGAAAAGAATATCGATCTTGCCGAATCGCTCGAGCGTTTTATCAACGGCGTTACGACAATCTTTTGCAATCCGGACATCAGAACGTATGAACAAGGCCTCGCCACCATTGCCGACGATTTCATCAACAACCTGCGCGCCGCGCTCAGCATTACGCCCGGTGATCACGACCTTTGCACCCTCGCCTGCGAAAAGTATGGCGGTCGCACTGCCGATTCCCGAGGTCCCACCCGTTATCAGGGCAACTTTTGCTTCCAGTCTCATTGCTCGAATCTCCTCCTACAGACTATTCATGTGCCCATTGACTGCAAAGTCCCCCGGTCGTTTCCGCACCGTCCATAACGTACACCTGGCCAGTCGCGAACGCGGCGTCCTCCGACGCGAGGAATGCGAACAACGCCGCGATTTCCTCAGGTTTCGCGTGACGCCCCATCGGAATCTTTCGATTTACCGCGTTCAGCATTTCGTCCGTATATTCGGCACGCTGCATCGGGGTCAGTACGTAGCCAGGCGAGATTGCGTTCACGCGCACGACTGGAGCCAACTCCAAAGCCATTGCTTTCGTCAATGCAATGACGCCGCCTTTGCTGGCGCTGTAGTCCGCATAATGTGGGTAGCCATTATCTCCAGCAGTGGACGCTGTATTGAGAATTACGCCGGATCCTTTGTCCACCATATGGCGTGCGGTCGTTTGTGCCATATTGAACACGCCGGTGAGGTTCACTGCCAAAACAGTGGCCCAATTCTCGGGCGTAATATCAAGAAAGTCGTGGCGGATGCTGATGCCCGCATTATTGATCAATACGTCGACCGACCCCATGCAGTTAACCGCCTCTTGGAATGCGTTGTGGACCTGCTCGATATCAGATACGTCAGCATCAATCACTGCCGCCAGATCGGGCAATTCCTTGGTAACCCGAACTCGTGCATCAGCGCTACGATCAACGACGCAGACGGCACAACCCTCTTCCAGAAAACGCGTCGCAGTAGCCTGGCCTATGCCGCTTGCACCACCTGTCACCAGTACGTTCTTGCCTTTCAAGCCGCGCATACGTCGTCTCCTGTTGCCCAGTACTCGTCACCAAGATTGCCATTAAATTAGTAGTTGCCGCTACAAACTTTACCACGGCGGGAGTCGCAAACGAGGAGGAACTGGAGGTCTCTTAGAGAGATTCTTGTAAGCACGAAAGGCTCGGCGCGGCACCAGACTTTTTTGAGTCGTAGGGGGAAGCGACCAACATGAATGGGGTCAGAGCAAAAACTACGCGATCGGGCGAGAAGATATGCCAGACACGAGTCGTTTTTACTCTGACCCCAAATATAACTAGCCGCCCATTCGGGCCCGTATGATGGCAAAAAATTCGTCGCGATTGGCCTCGCGGTCGGCGTCAACTTTCTTGGAGATATCACTGTCCGCCATCAGCGTCTGCCATTCCTTCAACCCCTGGATTTCGGCAGCTATATCCCAGTCAATGCAACCCTTAGCCAGGGAAACCACGCTCATCACGTAGCGCAGGTAGATATCTGCCATGGTCAGCTTGTCGCCGGCCAAGTAAGGGTCAAATTTCCCGACACGGTTAAGCGCGCCGACACCACGACTCACTACGCTGCGAACTTCCTTTTCCAGTGCCGGGGGCACCGCCTTCTTGGAGAATACAAAGGGAATCAGCCGGCGGCACGGTAATTCCAGGTAGAGCTCGCTGATTCGCATGATTTGCCGTACCTGGGCACGAGCCGTGCTATCGGCTGGGTACAGTGGTTTTTCCGGATAAGTCTCTTCCAGAAAGTCACAGCAAACGCTGGATTCAGACAGGTTGATGCCACCCTCGGTAGTCAGCGAGGGTATTTTCCCGGCCGGGCTCAATGCCAAGTACTCATCGGTGCCACCGTACTGGGTGTCTTCCACAAATGGAATGTCCTTGTACAACAGAACATGTTTGACGATGTTGTAATAATTACTGGATGAAAAACCATGCAACGTGATCAAGACGTTTGCTCCTGTGTCAGCCTGGCGGCGCCTGCTGTGTCTGCGGTTTGCTCTAAATTAGATGCGCCAAATTTTTCCGCAGGGTTAGACTGACACTATTCCGCACGTTTTTAAAGCTGATTCAGCGGCGCCCGCATTGGATCATTAACTGTGCTTCACACCAATAAACTCCAGATAAAATGAACAAAAATGGTGCCAGAGTAAAATTCAGGCGCTTAGGCTAGAAAAAGACGGTTGGAGAAAATCGCCTTTCCTCGGCACCGGACTCGAAAACATTATCGAAAAGATACTGTAACGAATGACAACCGAGGCCAGTTTCGCGTATTTTTGCGGTCAGGCTTTAATTACTAGAGGATCACCATGAAACCCTTTGCAAATTTTTCCTGTCGTCTTTGCGGAGATTCGAATATGCACCTGTATTACACGCTAGGTAGCGACGGCCGTTACCGGTACTACAAGTGTCCAAACTGTTCGCTAGTCAATTACGATTTAGCCACCGGGCTCGATCAAACTCAGTACGAGGCAACTCACGTCGATCCGCGCGACGATTCATTGCGCTTTAATCGCGACCGGGACCAATCGTTTCACGCTTTGCAGCGAGATGTCTCCCAATATGGTCGGTTGCTCGATATTGGCAGCGGTAATGGCCGATTGCTATATCTCGCACAGCAGGCAGGCTGGGACGTGATGGGGCTGGAGTTATCCCCGAGCATGGCAAAATTTGTTCACGACGAATTGGGAGTCGAGGTACTCGTTGCTAACTTCCTCGATCCGACGCCCGAACTCGAGCGCGCCGGCACATTTGATGTTGTCGTTTTACGCCATGTACTCGAACATCTGCCGGACCCATTGTTGGCCATGGAAAAAATCGGTGCCCTACTCAACCCCGGTGGCTACCTGATGCTGGAAATGCCGAATATTGAAGCAATGACGAAACGCTGGAGCCGATTCATCGTCGGCACCGGGCTTTACAAGCGGAAATTCAGGCCGGATTTTCTGGCCGGTCATTGCAACGAATATTCGCTGCCCTCAATACGCTTTCTTGCGGCTAAGACTGGATTTGAGCTCATACGGTGGGAAACCTATTCGATGAAGCCACTTCCAAACTGGTTCTATAATCGCGTGCCAATTGGCAATAAGGCTCGTGCTCTGTTGCAGCAAGTCGATCTGCCAGTGCCAAATCATGCTACGTCGAATCCTGATTCTCAGGTTACCCGCTAATTAGAGCATTGCACCAAATAGTTGAGATCGCTCTTTGCAGGAAACACTCCAGTAACAAAATAGCCAGGACTTAATACCCTGCTAGATAGATAACGAGCCCCCACAAAACTGAGTCCGACATAACAACCTCGAGCCGATAACTCACGGGAACTAGCGGTGGCAGACGAGACAGGCGCGTCGATTCCTTACTGATTACTTGTATCCTTCACACTGCCAAAACATTCAAGCAGACCACCTTACGAAAATCGTCGGTAAAGCTGTCGCAGCTCCGATTCCTATAGACCTTGCAACAACTACCCTGGGCACCTAAAGATTCGAACAAACTTTTCGAGTTTCGACGCTACTCGATGTCCATTTAGGTCAAGTTAGGTACAGCTTCCTAAGCTCCGCCTAGCTAGCCCAGTCGAGCAGGATCTGCCCCTGCTCCGCCGATTTACGCGCGAGCTCTTGCGCGGACTCTCCGAATCGCTTTTCGACTTTCTCACGACGAATTTTCAACGTCGGCGTGAGAACTTCGTTCTCAATTGTCCAGGGTTCCGTGGTCACAATGACAGCACCGATGCGGGCGTGTTTTTCAACTTGATCGTTCACTTTGACAGCCTGCTCGAGCAGCGCTTCTTCAATGACCGCGCGATCCTGCTTACGTGCCATTTCCGACAACACACAGACGACTACAGTTTTTGAATAACCACGGCCAAGCAGGCAAAGCTGCTCGGTCCAGTCATTATCAGAGAAACTGCTTTCAATCGGTGGAGGGGCGACGAATTTGCCGTGAATCGTCTTGAAATAATCTTTAACACGCCCCGTGAGATACACGAAGCCGTTCGCATCAACGTGCCCTTTATCACCTGTGTGTACCCAACCGTCAATGAAGGTTTCCGCGGTCTTCTCAGGCATTTTGTAGTAACCGATTGCGGTACCAGGTGCTTTGAATGCCAGCTCGCCTTCGTCAGTGATCTTCAGCTCCACTTCATCGGCAAGACGGCCTATGGATCCTACCTTCCGATGTTTCGTTGTATTGGCCGCTGTCACCATAATTTCCGTCTGTCCAAATCCTTCCATAATGACGAGACCCAGTTTTTCGTGCCAATGGATGAGTGCCGGTGGTGTCGGGGCTGCGGCAGTCAATAGATAGTCGGTGTCATCAAGACCCAACATGCTACGAACTTGTAATCCCACCCCGTCGCTGTCCTTCGCCAATGCATCATCCAGCGCCCGCTGCGATCCCATTTTTGCCAGGATACCTTGCTGCAGTTGTTCCCATACGCGCGGCGGGCCGAAAAAGAAGTTTGGTTTGGTACTGGCCATGTCGCGCAACAAGGTTGCAAGCGACTCGTTAAATGTCACTGTGCCCGCAGACAATACCGACATTACGGCAACGAGCTGCCGTTCTGCAATATGAGAAAGTGGCAGATATGACAAGAACTGAGGATGTTCGCGGAGAGTAAAGAGCTTCATTGATCGCAACATCGGCTTGATCATGGAGTCATGAGTCTGCATGACGCCTTTTGGCACTCCCGTTGTGCCAGACGTAAATACGATGGAAACAAGATCATCAGGCTTCCCCGTAAATTTGGGACGCTGACCACTGCTCTCGCTAACGATCTGCTCCCAGGTGATATGCGGCGAATCGATCTCCACTCCAGGCAAGGTGACAATATCGATGCTGTCGGGCAGCGTGTCTTTCACGGCATCCCAGTTGTCTGTCTCGCCGAGTATAAGCAACCGGGTGTCAGTAAAATCGAAGATGTACTGCGCTGTAGCAGCTGGCAATGTCGTGAACATCGGTACCGTCACGTTCCCGGATCCGACTATCGCCAAATCGGCCAACATCCAATGTGCGCGGTTACGTGACAACAGCACGACGTTAGTCTTGGATGCCCCGTAGCGCTCTTCGAGCCATGCCGCGACAGCGTTTATTTCGCTGTTCGCGTCGGTCCAGGTCCAGTCCGTGTACCGGTCGCCGCTTCTGTCGCGCAACCATATCTGCTGCGGAAATTCGGCAGCGTTTCTCCCAACGTATTCCGTCAGTGTTTGCTTATCCATTGCTCCCCCTGTTTGGCCAATCAATGAGCCAACTCCATTATCATTATTTTGCCCGCAGGCTCAAGTAAACCCCTTTGGGAAGATCCGTGTTTCTATTGAACAAACAGCAATGCCATCCACTAGGGACGGCATTATTTATTTGGTGACGGAGGCGCGATTTGAGACTTGGCTGCATACGCCTGACAAGCAAAGACGAATCAGATTCGTAGCCTAATATCCGATTTCGACCAGCAGCGAACCAAGCCATTGACTGCCCCCCCTTAGTTAAGCGATGACAGCTTTTGCGATACTGGTCACGTGGCGCAGGTCCGAACCACAACAGCCACCGACAACATTGACCCAAGGCATTCTCTCCAGTAGCACCTTGTACTGTGCAGCCAGTTCGGCCGGATCACCGTCATCGAGTTCTTCGCACTCATCCAACTCAGCATGACTCAGCTGAGATGCATTGCAGCGGATACCATGAATTCGATGCGTCCAGTCGGAATCATCAAACACATTAAAAAAGTGTTCCGGATGCGCGCAATTCACCATGAAATAGGCCGCTGCCCCATCCGTTTCTTGGTCTACCTTCTGGATTGCCTCACCCAGCGGCTGACCCGTCGGCAGTCTTCCGTCCGTTTCCACGGTAAATGAGACCACGATTGGCAGATTGAATTTCTGAGCAGCACGGACCACGCCGATTGCTTCGGTGGCTTGGGTGAATGTCATTGCCGTCACCATATCGACAGCGGTATCAGCTAACCATCCAATTTGTGTGCTGTGATAATCCTCTGCATCAGAGGCGGTTAACTCTTCCTCAGGCGCGTACGCATCGCCCCGCGGCCCGATAACTCCATTGATGACAACAGGATGATCATTGTCCGCAAACTCGGCGCGCAACCCCTCAAGAAATGAAATTGCCTGAAGGTTGGATTGCAGCAAGTCCTCGGCGGAGGCGCCCAAATCAGCTGCCCAGTGTGGATGTGCCTTCCAGGTCTGACTATCAAGGATGAAGCCAGTACCGAGGCGCTCTGCCAGTGACAGAAAACCGCGAAAGTATTGCGCAATTGCCTCTCGACCTTTGGAGTCCGATAACAGTGTATGAGCGGCGAATTCAGGAATCTCAATTCCGTGATTGAAGATCAAGTCCGTTTCGATCCCTGCATCGGTCAGATAAAGTGATCCGGACAACTGAGGTAGAGCGTCGCGATAATCAGCCATAATCTTTCTGCTCCAGACAACAAAACTGTGGTTGAACCCGCAATCAGAAACACCAGCGGCAATGGGTCTGCTTCGGCTCAGTAGCAATCATTCTAAGCCTAGCAAGCCGGATGTCCGCTTTCGGCCAGAAGCTGCCACTCACGAAGGGCAAGTTTGGATCAAGGCTTACCACTAAGATTCAGAGGCAGTTCCCGACGAGACTTTCTGGTCATTGCTGCTCCGCAAGAAGAGCCTGCGTTGCCACAATCTCTTTTCGAAGCTGCCTTATCACACCGGGCAGATTGTCTTGCCAGACTTCCCAAGTAAAGATCGTCTTTATCAATCGATCATTCTTGCATGCTTCGCCTAACGGAACCGCTAAGAACAATGTACGTTGTGTCCGAGAATAGTCCATTCCAAAATACTCATCAGTGACATCTTCGTGCTCGCCAATACCGATGATCGGATTGTCGTGAACAGGTCTTTCGAACGGATAATCTTCGACAAATGTGGCCTCGGCTTCCGCCATGTCAAAATAGAATAGCAAGTCAGTGAATCGCTTTCGTTCCCTGGCCGATTGTTGTGCCAATAGGCGCGGGTTGTCTGTTAGGTCTCGCAACGCAGTGCGTCGCAAGTGCAGGCCATACGTGCCTCGAATCTCGGCGATGCCCGCACTAACAATTTGACGGTTAGATTCGCTGTCTTCGCAACTTAGCAAGACATCGAGCGCGCCACTTACTATTTGCAGGGACTCTAGAATGTCGGGCTCAATGTCGTCCAATGCGGCCAGATTCGCGTTGGTTTCCATAACCAGTCGGTCCAGAGCGCCTTGATACTCGACCTCAGCATCTCGCTCATCATTCCAATTTCCGAGTTCGATACCCAAATACACACCAACAACGACAATAAGAAAATCGATTAGGATGGCCGTCCATTCCTGATTTCGTACGTGTCCGATAATTCGGCGAAGAATCATGTTCAGCCTTCGAGTGCAGATAGTGGATTTGTTGCTTTCAAGACTAGAGCGAGTATTCGCCAGCGACAGGTTCTAACCCGAACTTGCCGTTGGGACAAGCGTCCGCTTCGGACCAGTAACAGCCCTTAACGCCGATAATACACAATTATCGTGATTCAGGAGTAATGCGGACACAGGCCAACTCGGCAGCTTGGTAGCCGTGGATAGGATTGGCCTATGTCGCCCGGCTTTGCCGGGCGCGACACGATCCTACGCCGCTCAGTTATGTCGCCCGGCTTTGCCGGGCTCGACACGAACCCTCTATTACTGTGCTCAAAAGGAAACGGGTTGGGAAGGAGCTCAGAGGTGAGGCTCGCTGCGCTCCTCCGTAGGTTCAAAACTTACTCATTTCCAAACAAAAATGCCGTCCACAAGGGACGGCATTATTTATTTGGTAGCGGGGGTAGGATTTGAACCTACGACCTTCGGGTTATGAGCCCGACGAGCTGCCAGACTGCTCCACCCCGCATCAGATCGGCGGGCATGATACAAATACCTACCGACATTTACAAGTAACTATTATTCTTTCGCAATCTCGATCTGGCAAAAATCTAGATAACGATCGCACACAGCGCCAATAACCAGCCTGGCATAAGGCCCAGAGCCAGTAAGGCAACGCCATTCAAACTCAGTACCAACTTGGTATCCAGCGCAACCGGGAGCGCCGTCTTATCTGTCGATTCATCGAAATACACGAACTTGATGACCCGCAAATAGTAGAAAGCGCCAACAACCGATGCCAATACCATCAGGACAGCCAATGCCTGGTAGCCAGCATCAAGCACTGCCGCGATCGCGTTCAACTTCGCGAGGAAGCCAATCCATGGTGGAACACCTGCCAGTCCGAACATGAAAAACAACATCATCAACGCGAACCAGGGGCTACGTGAGCTCAGACCTTTGAAATCTTCCAGGTTCTCAGCTTCGAACCCCTGCCTACTCAACAGAATGATCATGCCGAACGTACCGGCCGCCATCACTACGTAGGTGAGCGTGTAGAACAGCGCCGCTTCGTAGCCCTGCTCTGTACCGCAGAAGATCGCAATCAGAATAAAACCGACGTGTGCGATAGTGGAGTAAGCCAGCATGCGCTTGATGTTCGTCTGCGCAATCGCCACCACATTACCGATAATGATCGACAAAACCGCCACAACGAGGATCATGCCCTGCCAGACTTCGTGCAAACTGCCGAGCCCGTCCACGAGGATGCGCAGGATCAATGCTAACGCCGCCAACTTGGGTGCGGACGCAATGTACAGCGTGACAGCTGAGCGCGCGCCCTGATACACATCAGGCAGCCACATATGAAACGGTACAGCGCCAAACTTGAACGATATGCCCACGACCATAAACGCAATACCGAACCACAATGGCAGACCGTTGATTTCCGGGTCGTTAATGGCTACAGCAATCTCGTGGAATTGCAGACTGCCCGTCAGGCCATAAACCCACGACATGCCGTACAGCAGAGTACCGGATGCGATTGCGCCCAGAACAAAGTACTTCATCGCGGCTTCTGACGCTTCTGCCGAATCACGATCAAATGCGACCATCGCATACAACGACAGGGACAGTATTTCCAATCCCAAGTACATGGTGAGCAGGCTGTTGGCGGAAATCATCACCATCATGCCAAGCAAGCCGAAAAGGCCAAGTATGAAAAATTCACCCTTGAACAAATTGTTTTGCCGCAGGTAATCGCGGGAATACATAAACACCAGCGCTACGATGCCAATAGCCGTAACCTTCAGTACATGCGACAGGGAGTCGCTGATGTAGCTTCCAGAGAACATGGTAAAAGGCGCCGCTGACTGGGTAGCAATGGTCACCCATCCTGTACAAAACAGGGCCGCAATCGACAACCAGAATGTAATGATCCGATTCTCGTCACTAATAAACAGGTCAGCAACCAGCACAACACAGATCAATCCTAGTAGCAGGATTTCGGGGGCCGCTGGTAACAATTCGGTGAAATTCATTCTTATTAACCTTTAACCGTGTCTACAGCTTTGACTGGCTGACATGTTCAAGAAGATTGTTGATAGTGGTCGTCATCATATCCACCAGCGGTGCCGGCCACAGTCCAATCAATAGCACTGCTGCTGCCAGGATACCCAGCACCATAAACTCGCGGCCATTCAAGTCAGTAAGCGCTGCAACCTTATCGTTCGCAACCGCGCCAAAAATTACGCGCTTGACCATCCACAATGTATACGCCGCGCCGAGGATCAACGTCATCGCAGCAAAGAATGCAAACCACACGTTGGCCTTGAAGCTCGCGATGATAACCATGAATTCACCGACGAAACCTGAGGTGCCCGGCAGGCCGGCATTGGCCAACGAAAACAGAACCATGAACGCCGCGTATTTCGGCATCGTATTGACGACACCGCCGTAATCAGCGATCTCGCGGCTGTGCATACGGTCATACAATACGCCTACGCATAGGAACATTGCGCCGGAGACCAGGCCGTGCGAAATCATCTGCACCATACCGCCGGTCATACCGAGCCCTGCTCCGGACTGCTGGCCGATCTGCCACAACAGGAAGAAACCCAGCGTTACGAAACCCATATGCGCGATAGACGAATAAGCAATAAGCTTCTTCATGTCTTTCTGTGCCAGCGCGACAAAACCGATGTACACCACTGCGATCAGGGACAATGCAATCATCATCCCGGAAAAAGCCTGACTGCCATCGGGCAGAATCGGCAGCGACAAACGGAGGAAGCCGTAACCACCCATTTTCAACATGATCGCGGCCAGAATGACGGAACCACCCGTAGGCGCCTCAACGTGTGCATCGGGCAACCACGTATGAACTGGCCACATCGGCACTTTGACTGCAAATGCCAGCAGGAAGGCAACAAATATGAATTTCTGTTCCAGCAAACTTAGCGGCAGATCTCTGAACACCAGCAGATCATAAGTTCCGGTCTTGTTGTACAGGTAGATAAACGCAACCAGCATCAGGACCGAACCCAGGAAGGTGTACAAGAAGAACTTCATCGTTGCGTAAATGCGGCGTTGTCCACCCCAAATACCAATAATCAGGAACATCGGGACCAGCATGGCTTCCCAGAGGATGTAGAACAGCAAGCCATCCAATGCCGAGAACACACCGACCATTAGGCCTTCAAGAATCAGAAACGCGGCAAAGTATTGCGCCGGGCGTGTCTTGATATTGCTCCAGCCCGCAATAATGACGAGCGGCGTGATGAATGTCGTCAGAATAATCAGCGGAGCCGAAATACCGTCGATACCCAGGTAATAATCCACATTAAAAGCGGGAATCCAGGAATAGCGTTCAACAAACTGCATGGAAGCCGTTGCTGCATCAAAACTGGTGTACAAAATTGTACTTAGCAAGAATGTAACGATTGCTATAACCAATGCAGACATGCGCATCGTTGCTGCCCGAGGCGATGCAGCATCATTGCCATCACCCATCAGCAAAACAGCGGCACCACCGGCAATCGGTAGCCAGGTCAGAATACTGAGTATGTTTTGCGTCACATCCATTTGTAGAGCTCGATATTTCGGTTACGGGTCATTTTTACTGTTGCCATAACAGCCAACCCAGGAATACGGTCAGTCCAATAATCATTGCGAAAGCGTAGTGATACAGATAGCCGGTCTGCAGATTACGCAGTACACCTGCCAGGCGACCCACTGAATTGGCCGTGCCATTCACCATCAATCCGTCAATAAGTCCCTGGTCACCAATGCGCCAGAGCCAACCACCCGCCTCGCGACCGCCACGGGCGAAGCCCTTCATGTAGAGGTCGTCGAAGTAGTATTTGTTCTCAAGCAACCGGTGCAGACCGGAGAACTTCTGTTTGATTGCTTCTGCCAGATCCGGACGTTTCAGGAACAGGAACCAGGCCGTAAATGTGCCGGCTGCAGCCAGGTAAATTGCAGGACCACTCATCGCGTGCACGATGAATTCCCAGCTGCCATGCCAGTGATGGCTTAGCTCACCGAGCACGTCATGGTGCTCCAGCACCTGGATCGCGTCACCGAAATAGTTGCCAAACAACACCGGTCCAATTGTTGGCCAGCCAATAATCAGTGAAGGTATGGCAAGCAAAATAAGCGGCACAGTGACCACCCACGGTGTTTCGTGCAAATGCGAACGGGTTTTTTCGTCCATACGCTCTTTACCGTGGAACACCAGGAAGAACATACGGAAGGTATACAAAGCTGTAATAAATACACCAAGCAATACACTCAGATACGCAATCCAGTAAATCGCGCCGTCACCCTGCCAATGCGAGTCCTTGACGGCCTCGATCAATGCGTCTTTGGAGAAGAAGCCCGCAGTACCCGGGAATCCAATCAGGGCCAAAGAACCAACCAGCGATGTCCAATAAGTGATTGGCATGTATTTGCGCAGCCCACCCATCTTGCGGATGTCCTGTTCGTGGTGCATCGCGATGATGACCGAACCAGCAGCGAGGAACAGTAGTGCCTTGAAGAAAGCGTGGGTCATCAAGTGAAAAATCGCCCCGGCATAAGCCGATGCACCCAATGCAACCGTCATATAACCGAGCTGCGACAGCGTTGAGTACGCCACTACGCGCTTAATGTCGTTCTGCACGATACCCAGCAGGCCCATGAAAAATGCCGTGATAGAACCGATCACAATCACAACCGCGAGGGCCGTCTCGGAGTGCTCAAACAATGGCGACATACGCGCCACCATGAAGATACCCGCCGTA
>JAHEFE010000001.1:199876-203288 GCA_024640365.1 Woeseiaceae bacterium | reverse complement strand
GCGCTTCGCGCTCCTCGGAGCGAACGCAGCCCCTTGGGCTGCAGAGTTCGAACTCACCGGGCTTAAAACAAAAAGGCCCCTTTACGGGGCCTTTCAGTTTTATGGCGCGCCCGGAGAGATTCGAACTCCCGACCGCTCGGTTCGTAGCCGAGTACTCTATCCAGCTGAGCTACGGGCGCATTGTTCATTACTACGTTAGACAGCCTGTGCTGTCCCTTACCAACAGTGCTTCGCACTGTCGAGCACTCCCCTCGACGCAAGCGCCTCGGGTCCGGCCGCTCGCCTGCATGCTCGCGGCGTTCGGTCGGGCGAAAGCTTTGCTTTCGCTTTTGCCGCCCTTACCCAGCTGAGCTACGGGCGCATTGTTCATTACTACGTTAGACAGCCTGTGCTGTCCCTTACCAACAGTGCAAAACACTATAACGGCCGTCCAATTGACGGGCAGCCCCATCAAGGGCCGCCAAGTATAGAGATGCAAAGTCGGCCTGACAACGGGCAAATTGCATTTCCCGGCAAATTGGCAGCCGAACAGGCCTGATTCGGCCGAAAAAGGCTTATCTACTCGTTATCAGAACTTTCCCGCTAACGAATCTTGCTGTCCACAATCTTTCGATGCAGGTCTTTCATCGGGAAATTAAGCGCCAATCGGATCGCTTTTGCCGCCAATGTACTTTGCTCAAAAACGCCTCGCGGATTGGAAAAGCGTTTAAAGCCCTCAATCCCGTGATAGCGACCGGTTCCGGAATTGCCCACCCCACCAAAAGGCAAATCATGCTGCATGAAATGTACGATGACATCATTCTGCACCGCCCCGCCGGATGAGGTGCGATCAAGCACCTTGTGCCACTCTGATTTGTTTGAACCGAAATAATAGAGGGCCAATGGTTTCGGTCGCGAGTTGATGTACTGAATCGCTTCATCAAACTCGTCGTAACTACGAATCAGGAATACGGGTCCAAAGATTTCTTCTCGAGTAATCGTCATCTCGTCATGCACATCGAGAACAAAAGTGACGGGCATCTTGCGGGACTTGTCCGTGAATGTTTCATTGGCACTATTCACTTCGATAATCCGCGCACCCTTTTCTTTGGCATCAGCAAGATAGCCTTTGACGCGTTGGTAATGGCGCTCATTCACAAAGTTGATGTATTGATCATTGTCGAGCATAGCCGGGAACATTTCTTTCACGACCGCCGATGCCGCCTCAATAAATTCAGCTTCGCTGCCGCGCGGCAAAAACCCGTAGTCTGGTGATAAACAAACCTGGCCACCGTTGAGTGACTTGCCCCACATGATGCGGCGCGCCGCTTCCTTGATGTCGGCCGAGCGACCGATGATGACCGGTGACTTGCCACCCAGCTCAAGGGTTACAGGAGTCAGGTTTTTGGCCGCTTCAGCGCAGATGATTCTGGCCAGGGCCGGGGAACCCGTGAACATCAAGTGATCAAATGGGAGTTTTGGAAACTCGATCGCAAGCTCCATGCCACCCGCAAATGCGGCCAGCTCGGTCTCGTCGAAATACTCCGGAATCGCATCCGCGAGCGCCTCGGACGTCAGGATGGTCTGATCGGACGGCTTGATCATGACGCGATTACCGGCGCCAAACGCCGCGCCCAGCATCGAAAACGACAAATTCACCGGAAAATTCCAGGGCGAAATATTGCCTATGACACCGAGCGGTTCGTAGTGAACGCTGGAGCGACCGCCAAGCAGTCCCAGGGGAAATGCGGAATGACGAATCTCGCCGCGCATGAATTTCGCGACCATTGAACGATCGGCCTTCAGACCGTCCACCAAACTTACGGTATCAAGTGCTTTCCCCAGCAGTGGATCTCGAGAACCGTAATCTGCGTGGGTGGCCTCAGCAAAACGGTCAGCGTTCTTGATGACCAGCGCTATCAACCTCTCGATACGACTCAGGCGCGTCTTGAGATCAGGATCACCGTCCGCAACAAATGACTCCTGTTGCGCCTGGAAAACGCGGCGCATGTCCAGAATAGCGTTCGTATCGCTCGAATCATCCAAAAGTGTCGTCGCTACCATCGGCTTTGCCCCAAGTATTGTTGTTGCCGTATTCTGCCATGCATGAGGCCAAGGATGTAGCACAGGGCAATTCGCTCGAAGAAAGCAGCCTGAATCGGGCGTCCCGCCCCACCCCTGCGGGGCGCACGGCGTGCGTCCTGATCGGCTGCGCCGATCGGTCGAACCCCCTTGTCGTTCGGGTTCGAATACTTTTCAACATCCACTAAAAAAGGCCCCACAAGGGGGCCTTTCGTATTGGTGGCGGAGAGAGAGGGATTGATTCGGGCGTCCCGCCCTCACCCTCCGGGCGCACGGCGTGCGTCCTGATCGGCTGCGCCGATCGGTCGAACCCCCTTGTCGTTCGGGTTCGAATACCTTTCAACATCCAATAAAAAAGGCCCCACAAGGGGGCCTTTTGTATTGGTGGCGGAGAGAGAGGGATGGATTCAGATCGCCCGGCGGCGATCTTCACCCCTGCGGGGCGCACTTTGTGCGTCCAAAACGCTAACGCGTTTTGTCGAACCCGAGGGTTCGAACCTTTCTATTGACTGGTAAATAAAAAGGGGCCCGATGGGCCCCTTTTATTTACTGGCGGAGAGAGAGGGATTCGAACCCTCGAAGGGCTTTTAACCCTTACTCCCTTAGCAGGGGAGCGCTTTCGACCACTCAGCCATCTCTCCGTAATTCAATTGTAACCGTCCGAGACACACGATTCTCAGACACAATATATTTCTTGCCTGTAACAGCACAACACAGCAAAACCGATGCCTGGAAATATTTCCAAAGGTAAATTTGATGCTGGCCCCGACACCGATCCAGTCCTGGCTGGCGAGTCCGGGGGCGACATATTACTCAGAGGTCAACGCGAGGTAAAGTAATTATCCGGCTTATTGGTCTGCGGGCCCCGGTTTCGCGGTCTCGGCACCACTTTTTTCGCTCTGAATTCGCTCGTAAATCTCTTCCCTGTGCACGGCCACGTCTTTTGGTGCATTGATACCAATGCGAACCTGGTTGCCTTTAACGCCCAAAACGGTGATGGTTATATCGCTCCCCACCATGACTGTCTCTCCGGCACGTCTCGTGAGAATCAGCATGACTACAACTCCTTTTCAATTGGGCCCACCGGTGGAACCCGACAGACCGCTTCCCTGAACGCCTGCAATCATCCGCCCCAATACCCTCAAAATGCAAACGAGAACCACACCTATTTGCAAAAAGAACGCACATTTGGAAAAAATTTACCAATTTTCAGGAGGTTATGCTAATCCAGCTGACCTTGGACCCATGCAGCCACTGATTCGAGCGCCGCATTTAAGGCCTCTGGCTGGCTCCCGCCCGCTTGCGCAAAGTCCGGACGACCTCCGCCTTTGCCACCAACCTGCTCTGCCAC
>JAHEFE010000001.1:182357-199866 GCA_024640365.1 Woeseiaceae bacterium | reverse complement strand
GAGCCAACAACAACAACAGCGCTGCCTAACTTGTCCTTAAGGTGATCGACCGCATTACGGAGAGCCCCTGCATCCGCACCATCAATTCGCGTCGCAAGCACCTTAATCCCTTTGATTTCGACTGCATCGCCACTCGTATCGAGCGATTGGCCACTCACCAGCTTTTGCTTGAGCGAGGCAACCTCTTTCTCCAGCTCTTTCGTGCGCTTCAGCAGCTGCACAACCTTGTCCGGCGTCTGCTCACGACTCGCCCGCAAGAGTTCCGCTGCCTTATCAAGCGCGGTTTCGGCATTGGCAACCCAGCGCAATGCGCCCTCGCCCGTAACCGCTTCGATGCGTCGAATACCGGCAGCTACCCCGCTCTCGCTACAAATCTTGAATAAGCCGATATCGCCAGCGTGCAAAACGTGCGTCCCACCGCAAAGCTCGGTCGAGAAATCTCCAATGCGCAACACTCGTACGTCGTCCTCGTACTTCTCGCCGAACAAGGCCATCGCGCCAGTAGCGACGGCATCGTCGAAACTCATCACTCGTGTTTCAGCGGGTGCATTGGCGCGCACCTGGGCGTTCACGAGGGCTTCTATTTGCTTTAACTCTTCCGCCGTCATTGCGTCATAGTGAGAGAAGTCAAAACGCAGACGATCCGCTGATACCTGCGAGCCTTTCTGCTGGACATGATCGCCCAATACCTTACGTAAAGCGGCGTGCATCAGATGCGTCGCGGAATGGTTCAGGCGAATAGCCTGTCGCCGCGCACCCTCAACTTTGGCATTTACCGTGTCGCCAACTTTCAGCGAACCTTTGGCGACGTCCCCATAATGCAGATGTGCCTTGCCACTCTTTTGTGTATCAATCACCTGTAGCACGCCGGTTGCAGTCTTCAATTCACCTGTATCACCAACCTGGCCACCACTTTCAGCATAAAAAGGTGTACTGGAAAGAATGGCCGCGCCTGAATCACCTGCCTGCAAAACTTGTGTCGCGACGCCTTCCTTGAATAGAGCCACGATGGTCGCTTCTTCCTGCAAACTCTCATAGCCAGAAAAGATTGTTGGCAAATCAGTCTTGATATTATGATCAGACCCTGCCGAAAATTTACTCGCTGCACGGGCGCGATTGCGCTGTGCTTCCATCTCGCTCTCGAATCCCTTTTGATCAATGGTCAGATCGCGTTCGCGAGCGATATCCGCGGTCAGATCAACCGGGAAACCGTACGTGTCGTAAAGTTTGAAAACGACATCCCCGGGAATTTCTTTGCCCCGCAAATCAGCAATTGCCGACTCCAGCATTTCCATGCCTAGTTCCAGAGTTTCTGAAAAGCGTCGCTCTTCCTGCTCAAGCACCTTGGCGACATGCGCCTTTGCTTTCACCAGCTCAGGATAGGCCTCGCCCATCTGCACACAGAGCGGCTCCACGATCTTGTAAAAAAATGGTTTGTGCACTCCAAGTTTGTTGCCGTGGCGTAATGCGCGGCGAATGATTCGGCGCAGCACGTAACCACGACCCTCATTGCCCGGCAATACGCCATCGACAATCAGGAAGGAGGCCGCACGAATATGATCGGCGATAACTTGCAGCGAATTCGAACCATTGTTTGGTACATTCATGATTTTGGCAATGGCTGCAATCAGCTTGGCAAACAGGTCAATCTGATAATTGCTGTGTACGCCCTGCATAACGGCCGATATGCGCTCCAGGCCCATGCCGGTATCTACTGAAGGCTTGGGCAGTGGCGTCATATCGCCATTGGCGGCACGATCAAACTGCATGAACACCAGGTTCCAGACTTCAACATAACGATCGCCATCTTCGTCCGGAGATCCGGGCGGCCCGCCGGCAACGTCGGGACCGTGATCGTAAAAGATCTCACTACACGGACCGCAAGGTCCGGTATCACCCATTGCCCAGAAATTGTCTTTTTCGCCAAGGCGTGAAATGCGACCCGGATCCACGCCGATTTCCGACAACCAGATATTGGCCGCCTCGTCGTCATCTTTATAAACGGTAACCCATAGTTTCTCGGCAGGAATTTCGAGAACGGTTGTCAAAAACTCCCAGGCCAGCCTGATTGCGTCCTGCTTGAAGTAGTCGCCGAAACTAAAATTGCCCAGCATTTCGAAAAATGTATGGTGACGAGCGGTATAGCCAACATTCTCTAGATCGTTGTGTTTGCCGCCCGCACGCACGCAACGCTGCGATGTT
The DNA here is from genome assembly GCA_024640365.1 of Woeseiaceae bacterium. Lineage (GTDB taxonomy): Bacteria > Pseudomonadota > Gammaproteobacteria > Steroidobacterales > Woeseiaceae > JAHEFE01. The sequence goes on along the minus strand of JAHEFE010000001.1, from coordinate 197,664 downwards.
ACCGCGCGATCATAACTGCGCTTGTCGTCACCCAGGAATACGTCCTTGAACTGCACCATGCCCGCATTGGTGAATAGCAATGTCTGATCATTCCCCGGCACCAAAGGCGAGCTCGCCACGATCTCGTGCCCCCGCTCATTGAAAAAGTTGAGGAATGCGCTGCGTAACTCATTGCTGGACATTGTTTTCATGAATTTTGGCTTATTAGGGGTTAAACGACGGTGGAAGCAGCCGCTAGTTTACGGGACTTGGCAGGAATCGATAAGGGCTATCAGTAATTTAAACGACAGAAAATCAGGTTACTCACGGGGACGCCTAGTCGAAATCCTGGCCACCGACGGCTGACTGGATGTGGCTTTGCTCAAAACCGCGATATTGCAGGAAACGCATTTGCCGCGCCCGTTCTTTAAATTCTGTGGGCAGATCATCACCAAACTTGCGCCGCCTGACATCCCGCGCCAGCTCAAACCACTCTTCTGCGAATTCCGGAATAATTTCCTCAATGAGGCCCGCATCGATGCCTCGTTGCCGCAAATCGAGGCGTACTCGCACCGGCCCCTTGCCTTGGCTGACACGGGACTGAATAAAACTGTCCGTAAAGCGGCGGTCGTCCTGCAGGCCATCCCTGACGAGCTGTTCAACGGCCTCTTCCACTACGGCACTGATGTAGCCAGCGTTGGTCAGCTTGAGAACCAGTTCGCGCCGTCCGTATTCACGGCGCGCCAGGTAATCCATCGCTTTCTTTCTGACGGCAAGGGGGTCCGAGTACTTCTCATCCTCAAGGTCGGGCAACTCTTCCAGTAGCCCGTCGCGAGGATCTCTTTTCTCAACCATTGTCGTCAGGCGCTATGCCTCCTTGGCGGCCTTGTCACTGGTAGCCTTTGCTGCCTTTTCTGCCGCCTTCTCAGCGGCGGCTTTATCTGCAGCCTTTGCCGCTGCAATCTCTTCCTTGGACGGTAATAGCTTGGCACGAATCTGACGTTCGATATCCTGCGAAATCTCAGGATTCTGTTTCAGGAACTCTCTGACATTTTCCTTACCCTGACCGATACGATCGCCGTTATAGCTGTACCAGGAGCCGGACTTGTCGACGATGTTTTGGGCAACACCGTGATCGATGATTTCTCCTTCCTTTGAAATACCTGTGCCATACAGAATTTCGAATTCAGCCGTTTTGAACGGAGGCGACACTTTGTTCTTAACGACCTTGACGCGAGTCTGGTTGCCAATAATCTCATCGCCCTTCTTGATCGCGCCGATACGGCGAATGTCGAGTCGGACCGATGAATAGAACTTCAACGCGTTACCACCGGTGGTTGTTTCCGGACTGCCAAACATCACACCGATCTTCATACGAATCTGGTTAATGAAAATAACCATCGCATTGGAACGCTGAATATTCGCGGTTAACTTACGCAACGCCTGAGACATCAAACGAGCCTGCAATCCCATATGTGAATCGCCCATCTCGCCTTCAATTTCCGCCTTCGGCGTCAATGCGGCAACCGAGTCAACCACGATAATATCGACAGCACCGGAACGAACCAGCATGTCGGTGATTTCCAAAGCCTGCTCACCGGTGTCCGGCTGGGACACGAGCAATTCATCAACATTAACGCCGAGTTTTTCAGCGTAGCTGGGATCAAGCGCGTGCTCAGCGTCAACAAACGCCGCAGTGCCGCCCAGTTTCTGTGCTTCAGCAACAACCTGTAAAGTCAGGGTGGTCTTACCGGATGACTCAGGACCGTAGATTTCGATGACTCGACCGCGCGGTAAGCCGCCGATGCCGAGTGCCACGTCTATACCTATCGATCCGCTGGATACAACGTCGATATCACGATACGCACCAGCATCACCCAGACGCATCACGGAACCTTTACCAAATTGCTTTTCTATCTGACCCAGTGCTGCAGACAGAGCTTTTTTACGATTGTCATCCATTATCAGTTGCCAGTGTGGTTAAAAATGAGAGGGCCGATTATTTCACAAAATCACTTGTCCATGCAGACCGATTATCTGGACATTACGTATCATTTATTAATAACCACTAAGAGTTCTTAAGAATCTGCCAGAAGCCCTTGATTCACTGGCAGGTAGCTGACGCCACTTCTGGTCGAGACAGACTCAAGCAACTCAAAGCCTCGCCAAAGCGTGCGGATTGGCCGCCCCAATGCCGCTTGAGAATGCGCACTGGCCTTGCGTGCCAGCGTCAGGTGGGGTTGGTAGGTGCGCGCCTCCGGCACAAAGCCGAACCCTTCAAGCAGTTCATGCAATGCGGCCACCATCTCGAGAAGGCCAGGCGGGACAATGCTCGCTCGCAAACAGGCAATTCGCGGCCTTTTCCAGAAATCCACGCGATCAAAAGTGAGTTCAATCTCAGTCTGCGGAATAGATTTCGCCGCAGCGATCAGTTCAGGCACTCTGGACGTCGGGAATAGGCCGATGAAAACAAGGGTGACGTGCCAATTATCCGGGGGGACGACGCGCCCATCCAGCGTGGGTAAGACTGCGTCCAGATCGCTACGCAAATGGCTGCGCTGTTGCTCGTCGGGCCACAAGGCGAAGAAAAGCCGTCTGTTACTTGCCGTCATCCTGACCGACTCTCTCCAGGCTCACTCTCTCCAACAAACCGCTGAGTGCCGCGACCACCGTTTGCTCGCGAACGGCAAGGCGATCGCCGGCAAAGTGAAAAAGCTGGGTATCGACTCGCTCATGAATCTGCCAGGCCACCCAGACAGTCCCGACAGGCTTCTCGGCAGTACCCCCCGTTGGCCCAGCGACACCGCTCACTGCAATCGCAGTATCAGCCGCACTGATCCGAGCGGCTCCCGCCGCCATTTCACGAACGACCGCGTCACTCACGGCGCCATGCTTGAGCAGTGTTTGCGGACGAACCCCCAGTAGCGATTCCTTGGCTTTATTGCTGTAGCTGACTACACCGAAGCCAAGGCACCCGGAGCTGCCATCAATATCGGTCAGTGCTTTGGCAATCCAGCCCCCGGTACAGGATTCAGCAGTACTGACGAATAGCCCCCTAGCTTTAAGCGACTGCACAACCTGGCCGGCAAGCGTCGTTAGCGAATCTGAATTATTCATCAATCACGGACCTGTAGAGCTCACTGTGTCTTTTAACCATAGTAGCAACCGAAAATTCTTCCCGCATGCGCTCACGCCCTGCCTCTCCAAGTCGCGTGCGCATGGATTTGTCATCAAGCAAACGCGTGATGGCTAGAGCCAGACCGTCGACGTCTCCAGGTGCTACTAAAAGGCCGGTAACCTCGTGGGCAACCGCTTCCTGCACCCCGCCGGCCGCAAAGGCAACGACTGGTACCCCTGCCGCTGCGGCTTTGAGGACAGCCACTCCCATCCCCTCGGCGAGAGCTGGGTGCACCAATACATCCAGACAACCGAGGTAATCATCAAGGTCGTCTCTGAAACCTGCAAATGTGACCGTATCCTGCAATTCCAATTCCGCGACCTGGGATTTGAGCTCGGCCTCCATAGGACCCTGACCAAAAACGAGCAGCTTTAGCTGCGGATAATTCGCCTTGAGTACACGAAGCGCCTGCAGCAAGTAGCGATGCCCCTTGCGCGCGATCAGTTGCGCCGTAATCCCCAGCACAAGATCTCGTTCATCAAGATTGAATTCACGTCGGAATATTTCGCAGTCGGGTTTTTGCGCAAAATTTTCCATGGCAACCGCATCATGAATTACACGCACGCGGTCATCGGCCAGACCGGCGCGCAGCAGCACTTTCTTGATAGCCTCGGAAATGGCGATAACTGGTGTATAGAAGCGATAACGCAGGGCAGCCAGCCAGCGCGGCTCCGGATTATCGACCCGGCGTGATATGACCGCCGGAATACCCAGTTGGCGTGCCGCAAGACCCGCATAAATATCGGCTCCGCGACGGCTGTGGCAATGGACTACATCAGGCCGCTCATCGCGGAGGACTTGATTTAGTCTGAAGAGGAAGCGCAGGTCGTGCTCACCCGCGTAACTGACGGTGCGAACAGCTACTCCCTGCTCGGCTGCCGCTTTCGCTATCGCCGAGTTTTGCGGACAAACCAGCACATTGTCGATGGAGCACTGCTGCAGGCCTGCCAACAGATAGAGCACCTGCTGCGGTCCACCGTAGAGTTGCCGACCGGTTTCAACATGCAGTACCTTCATAATCTATGAAATTCCAGTTTCCCCGTCAGGCATCGACTTGTCCGAGCACACAGGCTAGCATGCCCGGCCTTGTTCGTTAGCCTGTTTATTGTCTCATGACCGCCGAAATTAAAGCCGTTCACACACCAATGATGCAGCAATATCTGCGCATCAAGAGTGAATATCCGGACATGCTGGTGTTTTACCGCATGGGGGATTTCTACGAGCTGTTTTTCGATGATGCCCGGCGCGCCGCAAGCCTTCTTGATATCACGCTGACCTCGCGCGGCAAATCAGGTGGCAATCCCATTCCGATGGCGGGAGTGCCCTATCATGCGGCCGAGGGCTACGTCGCCCGATTGGTGAAGAAAGGCGAATCTGTTGCCATTTGCGAGCAAATCGGGGATCCGGCGACGAGCAAAGGTCCGGTCGAACGACAAGTCCTCAGAGTAGTTACGCCAGGCACCCTCACCGACGAAGCATTGCTTGCCGACAATCGCGATAATCTCGTTGCCGCCATCTACAGGGGCGACAGCAAGATTGGACTGGCATGGTTGGATCTCGCCGGCGGGCGCTTTCGTTTAACCGAAGTCGACACCAGCGAGGCACTGGCCGGTGAACTTGAGCGCCTGCGGCCCGCAGAAATCATTGTCGATGAAGATCAAAATCTGGGTAATGCGATTCGTGACGGTATTCGCATCACTGGCAGACCACCATGGCACTTCGATCACGACAGCTGCCAGCGCCTGCTCTGCTCCCAGTTTGGCACCAAGGACCTGAGTGGCTTCGGGTGCGAAGATACACCCATTGGAGTTGCCGCCGCAGGAGCTCTGTTGCAGTACGTGCGCGATACCCAGAAAACTGAGTTGCCGCACCTGCAATCCGTCACCGTGGAACGCCGCGATGACGCGCTCATCATGGATGCACCGACACGGCGAAACCTCGAACTGGAAACCAGCCTTAGCGGCCATAACGATTACACGCTCGCTGGCGTTTTCGACCACTGTCAAAGCCCGATGGGCAGTCGCCTGCTCAGACGCTGGCTGCAACGGCCACTGCGCGCTGCCGATCGACTGCAAGCACGCTACCAGGCGATAGACACCTTGTTGGCCAACGGATCAGTCAGTGCGTTGCAGGATCTTCTGCATGGCATTGGCGACGTCGAGCGCATCCTGACACGGGTCGCACTGCGCTCAGCACGACCACGAGATTTGAAGCAATTGTCAGTTGCCCTCGCACGATTGCCAGACCTGCGCGCCTCGCTGCAAGAGCTCGACTCACCCTTACTCGTTGAGTTGTACGAACGCATTGGCGAACACCCATCACTGATCGCAACGCTCGAAAAAGCCATCATCGAAAACCCGCCAATGCTCATTCGTGATGGCGGTGTTATTGCCGATGGTTATGACGAAACGCTCGACGAGTTGCGCGGTATCGCGCAAAACGCAGATCAATATCTACTCGACCTTGAAAGTCGTGAGAAACAACGCAGTGGCATTGCCACGCTGAAACTCGGCTACAACCGCGTGCATGGTTACTACATCGAGATCAGTAAAGGTCAGGCTGACCGCGCACCTATCGACTATGTGCGTCGCCAAACCCTGAAGGGCGCGGAACGCTACATCACGCCGGAACTGAAAGAATTTGAAGACAAGGTATTAAGTGCGAAAGAGCGCTCACTTAATCGCGAAAAGATTCTTTACGAAGAATTACTCGAATTGCTGAATGAACACCTGTCCTCGTTGCAAAATTCCGCCGCAGGACTCGCACGTCTTGACGTCATAACCTGCTTTGCAGAACGCGCGGAAAGTCTCTCTTTGTGTCGTCCGGAAATCGTCGCGGAACCTTGCATAAAGATTCGTGGCGGTCGCCACCTGGTCGTCGAACAAGTCATCGAGACACCGTTCGTTGCCAATGATCTCGACTTGTCGGCGACTCGCAAATTGCTGGTTATTACAGGCCCGAACATGGGCGGTAAATCGACCTACATGCGGCAAACCGCACTGATCGTTATACTGGCGCATATCGGCAGTTATGTACCCGCCGCCAGCCTGCGTATAGGTCCGATCGATAGAATATTTACCCGCATCGGCGCGTCCGATGATCTCGCCGGTGGTCGCTCGACGTTCATGGTTGAAATGACCGAAACAGCAACCATCCTCAATAACGCGACCGCGCAAAGTCTCGTTCTAATGGATGAAATTGGTCGTGGCACCAGTACTTTTGACGGGCTGTCGCTGGCCTGGGCGGCTGCTCACCACATGGGTGAAAACGTTGCAGCATTCACTTTATTCGCGACCCATTATTTCGAACTGACCGCACTGGCAAACGAACTCAGTGGTTGTGACAACGTCCACCTGGATGCAACCGAACATCGCGGCGAACTCGTCTTCTTGCACGCGGTCAGGCCGGGGCCCGCCAATCAAAGTTACGGCCTCCAGGTTGCCGCTCTCGCTGGTGTACCTGGCAAAGTAATCAAGCGCGCCCGCCGCTATTTGGCAACACTGGAATCACAGCAATTTCTGGGTGTTGATAATCCACAGGGCCAATTGCCTTTATCGGTGAGCACCGCTAAAGAAAGAGACGAATTGCGTGAGGCTTTTGCGGATCTCGATCCGAATGGCTTATCGCCAAAAGAGGCTCTCGAGGAGTTATACCGATTGAAATTGATCGCGGCGCAGGACAACGACTAGCGAACAAATTCTCCGTTCTGCAGAAACGAGTCTACTTGTGGAACAACCGCAGGCTTGATAACGAGCGCTGTGTGATTGACTGCCATTTCCAAATGATCTTTAGCACCCGGTAATTTCGTTTCCGAAACCGCGACTGTGCCATCGTTGGGCTCTCCGAAAGATGTCACTATACGTCCCATACCAATCGGAACATTGCCGGCGATAATGCCAACATCGCGCAACTTGACGACATCACGCGCCCAGTCACTCGCTTGGTGGTCGATGACCCCTTCACGAATTGTCATGCCGAGAATCCTTCGTCCCATACCGAATTTAGTAAGGCGCGTTGCCGCGGCACTCCCGGCCAACGGCGAGCCCAGGCACACGACTCTTCCAGGCGGCATTGGCGGGCTCATTGCCAGCATCCGCATACTAACAATGCCACCGAGACTGTGGCCGACAATATGTACCTGTTCAAGATGGTTGGCCCTGATGAAATTACACAAATCAATCGCGTTACCATCAAGACTTCGCCGCACCGATCGGTAACTGAATTGCAGCGTGCGGTAGCCCAGCTTGCCCAGGCGACGCCGCAACAAACCCATTTCCGCACCTGGCATCCAGATGCCGTGTACCAGAACTACGGTTTCATTGTTTCTCACGACAGTTCGCGACGCAGACGCTCGAGGGCATCTTTATTGGTCCATGACCAGACCATTTCTATGGCTTCGTCAATCGGCACCCAGCGATATTCCGTGTGTTCCTGTAAGCACAGTTCAACCTCACAGACATCGGGTACGCGATACGTCCAGGCATGTTCCTGATTGGTTGAAACTCCCGGTGGATAACGATCAAGCCAACGTGGGTCGATCGTGAACGTACGACAAACGCCGCTATCGATCATCTCGCCCTCATCGCGAAAACCCGTTTCCTCAAACAATTCGCGAACTGCAGTCGTTGCGTGCAACTCGCCAGCGTCAAGACTGCCGGTTACCGACTGCCAAAATGCAAAGGGGTCTCGACGTTTGAGCAAGAGCACATCTGCGGCAGGCGTGTGAACAACAACAAGTACGGATTCCGGACGTCGCGAGACAGGCAATGCGGGCGGCGCAACAGCCTCTTTGGAGTCGAGACTTTTGCCCAGCACTGCCACCGAATCTGTCATTGCGTTCCTGCGCTAGTTGCTTTCCGTTCTCGCTGTACGAATGCGAATACCGGTTTCCTTGAGTTGCGCCTCCGATACTTCACCTGGCGCATTCGTTAGCGGGCAACTTGCCGTCTGGGTTTTCGGAAATGCAATTACGTCGCGAATACTGTCAGCACCCGCCATCAACATGACGAGGCGATCGAGCCCGAACGCGATACCACCGTGTGGCGGGCAACCAAATTCCAATGCTTTCAACAGGAAACCAAACTTCTCTTCAGCTTCCTCATCGCTGATATCCAGCAACTCGAATACCGCGGCTTGCATTTTCTGATTATGAATACGAATCGAACCGCCACCGATCTCGGAGCCGTTAAGAACCATGTCGTATGCACGTGACAACACGGTACCCGGATTATCGCGCATCACTTGCGGATCATCCTGTTTTGGTGCTGTAAATGGGTGATGCAACGAACTCCAGCGCTTGCCTTGACTGTCCCATTCGAACATCGGGAAATCAACAACCCACAATGGCGCCCAACCCTCAGCGACCAGACCACGATCTTCACCCAGTTTTACACGCAAAGCGCCCAATGCATCGTTGACGATTCGGGACTTGTCCGCGCCAAAGAATATCAGGTCACCATCGGCTGCTCCGGTACGTTCAAGAATGCCATCGATCGTCTCGGCCGGCAGGAATTTCAGGATCGGCGACTGCAGTCCTTCATGACCTTTCGCCAGCTCGTTGACCTTGATATAGGCCAGTCCACGTGCACCGTAGCGGCCTACAAAATCAGTGTAGCCATCAATATCCTTACGACTCAGCTGATTACCGTTTGGCAAACGCAGAGCGGCAACGCGGCCGTCCTTGTCATTCGCAGGACCTGCGAAAACTTTAAACTCAACAGACGCCATCAAATCCGAGACATCAACCAATTCCAGCGGTATGCGCAAATCCGGTTTGTCGGAACCGTAACGATGCATCGCATCGGCGTAAGTCATGCGCGGGAATTCTGCAGGCAAGTCTACGTTCATCACGTCCTTAAAAATGCCGCGTATCATGTTTTCCATTGTGCCAGTGACAGCAGCCTCGTCCACGAAGCTCATTTCGATATCGAGCTGGGTGAATTCTGGCTGGCGATCAGCTCGCAGGTCTTCGTCGCGAAAGCAGCGCACGATCTGATAATAACGATCCAGACCTGACATCATTAGCAACTGTTTAAAGAGCTGCGGCGACTGCGGTAACGCGAAGAACTTGCCAGGATTGGTGCGACTGGGAACGATGTAATCGCGGGCGCCTTCCGGTGTAGCGCGCGTCAGCATCGGGGTTTCAACGTCGATGAAGCCCGCATTATCGAGATGCTCACGCATCGAACGGGTAACGCGATGGCGCAAACGAAGGTTGCCAAGCATCGACTCGCGACGCAAATCCAGGTAACGATAGCGCAAACGCAATTCTTCGTTAGCCGTCTCGTCATGATGGAATGGAGGTGTTGCTGAGCGATTGAGTATGACCAGCTCGTCAGCCAGCAGCTCTACTTCACCTGTGCGCATGTTTGGATTAACCGTGCCATCCGGACGCGCCCGCAGTGTACCCTTGACCTGCAGCACGTACTCGCCACGCAAGCGCTCGGCAGCCGCGAACATCTCTGCTCGATCAGGATCAAAAACGACCTGCAACAACCCCTCGCGATCGCGTAAATCAATGAAGATTACGCCCCCGTGGTCGCGTCTCCGATGCACCCATCCGGTGACCGATACAGATTCTCCAATCAGGCTTGCTTCTAGCTGTCCACAATAATGGGTGCGCATGTTAATTCTCTATGTGCGGTATTTGGCCGCTGAAATGAGGCGAAATGTTAAAGCCTGCAGATGATGTCTGCAAGGCAGAATGATGCCAACTACAAGGTTTTATCAGGAATCCTTGGTCGATTTGTTTTTATCCGTGCTTTTCGTTTTGAGCGGCAACTGCTGAATCTGATCTCCCTTCCAGTGCGGGACAACGACGCCCAGGGAAATAATCATCTTCAACGCTTCGTCGACCTCCATATCGAGCTCAATAATTTCGTTCTTGGGCACAATAATGATAAACCCTGAGGTCGGATTCGGGGTCGTCGGTACAAAGGTACAAACCACGTCTTCGCCAGTACGCTCCTGCACTTCACCCAGGTGGGTGGCCGTCTGGAATGCCAGGCTATAGACGCCCTTGCGTGGATACTCAATCAGCAAAACGCGCTTGAACGATGGCCCGGAATCAGAAAACAAGACTTCCGAGAATTTCTTCACCGCCGTGTAGATCGTCCGGACAATGGGAATCCGCACCAGCAGAGATTCCCAGAACGAAACTGCGGAGCGACCAACGAAATTAGCGGCTAACAAGCCGGTCAGAACCAGCACGACAACTGTCAGTAACAGGCCCAGGCCCGGCAGTGGAAACCCGAGCCAATGCTGAGGCAAAAATTGCTCAGGTATGTATTTGAGGTTTTTGTCCATCAACTCAAGCAAGAACTTGAGGACTATGAACGTAACGCCCAGTGGCAACCATACGAGGATGCCTGCAACGAGATAACGACGGAAACTTTTCATCAGACTGGTCTTCATGCCTCTGCAATCTTGCTGCTGTTGCCAGACGGCGCAGCGGGTGCGGTTGTCGTATCGGTTTTGGCTGTGTCGCTCTTGGTCGTGCTCGCCTTGTCAGCAGAGCTCGAGTCCGAACCGCCTTCCGTCAGGTTGCGTTTGCTTCCCGTCTTGAAATCGGTCTCGTACCAGCCGTTCCCCTTCAAACGGAAGCGAGGCGCGGAAATAAGACGCTTCAATGCCGGTTTGCCGCACTCAGGGCAATCCCGCAATGGTTCATCACTCATTTTCTGCAGGGCGTCCAGCGTATGCTGGCACTCACCACAGGCATATTCATAAATCGGCATGCACTGGCTCCATAGTTGCGCTCAATTAGTCGGTGCAAAGGGACTTTTGTCGGTAATTCCCGGCAGAGTATAAAGGCTTTTGCCCGCGACTCCGGGGAAAGGTGCCGAGATTCTCTCAGGCAGCGTTCATAAACTCCAGCCTGTTATCACCGATGCCGACCTCTATAACGTCGCCAGACTTGAATTTGCCTTGCAAAATCTCCTGAGCCAACGGGTTCTCGATCTGCTGTTGGATAGCGCGTTTTAGTGGTCTGGCGCCATAAACAGGATCAAATCCCGCATCCGCGAGCCGGTCTCGGGCCGCATCCGACAGCTTAATGCTGAGGCCACGATCCGCGAGTCGCTTGTGCAGATAATCCAACTGGATATCCACAATCTTGCGAATGTGATCACGTCCCAGGGGATGAAACACAACGACGTCATCGACACGGTTTATGAATTCGGGACGGAAGTGTTGCGAGACAATCTCCATCACAGCTGCTTTCATCTCGTCGTAGTTTTGCTCGCCCGCCAGCTCCTGAATTCGCTGTGAACCCAGGTTGGAAGTCATTACGATTACCGTGTTACGGAAATCGACGGTGCGTCCCTGACCATCGGTGAGCCGACCATCGTCAAGTACCTGTAGCAGGACGTTGAAGACATCCGGGTGTGCTTTCTCGACTTCGTCGAGTAGCAATACGGAGTAAGGTCTCCGCCTGACCGCTTCAGTCAGATAGCCACCCTCTTCATAACCAACATAGCCGGGAGGCGCGCCTATCAAACGAGCCACCGAATGTTTCTCCATGAACTCGGACATATCCAGACGTACCATGGCATCGTCCGTATCAAACAGAAAATTCGCCAGCGCCTTGGTCAACTCCGTTTTGCCTACGCCAGTCGGCCCGAGGAACAGGAACGAACCAATGGGTCGCTTCGGATCCGACAGTCCCGCCCGGGAACGGCGTATTGCATTAGCCACTGCCACGACAGCCTCTTCCTGACCAACGACGCGCTTTTGCACTTCAGCTTCCATGTGCAATAACTTTTCTTTCTCGCCTTCCAGCATCTTGGAGACCGGGATGCCAGTCCACTTCGAAACCACTTCGGCAACTTCTTCCTCGCCTACCTTGTTACGCAGCAGCACTGCTTCCTTCTGCTCCGCTTGCATAGCCGTTGCCAATTGCTTTTCGAGTTCGGGAATACGTCCGTACTGCAATTCCGACATGCGGGTAAGATCGTTGGCTCGATGCGCTGTTTCGAATTCCAGCCGAGCGCGCTCCAGCTCTTCTTTCAAATGCGCCGCGCCCTGCATGGCAGATTTCTCAGCCTTCCAGACTTCTTCGAGATCGGAGTATGCTTTTTCGAGCCCACCAAGCTGATCTTCGATATCGCGCAAGCGTTTGCGTGACGCATCGTCTTTTTCTTTCTTCAATGCTTCGCGTTCAATTTTCAGCTGAATGATGCGCCGTTCCTGGCGATCCATTTCTTCCGGCTTTGAATCGATTTCGATTCTAATGCGGGACGCGGCCTCATCGATCAGGTCGATCGCCTTGTCCGGCAATTGGCGATCGCTGATATAGCGATGCGACAACGTTGCCGCGGCGACAATAGCGGGATCCGTAATTTCAACACCATGATGAATTTCATAGCGCTCCTTCAAGCCACGCAGAATTGCAATCGTATCTTCAACAGTCGGCTCACTAACCAGGACTTTTTGAAAGCGTCTTTCCAGTGCAGCGTCTTTCTCCAGGTACTTTCTGTATTCATCAAGCGTGGTCGCGCCAACACAGTGCAGTTCACCGCGCGCCAGGGCAGGCTTCAACATGTTGCCCGCATCCATGGAGCCCTCGGCTTTACCGGCGCCAACCATCGTGTGCAACTCATCAATGAACAGGATGATTTGCCCTTCCTGCTTGGCAAGATCACTCAGTACGGCTTTCAGTCGTTCTTCAAATTCACCACGGAATTTCGCACCGGCGATTAATGCACCCATATCAAGAGACAAGATGCGTTTGTTACGCAAACCCTCTGGAATTTCGTTGTTGATGATGCGCTGGGCGAGTCCTTCAATAATCGCTGTTTTACCCACGCCCGGCGCGCCAATCAAAACCGGATTATTTTTGGTGCGACGTTGCAAAATCTGAATGGTGCGACGAATCTCATCATCGCGACCGACAATCGGATCAAGCTTGCCTTGCTCCGCGCGCTCAGTCAGATCGATGGTATATTTCTCGAGTGCCTGGCGAGTGTCCTCGGCATTTGGATCGTCCACTTTATGTCCACCCCGTATTTCATCAATGGCTTTTTCTACGGCAGCCCGTGTTGCGCCACTGCGCAACAGCATTTCGGCGAGCGATGATTTGGAATCAAAGACAGCGAGCACAAACAGTTCGCTGGAAATGTATTGGTCGCCTCTTTTCTGCGCGAGCTTGTCGGTCAGGTTTAGAAGATTATTAAGGTCATTGCCGATATGCAATTCGCCGCCAGCACCTTCAACGCTGGCCATTCGATCCAGCGCCTCGCCCAGCTGCGAGCGCAGCACATTGGCGTTGGCGCCCACCTTGGTCAGCAAACCACGGACCGTGCTGCCTTCCTGATCGAGCAACGCGACCATCACATGGGCGGGCTCGATGATCTGATGATCTTTGCCAATAGCCAAGGACTGCGCCTCAGCCAGAGCCGCTTGAAATTTACTGGTCAATTTATCCATACGCATGGGGCTATGACTCCTTAAGGCGTCAATACGAAACTGTCCCAGTAATTGTGTCTATTCGGCGGTTTTCAAGCCTCAGACCAGGTTGCGCGCAACGAATGTTGCCATACGTCCGCACTCGCCATCGCGTCGATAGGAGAAAAAAAGGTCAGTCTCGGCGTAGGTACAAAAACTGCCCCCAGACACAGCCGTGACACCGCACGCGGCCAGCCGTAGGCGAGCAATCTCATACAGATCAGCCTGCCAGCGACCACTTGGATTCTGGCTGAAGCACGTTTTGGCTGCCGGGTCGGCCAGTATGAAAGCTTCGCGCACCTCGCTGCCCACTTCAAACGCCTCCTGCGAAATAGCCGGGCCGAGCCACGCCTGGATTTGGCCGCCAGGCGCTGAAAATTCGGCGAGTGTTGCTTCAAGAACGCCATGACAAAGGCCCCGCCAACCTGCATGGGCCGCTGCGACCTCAGTGCCGTCCGCGGAACAAAAGAGCACCGGCAGGCAATCAGCAGTAAGGACTGCACAAATGGCGACTGGCGCATTGCTGTAAACGGCGTCGGCTTCGGGTGCCTGTGAACCCCCGGCAGGATTGCGCGCAATGTGGACGCCATGCACCTGGCGCAGCCATGCCGGATTCGCAGGCAGTCCGCAAAGTTCACGGAAAATACGGCGATTTTGAGCAACATGCTCAGGGCGATCGCCTACGTGGTCACCCAGGTTCAGGGATGCGAATTCACGCTGACTTACACCGCCCTGGCGCAAGGTTGTTCCAGCCACGATGCCGGCAGGCGCATTCCAGTCGGCTCGTATCCAGTCTGCCTTCATGCATCATCCTGGGCCGCGGCATGCTTGCGCAATACCGCGCGCAAACGCAGAAAATCAGCGGGGGGCTCGACATTAAACTCCAGTGCATCACCGGTAATCGGATGAGCGAGCTGCAGACGCGTGGCATGCAGTGCCTGCCGCTTGAACTTGCGCAATACCTCCTGCGTTTCTTCGTCGCAATTGCGCGGCATAGCGAGGCGTGCGCCGTATACCGGGTCGCCTATCAGCGGGTGGCGTCGATAGGCGAAATGCACGCGAATCTGATGGGTCCTACCAGTCTCCAGCTCGACTTGCACGAAGGTATGCGCCGCGTACCGTTCAAGTACCCGGTAATGCGTAACGGCCGGCTTGCCGTTTTCCCGCACACTCATTTTCAGGCGATCGACTGGATGCCGTCCCAGTGGTTCATCAATGCGACCGCCACCTGTAAGCACGCCCGCGCAAATCGCAACGTAGCGACGGGAAACTTCCCGTTCCTCCATCATCCGTACCAAAGCCGTGTGCGATTGCAGTGTTTTTGCCACCAGCATCAAGCCACTAGTATCTTTATCAAGTCGATGCACGATTCCGGCACGCGGGATTTCGGCCAACGCTGGCACATGGTGCAGTAAGCCGTTCATCAAGGTGCCCTGTTGATTGCCGGCACCGGGGTGGACCACAAGCCCAGCCGGCTTATTGATCACCAATAGATGCTCATCCTCAAACACAACCTCCAGGGTCATGGGCTCAGCCTCGGCCCGCGTTTCCGGGCTGGCCTCGGGAGCCAGTGTTACTGTCTCGCCACCGCTGACCGCAATCTGCCACTCCGCCGGGACGCCGCCCAGGAATCCGGAGGACAGAATCGTGGCTCCATTCAATAACCACACCGCCACCACGCCACTGCTCGTGTTGCGCCAGATAAGG
>JAHEFE010000001.1:0-182347 GCA_024640365.1 Woeseiaceae bacterium | reverse complement strand
CGCCACCGCTGACCGCATCCTTGGGCCGCAGCTGGCCACCATCAATGGTCACCCAACCCTTCAAAACCCAGTCCTTCAGGCGACTTCGGGAATATTCCGGAAACATTTGCGCGAGCGCCTGGTCAAATCGCTGACCAGAAAGCTCCAACGGGATTATTTTTTCGTGGTTATGTTCGCTCATTCACTTAGGTCCGGGCTTTGATTAGCCTGATTAATTCCGTCCGTTTGGGGATATACCCCGGTCGGGCAGCTGGCAAACGCACAGTTTACGGTATACTCGCCGCTTTGGCTGAACCATGGCCCCCTCAAATACGTTAGCAGGCACGCAATGACCGACGGCTCGACACAAAATTCAATCGCTGTTCGCAGCAAGTTTATCGCTGCAATGGGCATCCTCCTGACTTTCGGGCTCCTGCTTGGCGGCTGCGCCAAGGACAAGGATCTCGAAGGGCTGAATAACGCAGATAAAGCGTATGAGGACGCACAAAAAGCGATGGCGTCGCAGAATTACCGACGTGCCATTCAGTTATATGAGGCAATTCAGTCCTATTATCCGTTCAGCACCGTCAGCAAGCAGGTTCAGCTGGATATCATATATGCCTATTACAAGAGCTCCCAGCGCGAACAGGCAATTGACGCAGCGGACCAGTTCCTGCGCGAGAATCCGACCCATCCTCGCGTTGATTATGCGATCTACATAAAAGGGCTGGCGCATTTCGAACAGGATCCTGGCATCCTCGAGGGCTGGTTCAATAAGTCCATTGAATCACGACCACCAACCGAAGCGAAAGAAGCATTCTCTTTGTTTAATCGCATTGTAGAACGCTATCCAGCCAGCGCTTATGCAGCGGACTCAGAACAGCGCATGATCTTCCTGAAGAATCGTCTCGCACGTTACGAAAACTACGTTGGCCACTTTTACCTGGACAACGGTGCATACGTTGCCGCGCTAAATCGCGCGCGTACGGCTTTGGAAGATTATAACGGCTCTGACAGTTCCGACGACTCAATGCGAATCATGATCGAGGCCTACGACAATTTGGGTATGACCGAACTGGCCACAGATGCGCGGCGCGTGTTCGCAAAGAATTTCCCGGGCGCTAAGCTCTAACCCGGAAAGCGATAGCGCGACGTAATCGGATAACGCCAGTCGCGTCCAAAAGCTCTGTTGCTGATACGTATCCCGGGAGGTGCCTGGCGCCTCTTGTATTCGTTTCTTTTCACCAATTCAAGAATGCGTACGACAGTGTCGTGATCGAAACCCTGCGCAACAATTTCCGCCACCGACAGGTTCTTTTCGATAAACGCCTCTAGTATGGGATCCAAAACATCGTAATCCGGCAGTGAGTCACTGTCCTTTTGCTTCGGCCGCAGTTCTGCAGATGGAGCACGTGTGATTGTGCGCTCGGGTATAACGGGCGATAGCGAATTCCGATAGCGCGCCAGGCGATACACCATCGTCTTGCTGCAATCATTGATGGGCGCAAAGCCACCCGCCATGTCACCGTATAAAGTCGCATACCCCACCGCCATCTCGCTTTTATTACCGGTAGTCAAAACCATGCGACCGGTCTTGTTGGAGATCGACATCAACAACAATCCCCGACAGCGCGCCTGAATATTTTCTTCAGTAACATCAACCGGTCGACCCTCGAACACTGGCCGTAATTGCTTGAGCGTTGCTTCATACATTGGTTCGATCGAAATAACATCGTAACGAATGCCCAGGGCGCGAGCCTCTGCAGCGGCATCCTCCTGGCTGATCGTCGAGGTATAGCGAAACGGCATCATGACAGTGCGTACGCGATTGGCGCCCAAGGCATCAACCGCCACGGCAGTAACCAGCGCCGAATCTATACCACCCGATAAACCGATAACAACGCCCGGAAACTCATGCTTATTGACGTAATCACGGGTTGCCGTCACCAGTGCTTTGTAGACACTCTCAACCAACGGCAGTGGCGGAATAATTTCGGCTTCAACAGGAACTACGCCATGCTGCTCTCCGCGAAGTTCGACTTGATAAAACCCTTCGTCAAACGCGGCACCTCGAAAGATAACTTCGGCGGCCGAGTTCATCACAAATGAACCCCCGTCAAAAACAAGCTCATCCTGCCCGCCGACCATATTGAGATAGACCATCGGCACACCCAATTCCTCGACGCGCTTCTTCACGACTTCTTCGCGTCTCTTCTGGCTGGTGGTTTCATACGGCGAACCGTTGATAACAAAAATAACTTCAGCGCCGGCCGAACGGCTCGCGGCTATCGGCCCTTTTTGCCAAACGTCTTCACAAATATTGATGCCGCAGCGAATGCCATTCAAACGGAATACGGCCGCTTCTTTACCGGGAGTGAAATAGCGCTTCTCATCGAACACCTGGTAATTAGGCAGCAACTGTTTGCGATAGTGCGCGAGCTTTTTACCATCACGAAAAACGGCGCAACTGTTGTAAATCAAGTCGTCGACGTATTCAGGGAAACCAAAAAGCACAGCTATGCCATTACTGCTTTGGCGGACTTTCTCGACCGCCTCCTCCACACGCAGACGCATGCCGGAGTGCAACAGCAAATCCTCCGGCGGATAACCACAGATACTGAGTTCGGGGAAAATAACAATGTCGGCGCGCATGCGATCGCGTGCGCGCGCCGTGTATTCGAGTATGCGATCCGTATTGCCAGTAACATCACCGACAACGAGGTCTAGCTGGGCCAGGGCGACTGAAATAGAGCTGCTCATCGTAATGCGGCCGATTTTTCAATCGCGCCTCGACCCCCCATTGTTGTGCTGGACTAACTGCCCAGCGCTTCCAACATGGCGCTGCCCAGTTCGGCAGGTGAACGTACTGTGCGTACGTCGGCTGCTTCGAGAGCTTTGAACTTGTCGGCTGCGGTGCCCTTGCCACCGGCGATAATCGCGCCGGCATGACCCATACGTTTTCCTGGAGGCGCTGTAACGCCCGCGATATAAGCTACGACCGGCTTATCAACTTCCGACTGAATATATTCGGCGGCGGCTTCTTCGTCACTGCCACCGATTTCACCAACCATGATGATGCCCTTGGTATCCGGATCGGCCTGGAACAGCTCGAGGCAATCAATAAAGTTCATGCCACGCACGGGGTCACCGCCGATACCTACGCAAGTCGTCTGGCCAAGGCCGTTCTGCGTGGTCTGGTAAACCGCTTCATAAGTCAGTGTGCCGGAGCGCGAAATCACGCCGATCTTTCCTGGCTGATGAATAAAGCCCGGCATAATGCCGATTTTGCATTCGCCCGGTGTAATGATGCCCGGGCAGTTCGGTCCAATCAGGCGACAGTTATAACTGCGCAGCGCGGACTTGACCTTCACCATATCCAGCACAGGAATGCCTTCAGTGATGCAAACAACGAGGCCGACTCCGGAATCCGCCGCTTCGAGTATGGCGTCCGCGGCAAACGGTGCCGGCACATAAATCATGCTCACATCGGCGCCAGTCGCAGCAACCGCATCACGCATCGTGTTGAATACGGGCACGCCGAGGTGTTCCTCGCCCGCACGTCCCGGCGTCACGCCGGCCACAACGTTAGTGCCGTACGCTATGCATTGCTCGGTATGAAACGAGCCCTGATTGCCGGTAATGCCCTGACAAACAATCTTGCTATTTTTATTGACCAAAATACTCATAAATTTGATTCCATCAGGCGGCCGCGGCCACCACTTTCTGGGCAGCGTCCGTCAAATCGTCCGCAGCGATGATGTCCAGTCCGCTCTCAGCCAGCAGCGATCGACCCTTCTCAACATTGGTTCCCTGCAGTCGTACGACGACCGGAACCTTGACGCCAACTTCTTTGACGGCGCTGATGACGCCACGCGCGATTTCATCGCAACGCACGATGCCGCCAAAAATATTAACGAGGATCGCATCCACTTTTGGATTGGCGAGAATAATCTTGAACGCCTCAGAGACGCGCTCTGGGGTCGCGCCGCCACCAACGTCGAGGAAGTTGGCCGGTTCGCCGCCATGCAGCTTGATGAGGTCCATGGTCGCCATAGCGAGACCAGCACCATTCACCATGCAGGCGATATTACCGTCGAGAGAAACGTAATTAAGATCGTGCTGGGCCGCTTCGCGTTCCTGCGGGTCTTCCTGCGATTCATCGCGCCAGGAAACCAGCTTCTTTTGTCGGAACAATGCGTTTTCTTCAATGTTGATCTTGCCATCGAGAGCAATGACATCACCCGCTTTGGTAACGATCAAAGGATTGATCTCGACCAGGCTCGCATCGCTTTCCTGATACAGGCGATACAAATTCTGTATGAGCTTTGTGAATTGCTTGCTCTGCTCTTTGTCGAGACCCAGACCGAAGCACAGCTGCCTCGCCTGGTAGCCCTGCAAGCCTGCGTCCGGAGAAATTGTCACGGTAAAGATCTTCTCTGGCGTTTCGGCAGCCACCTTCTCGATGTCCATGCCACCAGCCGCTGATGCAATAAACGCAATGCGGCTGGATTCGCGATCGACGAGCATGCTTAAGTAAAGCTCACGTGCAATCTGTGAGCCCTCTTCAACATAGACAACGTTGATAGGGAGTCCCTCGGGACCGGACTGATGAGTAACGAGTTGCTTACCGAGCATGCCGGCAGCAAATTCGCGTACTTCATCAAATGAGCGAGCAAGCTTGACTCCGCCCGCTTTGCCACGCCCACCGGCGTGCACCTGGGCTTTAACGACCCAGAGATCACCACCAATTGATTTGGCGGCAGCGACAGCCGCATCAGCATTATCAGCTACTTGACCTGCCGGCACCGGAATGCCGTACTCGGCAAACAGTTTTTTGGATTGATATTCGTGAAGATTCATTGATTCTTCTTTCAGAGGTTGAGCGACTGATACCTATAATGGATGGAACCAGCCGGGTGAAAAGTCGGCGTATTTTGTAGCAAAGTGCCGGCATACGCAAAAAGCGCAGTTCGAGCCACTATTCGACTACAATGCAATGGTGCCACCGATGGCTAAGGGGAAAAATGACAGAGCGCAATTCGGCGATGGATTCCGTCGCTAAAAACTCGCCAGCAGAAAGCGTGGAAGCCTTGCCGCAGCTTACGGCTGAGCAACCTGACCTGACATGGCGCATCCTCGGAACACTGGGTGTCTTTCGCCTGATTACTGCCGCCGGACTACTGATCCTCTTTTTTGGAGCAGCGGACGCACACGTGTTTGGCGACCGCAACCCTGCGCTGTTTGCCGCGACAGCTGGCCTGTACCTGCTCTTTGCCGTTATGTCGGCACTAGTTACACAACGCCGAATTCTTCGTGCTGCAACCCTGGTTCCCGTGCAGGTGGCGGCGGATATCGCCGCTATAACTCTCCTTATGCACGCTAGCGGAGGTGTGAGCAGCGGCCTGGGCGGACTATTGATTGTATTCGTTGGCGCCGGCGGCCTCGTCTTGCCAACGCGTTTTCCGACGCTATTTGCTGCGATGGCCGCAATTGCCATCCTCAGTGAACAGTTGTTTTCGCAGATCACAGGCCTCGGCAGTTCCTCTTCAATGCCGGCGGCCGGTGTCTTGGGCGGCGTTATTTTTGGTATTGCGCTGGCCGCCAGACCACTCGGCAGGCGCATCCAGGCCAGTGAAGCACTCGCTATTCAGCGCGGCGTGGACCTCGCCAATCTTTCGGAACTTAATGAATACATCGTGCAGCATCTGCGGGAAAGTATTGTTGTCATTGATGCTGACAATACGATCCGACTAATTAATGAGTCCGCTAGTAGCCTCCTCGACATTGATAAATCGGGTCAAGAGGTAACTCTTGCAACAGCAGCGCCAGCGCTCGCTGACTTTATCAACACCTGGCGTAAAGACCCTAACAAGAAACATAGCTCGGATTTTTCCATCCTTTCGCCTGACCAGAGTGTGCGCATCACGGCGCACATCGCTCCGCTCGGCAAGGCCTTTGATGGCCAGGGGCCCGTTTTGATCTTTCTGGAAGATGCCAGCCTCATGAATGCGCGCGTGCAGCAATCCAAACTGGCATCACTCGGTCGGCTCAGCGCAAGTATTGCTCACGAAATTCGTAACCCGGTAGGTGCCATGAGTCACGCCGGCCAATTGCTGGCTGAATCCGAAGCACTGGATGACGAAGATCGCCGGTTGACGAAAATTATTCAGACCCACGGCGACCGTGTCAGCAATATCATCGAAAATGTGCTGCAACTATCGCGCCGAGACTCAAGCCAATCAGAGGTCTTTGTTCTGAAACCGTGGCTCGAGGATTTCGCGGCCGAATTCATCCGGACTCTCGAGCTGCACGAAGGAGAATTATCAGTATCGGATGTGGAGCAGGACCTTAAGGTCCGCATGGATACCACCCACTTGCGTCAGGTTCTCTGGAATCTCTGCGATAATGCCGTCAAGTATGCGAGCGAAACCGGCGGTATTCTGGTGCAATTGCAGGCTGGACTGATCGCACGAACAGGCCGACCGTATCTGGAGGTCATAGACGAGGGACTTGGCATAGACGCGGCGACCGCCGATAAGATCTTCGAGCCTTTTTTTACGGCGCGCAGCGGTGGTACCGGCCTCGGCCTGTATATTTCGCGTGAGCTTTGCGAATTGAACAGGGCAACGCTGGTTTTTGAACCGCGCGCCGAGGGTGGCAGTATTTTCAGGATCGTTTTCTCCGATCCGGACCGATGGGACGCACTGGAATAACAATGAACAAGCCTTTAGCACTGGTCATAGACGATGAACCCGACATTTGTGAGCTATTGACGTTGACCCTGGGTCGCATGGGAATCGCGACGGAAACAGCAGTAGACGTCACCGGAGCCAAAAAAGCGCTGCGGGCAACTCAATTTGACCTGTGCCTGACGGATATGCGCCTGCCAGATGGAGATGGCCTGGAGCTGGTGGAATGGATGCAGGAGAACGCTGCCGGGGTACCGGTAGCTGTGATCACCGCGCATGGCAATGTAGAAACTGCCGTACAAGCACTCAAATTGGGGGCCTTCGATTTTTTATCCAAACCTCTGGATTTGAAAAACCTGCGCACGATCATCGAAAACGCACTGAAGCTTTCGCCTCGAGGAGATAGCAGCGATACCAAGCGCTTGATTGGCAAATCGCCGGCGCTCCAGGAATTGCGTGACATGATAGACAAGGTGTCCCGCAGCCAGGCGCCGGTGCACATTGCTGGCGAATCAGGCACGGGCAAGGAGCTGGTCGCACGCCTGATTCACGATTCCGGCCCGCGCGCCGATGGTGCCTTCGTGCCGGTCAACTGTGGCGCCATTCCCTCGGAGCTTATGGAAAGCGAGTTTTTCGGCCACAAAAAAGGCAGCTTCACTGGCGCTATTAATGACAAGACCGGTTTGTTTCAGAGCGCGGCCGGCGGCACATTGTTCCTCGATGAAATCGGCGACCTGCCCTTGCCAATGCAAGTAAAACTACTGCGGGTGATCCAGGAAAAAACGGTGCGCCCGGTCGGTTCCGCCAAAGAGGAAGCCGTCGACGTACGGATATTATCCGCCACGCACAGCGACCTGGCTGCAATGGTCACGGCGGGCGAATTCCGCGAAGATTTGTTTTACCGCATTAACGTCATCGAGCTGCTCGTGCCGCCACTGCGTGATCGCGGCGACGATGTATTAATTCTCGCCGAGCGAATTCTCAAGCGCCTGGGCGACCACGACGCGACACTCGATGACAGCGCCAGGAAAACCTTATTGACGTACGCCTTCCCGGGAAACGTGCGCGAACTTGAAAACATGCTGGAAAGAGCCGTAACACTTTCCAGCGGCGGAACAATCAGTGCCGACGACCTGCAAATGCGTACCGCTAATGGTCACAGCAAGGGACATGGCTCTGCAACTGCGACAGCCACTGACCTCGGTGATCAACTGGAAGATGTGCAACGTCAGGCGATTGTGGATGCGCTGGAAAAAACACACTACAACAAGACCGCAGCGGCAGAACTCCTGGGACTTAGCTTCCGACAACTGCGTTATCGCATCAAGAAACTCGGCATCGAGTGACACCCTGTCTGCTTTTCCTGACGATGACTGACAATTTTTGTCACTTACTGACAAAAAGCGACAAGTTTGGTCGCTAATCCGTGCAGCTATCTCCCCATCTTCAGCCCGAGAATTTCTTTTTTCATTTGTTATTTCAATTAGTTATGGCCACTTTCTAAAAGTTGGCACGCCACTTGCAATATATTCAGCACTGGCTTTGTAGCCGTTTTATTGAAATAACATTTTCCTCTCGGAGATTATAGAAATGAAAAAGATTCAACAGGGTTTTACATTGATCGAACTCATGATCGTCGTTGCCATTATTGGTATATTGGCTGCGATCGCTATTCCTGCTTACCAGGACTACACCATTCGTGCCCAGGTTTCTGAAGGTCTGGCCCTCGCAGGCGGCGCTAAAGTAGCGATGACCGAATACTACCAGGACAAAGGCGTATTCCCCGCAACTGGTGATCTTGCTGGATTGTCCCTCACAACAACTGGCAAGTACGTTTCAAGTGTCGTTTCTACTGGCACAGACACAGTCGGTACTATCACGATTACTTATGAGACGGCCGATGCAAACGCTGCCCTTGACGGTCTGAACTTGACGCTTGTCGCAACTCCAGATCCTACGGCAGGCAGCGTAGTCTGGGTATGCGATGGAACGATTCTAGACAAGCACAAACCAGCTGCTTGCCGCTAGTAGAATTTTGGTCTAGCGCGAGATTGATGGCCTAGGCCAAATACAAGAAGCCCCGGCATTTTAACCCCGGGGCTTTTTTTTCAATCCAATTCAGGTAATTATTTTTGACCCAGAATCGGATCCATATATTCTGCAATGAGAATAATTCAAAATCAGGCTGTTCAAGAATACAAGACCGGGAATCAAAATGAATCACTCGAACAAAGGCTTCACGCTGATCGAACTCATGATTGTAGTAGCCATTATCGGCATCCTCGCCTCAATGGCGATATCGGCATACCAGACCTACACCATCCGAGCCCAAGTATCTGAAGCTATTATTTTTGCGGCAGGCGCCAAGAATCCTATCGTTGATTCATATACTCAGAGCGGAGTTGCCCCAGCAAACCTTGCCGCGGCGGGCATGCCCACAGTGCCTACTAACATTAAAGGCAACTACGTTGGTTCAACGAACGTGACAGACGGCCGAGTCGATCTCATTTTCGGCAATAATGCTCACCAGGCTATTTTTGGCAAACGGCTCTCAATCACACCATATGTTAGCGCCGGAAACACTATTTTATGGCGCTGCGGTTTTGCGCCAGCGCCTGCCGGAGCCCAATTGATGACAAATAGCGAACACCTTGACCCTGATTTCGACCAACGGTATTTGCCGGCATCTTGTCGCCCCTGATCCAGATTGGCAACGGAAAAACAGTAAAATTGGCACTGACCCACAGTTTTACTTAATCAATGTGCACAATTGTGACCGGACGCACAAAAAGGCAGTTGATCCAGGCCTTTATATCAGTGAGACTGTACAACTCCAGTAGTTAACAGGACAGTGCAGCGAATCCCAGCATGGCAGCAACAGCATCACAATCCGCCCTTTCCGGCCTGTCACGACGCCTCGTGCAGGATGGCATCATTGCAGAGGATGCCGTTCTCGAAGCACTCGACGCCGCACGTAAAGCAAAAACCACGCTCGTAGCTCACCTGGTCGCCAGCAAACTAGCCGATGCGCGGGCCATTGCGGTAGCGGCTGCTCACGAATTCGGCGTACCACTGCTTGATATCGATTCGATGGACATCGACATCGAAGCAATTCGTGCTGTTGATCAGAAAATTCTCAATAAACATCGTGTACTGCCGCTGTTGAAACGCGGTCAGCGACTGTTTCTAGCCATTTCGGATCCGACCAATTTACAGGCTATTGACGACGTTCGTTTTCAGAGCAGTCTTCGCGTCGAACCCATCGTTGTTGAACAAGACAAACTCGAAGATCGGCTGAGCAAAGCGCTGGAAGCGGTCGACACAAGCATGTCGTCGCTTGCGGATGACGACTTCGATCTGGAAAATCTGGATGTTTCAAGTGACGGTGCTGAAGAAAACGACGATGTCACCAGGGATGACATCGATGACGCACCGGTGGTGCGCTTCGTTAACAAGATACTGCTCGACGCCATCAAACGTGGCGCGTCCGATATCCATTTTGAGCCCTACGAGAAAATATTTCGCGTGCGCACCCGTCTGGATGGCGTACTTTCTGAAGTAGCGCAGCCACCGGTTATATTAGCGAACAAAGTCTGTGCGCGTCTCAAAGTAATGTCACGCATGGACATCGCAGAGCGACGCGTGCCACAAGACGGTCGTATCAAAATGCGCCTCTCCAAGAACCGCGCCATCGATTTTCGTGTCAATACCTGCCCGACGTTGTTCGGCGAAAAAATCGTGTTGCGTATCCTGGATCCGAGCAGCGCCAAGCTCGGCATTGATGCGCTGGGCTACGAACCGGAGCAGAAAGCCCTTTATCAGAAGCACCTGGACAAACCCTATGGCATGATCCTGGTAACCGGGCCTACGGGCTCCGGTAAAACCGTATCGCTATACACCGGTCTTAATATTCTGAACACCGAAGATCGCAACATTTCGACGGCGGAAGATCCGGCTGAAATCAATCTCCCCGGCATCAACCAGGTCAACGTCAACCCGCGTATCGGCCTAACGTTCGCGGCGGCCCTAAAAGCATTTCTGCGCCAGGATCCGGATGTCATCATGGTTGGTGAGATTCGTGACCTGGAGACCGCCGAGATTGCAATTAAAGCGGCCCAAACCGGTCACCTGGTGTTATCGACCCTGCATACCAACGATGCGCCGCGCACGCTGACGCGCTTGGTCGATATGGGCGTCAAACCCTACGCAATCGCGACCTCTGTGAGCTTGATTATCGCCCAGCGGCTGGCACGAAAACTCTGCGACAACTGCAAAGAAGTCAGGGATATTCCTCGGGAAGCCCTGGAAAAAGAAGGCTTCCAGGCTGAAGATATCGAAAGTGGTCTAACGATTTATGGCCCGGTCGGCTGCAAAATGTGCAATAGCGGCTACAAGGGACGCCTGGGTATATTCCAGGTCATGGAAGTTTCAGACACGATGGGTCGCATCATCATGGAAGGTGGCAACGCGATCCAGATCGCTGACCAGGCAACGCAGGAAGGGGTGTATGACCTGCGGCGAGCCGGGCTCAACAAAGTCAGGAATGGCCTTACCAGTCTTGAAGAAATCAATCGGGTCACGATCGAATAGTTATCGGCTAGTTATACGACGGAACAATAACCAAGAGATATTGAGAAATGGCGGATTCTGCAGCAGTTAAGACGATGACCTTCCTCTGGGAAGGAACCGATCGCAAAGGCAACAAGATCAAGGGTAAGAGCATGGCGGCCAATGAAACCGCCGTACGCACCGACTTGCGTCGCCAGGGTGTAGTGCCAAGCAAGATCAAGAAGCAGGGCAAGAGCTTATTTACCGGAGCAAGCAAAATTGTCCCCGCAGATATCGCCATATTCAGTCGCCAGCTGGCTACCATGCTGACGGCGGGCATTCCGCTGGTGCAGGCCTTCGAGATTGTCGGTAACGGCCATGAAAACGCGGCCATGCAAAAATTGATCCTGGCGGTAAAGGCGGATGTTGAAGGTGGCAGCGCGCTGGCCGAGGCGCTGGCCAAGCACCCCCTCTATTTTGATGACTTGTTTGTGAATCTGGTAGAGGCCGGCGAACAAGCAGGTGCGCTTGAGACGCTGCTGGACAAGATTGCGACGTATAAAGAAAAAACCGAGGCTATCAAGAAAAAAATCAAGAAAGCACTAACCTATCCCGCAGCAGTAATGGCGGTTGCAATCATAGTGACCATTGTCCTTTTAATTTTCGTGATCCCTGCATTCGAAGACCTGTTCAAGGGCTTCGGCGCCGACCTACCCACGTTTACTCGCATGATTGTTGACCTATCAGTTTTCGTGCGCACAAAAGGCTGGATACTCCTCATAATAGTCGGTGGCGCGGCCTACGCTTTCGGATATTTCTACAAACGTTCCCGCGCGATGCGTCAGTTCCTCGACCGTGCGTCGCTGAAAGCGCCGATTATTGGCCCCATTATTCAAAAAGCTGCTATCGCTCGTTACGCTCGAACATTGTCGACCATGTTCAGCGCGGGTGTGCCACTGGTCGAAGCACTCGTTTCAGTAGCTGGAGCCACGGGCAACATCGTGTACGAAGATGGAATCATGCGCATGAAGGACGAGGTCGCGACGGGCCAGCGCTTGCAGCAGGCCATGGAAAATACCGACCTGTTCCCAAACATGGTGATCCAGATGATTGCGGTCGGTGAGGAGTCCGGTTCGCTCGATGAAATGTCGTCAAAGGTCGCGGACTTCTATGAAGAGGACGTAGACAATGCGGTCGACAACCTGAGCGCCCTGCTGGAACCGATGATTATGGCTATTCTCGGCGTACTCGTCGGCGGACTGGTTGTTGCTATGTATTTGCCTATTTTCAAAATGGGATCGGTTGTTTAGAGCTCAACACAGCAGGCTCACCATACAAAAACAGTCACCAGTAGTTATGCTGCTGGTGACTTTATTTTTTAGCCGCAACGGACAAAGACATGCAGGAATTATTCGTAGGTTCACCACTTTCTTTTGTGCTGGTCGTCTTTCTTTTTTCATTGCTGGTTGGCAGTTTCCTCAACGTTGTTATTTATCGCCTGCCGTTAATGATGGAGCGCGAATGGCGGTCGCAGTGCAAAGAACTCACCGAAACACCCGCCAGTGAAATTCCCGAAGGACGTTTCGACCTGATGTTCCCGCGCTCGCGCTGCCCATCGTGCGCAGCGCAAATAACCGCACTACAGAACATTCCGGTCATCAGTTATCTGTTACTCCGTGGCAAGTGCGCGAACTGCAAAACTCACATTTCCGCGCGTTACCCGATCGTGGAATTTTTCACAGCGGCACTGACGGCGGTAGTCGCCTGGCGATTTGGTTTTGGCTGGGAAACAGCGGCCGCTTTACTACTGAGTTTTGCACTGGTTGCCATCAGCCTGATCGACTTTGATCACCAGATCATTCCCGATTCGATTTCACTGCCACTACTCTGGATCGGCCTGACGCTTAGTTTGTTCCACCCGATGACCGGCGCTAGCGTTTTATTCGTCGATCCGGTCAGCGCCATTGTTGGCGCGCTGGCAGGCTACCTGAGCCTCTGGAGCGTTTACCACCTCTTCAAAATGGTGACCGGCAAGGAAGGCATGGGCTACGGTGATTTCAAACTACTGGCCGCTCTGGGCGCCTGGCTCGGGTGGCAAATGTTGCCACTGATCATCATGCTTTCAGCAGTAGTCGGCGCCGTGATTGGCATAGCTTTGATTGTTATCAAAGGCCGCGACAAAAACATTCCGATTCCCTTTGGCCCTTATCTGGCCGCCGCAGGCTGGATCGCCCTGCTCTGGGGTCAGCAAATAGTCGATGGCTATCTGGACTACTTGAGCTGAATCGTTTCGACAAGTGTGCCCGAGTTAATCGACGGTCGAATTCCATGCATCGGATCGATTGAACCTGATCAACCGGGCTGTGTTGGCCAGCCAATCTGCCATCATGAAATGTCGCTGAAACTCCCTTGATAATCTTTGTGCATCATTCACTGCAATAGCCTCCTCCGCTCAACTCACCACACAGATTATCCGCTCGAGCTATCCCCTCAAATCTGCCAGCCACAATTCACAATCGCGCCGCGGAGATTTCCAACATCAAATGCCGAACTCCATCCTCCCAACGCCCTCCAGAATTGTGCGACGATAAGCTATAGTAGTTTTGTAGCAGTGTCAGGAGAGCCCACATTAAGCAACCATTTCGTATTGGACTGACCGGTGGTATCGCCAGCGGTAAAAGCACCGTCGCCGACATGTTCGCCGAACTCGGTGCCGCGCTCATCGACACTGATGTAATTGCCCGCGAGGTTGTCGAACCCTGTCAACCCGCTCTGCATGACATCCACTCTGAATTCGGTGATGCCGTAATTGCTGCCGATGGCAAACTCGATCGCAAAGCACTGCGTAACATTGTTTTTGCGAACGAAGAAAAACGCCGCAAGCTCGAAGCCATCATTCATCCGCGTATCGGCGCCGAGACTATCGCACAGTCTGCTCAGGCGGCAGGCCCGTATCAGTTAATCATCGTGCCGCTGCTGACGGGTTCGCCGTTACTCAACTTTATAGATCGCGTGCTAGTCGTCGACTGCACTGAAGAAACCCAGCTAAAACGCCTGATCGCGCGGGATGCCGAAAACGAATCGCAAGCGCGGCGCATCATCGCCTCACAGGTCAGCCGCAGGGATCGACTTGCCATCGCCGATGACGTGATCAGTAACGATGGCGACCTCGAGAGGACCCGCCATGAAGTAGCCGAATTGCACCGGCTGTATCTGCAACTGGCCGCCCAGAAGACAACCTAGACAGGGCTCCGCCAATACTAATTTGCCCTCAACCCTGCGCTGACGCAAAATACCGGGATGTTTGAAGTTCTCGATAACAACATTGACAGCGTCCAGGGTGGGAAACCGGCCGATTATGAGCAGCCGCTTAATGAGCGGATGCGGACCTTTCTGCGTCTCGAGTTCCTCTATCAGCAGCTACTCTACAATAGCGAGTTTGAGACCGACTGGGCAACCCGAGCGACCACGGCCAGCTTGCTGGAGATCCTCGCAATCCTCACTCGCGGCGATGTGCGCAGTGAAATCTGTAAGGAACTGGATCGTCAGATCGAGGGCTTGCAGCGCTATCAGACGGAACCAGAAATCGACTCGCGGCGTCTCGACACCCTGATTCGTAACCTGATTATCAGCCGTGACGACCTGATTTCGGTCGGCAACAACTTCCTGCAACCGCTCAAAGACTCCGAGTTTTTGAATGCCATCAAGCATCGCAGCGCAATTCCAGGGGGCACCTGCGAATTTGATTTGCCGGAATTTAATCATTGGTTAAGGCAGCCATTTTCGAGGCGCCAGCAAGACATCCAGGGTTGGATTGAAATCATCCGGCCGCTCTGCGATGCCGTTCTGGAAATGCTCTGGCTAATCCGTGAGAGCGCGACGCCCGTCGAAAAGCTCGCCACCGGTGGCATGTATCAGCACAGTATGCAGAAAGATGTGCAGTGCCGCCTGCTGCGTGTCTCTGTCATGGATGACAGTCGCTGGTATCCCGAAATCAGCGGCAGCCAGCACCGCTTTACGGTTCGCTTCCTGGAGTGGAGCAATATCAACAAGCGCGCATCGCAGACCAGCGAAGATGTACCGTTTTACATCAGTATTTGCTGAGCCAAAGAACATTGGAAAGGTCTGCTAGGCGGGTTTCAACTTTTCCCGCAATGCCGTCAGAACCGGCACATCAGCCGGGAGAATCGACGCGTCATCAATTGCCTCCGGCACTAGCCACTGCAAGCGCTGTCCCTCCAAACCTTCGGCAACACCTCGCCAGGCCGTGACCAGCCTGAAATCCAGGGCGACGTGACGATCAGGGTAGTCATGCTCCAGCTGCATGAACGGCAGCTGCTGTAAGTCGCTGATGCCCAGCTCCTCGGCCAGCTCTCGCTCCAGGGCCGCCTCAGGGCTCTCACCGACCTGAATCTTGCCCCCGGGGAACTCCCAGTAGCCCGCCATTGGATGATCGTGGAGGCGCTCAGCAAGCAGCACCCGACCGGCCTTATCAATGAGTATGCCAGCGATGACCTGGATACGAGTCACTCGCCCGACCTCACCGAAGGATGACTGTCTAGCTCAGGCGCCCGTGGCACTGTTTGTATTTTTTACCGGAGCCACATGGACAAGGTTCGTTGCGACCAACCTTGCGAGCGTCGCGCACGAATGGCGTTGCAGCCTCCTGCTCGGCAGCCGCTTCCTCTCCGCCGCTCTGGCCGAGAGCCGATGCCTGCGCGTGGCGAAATTCCATCGCCTTGGCTGCGCGTCTTTTCTCTTCCATACGTTCCACGTCATCCTGACTTTGAATGCGCACACGGGACAATACGCTGATCGCATCGTGTTTAACGCGGTCCAGCATGACGCCAAACATTTCGAATGCTTCCCGTTTGTATTCCTGCTTGGGATTCTTCTGCGCATAACCTCGAAGATGAATGCCCTGGCGTAAATAATCCATCGCACCCAGATGCTCTTTCCAGTGATGGTCTAACTGCTGCAACATCACGGCTTTCTCAAAGTGACGAATAATTCCCTCACCAATCTCAGCCACCTTCTGGTCGTAGCTCTGCTGGACTGCATCCAGACAGCGCTGGCGAATGCTTTCCTCATTCAATTTTGGCTCATCGATCAGCCACTGCGGGACATCTACTTCGACGCCAAAATCAGCCTCTACAGACTGTTTCATACCCTCAGGATCCCATTGTTCTTCAAGACTGCCGGGCGGGATAAACTGATCGACGATGGCATGCACAACTTCTTCACGGATGCTCGTTACCGCATCTGCAATTTCGTCCGCTTCCATGAGCTCGGAACGCTGATGATAAACCACCTTGCGCTGGTCATTAGCAACGTCATCGTACTCGAGAAGGTTCTTACGAATATCGAAGTTGTGGCCTTCCACTTTGCGTTGCGCCCGTTCAATCTGGCGGGTGAGCAATTTACTTTCGATCGCTTCACCTTCACGCATGCCGGCTCTCGATAACAAGGCCTTGGTGCGATTGGGATCACCAAAAATCCGCATCAAATTATCTTCCATCGACAAGTAGAAGCGACTCGAACCCGCGTCACCCTGACGGCCGGAACGACCGCGCAACTGATTATCGATACGACGCGATTCATGACGTTCAGTACCAATAATGTGCAGACCACCGGCCTCAAGAACCAGTTGATGGCGTTGTTGCCAATCCGCTTTGAGAGCCGCACCGTCGGCGCCCTCGCCTGCTTCCTCTATCTCCGCAGCAAGACTGCCGCCAAGTACGATATCGGTACCACGGCCGGCCATGTTGGTGGCAATCGTGATTGCGCCGGGACGACCGGCATGCTGCACGACTGTTGCCTCACGTTCGTGCTGCTTCGCGTTCAATACTTCGTGATGAATCTTTTCTTTGTCCAATAAACCAGACAGGTATTCAGACGTCTCGATGGACGTCGTACCAACCAGCACTGGCTGCTTGCGCTCGCGGCAATCTTTGATGTCCTCGATAATGGCATTGAACTTGTCTTTCTGGGTCAGGTAGACAAGGTCTGCCATGTCATTACGAATCATCGGCTTGTTGGTCGGAATAACGACAACTTCCAGGCCGTAAATTTGCTGGAACTCGAAGGCTTCTGTATCAGCCGTACCGGTCATGCCTGACAGGTTGTTATATAACCTGAAGAAGTTCTGGAAAGTAATCGAGGCAACCGTCTGGTTCTCTTGTTTAACCGCGACCCCTTCTTTTGCCTCTACTGCTTGGTGCAGACCATCAGACCAGCGCCGACCGGGCATCGTACGGCCAGTGAACTCGTCGACGATGACAATTTCGCCCGTGTCCGACACAATGTAGTCCACATCGCGCTGGAACATCACGTGAGCACGCAAAGCCGCGTTAAGGTGGTGCAGCAAGCGAATGTTAGCGGCGTCATACAAACTTTCGTCCTGGCCGATCAGACCGGCCTGCGACATCAGTTCCTCTACGCGTTGATGACCGTCTTCTGAAATGAAAACCTGCTTGGACTTCTCGTCTTTATTGAAGTCACCGGGCGAATCTTCGTCTTTCTGCTCTTTGAGCTTCGGAATCAGCTTGTTGATCTTGAGGTATAAATCGGTACTTTCCTCGGCCGGCCCCGAAATAATCAACGGTGTGCGAGCCTCGTCGATCAGGATTGAGTCAACCTCATCGACAATCGCGAAATTAAGGTGGTGTTGGGTGCGATCTTCCTGCGAAAACGCCAGGTTATCTCGCAAGTAATCAAAACCCAGCTCATTATTGGTCGCGTACACGATATCGCAAGCATACGCCGCGCGTTTTTCTTCGCTGTTCTGACCGCTCTTGGTAACCCCAACCGTTAATCCCAGGAATTCATAAACCGGACGCATCCATTCCGCGTCACGTTGCGCCAGGTATTCGTTAACCGTCACGATGTGCACGCCCAACCCGGAAATCGCGTTCAAATAGGCGGGCAGTGTCGCAACCAGCGTTTTACCCTCACCAGTACGCATTTCAGCGATGTTGCCATCGTGCAAAACCATACCGCCAATCAACTGTGCATCGAATGGACGCAAACCGATCGCACGCATTGAGGCTTCGCGAGCTACTGCAAAGGCTTCGGGAAGTAATTTGTCGAGTGACTCGCCATTACCATGGCGTTCACGGAACTCGGCAGTCTTGGCGACGATTTGCTCGTCACTCAGCGCCTTGATGCCATCCTCAAGCTGGCCAATTTTTTGTACGGTCTTGGAGTACTGACGCAAGAGACGTTGATTACGACTGCCAAAAATACGGGTTAAAAAGTTTGCCACTTGGAATTCCTGAATAAACACATGACTAAAGCTCCTCAACGCGCAGGAGCACAGACATAAAGAGCGGTATTTTACGGACTAGTCGGCGAATACGAAACCATCTGCGGA
Source organism: Woeseiaceae bacterium (assembly GCA_024640365.1). Taxonomy (GTDB): domain Bacteria; phylum Pseudomonadota; class Gammaproteobacteria; order Steroidobacterales; family Woeseiaceae; genus JAHEFE01. The sequence continues at coordinate 163,759 of JAHEFE010000001.1, read as the reverse complement.
GGAATTCACCGGTAGAAACACCTGAATTATGGTCTAAATGGCCACAATTCAATACGAGATCCAGATTTAGCGGCTGGCACCCTCACGAATAAACTTCACCGGATCAACCCGATTGCCGTTGTAGAGCACTTCAAAATGCAGATTTGGGCCAGTGGCTCGACCGGTTTCACCGATCAGTGAAACGGTTTGCCCTTTTTTGACTTCGTCACCTACAGCAACCAGATTAGTCGAGTTATGCGCATAACGGGTCGAATATCCGTTGCCATGGTTAATCTCAACCATCTGGCCATAGCCGGAACGCGGCCCAACCCAGGTAACTACGCCATCGGCGACGGCAATTACATCGGCGCCTTCCTTGCCCGCAAAATCGACCCCGCGGTGATTGGCCGTTTTACCCGTAAAAGGATCGGTTCTGCGGCCGAAGTAGGATGACATCCAACCCGCTTTAACCGGCCGTCCTTGCGGATAGACCCGATCACTGAGGTTCTGGTTCATCATCATGCTTTCCAGGGCCGACAGCTGTGCCTCGCGGTTGTCCAGTTGCTCGTTGAGATTTTCAAGCGTCGCGACGACCTCGGGGACGGCCACAGTCGAGCCGCTTTGATCAGGCTCTTCCGGTCCTCCCAGAGCAGGCTCCGAATCAAAATCGAACTCGCCATCGTCAAAATCAGCCATCTCGGTAAGACGGCGACCCAGTGCGTCGAGTCGAATCACCCTGGCGCTCATTTTACCGAGACGAATTGCAAGAGCATCCAGCGTATCTTCGGTTTCCTGTCGGGTCGTGGCGATAGCCTGTTGCTCGCTGTCTAGCTTGTCGACAATAGCGGCCACTGCATCCTGACTGAGGCCAGATCCGGTAATGCGTGCATACCATTGGCCGCCTGTAAAAGCTGCGCCAAAAACAAGCGTCGTCGCCAACAAACCTAAAACAGATAACGATAGACCCGACACATGCCATTGCCTGGGTTTACCAAAACCTTTGCCAAAAATTACTACATTCATTCAGGAAGCCCTGGATGCTAAGCGCTCGAAACGCGATGAAATTTGTGACCATAAATAAAGCGTATAAATCCCGCTTTACCAAATATCCATTAATTATTAATTGTCCCTGATAGTCACTCGGTTACCCCGCCATCATAGGATTTTGCTCCCTTAGATCGGTGGTTCTGCGTCGCCGTCTTTCAACGGTTATGCCCTTTTCGTGCCGACAATATGCATAATGCGGCTATCTATTACAAGAATCTGGGTCAGGAACCTTGATTTAGGTCATTATTAGTCGCTTAAAACGCTAACTGCATCACAAAACTATGTCATTTTCGCGCCTCGACAACCTCCTGCAAGCCAGTTCAGGCAACAGCCTGAGCAAGATTATTAGCCGCGCTCAAGCCATGGAGGCGCTCACTTCGAAGCTCCGCAGCAAACTATCCCCGGACTTCGCGCAACACCTGGTAGCTGCGAACCTGCGTCCCGATGGCGAACTGGTAATTATTTGCGAATCATCGACCTGGGCGTCGCGCATACGTTACGAAGCAGATACGTTAATGACAGTGGCACGTACCGAGGGTCGACCAGTGTTGAAGTGCACCATTAAAGTCAGGACTTAGGCAGCGAAGCTCTCAGGCGTAGGCTGGCGCCGCGTACGAAATGGGTGCCTTGCGTGAATCGTCAAAAGTCACCGTCTCCCACGCTGATTCATCGGCGAGCATCGCACGCAGCAATTTGTTGTTCAGAGCATGCCCTGATTTATGCGCCGATAACTGACCAATCAGGCTATGCCCGAGCAAATAAACGTCGCCAATCGCATCAAGAATTTTGTGTTTAACAAACTCGTCCGCATAACGCAGTCCATCTTCATTCAAGATCCGATAGTCATCCAGAACAATGGCGTTATCCATGCTGCCACCGAGCGTCAGGTTATGCATGCGCAATGTTTCCACATCGCGAAGAAAACAGAATGTGCGCGCGCGACTGATTTCCTTGAGGAAAGATGTTGATGAAAAATCAATCGAGGCATGCTGGCTTTGTTTATTGAACACAGGATGATTAAAAGAAATCTCGAAATTTACTTTGAAACCATCAAACGGTGTGAACTCCGCCCATTTATCATCTTCCTCAACGCGTATTTTCTTCTTGATACGAACAAAACGCTTCGCTGCGTTTTGTTCTTCAATACCGGCTGATTGCAGCAGAAATACAAACGGCCCTGCACTGCCATCCATAATCGGAACTTCTGGGGCCGAAAGATCAACCGTCAAGTTATCAATTCCCAAACCGGCAAGTGCTGACATCAGGTGCTCAATGGTTGCCACCTTAACGCCATTTTTGATCAGTGTTGTGCCAAGCATAGTTTCGCCGACCAATGTCGCATCCGCAGGGACATCTGCGGGATGATCAAGATCGACTCTACGAAAGGTGATTCCTGCATTTTCAGGTGCGGGCCGCAATGTCATATAAACTTTATCGCCGGAATGAAGCCCGACCCCGGTTGCTCTGATTGCTGTTTTGATTGTTCGTTGTCGCAACATTGCCACAATTTCCTGAAATTGATTACGTCGTCTTCTTAAATACCCGGAAAACGCTCAAGAGCACCCCGGTAAAAATTGCCGCAGATCTGGCCGCGGTTGGTGCATAGCTCGCCAGGTAAGTCAGACATTATATACCGGCACACTTTCGCGTCTCTTATTCATTGGATTAAGGCGCGTTGACGGTACTTTACAGAAGCGAAGATTAACACACCAAGAATCATCAAACCAAGCATTTCAATGTGTTGCGAGGTGTTTGCGAATAACTACTTAAGGATTAGGCTGTGGGCGTGAATACGCGGGTCGCCAACCGGAAACTTGAGACCGGTCCGGCAGTTGCCGGACCGGTTTGAGCGAGGCTATACAGGCTTCGGTGAGTGAGAGTCCGAAGCCTTGGTTACGATCCTTCTAGTCTGCCTGCCTGCGCAGGAAAGCCGGAATATCGAGTAATTCTTCACGAATTCCTCCATCGTCCTCAAGTCCGTCACCAACAGCGCGTTTCCGCTGCACTGCAGGCTTATCGAGATTGCGATAATTAGGCTCAGTAGCCGCCTGCTTACGCACTACTCTGATAGGTGCCTGTGCGTGACGCGCGGGCTGACCCAGTCCTGTGGCAACCACGGTGACGCGAATGGTATTGCCCATTTCCGGATCAATTACGGTACCAATGACCACAGTGGCATCGTCAGAAGCGAATTCCTTAATCGTATTACCCACTTCCTGGAATTCGCCAATCGACAAATCCATACCGGCAGTGACGTTAACGAGAATGCCGTTGGCACCGGCCAGGTTAATGTCTTCAAGCAGCGGACTGGAAATTGCAGCTTCCGCGGCTTCCCGTGCGCGACCTTCGCCCGACGACGTACCAGTACCCATCATTGCCATACCCATTTCCGACATGACTGTACGAACGTCAGCAAAGTCGACGTTAATCAGGCCAGGACGGGTGATGAGTTCTGCAATACCCTGAACAGCACCTTGCAGGACTTCATTCGCAGCAGCAAAGGCATCAAGTAATGTTGTTTCTCCACCCAACACTGACAACAATTTTTCATTGGGGATGGTAATCAACGAATCAACATATTTACCCAGTTCGGCGATACCCTGATCAGCGATCAAGCTACGCTTGGTGCCTTCCATGACGAACGGACGCGTAACCACGGCAACAGTAAGAATGCCAAGCTCTTTCGCTACCTGCGCCACAATTGGAGCGGCGCCTGTGCCCGTGCCACCGCCCATACCTGCGGTAATAAACAGCATGTCGGCACCTTCGATGGCCTCATGGATTCGATCGCGATCCTCCATGGCAGCCTGACGTCCAACATCTGGATCGGCGCCGGCCCCAAGACCCTTCGTAATATTGCAACCAATCTGCAAAGCAGTGCGTACGCGAGCACTGTTCAAAGCCTGGGCGTCGGTGTTGGCGCAAATAAAGTCCACGCCTTCGATACCCGCCTTAACCATGTGCGCAACGGCATTGCCACCGCCGCCGCCGACACCAATTACTTTGATGACCGCACTTTGGCTATGTGCATCCATTAACTCAAACATTTAGAAAACCTCCACTCAATAATAATTATTTACTAAAACTTAACTCACTCAACTTCACTTGCTTGGTCGTACCTGTGCTCAGAATTGCCCTTGAAACCAGGCCTTCATTCTTCCGAACACATCTAAAATACTTCCGCCTATCGGCGCGCTGCGCTGTCCACGCCGGGCCATGTTTTCGTGACCGTAAAGGAGCAACCCGACGCCTGTTGCATGGATCGGATTACGGATCACATCAACCAACCCTTCCACGTACTGCGGAGAGCCGAGTCGTACTGGCATATGAAAGACTTCCTCAGCCAGTTCGACAGCACCCTCCATCTTGGAGCTGCCCCCTGTCAGCACGATGCCGGCTGCGATCAATTCCTCGAAACCACTGCGACGTAACTCATCGCGTATCAGTCCGAAGAGCTCTTCGTAACGTGGCTCAACTATCTCAGCCAAGGTCTGCCGTGCCAGCCGTCGTGGCGGACGATCACCGACACTCGGCACTTCAATTGACTCGTCTGAATTCGCCAATTGCGACAGACAACAGGCGTATTTGATTTTGATTTCTTCGGCATAGTGGGTTGGCGTCCGCATCGATACGGCGATGTCGTTGGTCACCTGATCGCCAGCGATTGGTATCACCGCAGTGTGCTGAATCGCACCACCCAGGAAGACCGCTATATCGGTTGTGCCACCACCAATGTCCACGATGCATACACCCAGCTCTTTCTCATCCTCCGTAAGTACGGAATAACTCGATGCCAGCTGTTCAAGTACGATGTCGTCCACTTCGAGACCGCAACGCTGTACGCACTTAACGATGTTTTGGGCAGCACTCTCGGCACCCGTAACCATGTGCACCTTTGCTTCGAGTCGCACACCCGACATCCCAATGGGCTCGCGGATTCCTTCCTGGCTATCGATCAGGAATTCCTGGGGTAGAATATGGAGGATTTTTTGATCTGCAGGTATTGCTACGGCCTTGGCGGCATCGATTACACGATCAACGTCTCCGGCGCTCACTTCCTTGTCACGAATCGCCACGATGCCGTGCGAATTCAGGCTGCGAATATGGCTGCCGGCAATGCCGGTATAGACCGAGTGAATATCACACCCGGCCATCAATTCCGCCTCTTCAACGGCCCGCTGTATTGAATGCACGGTCGATTCGATATTCACGACCACACCTTTCTTCAATCCGCGAGATGGGTGAGAACCAATTCCGACAACTTCGATGGTGCCGCTTTCGGTCACTTCCCCGACAATCGCGACAACTTTAGAGGTTCCTATGTCCAACCCCACGATCAAATTTTTGTCTCCACGCTTGGACATTCAGTCGCTCTCTCTGGCAGCCAACATTTTGGGTTTCTCCATTGACACGTCCTCTAGCGGCGCGCCCTCTCCTGATTTCCAGCCGATGCTGAAACCGTTGCTGTAACGCATATCAACGAAATCAATTTCCGCCGCACGACTCGTTACGAGGTTGGCGACGACATCAAAAAATAAATCCGTACGGCTATCGACATCCTTCCGTCCGAGACGCACCTCGACGCCGTTTTGCAAAACCAGTCTCCATGCACCGCGCGCATCAAGATTCAGGGAACGGATATTCAGTCCAATCGGTATCAGATGTTCCCGCAGGAATATGTAGCGCCTGGCCACATCGTCCGCACGTTCTTCAGGGCCGCTCAAATGCGGCAACTCGGCTGGCACATGACGCGCGTCGGTGACAAACAGTTCGCCACGCGTATTCAATAATCCACGCTCACCCCAAGCCGCTGCCGGAATTTGCTCGGTCACGCTGACGTGGATTCGGCTCGGCCACTCACGGGTTACAGTCGCTCGATCGATCCAGGGCAGCGCAACGATTTCTTTCTGAATCCTCGTCAGCCTCGCAGTCAGGAATCCTGCGTCGAGCTCGTCGCTCATCGCTTCTTCAATTTGTAACGCGGTCACGCGTTGAAACGGACCATCGATCGTGACTGAATTAATCGGTGTATCGAGGAGCACGGTTGCGAAGTGATACGTCATGTAAACGAATGCGCTCGCAGCAGCCACTCCAAAGATTCGGGCCATTGGAATATGAGGCCATTTGATACGGCTCACTTTCTGCTGTTTGCGCCGATTGGCCTGTTTACGTTTCATTGCTGGGCACCTCCCTGCATCGCGTAAACATGTTCAGTCTGGAAACTTGTTTCGAGAATGCGCCAGCAAAGCGCCGGAAAACTTATGTCGCAAGCTTTTGCTGCCATAGGAACCAGGCTGTGGCTGGTCATACCAGGAACCGTATTGACCTCCAACACTTGTGGTTGACCGTCGGCACCAGTCATGAAATCGACCCGACCCCAACCACTGCAGCCCAGCTCCCTGAATGCAGCAAGTGCGAGATCTGCATATCGCTGCTCGAGGGCAACATCAAGAGTTGCCGGCACGTGGTACAGCGTTGTATCTGATTCGTACTTGGCTCTGTAGTCGTAAAATACTCGCGGTGTTTCAATACGAATACTCGGCAGCGCCTCACCCTGCAGTATCGCGACCGTCACTTCATCACCTACTATGCATCGTTCGGCTATTACATCATCACCGAAGTCAGATGCGAGGTCGTATGCTGCGTTGAGTTCATCCCGGCTAAAGACCTTGCTCATGCCGACACTTGATCCCTGCGATGCTGGCTTCATGATCAAAGGCAAGCCGAGTTGCTCCAATGCGATCGCCGCGTCGTGACGTGAATGCAAAACACAGTATTCAGGCGTCGCTATATCGGCCGCCGCAAACAAATGCTTGCTGCGAACCTTGTCCATTGCGAGCGCTGATGCCAAGACACCACTACCCGTATACGGCACGCCCAGCCATTGCAGTGCACCCTGAATCGTACCGTCTTCACCATTGGCGCCGTGCAACGCAATCCAGGCGCGATTGAAGCCACGACTCATGAAAACCGCCATATCCAGTTCCGCTGGATCGAACGCATGTGCATCCACACCCAACGACTGCAGCGCGGCTAACACCGCCGTGCCAGTCTGCAATGAAACCTCACGCTCGCTGGAGCTGCCACCTAATAACACGGCGACCTTGCCGAATTCATCCGGACTTGTGATCTCAATACGCTGTTCGTGGGTCGCAAAATCGCTCACTTGCGTTCTCCCACAATACGCACTTCATGACGCAACTCGACACCGTGGGTGCTCGCAACTGTGGCGCGCACATGGTCAATCAACGCCTCAATATCCGTCGCTGTCGCATTATCTGCGTTGATTATGAAATTGGCATGCTTCGTTGATACTTCGGCACCGCCAATGCGATGCCCCTTGAGCCCGGCGGTTTCGATCAAACGAGCGGCGAAATCACCCGGGGGATTGCGGAACACAGAGCCGCAACTGGGCAAGCCCAGCGGTTGGGTTTGCTTGCGACGCTCCAGCATCGTCTTAAGCGTATCCATGCTGGCTTCGGCGTCCGGATCAAAACCAAGCGTCGCTTCGATAAACCACTCGTCGGCCGGTCCCTGAACACTCCGGTAAGCGACTTTATAATCTTCGGGCAGGCGCTCACGAATAATTCCATGACGATCGATGGTGCGTACCGAACGAACCCGCTCCCAGGTTTCTCCACCGTGAGCGCCAGCGTTCATTGCGAGCGCACCACCGACAGAGCCCGGTATACCGGCGAAGAATTCGGCCGGCCCAAGCTCCCAGCGTATGCATTGTCTCGCAAGCGTCGTACATGGCACACCAGCAGCGACACGTAACGTCGTCGCGTCAATGCGTTCGAGTTTCTTTTCAAGACCTGTTGTGGCTATGACAACGCCACGCAACCCACCGTCACGTACCAGCAAATTGCTGCCAAGTCCGAACCAGAAAATCTCTGTATTGGATTCCAGTTCGCGCAGGAAATTCGCAAGCTCGGTCACCGACGTTGGCTTAAAGAAGCATTCCGCCGGCCCACCGACGCGCCATGAGGTGTGCTTACTCATGGGCTCGTTGTGCCGCAGGTCGGCATAAACACCCGCTGTCTGCATCGCAACGTTCATGACTTCACCTGGGTGCTGCCAAAAATCTCTGGCAGCGTATTGGCGAACGCACCGATATCACCGGCACCCATCGTCAACAGCAGATCGCCATCCTGCAACAAGCCAGGCAACACTTCTGGCAATTGCTGTAACTGCTCAACGAACACTGGTTCAATCAAACCACGATTGCGTATTGCACGTGCCAATGAACGACCGTCAGCACCCGTGATCGGCGTCTCGCCCGCGGCATATACTTCCAGCAATATAAGCACATCGACGACGGATAAAACCGCTGCGAAATCATCCAGCAAATCGTTGGTACGGGTATAGCGATGTGGCTGGAATATCAGCACCAGGCGCTTGTCGGGCCAGCCAGCTCTGGCTGCTTCCAATGTGGCCGCAACTTCGGTCGGATGGTGTCCATAATCATCAACGAGCATGACCTGATTACCAGCGACAGAAATCTCACCCAAAGCCTGGAAGCGGCGATCAATGCCCTGGAATTTTTCCAACGCCGTAGTGACCGCCTCTGAACTGATTCCCAACTCATCAGCAACAGCGATCGCTGCCAGCGCATTACGAACGTTGTGCAACCCAGGCAGTTCTAACCGGACCGTCATGCGTGTATCACGATCTTTGTGCACAACCGTAAAGCGCGTGCTCGAACCTGTAAATTCGATATCTTCGGCGCGAATATCAGCGTCGCTGTCGATGCCGTAGGTCACCACTGAACGACCAACCCGACCTATGATCGTATTAACGCCGACATCGTCGATGCACATAATTGCCAAGCCGTAGAACGGCAAGTTATGCAGGAAGCTCACAAAGCTGCTGTGCAGCTTTTCCAGGTCGCCATCGTAAGTGGACATGTGATCGGCATCGACGTTGGTAACAATGGCAATCATCGGCAACAGATGCATGAAAGAAGCGTCACTTTCATCAGCCTCGGCCACCAGGTACTTGCCTTGTCCGAGCCGCGCGTTGCTATCACTCGATTTGAGGCGACCGCCGATAACATAGGTAGGATCCAGGCCGCCTTCTGCCAGAATGCTTGCAACCAGGCTGGTCGTCGTGGTTTTGCCGTGAGTACCTGCTACAGCAACCGAATAACGGAAGCGCATTAGCTCGGCCAACATTTCGGCACGCTGCACAACCGGCAAACGGCGTTCATGAGCAGCAACTACCTCGGGGTTGGTCTCTTTGACCGCGCTGGATACGACGACGACATCCGCGTTGCGCACATTTGCTTCTTCGTGGCCGACGATCACGGTCGCTCCAAGCGAACTCAGACGACGCGTCTGGGTGTTGGTACGCAGATCCGAACCCTGCACTGCGTAGCCAAGACTCAGCATCACCTCGGCAATGCCAGACATACCGGAACCACCGATGCCAACAAAGTGAACTGTATTGATGCGACGCATACGATCAATCATGTCGTCACCCCCGCTGCCTGCAGGCAAATCTTGGTGATACGTTGCAATGCCAGGGGTTGTGCCTGCTCGCGAGCGAGCTCGGCCTTGGCCGCAAGTTCCGCCCGACTACTTAGCCACTGCTGCAGAGCGGCAGCCAGTGTCGTGGCATTAAACCCACGCTCAGCAATTATTATGGCGGCGCCGGCTCGTTCCAAAGCACGCGCATTAGCCGTTTGATGATCATCAACGGCTAGAGCAAACGGTACAAAAATAGCGGGCACACCCGCGGCGGATAATTCTGCAACGGTCAATGCACCTGCTCTGCAAATGACAAGATCAGCCCATGCGTAGGCCTCAGCCATATCGTCGATATAGGGAACCAGATCGACATCAATTTCATGCAATTCGTAATTTCTGCGCGCCGTGTCGATGGTCGCCGGACCCGCCTGATGCCGCACTAGCGGACGCTTTTCTCTGGGCAATTTCGACAATGCACCGGGCACTGTGCGATTCAGAATCAGGGCACCCTGACTACCACCCAGGACGAGGACGCGTAAACGGCCCTCGCGCGCCGCGAATCGATCGCGTGGAGGTGCAAGCGCGGCTATGTCTTCACGCACTGGATTGCCGACGGTCCGTGCCTTGATCCGCTCCGGAAAGCTGCCGGAAAATGCCTGCAATACAACTTTCGCAAAACGGGCCAATAATCGGTTAGTCATCCCTGCAACAGCATTTTGCTCATGGATAACGAGTGGGCAGAACGACAACCACGCAGCGAGACCGCCTGGTCCGCTCACAAATCCACCCATACCAAGAACCGCCGCAGGACGAATTCGCCACATCACGCGTAACGATTGCAGCAAAGCCCAGACCAGGCGAAATGGAGCCAGCAACAATGATGCGAACCCCTTGCCGCGCAAGCCACGAATGCTAATCCATTCAATATCTATACCGGCTGCTGGCACCAGTCGCGCCTCAATGCCGCGCTGCGTACCCAGCCAAACGATCTGCTGGGAAGCCTGCTGCAACGCGCCGGCGACAGCCAGAGCCGGGTAGACGTGGCCGCCAGTGCCGCCTGCCATAATGAGAATCGGGCGAGCGCTCATATGCGGCGCCCTCCACTTCGACGACGATTGAGTGGCTGACTATCAGTCACCAGCTCATGATGTATGCGTAACAACAGACCTATGCTGATCAACGCAACGATCAGACTGCTGCGGCCGTAGCTAATGAGCGGCAGCGTCAAGCCCTTGGTAGGGAGCAGACCCATGTTTACGCCAATGTTGATAAATGCCTGGAAACCGAGCCAGGTACCGATACCTACAGCGAGGTAGGCCTCAAAAAAGCGCTCGACATTTGCGGCATGTCGTGCAACCAGAATAATCCGCCACAACAACGCCAGGAATAAACTGATCAATACAACACAACCCACCAGACCAAACTCTTCGGCGAATACGGCAAATACAAAATCGGTATGCGCCTCAGGCAAGTAGAAAAGTTTTTGCACACTACTTCCCAGACCGACACCGAACCACTCACCACGACCAATGGCGATCAAGGACTGAATCAGCTGAAAACCCGAATCGAGCGGGTCGGCCCAGGGATCAAGAAAACCGGTGAGGCGCTTCATGCGATACGGTGACGCAATCGCTAACAGAGCCATTGCGATAACGGCGCCTACAAAGAACAACGCGAAATCGCGAATGCGCGCGCCTGCAACAAACAGCATCGCCAGAGACGTAGCAAGCAACACAATTGTCGCGCCGAAATCCGGCTCCACTAGCAACAATAAGCACGCGAAGGTCAATAGAATCATGGGGCGTAAAAAGCCGGTAAATTCTTCGCGCAATGATCGATTGCGACGCACGAGATAACCCGCGAGATATATCATCATACAAAGACGAGCTGGCTCAGAAACCTGCACATTCATGAATCCGAGTCGTAGCCAGCGGGTACTGCCATTCACAGAGGTACCAATACCGGGCAATAGAACAAGCACGAGCAATGCCAGGGCAATGAGTGCAAATAGCAAACTGAGTGATTGCCAGACTCGCATCGGAATAAACAGACACATTCCTCCGATCGACAAGCCGATGAGGGCAGCGAGTGCCTGGCGCTCGACGTAGAAAAACGGATCACCAAAATTGCGATCAGATACCGATACTGACGCCGATGCCAGCACGACCATTCCGCCCAGTAATAACACCAGACTGATCGTCAGTAACGGCCCGTTAATCTGCAACGGCGACTTAAGGTACGCGGGAAACGGGAATGTAGCGCTCTGTAAACTCACGACCGCAATGCCTCCGCATAATGAGCAAACATATCACCGCGTTCGGCATAATTTTTATATTGATCGAGGCTGGCGCAGGCTGGTGCCAGCAGTACAGTGTCGCCGGATACGGCAAATTCAGCCGCCCGCTCAACTGCCGTCTGCATGTCAGCCACGTGCGCTATCGGTGCAAGGCCGTCAAATGCCAGCGCCATCTTGTCGGCGTCCTTACCCATTAATACGGCGGCTCGAAGTTTGCCCCGTAATGCGTTGGCCAGCGACGTAAAATCGCCGCCCTTGCCATCGCCACCACCGATCAAGACCAGCATGGTATCGATAGACTCAACCGACGCGATGGCCGCACCAGTGTTTGTTGCCTTCGAGTCATTGATGTATTCAACACCGCGGCGGGTTGCCACGTGCCGCATACGGTGCGGCAGCCCTGGAAACTCGTGTAGTACTTGCAGCATCGCTGGCAGTGGCAACCCCATTAACTCTCCAACCGCCATTGCGGCCAGTGAATTGAGGTAATTGTGGCGACCGCGCATAGCCACTTCGTGTGTCGCCAGCAGCAATTGCTTGCCGCGTGCGAGGTAGGTAACGCCATCAACGACGCGCAGACCGTACTGATCCTCCGCGGGCTCATCTGCACCGAAGCTAATTACCTGTCGCGCGTGCGCTATACGCGAAACAGCAGGTGGCTCGTCGCGATTGATGACCACCGCCTGAGCATCCTTATAAACGCGATACTTGGCTTCGATGTACGCCTCTTCACTGCCGTGCCAATCAATGTGATCAGGAGAGATATTCAGCAATACAGATACGGCCGCCGGTAGCGTTGCCGTGCGCTGCAACTGAAAGCTCGATAACTCAAGCACATAGAACTCTGGTTTTTCATCAACCAACAGATCGAGCGCGGGACGCCCCAGATTACCGCCGGTCAGGCCGCGCAAACCTGCGGCATCGCACATGAGGCCGAGCAAGGTGGTCACGGTGCTTTTGCCATTCGACCCCGTAATCGCAATGAATGGTGCTTTGGCAGCCTTTGCAAACAATTCGATATCCGAAACGATTTCGATACCGCGCCGCCGTGCTTCTACCAGCAAGGAATCACTGTCACTGATACCGGGTGACACCATAATGCGTTGTACATTGTCGAGCAGGTCCGGGGACGGTTTGCCAACGTTCAAGACAACATCGGGTAACAATGCTTTGAGCTCGGCCTGGCCCGGCGGATCATTGCGCGTATCAACAAAACGCGCCTTGGCACCACTGCGTTGCAAGTAACGCGCAAATGACAATCCTGTGACGCCCAGGCCCATCACAAGGTCACAGCGATCCCCGCCCGCATCGCGAGCCTTCGCTGTTTGCCCCTGAGAGGCTTGCCTTTTTTTCTGCAGCGCCATCATCGGATCTTCAGACTTGCCAGACCAATCAAAACCAGGATCACGGTGATGATCCAGAAACGGACAATTACTTTGGGCTCAGCCCAACCTTTGAGCTCGTAGTGGTGATGCAGGGGCGCCATGCGAAACACGCGCCGCCCGGTTAATTTGAACGAGGCGACCTGGATAACTACCGATAAGGTCTCAACAACAAATACCCCACCCATGATCATCAAGACGAGTTCCTGACGTACGACCACAGCCACGACACCAAGCGCTGCACCAAGTGACAACGCACCGATATCACCCATGAAGACTTGTGCTGGATAAGTGTTGAACCAAAGAAATCCGAGGCCCGCTCCCGCCATCGCCGTACAAAAAACCAGGACTTCGCCGCTACCGCGGACATACGGAATACTGAGGTACTCCGCAAAATTCACGTTGCCGGTAACATAAGCAAATATGCCCAATGCTCCACCAACGAGAACAGTCGGCATTATCGCGAGACCGTCGAGCCCATCGGTCAAATTGACGGCATTGCTGGAGCCAACGATCACAAAAAACGTTAAGGCAATCTGCAACATGCCGAGAGGAATAACGAGATTCTTGAAATACGGAATTAGTAATGACGTACTGACCGCATCATCGGAGATCATGTATAACGCTATGCCTGCCGCCAGCGCCGAGACCGACTGCCAGAAAAATTTGTATCGAGCAACAAGACCTTTGGAATTCTTCAGAACAAGTTTTTTGTAATCATCAACATAACCGATCACCCCGAAAGCCAAGGTCACGCCTAAAATCACCCAGATATATTTGTTGTTCAAATCCGCCCACAACAAAGTACTGATCGTAATAGCAGTCAAAATCAGCGCACCTCCCATCGTCGGCGTGCCGGCTTTTGGCAAATGCGACTCGGGACCGTCCAGCCTGACGGTTTGTCCAACTTGATGAAAGCTGAGCTTGGCAATCATGCGAGGACCCACCGCAAAACAGATAACCAGCGCAGTCAATGCACCGAGGATTGCTCGCATCGTCAGGTAATTGAAGACGTTAAAGGCAGATTCAAACTGCGTCAGGTACTCTGTCAGATACAACAGCATTAGCACGCCTCTCTTTTATCGCCAGCCGAAACCGCATCGACTTGCAGAGCAGCAACTATCTCTTCCATACGCATCAGCCGGGACCCCTTAATGAGCAAGTTGGTTGTGCTAACCACCGCTTCCCGCAGTGCGTCGATTAACTCACTCTTATCGTCAAACCAGTGCGCACCGCGACCAAAAGCCTCAGCCGTGTTGCGCATCAGTTCTCCACAAACGAACAAACGATCTACGCCGACTTTGCCCAGCACCCGACCAAGGTCCGCATGTAACGCAACCGCGTTAGCTCCGAGCTCACCCATATCTCCAAGCACAAGCCAGCTTTGCCCCGGCAAGGTCACGAGGAACTTGGCTGCGGCGATAATGCTCGTAGGATTTGCGTTGTAGCTATCATCGTAAATAGTGCAATCATTAACGCCCGCGACCACTCGCAAACGCCCGCCAACCGGCCGCGCTGATTCCAATCCTTTTTTGATTTGCTGCAAATCAGCTCCCAGAGCGGAAGCAACTGCCGCAGCACCGCAGGCATTCAAAACATTGTGCTCGCCGACGAAATTCAGATTGACATGCAATGTTTCTCCGCCTGCATGCAGTTCGAATTGACTGCCAGCGGTCCGCAACTCGATTTTGTCAGCGTACACATCGGCGTGCGGACCCAGACCAAAACTGAGCACCGGCGTACCCTCAGCCTGTTCGACCCAATAGGAGAAATATTTGTCGTCTGCATTCAACACAGCTGCAACCAAATCCGCAGCTAACAACTCACCCTTGGCGGCGGCAACACCGTCCAGCGACCCAAACCCCTCGAGATGGGCGGGGCCCGCGTTACTGATAACTGCAACCTGTGGCTGCGCTATCGACGTGAGATAAGCTATTTCACCTTTGTGATTGGCGCCCATTTCCAGAACGGCAAATCGATGCGCAGCATTCAGCTCGAAGACCATTAAAGGTAAACCGATGTCGTTATTGAAATTTCCGCGGGTGGCATGAGTTGCACCAAGCTGTGACAAACACGCGGCAATCATTTCTTTCAGCGTAGTCTTGCCGTTGCTTCCGGTGACTCCGACAACGGTAGTCGGCAACGAGGCGCGCCAGCAACGTGCCAACTTACCAAGTGCTTTACGTGTGTCAGTAACCACAATCTGCGGCAGGTCGCTTTGACCATGTTCTTGGACAACCGCCCCGGCAGCTCCCTTGTCAGCAGCCATTGCGACGAACTTGCTGCCGTCGAAATTTGGGCCGTGCAAAGCGATGAATAATTCACCAGCAGTTAGTAATCGGCTGTCGGTGCTTACACCGGAAAACGGCGCGTCCGAACCGATCAGTTTTCCGTCCATCTGCTGCGCGGCAATCTGCAACGTCCCATCCATCATTGGACCTCGCCATCGCGAGCTGCTCGTGCCACAAGATTGGCATGAGCAACGTTGTAATCGAGAAATGGTAATTTCTTGCCCGCGATCAATTGGTAGGGCTCATGGCCCTTGCCGGCAATCAAAATAGTGTCGTTAACGGCGGCGTGTTGCACAGCATATGCAATGGCCGCTGCACGGTCTTCAATTACGTCAACGGTCGCTGACGCCGGTACTCCGCGCAGTATGTCTTGGACGATATCGCCAGGCGCTTCTGTGCGTGGATTGTCATTGGTGATGACGAGTCGATCAGCCAGAATTGCCACGGTATTACCCATGTCAGCTCGCTTGCCGCGATCACGATCGCCGCCACAACCAAAAACGCACCACAATTGACCAGCACAATGCACTCGCAATGTTCGTAATACCGCATCAAGGCCCGCTGCGGTGTGCGCAAAATCAACAATGGTCACAGGCAATAAAGTAGCTGTATCCGGGATCACTGGCTGCATCCGACCCGCCGGCGGCGTAACTTCACTCATCGCCGCACAAGCCTGCTCGAACGTGACACCAAGCTGCACGAGTACCGCAATGGCGAGCAACGCATTGGCAACGTTAAATTCACCCACCAGCGGCAAAGCCACACTGGCCTCGCCCCAGGAGCTGCGGATTGCCACATCAGAACCCGCAGGATGTGCAGTAATCGTTGCGGCAACAATGAACGGTTGGTCTTTTGCTATCTCACGACAAGCACTGGCAACAGCGACCGCATTTTTACCGCAGCGCAGCAGCAACTGCTGACCAAATTCTGCATCAACATTTACGACGCAATGTTTCGCTCCAGCATCAAGCAACAATCTTGCTTTGATTTCTCCGTAGCTCTGCATGCCACCGTGGTAATCGAGATGATCACGAGTCAGGTTGGTAAATGCGACGGTATCAAATGCAATACCATTGATCCGATCCTGCTGGAGTGCATGCGAAGAGACCTCAAGTGCAGCAAAACCTGCGCCCGCCGCACGAAATTCAGCCAGCAAACGATGTAGCTCGATGCAGTCCGGCGTTGTCATTTCACCGGCAACCAGTTCGTCTATACCACTGCCTAATGTGCCAACGTAGCCAGATGTTTTGCCTAGCAAATTCAGGCACTGCGCGACCAGTAACGCGACCGTCGTTTTGCCGTTCGTGCCGGTTACTGCAAATACCTTGAGATCACGCGATGGATAGTGGAAAAAACGATTGGCAATCTCGCCGATGTGATCAGCTAATCGCTCTACGCCAATAGTCGGCACCGCGCAGTCGGCCACGTCGGCAACAGTCGCGGTACTTGAATCCCAAATAATCGCGGATGCACCCGCCGCAACAGCCTTGTCAGCGTACTCCAGACCATGCCCGGCAGCCCGGCGACACGCAATAAACAGGTCGCCCTTGGTGAGTTTGCGACTGTCGCTTGATATACCAGTGACGGGAATCTCAGGCGCGACTACAAATCCGTCCAACAATTGCCGTAGCGTCACAACCGAAGTTGCCAATTCAGTAGCCACGTTCATTTGCTCATCGCCTGCATAATGCGACCGCTACCGCTTTCTGGAAGGTCGTCAGGTGGCAACGCCATCAGGCGCAGCGACTCAGTCATAACATTAGCAAACACCGGCGCAGCGACATCGCTGCCGTAGTACAAATCGCCGCTGGGCTCATCAATGACGACAACAACGGCGAGGCGCGGACTGCTTGCAGGTACCAGCCCTGCAAAAATCGAAATATATTTATCTTTAGAGTACCCGCCAGCCGCGAATTTCCAGGCCGTACCGGTCTTGCCCGCGACTTTGTAGCCCGGAATCTTGGCCTTCGTGCCGGTACCACCGGGGCGTACAACGCCCTGCAGCATCGCTTCAACCGCATCTGCGGTCTTGGCACTTATGATGCGTTTGTGAGGCGGTTCCTGATCGAGCGCAATCAGCGACGTCGGCTCCGACAAGCCATGATTACCAATGGTTGCGTAGGCCTGGGCGAGTTGCAGTGGCGTTACTGACACACCATAGCCGTAAGCCAGCGTTGCCTGACTGATCATTTGCCAGTTTGAGAAATGTGTCAGCATTCCCGCCGACTCACCCGGAAAGCCGCTTTCAGTCAGCGAACCTAGTCCGAAATTACTCATTGTCTGCCACAACTGCTCGGGCTCGAGCGCCATCGCAACTTTAGTGACACCGACGTTACTGGAGCGTGCCAGAATCGTCCCCAGGCTTATGCGCCCAAGGTTATGATGGTCCTCAATTTTCTTGGGACCAACGACAACATAACCTGGCGACGTATCCACGGAACTGGTCGCATCGAATCGACCACTCTCTAAGGCCGCCGCTACCACCAGTGGCTTGATGCTCGAACCTGGCTCAAAAATATCGGTAATAGCCCGATTTCGATAACGCTCCGCGGAATACTGCGAGCGATCATTTGGGTTGTAAGTTGGCTGGTTGACCATTGCCAGCACTTCGCCAGTTTTGACATCGAGCACGACGATCGAACCCGACTCCGCGTGGTGCTGCTGAATAGCTGACTTCAATTCACGATACGCAATGTACTGGACTCGCAGATCAATGCTCGAGCGAAGGTCACGACCGTGCCGCGGCGGCCTGATGCTCTCAACGTTTTCAATTGACCTGCCCAATCGGTCTTTCAATACTCGTTTGGCTCCAGACTCACCCGTAAGCCAATGGTTATACGCAAGCTCAAGACCCTCCTGCCCTTCGTCATCAATATCGGTAAAGCCGACTATATGACCGACTACCTCACCCGCAGGGTAATAGCGACGATACTCGCGCTGCACATTGACGCCGGGCAGCTTGAGACTCATAACATTTGCGGCTTGCTCTGGACTCAGGTGACGCTTCAGATACACGAACTGCTTGCCCATGCTGCGCGTGATACGGCGCACCAAAACATCGGCATCCACGCCCAGCGCATCGGCAAGTTTGGAAACGTTATCGATTGCAGGCGCTAGCTCAGAAGGATTTGCCCAAACGCTATCTACCGGCGAACTGATCGCAAGAGGCTCACCGTTACGATCCGTTATTGAACCACGATGCGCCGAGATTTTTTCTGTGCGCAGGTGACGCGCATCGGCCTGTTGATTTAAGAAGTCCTTGTTGAGAACCTGAAGATAGACAGCCCTGGCAAGCAACGATCCCGCGGCCATGAGAAGCAGGCCCGCCACAATTGTGACGCGCCATGTAAAGCGCCTTTCAGACTGCGCTTTTGTCTCAGCTCCGCGACTCATTTTTCCTCGATCACGTATATTTCAGTTGACGGCGGTCGTATTAACTTAAGATCGTCTGTTGCCACTTGTTCGATGCGTCCGTTAGTTGCCCAAGTGCTCTGCTCAATCTGCAACTGGCCCCACTCGATATTTAATTCATCACGATCTGCGGCAAGTCGCTCCAGCTCGATAAATAATTTGCGTGACTCATGTTTTGTGTAGACCAGCGCAATTGCGGTACCCATACAAATGGCGGTGCATACCAATATCAGAAGAATTGGCTTCCCGGTGTTTACCGCTTTCATTAGAGTCGTTCCGCTATTCGAAGGTGCGCGCTGCGCGCACGAACATTACTTTTTACTTCCGCGTCAGTTGCTGCGACTGCCTTGCCTACGAGCCGCAGTGGCGGCTGCATTTCATCCGGGATGTTCGGCAAGCCTCGATAAGGGACCGGTACCAACGAATGATCACGCATGAATCTTTTTACAGGTCGATCCTCAAGCGAATGAAAGCTGATTACGCACAACCGGCCGCCCCTCTTCAGCAGCGCGAGTGAGGCATCAAGCCCCGCATGCAGTTGTTCAAGCTCGGCATTCATCTTGATTCGAATGGCCTGAAACGTTTTGGTAGCTGGATGTTTCTTGCCGTGCTTGATTGGCACAGCGTCGGCAACAATCTCTGCCAACTCTCCTGTTCGCTCAATGGTTTTTTCGGTGCGCGCCGCAATAATTGCCTTGGCGATACGCCCGGCAAATTTCTCTTCTCCAAACTTTTGCAGCGTCCGTTTCAATTCCCTTTCGTCCACACTTGCCAACCACCGCGCTGCGCTAACGCCCGTTTCCGGGTCCATGCGCATGTCCAAAGGCCCGTCTCGTAGAAAGCTGAATCCTCGACCGGCATCATCCAACTGCGGTGAGGAGACACCGAGGTCCAGCAAGACACCATCCACTTGTCCGAGCAAACCTCTGGCATCCGCAATTTTTTTGAGATCGGCAATTTCACCCCTCACTAATTCAAATCGTCGATCGGCGATTAAATCTTTGTCCGCAGAAGCAATCGCTTCCGGATCCCGATCAACCGCTATCAGGCGACCATCAGGTCCAAGCAAATCGAGTATTGCCCTGCTATGCCCGCCGCGACCGAAGGTTCCATCCAGGTATACGCCGTCCGCTTTAAGCGCCAATCCATCTAATACCGGTTGCAGCATGACTGGCACGTGCTGTTCTGTTGCCACGTCGCCACTTTTCACTTAAAGAGAAAGAGATTCGAGCTCTGCAGGCAGTCCCATGTCTTCGTCATCGGACAGCCAGGAATCTCGTTTCTCGTTCCAACGTTCTTCATCCCACAATTCAAATTTATTACCTTGCCCAATCAGGATTGCCTGCCGATCCAGGGCTGCAAAATCACGCAGCTCCCGCGGCAACAATATGCGACCATGTCCGTCAAGCTCGAGCTCAGAGGCATAACCAACCATGAGGCGCTGCAGGCGTCGTGCTTGTTTGTTCAAACTTGGCAGGCGCACCAACTTGCGTTCAATTTCTTCCCAATCAGACAGCGGATAAACGAGGAGACAATAATCACGGTCCACAGTGACCACCAATTGACCGCCACAACGGGCCACGAGCCGCTCCCGATAACGGGTCGGTATGGCGAAACGCCCTTTGGCGTCCAGGGTGACTTTGGTGGCTCCACGAAACACGATTGTTATTTTTGAGGGGCTGTTAACCCATCTCCTCCCACTTTTTTCCACTTTTCAACACTATATGTGTGGCTTGGGAGAGCGTCAACCAACCCCCCTAATTAATTCTTGTTGTACAGGGACTTAGGGGCTATTTGGTGACTCAAATCGGGCGAATTGTGGCACTCAATTGAAACGATAAATCATGGACTTAAGCACGCTTTCTCGACTCCAGTTAAAGATACAGGCGGCGCGCGGGATTTTTGTTCCCGGGGGCCAGGACCGGCGACTTTCTTCAGTCGTGTGCGCTCAACACCTATTTTTCGTTGATATTATGACTATAACTGTTTGTTTTTTATATTATTTAAAAGAACTTTTCGGACACGAACGGAAAATCCGTCAAAAGTGGCGGTGGTCGCAAAAACACAAGGGGAAAGTGGGATAAATAAAGTGTGAAACGCCAGGAGTCAGCCATAAGCCGGGTTCTGTCGTGGACAATCATTCATCTGGGACAATCGTCACCGATTGCCTCAAGCAACCTACCCGGGAGTCCGCTCGGAGCCGGCGGTGCGGCAAAGCCGCTTACTCCCCTATTTGGTCTTGCTCCAGGCGGGGTTTACCTAGCCACGGAATGTTGCCACCCGCGCGGTGCGCTCTTACCGCACCATTTCAACCTTACCGGCGCCAAGGCGCTTAGGCGGTATATTTTCTGTTGCACTTTCCATGGACTCGCGCCCTCCAGGCGTTACCTGGCGCCCTGCCCGAGGGAGCCCGGACTTTCCTCCAGACTTAACGCAATGCATTAAGTCCAGCGATTGCCTGGCGGACTCCTGTCGTTTCACACGAGTTATTATAGGGCAAATTCCGCACCACCAATTGAATTCTTGCGATCACTCGCTATCGCCTTTGATGCGCAGCATTTCCTTGTAAAGGTCGTTGCGCTTGGCTCCCGTGGCCCTGGAGACAACTTCAACAGCCTGCTTACCAGGCAGATATTCAATAAGCAGTGTGAGTAATGCGATGTCATCGGCCTCGTTTTGCTCACCCTCGGTCGCAGTATTGCCAGCCACTGCAATGACAAACTCACCTTTTAGCGGGATCGAACCGGCCTCCAGATCGGCCTGCAGCCCACCCAGGGTCGAACTCAAACATTGTTCATGCATTTTAGTCAGCTCCCTGCCCACAAACGCAGCGCGCTCGGCACCAAATACCACAGCAAGGTCGTTAATGGTTTGCTCAATTCGGTGCACGGCTTCGTAAAAAACCAGCGTCCGTTGTTCGGAAAATAACTGCTGCAACCGTTCACGCCGCGCACTTCCCCGACTGGGCAGAAACCCTTCAAAACAAAAACGGTTCGTCGCCAAACCCGCGACCGACAAAGCGGCGATCGCCGCCGAAACACCCGGTACCGGCGATACCGGAATTGCGGCAGCATGCGCCGCGGCAACCAGTTGATATCCCGGATCGCTCACCAACGGAGTGCCTGCGTCACTCACAATGGCCACCGAACTTCCACCCTGCATGAGCGCCACCAGTTCTTTGCTCGCCGCCTCCTCGTTGTGCTCGTGCAGTGCCATTTGTCGAGTTTTGATCCCGAAATGCGATAGCAATCGCCTGGTATGGCGGGTATCCTCGGCAGCGATAAGGTCGACCTCATTTAGGACGCGACGTGCGCGTGGCGTCAGGTCCTCCAGATTGCCAATAGGCGTCGCTACAACGTAAAGCGTGCCGGTGTTCATTTTATAGCCACCGTAGTTCCATTAATTACAAATGAGTCAAACAAGAATCGTTATGCATCCTGCACTGAACAATGACATACAGGCAAGTTTGCCGAAATCACTGGGCTGGCAGCGCGGCGTCCGCGGCGTTGTGTTTCTATGCATAACCCTGCTCCTCTCCGCATGTGCCGGCAGCTCGCTGGGAAACTGGTCCAGCCAGTCGGAAAGCAATGCTGAAAACCTGGCGAACGATGGGCGGTTCGCAGACTCCGCGGCGATGTATATCGGCTTAGCCGGTGAACAACAAGGCGTTGAACGGGACCGGTTGACGCTTCTGGCAATACAGCAATGGCTCGACGGCAACGACATCAGCAGGGCCCGCAATGCATTTCATGCAATGGCCAAACCCACTACAGGCGACAATCTGCGACTCTGGCAAATGGATGAGGCGGCACTGTACCTGGTCGACAACCAATCTGAAAAAGCGTTGCTCATATTGGAGCCGATGAGTAGAGAGGGGATGCCGCTCAAGTTTCGGATGCGCGTCGATGCTTTACGTGCTGACGCCAATTTTCAACAAGGTGACCCAGTCAGGGCGATAGAAATTCTCGCCCACCGTGAGTCCTGGCTCGATAACGCCCAAAGCATAAAAGATAATCGCAATCGCCTCTGGCACGGATTGCTAAATACCGACAGCGGGACCCTGCGTCGTGGCCTCGCGTTGACTGCAGATGCAGAAGTTCGCGGTTGGCTTAATCTGGCATCTCTCGCCACCACGACCGGACAAACAGGCTCTGCGTGGTCAAGTGGCCTCGAACAATGGCAGCAAGCGAATTTCAATCACCCCGCGTTGTTGATACTTGGCAAACAGTCCGCAGTCGACTCGGTATTTCTTGATCATCCCCGACAAATAGCGTTATTACTGCCCTTGAGCGGGGCTGCGGAAACGGCCGGCATTGCCATCCGTGATGGATTTTTTGGTGCTTATTTCAGCAATCAGTATGATCCGATGCAAACTCAGGCTATTCGCGTCTACGACACCGCCAGCCTGGGTGTCAGCAACGCTTATAACCAGGCCATCACCGATGGCGCGCAATTTGTTATCGGCCCCTTGCTTAAAAAAGATGTAACCACTCTCGCAGAAGAACCCATGCTGCCGGTCCCGGTGCTTGCACTTAACTATCTACCGGATGATCTGAGCTCGCCGCCACAGTTTTATCAGTTTGCTCTGGCGCCTGAGGACGAAGCATCGTCCGCCGCGCAGCGCGTCATTATGGAGGGGCAAACTCGGGGAGTAGCTCTGATCCCAAATAATGAATGGGGCCGGCGAGTTCTCTCAAGCTTCGCAACTGAGCTTGAGCACTCGGGTGGAACGCTGCTTGAATATCGCAGCTATCAAATTGGCAGTCAGGATTTTTCAACTGAAATTGAAGGGCTAATGCACCTGTCTGACAGTGTACAGCGCTATCGTCGCTTGCGAGCCAATATTAATGAGCCGTTGCAATTCGAATCTCGGCGCCGCCAAGACACAGAGTTTATTTTCCTCGCAACGGATGCCAACGTAGGGCGCCTTATAAAACCGCAGCTTCGTTTTCATTACTCGGGCGACCTCCCCGTCTATTCTACGTCTTCAATCTATGCGATGGACGGGCGCTCAGACACCGATCTTAACGGAGTCATGTTCGCAGATATCCCATGGATCATTGAACCAGCCAACCAGTTTGATGGACTGCCAGATCTTTATCGCAGTAGCTGGCCGGAAAAACAGCAGCTCACCAGGCTGCAGGCCATGGGATATGACGCCTATAAGTTGGCACCCGCCTTGTTCAGTAACATCGCGGGACCATTACCGGAAATTTATGGGGCAACAGGACGGCTCTATCTCGACTCTGGGGGGCGCGTTCATAGGCGACTCGACTGGGCCCAGTTTCGCCGCGGTCAACCGGTTGCGCTGCCTTCACTGCACGGCTTTGATACCAACGCGTTGCCGCCAACAGACTCCGATGAGCCAGAGTGGCTAGAAGACACACCCGGAGAATAGGACAGGGTTTCGAGTTACTAGCACTGAGTCACTTGAAGACTAAGGGCCTCCGCGAACTGGAAAGGAATTTCTCGTGCCGCGGCGGCGAAGTTGACCTCATCATGCTGGATATTGGAACTCTCGTGTTTGTTGAAGTGCGCTTTCGCCAGCAGTCTGATTATGCATCGGCTGCCGAGTCAGTAGATCGACATAAGCAGCGACGTTTAACTCACTGCGCACTGGCATACCTCGCCAAACACCCGGCACACGCCAACAGTACGATAAGATTCGACGTTATCGCAGTGAATGGTCGGCCAAATGACCAATACACGATACAATGGATAAAAGATGCGTTCAGACCATGAGCGAACGTTGTGATGAAATCAGGAGAACAAATGGACGCCGAAACAAGAGTCCGCGAACACTTTATTGAGAGCATAGCGACCAAACAAGCCGCCGCAGAGCAAATCAGCCATACGATTGCTCTGGCTGGCCAGCTAATGAGCCAGTGCCTGCTGGAAGATCGCAAAATCATGAGCTGTGGTAATGGCGGATCCGCAGGTGACGCCCAACACTTCTCATCTGAGCTGCTCAATCGTTTTGAAATGGAACGCCCGCCGTTACCGGCGATCGCGCTCACCACGGACTCATCTACCCTGACGTCCATTGCCAACGATTATTCTTATGAAGAAATTTTCAGCAAACAAATTCTGGCGCTGGGAAAACCGGGAGATGTTTTGCTTGCGATTTCAACCTCTGGAAACTCACCAAACGTATGTCGAGCAATTGCAGCCGCTCATGAACGCAATATAAAGGTCGTTGCGTTAACCGGACGTAACGGCGGCAGCATGGCGGATCTTTTGCTGGAAACTGACGTTGAAATTCGCGTACCGGCACATCGAACAGCACGCATTCAGGAAGTCCACTTGCTGGTAATTCACTGTTTGTGTGATTTGATTGACAGCACTTTACTGGGCGATGGGGTCTGATCGTCAGCGCAACGATCTACCAAATTATTACTTAACGACCTTTAAGTGAGGTCGACTGCCCTTTACCTGCTCGCCGTCATCACCCTCGGGTGGTTCCGGGACATCTCCGCTGTGGGAGAAAATCATGCCCTGGCCAGTCTCTTTGGCGTAGATACCAAGAACTGCTCCCACGGGAACCCATACCTCATAAGGCACGCCGCTGAACCTTGCTCTAAAACTGACAGCGTTATTTGCCAGCTTTAGATTGTGAGCAGCGGAGTGGCTGATGTTGAGAATGATCTTGCCGTCCTTGATGTGCTCCGTCGGTACCTGAACACCTTCAAACGCGGCATCAACCACAATATGCGGCGTATGCCCGTTGTCACCCATCCACTCATGCATTGCACGAATCAGGTAGGGTCTTTTGGGTCTGTTAGCGTTAGTCACGTTCTCAAGACTACAGGCGCATTTCCTGCTCAAGCTCTGTGAGGCTCTCTTGAAAAGATGAGCGCGCAAAAACTCTACTCATATACGCCTCAATTGCTTCTGCCTGGTTACCAAGGTCTACTCCATAGTGCGGCAGGCGCCACAATACTGGGGCAATCGTGCAGTCTACAAGTGAAAACTCATCACTCAAGAAAAACTGTTTCGCCTCGAATAGCTCAGCACTGGCAAGAATGCTCTCTTTCAGCATCTTCTTGGCTTTGCCGGTCGCTTTCTTTTCCGCGTCATCTTCAAATTGCTCAGCAAGCGCATACCAATCATGTTCAATGCGGTACAGCGCCAGACGAAACTGTGCACGAGTTACTGGATCAACAGGCATCAACGGCGGATGCGGAAAACGCTCATCCAAATATTCAATAATGACACGCGAATCATATAAAACGAGATCCCGATCAACCAAAGTGGGAACGGTATGGTATGGGTTCAGATCCATAAGATCTTCAGGCAAATCCGGACCGTCGACGCTGGCGATTTCGATGTTAATGTTCTTCTCAGCGAGCACCAGACGAGTCCTATGACTGTGCAGGCAAGTCGGCCGAGAATAAAGTGTCATTACTGATCGTCTATTGGCGATCACTGCCATGGTGCAGTCCCCTTAAAAGGTATTTCAAAAAAACTTCAAAATGGCCCTGACGGGCCATTGCGTCGGAATAGAAAGTGACCCTTAGGTCACGTCCTTCCAGATTTCTTTCTTCAACATGTAAGCAACAATCAGGAACAACGTCAGGAAAATTAAAGTCCAGACTCCAATGACACGCCGCTTCATTTGCACGGGCTCACTGATGTAGTCAAGAAAATTGACCGTGTCACGTACAAAATTGTCGTACTCTTCAGCAGACATCGTGCCAGCGGTTATCATTTCGAAACCTTGGAACTCTGTCGTTGCCGCCTGACCTTCGTGGCTGGACTCATGAAAGACAGCCCGCTGCAAACCCTGCAGACCACCGAGCACATGCGGCATGCTGGTTCCCACTAAAACCGTGTTATTCACACCTGTAGGTCTGCTCGCATCGGCATAAAATCCACGTAGAAAATTATAGATATAATCTGAGCCCCGACTACGTGCCATTAATGACAAATCCGGAGGAGTTACACCAAACCACACCTTCGATTGATCAGCAGGCATATTGCTGCGAATCGTCTCGTAGGTTTTTTCGGCATTAAACATCAAATTATCGACAAGCTGCTTATCGCTAAACTCAAGATCCTTGCCCATGCTGTTAAAGCGCACATATTGCGCCGAATGACAGCCCGAACAATAGTTCATGAAATTCCGGGCACCGCGTTGGAGCGAAGGAATGTTCGACATATCGTTATCGGCAGCCTCAAGTGCTGGGCCGCCCGATGATGCCATTGCCAACGGCGATATCGTCAATGCCAGAAGCAGTGCAGCTAAAGAAATTCCTTTTACCTTATGCATGGTAAACCACCCTTTCCGGCACAGGTTTTGTCTTGTCGATTACCGAGTAAAACGGCATTAACAAGAAGAAGCTGAAATAGATTAGTGCAGTAATTCTTGCCAGTAACACGTAGAGCGCGTTCGGTGGCTGTGTTCCAAGCCAACCAAGAATGATAAAGCTGATCACGAACAACGTGAGTGCAAGCTTGTAAATCCATCCGCGGTAACGGATTGATTTAACCTTGCAACGATCAAGCCACGGCAGGAATAGCGGCAACATCACCGCGAGAATCATGAGAATTACGCCGCCTAACTTGTTAGGAACAGCGCGCAAGATCGCGTAGAAAGGAGTGAAATACCACACCGGCGCAATATGCTCTGGCGTCGCCATCATATTTGCCGGTTCGAAGTTGGCGTGCTCAAGGAAGTACCCACCCATCTCTGGAGCAAAAAATACGACCGCCAGGAAAATCATCATGAACATGATAATCGCGACCAGGTCTTTACTCGTGTGATACGGATGAAAAGCAATGCCATCCAGAGGTACGCCGTCAGCTCCTTTGAGCTTTTTGATTTCGATACCGTCCGGGTTATTCGAGCCCACTTCATGCAGTGCCATGATATGTACGACGACCAGGCCTACGAGAGCCAGCGGCAATGCAATAACGTGCAACGCAAAGAATCGATTCAATGTTATATCGGAAATTGAAAAGTCACCGCGAATGTATTCCACGAGGGTGTCGCCAACCGCCGGTATCGCGCCAAACAGGGAGATAATAACCTGGGCTCCCCAATAGGACATTTGCCCCCATGGCAGCAAGTAACCAGCAAAAGCTTCCGCCATCAGCACTAAGAAAATCAACATGCCGATGATCCAGATCAGCTCACGCGGTTTTCTGTAGGAGCCGTAAAGCATTGCGCGGAACATGTGAAGATAGACCACGATGAAAAATGCGGATGCGCCGGTTGAGTGCATATAGCGAATCAGCCATCCCCACTCAACGTCACGCATGATGTATTCAACCGAAGCAAAGGCCTCGTTCGCGTCGGGCTTGTAATTCATCGTCAGGAAAATACCGGTAAGTAGCTGCATTACCAGTACGACTGTCGCCAGAACTCCAAAAACATACCAAAAATTAAAATTCTTGGACGCGTAATACTCGGTTGCATGCTCCTTAATGAGCTTGGTCAACGGAAAGCGATCATCAATCCATTTGACCAAGCCGTTCTGCTCAGCAACGGTTTCTGAATCTGTATGCGCCATTACGCGTCTCCTGTATCAGCGCCGACCAGAATCAGATCATCACTGATAAACCGGTAAGGTGGCACTACGAGATTTAGCGGTGCGGGAACACCCATATAGACACGTCCGGCCAGGTCGAATTTGGAACCGTGGCATGGGCAAAAAAAGCCGCCGAACCAATTCTCAGCTGGCTGCACCTCGAATTTATTCAATGGTGCACATCCCAGGTGAGTACAAGATCCCAAAACCACCAGAAATTCGGGCTTGCGAGAACGATACTCGTTGACCGCGTACTTTGGTTGCTGATCTTCGATTGAGTCAGGATCACGCAAGAACGGGTCGACATCGGGCAATCGTGCCAGCATCTCTTCCGTACGACGCAAAACCCAAACGGGCTTGCCTCTCCACAGGATACGCACCATCTCACCTGGCTCCAGCGAACCAATAGGCACTTCGACGGGCGCACCAAGCGCTTGCGCGCGTGCACTCGGCTTTAATGAAGAAATAAAGGGAACAGCGGCAAACGCTACCCCTACCCCGCCCGCAACGGCGGTTGCAACAGTTAGAAAATGACGTCTGTTGCGATCAACGTCGTCGGTCATCAGGCACTCCCATGCAGCCGGCTCAACGGCTCGTTTTTACTTTGTTCGAAAACTGGTAGATTTGCAGCAGCCCTGTTTCACCGTCAGGATAACGCCAAAACAAATACTGCGCGCGGAATCAATCGCGCATTATACACGGTGGAACTACTTATTGCCTAGGTGGCAACAAGTATTGACGGTAATTTTACTAAATTCATTGCCCCGGAGGGTCGCAGGTGACAAACGCCAAGTCGGTACTGGTATTTCTCATACAGTCCATAATAGTGGGTCTGGCGGTCGCTTTTTTGGTCCTGTTCTTCTCGGGGACCCGACCACAGCCCGGTCTTGCCGGGACCAACACCCACAGTGGACCGGTAAGCTATGCCGATGCCGTGGACGTTAGCGGACCAGCCGTTGCCAACGTTTATACCCGGCAGGTAACGACCACCAACTCGGGAGGCTACCGCAATGACAGGCTGCGGGTGAACACCAGTCTGGGGTCGGCCGTTATTATCGATCCTGCCGGCTACATCGTCACCAACTACCATGTGATCGGCGGGGCAAGCCAGGTGCGAGTGCAAATCGCCGACGGGCGCATTGCGGAGCCCACACTGGTGGGATTTGATGCAGAAACCGACCTGGCGCTTCTGAAAGTTGACCTGGGAACTCTTCCCGCTATTCCGCTCGGCCGCTCGGACCAGTTGCGCGTAGGCGATGTCGTGTTGGCCATTGGCAACCCCTATGGACTCGCCAAAACGGTGACACAAGGGATTATTAGCGCCACTGGTCGCGGATTGTTGGGTCTCGCGACATTTGAGAACTTTATCCAGACGGACGCTGCCGTCAACAAAGGCAACTCTGGAGGCGCCCTTGTCAACACGGCTGGCGAACTGGTTGGGATTAATACCGCCGTGCTGGCTCAAGACGTCGACACGGAAGGCATTAGCTTTGCCATTCCCGTCAATCTGGTCCGTGGCGTCGTCGAGGAAATCAAACAAAATGGACGAGTGATTCGAGGCTGGCTGGGCCTGCAACCCGCCGATCTGAGCAAAGCCGATTTCGAAGCACTGGGCGCCAATTCAAGCTCTGGCATCTTGTTGTTAGAGGTTTTTGAAGGTGGCCCAGCTGCTGCGGCCGGCCTGCACAGGCACGACCTACTGCTCGCCATCAATGGCGAAGTCATTCATAGTAGCCAGCAAGCACTTCTGCTCGTGGCAAGCCTGAAGCCCGGTGACCAGGTTGAGGTGACCGCCTGGCGCAAAGGCCACACCTTTACCACCACTGTCGTGGCCGGCGAACGCCCCAAGGAACGCGTTCAACGCTAGTCCGGGCGCGCGCAGTTTGTTTTTATGAATGCTCTTGGGTGCCGATTCAAAATCCTGACCAATCAACCGGCAGACTCGTACGATCGTAGCGAGCGCAACACCAACCTATGGAGCAATTGGCAAAATTAGTCTGCAAACCGGAAAAGCCCGCAGGACTCGGAAGTGTCGTCGCCCACCTCGGAATTCAATTCATGACACGACGAATACTGGCGCCCAGCTGCTGCAACTTTTCTTCGATGCGCTCATAACCTCTATCAACATGATAGATGCGATCGACCAATGTCTCACCCTCGGCTGCCAGGCCCGCCAGTATAAGACCCGCCGAAGCGCGTAAATCCGTTGCCATGACCGGCGCCGAAGTTAATCGTTTGACCCCTTTGCTGATAGCCATGTTGCCTTCCAGACGAATGTCCGCACCCATGCGCTGCAGTTCAAGAACGTGTTGAAAACGGTTTTCGAAAATCGTCTCGGTAACGGTGCCTACACCCTCAGACATAGCGTTCATGGCGCAGAACTGCGCCTGCATATCGGTCGGAAAAGCAGGGTACGGAAGCGTACGAACATCAACAGCACGCGGGCGGCGCCCTTTCATGTCCAGCTCGATCCAGCCTTCACCATGATGAATTTTGGCGCCGGCTTCCTGTAATTTAATGATGACAGCTTCGAGATAATCAGCGGATGTACGTTTGAGACGAATGTTGCCGCGCGTTATAGCCGCTGCAACCAGGTAAGTGCCCGTCTCAATGCGATCGGGCATAACCGCATATTCAGTACCGCCGAGGCGCTTAACGCCCTGGATTCGTATCATACTGCTTCCGTGCCCTGTGATTTTCGCCCCCATCGAGATGAGGAATTCAGCAAGATCGATGATCTCGGGTTCGCGAGCGGCATTTTCGAGAATCGTTTCGCCAGCGGCGAGGGTCGCCGCCATCAGCAGGTTTTCAGTACCGGTGACAGTCACTGTATCGAAAACAATATGCGCTCCGTGCAGTCGTTTAGCACGTGCCTTAATGTAACCGTTCTCGATAACGACATCCGCGCCCATTGCCTGCAAGCCCTGAACGTGCAGATTGACCGGTCGCGAACCAATAGCGCAACCACCTGGCAATGACACGTCTGCTTCGCCATACCGCGCAACGAGCGGGCCAAGCACCAGAATTGATGCGCGCATTGTTTTCACAAGGTCGTAGGGAGCACGGCGATCCGTAATCTCGGATCCATCCACGGAAATATTTAGCTTGTCATCAACCGTGACCTGCACACCCATACTCTGCAGCAATGCGATGGTCGTCGTTACATCCTTAAGATGCGGCACGTTCGACAACGTGACGCTTTCAGAAGCCAGCAACACTCCTGCAAGGATTGGCAGTGTGGCATTCTTGGCGCCCGAAATCGAAATTTCGCCCTGCAACGACCGGCCGCCACCAACCAATAATTTATCCACTGGCAATCTCGGCGATCAAGTGGCCGATGTGGCCTGCTGCCACTCCTCAGGAGTCAGCGCCTTTATTGATAACGCATGAATCTCGTTCCCGACCAATGAACCCAGTGAGCGATATACCAGTTGGTGCCTCTGAATTGAGCGTTTGCCTTCGAACTCAGCGGCAACGACCAGAGCTGCGTAATGTGTATTGTCATCACTCTGCACTTCGACAACAGCGCCGGGCAGGCCGTCCTGAATGAGCTGCTTGATTTGAACCGGATCCATTTGCGTTCCCTATCTGATATTTTGAAGGCGCGCAGTGTAACGAAAACAACGATCCAATGTCATAGAGGGATTGTGTATCATAATTGGCTGGCATCTGGCTGAACTGCCGGGCATTATTGCGAAGCCTCAACGGATGGGGCTGAAACTCGGAGTCACTTGCTTGAAACGAACGATCGTATGTTATTAGATTTTGCGGCAATCATTGGGGGACTTTCCCTCTTGATCTGGGGTGCCGATCGCTTTGTCCACGGTGGAGCAGCAACAGCACGCAACCTGGGGGTTCCACCACTCCTGATTGGTCTGACAATTGTTGCCTGCGCGACATCTGCGCCGGAAATACTGGTTTCCGTGGTAGCCGCATGGAAAGGTAACCCCGACCTCGCCATAGGCAATGCCATAGGCTCAAACATTGCCAATATCGGATTGGTATTGGGCGCTGTAGCGCTTTTCCGGCCAATCGAAATGAAGTCCGAGACGCTCAGGCGGGAAATTCCTGCCCTGCTTGCCGTGACGCTCATGACCGTCAACTTGTTTCTTGATCGAACGCTGAGCCGCACTGATGGGTTAGTCTTGTTACTCACTTTGGTTATCGTCATGGTCTGGATGGTAAAACTGGGTATCAAATCAGCTGAAAATGATCCCATCAAAAAAGATTTCGAAGCGGAAATTCCTGGTCATGTCAGTGAAACAGGAATGGCGACTGCTGTTTTCTGGCTGATTACCGGCCTCCTGATCCTGATCGTGGGGGCACACCTTATGGTCTATGGCGCAACCGACATTGCCCGAACACTCGGAGTAAGTGAACTGGTGATCGGCGTCACGCTGGTCGCATTGGCCACAAGCTTGCCGGAGTTGGCGGTATCCCTGGTATCCGCATACCGTGGCGAATATGGCCTCGCGATTGGCAATATCATTGGCTCCAATATATTTAATCTACTTGCTGTTATCGGTGCCGCAATCACCATCCACCCGACCGTCATCAGCGAGTCAGTGCTAACACTACATATGTTTGTAATGATTGGTTTCACCCTGGTGCTGTTTGCGATGACCTATTACTACGATGGAACGGCCCGAATCGATCGGCGCAGTGGACTCGCGCTGATATTGGCTTATATCGCTTATACCACCTACGTAATCAATCAAATCCTGTAAACTAGCCAAGTGCATGCTGGTGAACCGGGAGCTGACCAGGTGATGAATCTGACAAACGAGCAATTGCTGGCACTGGCTGGACGAGTTCTCGATATCGAAGCTCGGGCAGTTAGCGAGCTTCGTCAACGCCTGGATAACTCATTTGTTGAAGCCTGCAGCCTCTGCCTTGCTTGCCAGGGTCGAGTGGTCGTCATCGGCATGGGCAAATCGGGGCATATTGGCGGCAAGATTGCGGCCACCCTTGCCAGCACCGGCACTCCTGCTTTTTTTGTCCACCCCGGCGAAGCCAGCCACGGTGACTTGGGCATGATCACAGCTCAGGATGTTGTGCTGGCGGTTTCTTATTCAGGGGAGACCGACGAAATCGTAACTATATTGCCATTGATAAAGCGGCTCGGAGTCCCGTTAATTACATTAACCGGCAAACTTACATCAACTCTGGGAAAAGCGTCCGACGTGGTTTTGAACGTCGCGATCAACGAAGAGGCTTGTCCTTTAAACCTGGCACCAACAGCAAGTACCACTGCAACTTTAGCAATGGGCGATGCGCTTGCTGTTGCACTGCTTGAAAGCCGCGGCTTTACGGCAGAAGATTTCGCTCGCTCGCATCCAAGCGGCAGTCTCGGTAAGCGACTGTTACTGCGAGTATCTGACGTCATGCACAAAGATGATGCGGTACCGTCAGTTACTGCTGCAATGCGCCTCGGCGATGGCCTGGTTGAAATGTCACAGAAGGGTCTCGGCATGACGGCGATAGTCGACGACAATCAGCGGGTGCTAGGTGTATTTACAGATGGCGACTTGCGGCGAGCGCTGGACAAGGGCGTAGACATGAATAAGACCACCATGGGAGATGTCATGCGCGCCGGCGGGGTTACGATCGCGGCAGACGTGCTAGCGGCAGAAGCAGTAAACCTGATGGAGCGCCACAAAATTACATCGCTGCTCATAATTGACGCAGACCAGCGTCTCATCGGCGCGCTGAACATTCACGATCTTTTCAGGGCGGGAATAATGTGAACAAGACCAATCTGAAAGATCGCCTCGCAAAAATTAGACTGGCCGTATTTGACCTGGACGGCGTATTTACCGATGGGCGCTTCTATCTTTCGGATGATGGCAAAGAATCCAAGGCTTTTCACACACAGGACGGCTACGGAATTCGTATGTTGCTGAAAGCCGGTATACAGATTGCCATCATTAGCGGGAGAAAATCAGCCGCCGCCGAAAGGCGAATGATAGAACTCGGAATTGAACATACCTTTTTTGCCTGTGGCGACAAGGCGGCAATTTTTGATGTTCTTGCAGCAGACCTGCAGATTTCGCCGAAAGAATCTTTGTACGTTGGCGATGATTTACCAGATCTGCCGTTACTCACCAAAGTTGGGGTATCTATGGCGGTCGCCAACGCAGTTCCGGCCATAAAAATGATGGTGGACTATGTAACCCAGAAGCCGGGTGGTTTTGGCGCAGTTCGCGAGATCAGCGAACTTTTGCTTGACGCGCAAACTCCTGCGGAAGAATAAATGTCGGCGCGCACCGCTTTTATTTCGATCTTGCTGCTGGCCGGTGCAGTGGGTAGTTGGTTTCTGACCCAATCACTTACTACAGTAAAACCGCAAGAACAGGCTGGTAGCGATTTTGAAAGTGGCTATTATTTTAAAATGGCCAGAATTCTTGGAACTGGACCAGACGGACAGATGCTTTACGAAATAAGAGCAGATTATGCGCGCCAGCAAGGTGACCAAAAAGTCGCATTTGACAATGTACATATTGACTACGCACAAAGTGCCGGAGTTCCGTGGACAATCGACGCAGAATCAGCAACGATTTCCGAGGATCAGAAAATGATCAAGCTCAGCGGCAACGTACGCGCACTAAGTGCCAATGGTTTTTCCGGAAAAGATACTGAAATCAGCACCCAATACCTCGAACTTGAGCCCGCGAATTTCAGCGCAACTACGGATCGACGCGTACAAATCCGTATCGGCGAACGCAAGCTTTTGGCGACCGGTATGCTGGCATCTTTGCAGGAAAACAAGCTCGAATTGCAATCTAATATCAGCGGGAAATTCGTACCGTGAGACTTATCAACACTTTTACTACCCCCAATAATTCGACACCGGTGATTGCCGAGGTTAGAAAATTGCACACACCAGTTTTGTTTTTGAATCGATTTTTTATTGCGCTGATTACAGCAGCGGTTTGGTTGCTGCCGTGTTCCGCCAACACCCAGACAATTGCCGATTCTCGTCTACCTATATCACTAGACGCTGACTATTCTGGTTATGACGGCAAGGCCGGCGTGCTTACCTTTAGAGGACTGCGACTTACCCAAGGTAGCATTGGTATAGAAGCAGATGAAGGCACGGCCAATAAACTGGATTTCGCGGACAGTACCTGGCAATTCTCGGGCAACGTTATCTTAGACATAGAGGGAACGCACATTGAATGTGATTCTGCCGACTTGCGATTCGTCGAACACGAACTGAAGTTGGCCTCTATCAGCGGTAAACCAGCCAAGTTCACATTACGACGTGGCGGCGACTCCAACGTCACTGAAGGTCAAGCCGGGCAACTCAAATACGACTTCGAAAAAGGTCTTGTCGAATTTACAAACCAAGCCAGCATCACTGAAGCCGGGAATCGGATCAGCAGCAATTACCTTATTTACGACATCAAGAAACAACTTATAAATGCACAGGCAACCACTGATGGCGATGATAAAGTAAAAATCACGTTCACTCCACCGGAGACCGATGGCGGCGACAGTCCCGCCAACCCCGCGGAACCGCCGCAGGAAACACCAACAAGTCCCGAGGATGAAACTGTAACCAAGCCGCAAAACACTGCAGTGCAATCTGAGAGCAAAGAACAATGAGCATACTTAGCATTCAGGAAATTTCGAAGCGCTATAAGTTTCGCGACGTTGTAAAAAATATCTCTCTCGAAATAAAAAGTGGTGAAGTGGTTGGCCTGCTCGGACCGAATGGCGCTGGAAAAACGACTGCCTTTTACATGATCGTCGGCCTGATCCCTGTCGATCATGGCCGTATCCTTCTGGACGGTCAGGACGTAACGGCGTTACCCATGCACCAGCGAGCACGTATTGGCCTTGGCTATCTGCCTCAGGAAGCGTCCATCTTTCGCAAACTTACCGTCGAACAGAACATTATGGCCATCCTGGAAAACAGGCGCGATCTTGAGCGCTCCGGACGAGAAGAAGAACTTGAACAGTTACTTGACGAACTCCACGTAGGCCATGTGCGTACCAGTCTCGGCATCAGTCTGTCTGGCGGCGAACGGCGACGTGTCGAAATCGCTCGTGCGTTGGCGGCCAGCCCTCGTTTCGTTCTCCTGGATGAGCCGTTTGCCGGTGTTGACCCTATTTCCGTACTCGATATTCAGAGGATCATCAGGCACTTGTGTGATCGCGGCATTGGCGTGCTTATTACCGACCATAATGTGAGAGAAACACTCGGAATTTGCGGGCGAGCTTATATACTTAATGACGGCAGCTTAATCGCTGAAGGCTCACCGACCGAAATACTTGAAAATCAACATGTCCGCGAAGTTTATCTCGGACAGGAGTTCACGCTCTGATACATATTGTAAAAACCAATGGCCCGCAGACCTGTCTCTGCAGACTAAACGTCCTCCCTGCTACAAGCCTTATGACGTGACGCCCTGCCCCCAGAAAATATTGCCGGACGCACGTAGATAATGATGAAAACGTCACTGCAACTCAGAATTGGGCAAACCCTGTCGATGACACCACAGTTGCAGCAAGCTATTCGCTTGTTGCAATTACCGGTTCTCGACCTCAGCGCACAGATTCAAGAAGCGCTTGAGGAAAACATAATGTTGCAGGCCGAAGACGTAAGCGATGTCCCGACGACGCAACCAGAATCGGAGGATGATGGAGAGGTCGACGTACTTAGCCCAGAGGACACCTGGACGGAAACAGCGATGGAGCGCGGTCAGGAAACTGAGTGGTCAGACAGCGGTTTTCCCGACATCGAATATGCCGATCACAGCGGCGAATCTTTACGCGAACACTTGCTTTGGCAGCTCGAGTTAGAAAATTTTACGCCGCGCGAAACCGTTATCGGCGAGGCACTGGTCGATGCTATTAATGATATTGGCTACCTCACAGCATCAGTGCAGGAAATTCAGGAAAGTCTTGCGGAAGAAACGTCGGTAACGCTTACTGAAGTTGAGCAAACGCTTAAAAAAGTACAGGCATTCGACCCCGCCGGGATTGGAGCCCGAAGCGCGGCAGAGTGTATCGTTTTGCAATTGCGACAACTGCAGGCCGACACGCCGGCATTGGAGCTGGCAGTGGCTATCGCAGAAGACAGTCTGGATATGGTCGCCGACCATGACTTGGCCAGTCTGCGCCGCAAACACCACACATCGGAAGATAACCTCAACCTGGCGCTGGCCCTGGTGCGCGGCTGCAACCCCAAACCCGGACTATCAATCAGCGTAAACTCGACCGAATATGTGGTTCCTGATGTTTTTGTGCGGCGCGTAGATGATCGTTGGCAGGTTGAGATCAGTGGCTCCGGCATCCCCCGCCTTTCGGTGAATCAGGAGTACGCGAGATTGCTGCGCGGCAACACCGATCACGCGGTCCTTAAGAATCAGCTACAGGAAGCACGCTGGCTGGTGCGCAGCCTCGAAATTCGCAATGAAACACTGCTCAAGGTTGCCAGCAATATCGTCAGTCGCCAGACTGAATTTCTCGACAAGGGCGAGGAAGCCATGAAGCCAATGGTGTTGCGCGACATAGCGGAAGCAGTTGGCATGCATGAATCTACGATATCTCGGGTAACTACAAACAAATACATGCATACACCCCGCGGAATATTTGAATTCAAGTATTTCTTCTCAAGCCACCTTGCTAATTCAGAGGGCGACGACCTGTCATCCACATCGGTACGCGCCAAGATTCGCAAAATGATTGGTGCCGAAAACCCTGCTAAGCCGCTGAGTGACAACAAGATTATGAAAATGCTTGGCGATGACGGGATAACCGTTGCCCGGCGGACAATAGCCAAGTACAGAGAGGCGTTAAAAATACCGTCATCGAGTGAGCGCAAAGTGAAGTAAATGAAGTAAGCTAGACCTTGAGATAGACGGGGGAAAGAGGCCGACAGCAAAGCGTTTTCGACGCCTGTATCGAGTTTCGATCCACCAGTTTAAATCAAGGATACAGACCTGACTGGTTACTCGTTAACCAGGTACGAACTGGAGGAAATTATGCAATTGGATGTGACCGGCCACCACGTTGAAATAACGGAACCACTGCGAGACTACGTAGAAAATAAAATCGAAAGACTCGAGCGACATTTTGACCAGGTATCAGGAGTGCACTGCATTCTTACGGTTGAAAAATTACGCCACAAGGCCGAAGCAACAGTTAGCGTTAACGGCGGTCAGCTTTACGCTGACGCCACTGAAGAAGATATGTATGCTGCAATCGACGTCTTAGCCGACAAGCTCGACAGACAAGTAAAGAAATATAAAGAAAAAATGTTAAATCATCATGCCAGGAACGCAAACAAAAGACTTATCGAATAGGCTAGCCTTTTGTCTATACGCCTGCCGTTGAATATCGGCAGGCGTATTTTCCTTGCCTGGCAGCAGAAGCAAACAAATAATCATGAACCTTGAATTACTTATCAAGCCTGAAAGCGTGCTATGCAATGCACAGGCTCGCAGCAAAAAACACTGCCTCGAAATTCTCAGTGAGCTATTGGTGCGTTCGGCTCCTGGGTTGGTCCAGGAAGAAATTTTTTCCGCATTAATTAACAGAGAGCGGCTCGGCACCACAGGCGTTGATGATGGTATAGGGTTTCCTCGTTGCCGCTCGGATGGCTTGCAACAGACCGTTGGAGCATTCATGAAACTGCTCTCACCAATAGACTTTGATTCTCCCGATGGGGAGCCGGTTGATCTGATTTTTGGACTAATTGTGCCGCAGGATCTTGCTGAGCATCATTGTTCCGAGCTGGATGACGTTACCGCAATTCTCGACAACCATTCGTTAGCATTATCGTTACGCAAGACCAATAGCAGTACAGCATTATACAAGATGCTGCAGCAAGCTCTCGCGGCTCAACCTCGAGTCGAAGGTGAATCCACCTGAAAAAGTTTGACCGTGATGATTGAACTGGCACTAATAGCCACCGGTTAGGGAGAAGTTCAGAGTGAATGAAAAGACCAGACTCATCGTTGTAAGTGGGCTGTCAGGGTCAGGAAAGACCGTTGCTCTGAATGTGCTCGAAGATCTTGGTTACTATTGTATCGACAATATGCCTGCGGCCCTCATCAAGTCATTATTAGCCGAAATTCAGAGACCCGATGACGGATCTGCAACACGCGTAGCTATAGGCGTGGACGCCCGTAATCGAAAACGCGATCTTGAGACGCTACCGTCTTTGATCAATGAACTGCGAGATGGTGGTATTCAGGCCGAGCTGCTTTTTCTTCAAGCAAGCGATGACATTCTCTTAAAGCGCTATAGCGAATCGAGGCGGCGGCACCCGTTGGCGGCTCAAGGTGGCGCCCTGAGGGCGGCTATTGAAAGTGAGCGCCGGTTGCTTGGGGAAATCATAGACGCCGCCGACTTGATACTGGATACATCCCGCACCAGTGTTTACGAACTGGGTGATGCGATCCGGGAGCGCGTGGACCGCCGCCGGAACAATAAATTATCCGTACTCATCGAATCATTTGGATTCAAGCACGGCATCCCTGCCGATGCCGATTTTGTCTTTGATCTTCGATGCCTGCCAAACCCTTATTGGGTTCCAGACTTGCGCGCCAAGACCGGACTGGACCCTGAGGTGATCGAATTTCTGAACGAGCAACTTGATTTTCAGACTATGTATGAAGATATCCGGGATTTTTTCGCGCGCTGGATACCCAGCTATATCGGTTTTAACCGCAGTTACCTGACCGTAGCCATAGGCTGTACGGGGGGGCAGCACCGGTCAGTTTGTATGGTGGACAAGCTCGCGGAAGCATTGCGCAAGGTTCACGATCCGGTAATTACTCGCCACAAAGAAATAGACGCCGGTCACAACCCTATGTCGTCCGACTAACCTGCGCCCGATTACCCATCCGAAATCAGCACATCGTGCTTTGCGTTTGCAACAAAGTTACACTGTGAATCAACTGCGGTGCCAACGGACAGTCAAAAAGAACGACCGTCCTGATGCGTCTCAGCCTGCGACCAACCCGGTGCTTCAAATTGACCTTGGCATAAGCTAGAGATGGATAACAACGACCCTACCCCAACTATGATGCAGCGGCTTCGCGAGAAGCTCGACGAAGGCAAGATGCGCTCTGCACAGCGACTGATCGGTAACCTCAGCGGCACCGAACTCGCGCGCCTGCTCGAATCAATGCCGCTCAGCGAACGCGCGATCGTCTGGGAAATGATCCCGGCCGATATAGAAGGTGACGTTCTGGTCGAGGTCGCGGACGAAGTCCGCCATGGCCTTATCCGGGGAATGGAAGCTGAAGAACTGGTTGCCGCAACAGAAGGCATGGCTCTCGACGACCTTGCTGACCTTGTGGCTGACCTTCCCGAGGCTCTGACCCAGCAAGTTATTCATTCGCTCGATCTGCAAGACAGGGAACGCCTGCGCCAGGTACTGTCCTTCGACGAAGACAGTGCTGGTGGCTTGATGAACACGGACACCATTACGGTACGTCCGGACGTAACTCTTGAAGTAGTGCTGCGATATCTTCGTGCTCATTCCGAAATGCCGGATCACACCGACACCATTTTCGTTGTCGATCGCAGCGACCAGTACCTCGGGGCTTTCTATGTCTCGCGTTTGCTGACCAGTGATACCAGCGAGACTGTCGCAGAGATCATGAGCTCGGACGTGCAACCTATTAATGTGCATATGCCATCCGAAGAAGTTGTTCGCGTATTCGAAAACAGAGATTTGTTTTCGGCACCGGTAGTCAATGAAGCGAACCGCCTTCTAGGCCGTATCACAGTCGATGACGTTGTCGACGTTTTACGCGAGCAAGCCGAACACTCACTCATGAGCGCTGCAGGCCTCGACGAAGACGATGATATGTTCGCACCGGCAATAACCAGTGCCAAGCGTAGGGCGATCTGGCTCGGGATAAATCTGGCTACTGCTTTTCTGGCGGCTTCGGTTGTCGACCTGTTTCAGACCACGGTAGACCGCATTGTACTGCTCGCAGTTTTAATGCCCGTGGTACCTAGCATGGGTGGTGTCGCCGGCACCCAATCTTTAACCATAATCACCCGTGCAATGGCGCTCGGCCAAGTAGATACATCCAACGCACGTCGAATTCTTTACAAGGAACTGCTCGTGGGAGTACTCAATGGATTCGGCTGGGCTTTGGTCGTCGCAATTATAACGATGCTCTGGTTTGGCGACTGGCGTCTGGGTGCCGTTATCGCCTCAGCACTGAGCATCAACATGATAGCAGCGGCAGGCGCCGGGTTCATGGTTCCCCTGACTTTAAAAAGAATGCACATAGACCCGGCCATCGCTGGCGGAGTTGTACTTACTACTATCACTGACGTCGTTGGCTATATGACCTTTCTCGGTCTAGGTGCGGCCTTTCTCGTTTAGGCCGAAGTTTCCGGATGGATACGCAGTAAATCTTTCTTGACCCAACTCGGGGCAAACAATCTTGGTACATCTTTACCCATAACAAAGTCCATTAACTGGTCTTTTATCGCCATAGCATCCTTGTAACCGAGATTGATCAATTCGCGCGTATACGCCTTTTCGAACAACAGAAAGCTCAATAATCGCTGTTCACTGCCTTTGCGTCCTGCCACCCCGCGTAACAACAAGCGCACCGGCATTGGCATTTCCTTTCTGTATTTTTGCGCGATGAGTCGCAAGTCCTGGCTAGGCACAACAACCATCGTATCGATGGGCCGCATGTGCTCGAGGATTCCGGTTTTATGTTCGTCGGCAACTGAGTCAAGCATCTGGTTAATCCGGGTAATTCGTTCCAGATCAGAGTACAAACCATCCATGAAAAGAGTATCGAGCATGTAACCGGCAATTTGTGCTATCCCGGGAGGCGTCAGTGGTTTATCACTGATTACGGGGCTATCGCCCTGCTCATCACGTATTGAAATGATAAGAATACGATCAGCGCCCAGATGGACGGCAGGACTCAACGGAGTCGCATGCCGCATTGCCCCATCCCCATAATACTGACCATCAATTTGCACCGGTGGAAACACCAGCGGTACCGCAATGCTGCCCATTAGGTGATCGAGATTAATCGTTTCACGCAGGCCAACTCGGCGAGTCCTCGTCCAGCCCCTATCCCCTGGAGTTGCCTGGAAAAACGTAGATGAGCAGGCTGAATTGTAGCTCGCAGCTGTGATCGCCAGCGCGTCCAGAATGCCCCCGTCAATGTTCGCCTGAATCCTTGGAAAACGAATATTGCGGCTCAGGAGAGCCCGCAATGGGGCATTATTCAACAAAGATATCGGCATGCCGACGAAGTTACCGCCAAGTACCAAAGCAGCCATCCAGTGCACGCTGCTCTTAAACATCGTCCAACTGTCAGCGCGAAACACAGCACCGCTGTGAAAATTTCCCCACACGTGGTCCAGCTCAGCGACTGCCCGATGAAAGCGCCGCGCGTTGCTGGCAAGGACCGTCGCATTGATAGCGCCTGCCGACGTCCCACTGATGATCGGGAACGGATTGCAGCAATTCCTCGGGAGCATATCCGCCATTGCTTTGAGCACACCCGCCTGAAATGCGCAGCGGGCACCGCCACCTGGCAATACCAGACCCGTTTTCGCTCGTTGAGTGTTATCCGTCATCGGTTATTCGTTTAAGGCAGATTTATTAGGAACAGGATATAGTTACTGTTCAGCCGCATTTTAGCGCTTAACTGATTTAAGGATACCAAAATGCTCCGATCCAGATTGCTCATGTCCACTCTATCGCTGATCCTGACCATTGTAGCCGGTACGGCAGTGGCTGCCGCCGTCAGTGACGGAGATATGGCGCCAAATTTTAATCTGCAGGACCAGAGTGGCAATGCGCATGAACTGGCTGATTATCGCGGAAAGTGGCTGGTGCTTTATTTT
Source organism: Woeseiaceae bacterium (assembly GCA_024640365.1). Taxonomy (GTDB): domain Bacteria; phylum Pseudomonadota; class Gammaproteobacteria; order Steroidobacterales; family Woeseiaceae; genus JAHEFE01. The sequence goes on along the minus strand of JAHEFE010000001.1, from coordinate 120,502 downwards.
TACCCAAAAGATGACACACCAGGCTGCACCACGGAAGCCTGCGAGTTCCGCGACAATATATTTGCTTTCAAAAAACTCAACAGCCAGATTGTTGGCATTAGTCTGGATGATGAAAGTTCACACAAAGACTTCGCCGAAAAATACAGCCTGCCGTTTCCGTTACTTGCAGACACCGGGCAAAAAGTCGCTACAGCCTACGGCGTCCTCGGAAAAATGGTCGGCATGAGCTATGCAAAGCGCGAAACGTTTTTGATCGATCCTGAAGGACGTATCGCACGCCACTACCCGAAGGTTAGCCCAAAATCACATTCAGAAGAGGTATTGGCTGACCTCGAACGCCTCGCAGCAAAGGCTCCCTGAACCAGAATTAGGACTAATTCAGCCGTTTGATCCCGGCATCAAGGCCGTGGATCGTCAATGGGAACATGCGATCATCCATTAATTCTCGGGTTAATTTAACCGACGGCGTGTAATCCCACCGTTGCTGCGGCTCCGGGTTGATCCAGATCGCCTTGGGAAACACATCGAGTAGCCGCTTGATCCAGACCGCGCCTGGCTCGTCATTCCAATGTTCAACGCTGCCGCCTGCATACACAATTTCGTAGGGACTCATCGTTGCATCGCCAACGAAAACCAGTTTGTAGTCCTGGCCGTACTTATGAAGAATCTCGGTCGTCGCGATGCGTTCCGCATGACGCCGCCGGTTATCCTTCCACATGCTTTCATAAATGAAATTGTGAAAATAAAAATATTCCAGATGCTTGAACTCAGTACGAGCAGCCGAGAACATTTCCTCGCATATCCGTACATGATCATCCATTGATCCGCCTATATCGAGGCATAACAAAACCTTAACGGCATTATGTCGCTCAGGCACCATTTGAATGTCAAGCAACCCGGCGTTACGCGCCGTCTTATCGATAGTCTGATCGAGGTCCAGCTGATCTGCTGCGCCCTCGCGCGCAAATTTTCGCAGTTTGCGCAAAGCGAGTTTGATGTTACGAGTGCCTAATTCGATGGAATCATCCAGATTGCGGTATTCCCGCTGGTCCCACACTTTTACGGCGCGGCGATGTCCCGATCCTTGTTGACCTATCCGCACGCCCTCAGGGTTATATCCATAAGCGCCGAAGGGCGACGTGCCTGCCGTACCTATCCATTTATTACCGCCCTCGTGACGCTCATCCTGCTCTTTAAGCCGCTCCTGGAGGGCTTTCATCAGAGCTTCAAAACCGCCCATGGATTCAATTTTCTTGCGTTCCTCTTCACTCAGGTAGAGCTCTGCCTGACGCCGTAACCACTCATCCGGAATTTCAGCTTCGAGCGCACCTAGCGCTTCCTCGATACCCTTAAAATGGGCGCCAAATATACGGTCAAAGCGATCAAAATGCGCTTCGTCCTTAACCAGGCAGGTTCGACTTAGATAATAGAAATTATCGATACTGTGACCTGCGAGACCACTCTTCATCGCTTCCAGCAACGTCAGTAGTTCGGTGATCGACGTTTTCAAACCACCTTTACGCAGCATGAAGAAGAATTTGGTAAGCATAATTTCTACTGCCGATTACGCCGATCCAAAAATACCAGCTGCTCAAACAAATGGACGTCCTGCTCATTCTTCAGCAACGCACCGTAGAGCGGCGGTATGGTCTTGCGCGTATCTTCGGAACGCAAAGTCTCGGGAGAAATATCCTCAGCAAGTAGTAACTTGATCCAGTCAAGCAGCTCGGACGTTGAAGGTTTTTTCTTCAAGCCAGGGGTATCTCTGACTTTATAAAAAGCCTCTAACGCTTCCCGCAGAAGATTTTTCTTCAATTCCGGAAAATGGACAGCAATGATTTTCTCCATCGTATTCTTGTCAGGGAATTTGATGTAATGGAAAAAACAGCGGCGTAAAAACGCATCCGGTAATTCCTTTTCATTGTTGCTGGTAATAATAATGATCGGCCGATGGACTGCCGTAACCAACTGCTTGGTTTCGTAAACGAAGAACTCCATGCGATCAAGCTCGCGCAACAAATCATTCGGAAACTCGATGTCCGCTTTGTCAATTTCGTCGATGAGCAAAACTGGCTGAGAATCGGACTCGAATGCATCCCACACTTTGCCGCGCACGATATAATTACCAATATCGTGAACGCGCTTGTCACCTAGTTGCGAATCGCGCAATCGAGCAACCGCATCATAGTCATACAGCCCCTGCTGCGCCTTCGTCGTGGATTTGATGTGCCACTCATGCAAAGGCTTGCCGAGCGCTGCTGCAACCTCGATTGCCAGCTGGGTCTTGCCCGTACCGGGCTCACCCTTGACCAGTATGGGCCTTTGCAACGTAACGGCCGCATTTACAGCCATCGTTAAATCGTCTGTCGCTATATAGGATTCTGTGCCATTAAATCTCTTGTCAGTCATTGTTCAGTCCAATTATCAGTGCTGCACCAATTATCACCGCTGTATTTTACACAAACTAAATCGGCAAGACGGCTAGTGGCCAGTGGCACCAACCACACCGTCGCAGGCGGCAACTGCTAGTCTGCAGCGGGTTTCAATACCAGTTCATGAACAGAGGGCCCGGGCAGGAACGGCGTTGCTATGCCCTGCACCCAATCTTCATGACCAAAGCCATAGTATTCCGACGCCGGGTTGCCGCTAGGGCCAGTTGGCATATGAAAATAGCCATTTACCTCATCACCCGGAGATACTGCAAAACGCTCGGACGCTCCAAAGCCCGGTCCTTGCGCTTTCGGCAGGTTGTTGTCGCCAGTCAGTTGATCGCGTGGCATATCCAGCCACCGCGAAAGTGCTGGTATCGCCTTGCTTAGAGGATGTTGAATTCGTGCGGTATTCAATTCGCCCCAACTCCTGTCGCTAAGCGAGCCCTCAAAATTATCGTGGAAATAAGCGATGTTTTTATCCACCGCTGCCAGCATCAAGTCATTCCATGATGCGTATTGTGCCGGTAACAAATAGAGCGGCTGCTCATTCAGTAATTTCCACAGCGAGCCTTCAAATTGACCACTAATCCATAACTTGGCGTCATCGCCATATGCAGTCTTTATTGGCCCAGCTAACATATTGAATACACGCTCTCGCATTTCAAGCCTGAATGAACGTACGAGTCGATAGCCGACCGAGTCCGGAGCAGCGCGTGGCAACCAATTTTCAACCAACTGGCGATACTCGGCGCGGGCGGGGTTATCGGCCACCGCGTCTTCGTCCAGCACCTTGAGTAACAAGTCTCGCCAGGTCGCAATAAACAATGCCCGGTCATCCATCTGAATCGAGAGCATATCCTGGGGTATAAACGAAGTTTTCTCCCTCAGGTCATCCCGAATCTGTCGGGCTCGAGCGCCCAGGTCATAACCACCATCACCTATAATCCGCAGCGCGTCATCATCAATAACACGACTGTTCGCCGTCCAGATCCGACCACCTTCTGGATTTACAATGCGTGGGTATTTTGCGGGATCCAGCCAACCGGTCCAGCCATCCTGCTCGCTCCAGTCTGCCGGTCGGCTCCTGTCAAATTCAGATCGCACGGGGATTCGGCCGGCTATCGTCCAACCGATATTGCCGTTCGCATCTCCACTGACAAAATTCTGCGGCGGTATGCCCAGCGTATTCGCAACGGCCAGCGCTTCCCCAACGTTGCTGACATGCTCCAGATCCATCTGATTGATATTAACCGCACCAATCTTATGTGCGATCCAACTTACTGCGAGCTCGCCTTCAGGATAGTGAACGTCATCCAGCACCGGCCCCCAGATAGTTTCGCGGACCAGCAACTCCACGGGTTCGCCACCTTTGACTTTGATGACTTCACGATTTTCGACAAACTGCCGATCACCCTCGGCAGTACGATAAGTTCCATCTGTCGCACCGGGCTGCAACACTACGACATCGGTCCAGTCCCCATAACTATTGGTAAATCCCCACGCAACTTTGCCATTGCTGCCGGCCACGACAACTGGGACACCTGGCAAAGTTACTCCGGTCACATCAATTCCGTTACCACCACCCTGAACCAGGCGTGCACGATAAAAAACATTGGGTGCTGACAAACCCAGGTGCATGTCGTTGGCTACAATGGCTCGACCGGTTGTTGTCAGTGCACCGCCAACGGCCCAGTTATTACTGCCGGGCACCAAAGGTGAATTGTCTTCGCGCAGCTCGGATTCATCGGCATCGGTGGTGACTCCAGATTGGCGCAGATCGAAATCTGACTCAGGCGGCAAATCCGGAACACTGCGAGCAATACCAACGACAGGTGAATCCCATGGCGTACCGTCTGGATAAACGAATCGATACAATGATTCTGGCATGGCGTCGTAGGCAAATCCGCGAGCCACATCCCGATACCCGGTAGGATCATTCAGCATGACAAACATCGCGTACGCCACCAGTACCGTGTCTTCCGGCAACCAGGGCGTCGGAGTTGCCTGCAAAACAAAATATTCGAAAGGCTTCGCCGCAAGGCCCGTTAGGCCCGCATTCACGCCAGCGGCGTAAGCCTGCAAAATAATCTGCTGCTCATTACTGGATGCAGCAACAGTATCGCGGGCGCGCTGCCGGAAACGATGAAAGCGAAATTGCTTGTCGATATTGATGACCGCGGGACCAATCAGTTCGGCCAGTTCTCCAGCAGCTTGTCGCCGCGTCAAGTCCATTTGAAAAAATCGATCTTGTGCGTGTGCGAAGCCAGTAGCAAAAGCCAGATCCTTTCGATTTTGGGCACGGACCGTAGTCAGGCCTGCCGCATCTCTATCAATACTGGCGTCGGCTGTAAGCCCTGCTGCCGACAGCTCGCCATCGAGTTCAGGTAAGCTTGCTCGCACTAAAACGGTTACGACGAGTACAACCACAAGGGCAATACTAACGGCAGCGAAAAACAATCTTCGCGCGAGCCTGTTCATCACTAGGTTCCTTCGGGTTCTGTCACCCGCACGATTCTCATGCCGTTGGTGCCGCCACTTACGCCGCTCAAATCGCCCTTGGTAAATATCACCAGATCCCCGACCCGAACCAACTTATTGGACAACAAGGTGGAGAAAATCTCGGTGTAAAGATCGCGCGCATTAGTTTGTACAATTTCGAACGCGACCGGATATACGCCCCTGTACAGCGAAACCCGTCGGCGTGTGGCTTCATGAGGCGTAAAAGCGTAAATCGGAATATCAGAACGAATGCGTGACATCCACCGAGTCGTGGACCCGGACTCGGTCAGCGCAATGATTGCTTTTACAGCAAGATGATTTGCCGTGTACATAACCGCCATCGCGATCGCTTCATCAACATATGTGAAATGATCATCCATGCGATGTGTGGCACGACCTCGCGGCAACGCATATTTTTCAGCGCCAATGCAGACATCACTCATTGCTTTGACCGCTTCCACCGGAAATGAGCCTACAGCGGTTTCAGCAGACAACATTACGGCGTCCGTTCCATCCATCACCGCGTTGGCAACGTCTGACACTTCAGCTCGTGTTGGAATCGGATTCTTGATCATCGACTCCATCATTTGTGTTGCCGTAATAACGATTTTGTTTTTGGCGCGTGTCTTGCGAATCAGTCCCTTCTGGATACCGGTCAACTCCGCGTAGCCCATTTCAACACCGAGATCGCCGCGCGCCACCATGATGACATCTGATGCATCAATAATTTCGTCGATGCAGTGCATCGCTTCTGTGCGCTCGATTTTGGCAACAACAAATCCGGGGCTACCCGCTTCTCGCAGCAAGCGACGGGCCTCGACAATATCCTCTGCACTACTCACAAACGAAACGGCCAGAAAATCGACATTGAGCTCCGCAGCGAGTTTGATGTCTTCGCGATCGCGATCGGTCAGCGCAGGAGCGGACAATCCGCCACCCCTCTTGTTGACGCCCTTATGATCGGAAAGGATGCCACCGATGACGACCACCGTATGAACCCGCGTATTTTCTATCTTTGTGACTTCGAGTGTTATCAGGCCGTCGTTCAGTAGTAACGTGTCGCCAACTACGACATCCTCTGAAAGACTCGGATAGGCGACACCAACACCGTTGACCGTCCCATCATGGAGCCCAAGTTGGCTATCCAGAAAAAATTCCGCGCCCACAACCAGGTCTACGCTGCCATTTTCAAAGCGCTGGACACGAATTTTCGGACCCTGCAAATCGCCCATCAGACCAATAGTCCGACCACAGAGAGCGGCTGCCTCGCGCAGATTCTTTACGCGCCGCCGCTGTTCCCCATGATCACCATGTGAAAAGTTGAGGCGGGCAACGTCCATGCCGGCTTTGATTAAATCCTGCAGACGACTGACATCGTCGCTGGCAGGCCCGAGGGTACATACTATTTTGGTTCGTCTTTGCATGGGATTATTATTACACAGGGCTGTTATTCGACCATAACTATAATTGCCCGTGCTTCATTTTACAGTTACAAAGAGTCTGGGCAGCAGCGTGATACCGGGAACACAGGAATGATAGACCGTCGATTGTTTGTACAAACCCTGATTGCGACATCCGTCACGGGCTGGTCGCCGCGAAATTCGTCTGCGGCAAGCGGATCAGTGGGTTTTGGCAAACTGCTCCCCGATCCGAACAAGGTTATCGACCTTCCACGCGGATTTAGCTACACAGTTATAGCCCACACCGGCGAGACCATGGACGACGGCCTGATCATGCCTGGTCAACCGGATGGCATGGCCGCCTTTGCGGGAAAAGACGGTCGCGTCAATCTCGTTATGAACCACGAAAGCCACCCTCTGCAGGATGAAATCAGTGCTTTCGGCTCAAATCTGAAATACCTGGACAGAGTTGATGCTGCTCGACTTTATGATGCGGGTAACGGTAAGACACCGGGTACCGGCGGGACGACAACCGTCGTCTACAACCCAGCCACTCGACAAGCAGAACGCAAACATTTGAGCCTCGCTGGCACCGAGTACAACTGTGCAGGTGGCCCCACTCCCTGGGGAAGCTGGTTGTCATGCGAGGAATGCTTTACGTCTCCAGGCAAGACCCGCGAATATCTATTGCCGGTCTATCGCGAGCAACGCCACGGCTATGTTTTTGAGGTTCCATCGCAAGCAACGGAACTCGCTGCACCAGTGCCCTTGAAAGACATGGGTCGCTTTGAACACGAAGCAGCCTCGGTCGATCTGCGTAGCGGTGTAGTCTATTTAACCGAAGACAAGGATCGCAGCCTTATTTATCGCTTCTGTCCGAATCAACCGGGACATTTGTCGCAAGGTGGCCAACTACAAGCATTGGTCGCGATGAACCAGCCGGCACTGGATACACGCAACTGGAATTCGCCCTACGATATCCGCCCGGATCAGTGGCTGGACGTTCGCTGGCTCAGTTTGGACAACGTGGACTCCGAGGAGAATGACCTCAGATTACGAGGGTATGCGGCCGGCGCGGCACGTTTCGCTCGCGGCGAAGGAATCTGCACGGCCGGCGGCCACTTCTACTTCACCTGCACATCTGGTGGCAAGGATCGGGTGGGACAGATTTTCGAATACGTGCCCAGTCCTTTTGAAGGTACAAGCCGGGAAAATGAACAGCCCGGCAAACTGCGCCTGGTGGTGGAATTAACTCACGGCAGCGTATTGCAAAATGCCGACAACCTGACCGTGAGCCCCTGGGGTGATTTGGTGGTTTGTGAAGATTACACCAGCCACGCCGGACTGGTCTGCGTGAAACCCAATGGCGAACAATACCTGCTCGCCGACAACGCCTATAGCGATTCTGAATTAGCCGGCGCTTGTTTTGCGCCGGACGGCAAGACACTATTCGTCAATATCCAATACGCCGGATTAACGTTGGCCATTACTGGCCCGTGGCCGACCTAGTCAGCAGCGCGCTGCTCAAGAATTTGAACGGCTGGCAACACCTTGCCTTCTACAAACTCCAGGAAGGCGCCACCTCCGGTTGAGATGTATGAAACCTTGTCAGCAATTTCGAACTTGTCAATTGCCGCCAGTGTATCGCCTCCACCAGCAATCGAAAATGCACCACTTGCGGCAATTGCGTTGGCAATAACCCGCGTCCCGTCAGCAAACTGTTCGAACTCAAAAACGCCAACCGGGCCGTTCCAGATTATGGTGCCCGCTTCGCTAAGAATTTTCGCAAAATCAGCGGCAGTACGTGGGCCAATATCGAGAATCAGTTCATCAGCAGCAACTCCATCAACTGGCTTGACCGTAGCCGGTGCATCCGCCGCAAACTCAGTCGCTACGACAACATCCACGGGAATTGGAATAGTTGCCTTACCGTCGGCCGCCGCAAGACGACTTGCGATATCTTTCATGTCTTCTTCATACAGTGACTTGCCTACCTCGTATCCGGCCGCCGCAATAAATGTATTTGCTATGCCGCCGCCGACGATCAGTTGATCGACAATGGACGCAAGCGACTCAAGAACCGTCAATTTTGTTGACACCTTCGAGCCACCAACAATTGCTACCAAAGGTCTGCTTGGATTATCCAGCGCCTTGCCAAGGGCATCCAGTTCTTTTGATAACAGGGGCCCTGCACACGCGATCGGTGCAAAACGAGCAACACCGTAAGTGCTCGCCTGCGCCCTGTGCGCCGTACCAAATGCATCCATTACGAAAATATCGCACAAAGCAGCCATGCGTTTTGACAGCGCTTCATCGCTCGCTTTTTCACCTTTGAGAAAACGTACGTTCTCAAGCAAGACGATTTTCCCGGGAGCCACATTAACGCCATCTATCCAGTTACTAACAAGCGGCACCTCAATACCGAGCAGCTCAGCAAGATGCAGCGCAACCGGTGTCAACGAATATTTCGCCTCCGCCTGCCCCTCTGTTGGTCGGCCCAGGTGTGACATCAGCATCACAGCAGCGCCCGCATCCAGAGCGGCACGAATGGTTGGCAAAGCGGCGCGAATTCTTGCATCGCTGGTTATGCGCCGACCATCAAGCGGCACATTGAGATCCTCCCGGATCAATACACGTTTACCGGAAAGGTCAAGATCCATCATTCTCTTAATAGTCATAGTCATCCTGCTGCTAGGGTGCGTCGTATAAGCAAAAAAAATGCGGCGCCCGCCAATCCGGAACGCCGCACTTTGAAGATCACCGAATGCTTGTCCTATTTTGCGTTCATCAACGCAAGTGTCGTATCAAGCATACGATTCGAGAAGCCCCACTCATTGTCATACCAGGCACAAACCTTGACCAAGGTGCCATCGATAACCTTGGTCAGGCCCGCATCATATGTTGAAGAAGCGGGGTTGTGATTGAAGTCGATTGATACTAGCGGCTCGTCGTTGTAATCCAGTACGCCTTTCAATTCACCTTCACTGGCTTCTTTCAGAATGCTGTTAATTTCTGCAACGGTCGTTGCGCGTGCAGCAACAAAGGTCAAGTCAACGGTAGATACGTTAATGGTCGGAATACGCATTGCATAGCCATCAAGCTTGCCAGCAAGTTCCGGCAATACCAGGCCGACTGCGGCGGCGGCGCCGGTCTTGGTAGGAATCTGTGACATAGTGGCAGAGCGCGCGCGACGCAAATCAGAGTGGAATACGTCGGTAAGCACCTGATCGTTGGTGTATGCGTGAATCGTCGTCATCAAACCATGCTTGACGCCAATTTTTTCGTGCAGCGGTTTAACGAGCGGTGCGAGACAGTTAGTCGTGCACGATGCATTGGAAATCACCTGATCGGTAGCTTTCAATACGCCGTGGTTAACGCCATAGACGACCGTCGCATCAACTGATGTTCCGGCAGGTGCCGAAATAATGACTTTTTTCGCGCCGGCAGCGATATGAGCCGATGCTTTTTCTTTCGATGCAAAAAATCCAGTTGATTCAAATACAACATCAACGCCAAGCTCGCCCCAGGGCAGTTTGGACGGATCGCGCTCAGCCAAGACACGAATGCGATCACCGTTTACCACGAGGTAATCACCATCGACTTCAACAGTGCCGGGAAACGCTCCGTGGGCGGTATCACGACGAGTGAGATGCGCATTAGTTGCAGCATCGCCGAGGTCATTGACGGCAACAATTTCCATTTGGTCGCGCTTGCCGCTTTCGTACAATGCACGCAAAACATTGCGGCCAATGCGGCCGTAGCCATTAATGCCTATCTTGATCGTCATATCAATCTCCTGAATTCATCTCTGACGATTTACCAGAGCTCGGCACACAACAATTGATGCGCCAAAATTTATATAAATTTACTTCAACAGCGAATTCGCGACCTTCACCACGTTATCGACGCTGAATCCAAAATGCTCAAATAACTGTTCGGCAGGTGCTGACTCGCCAAAACAATCCATCCCAACAACACGACCCTCGGCACCAACATAGCGCCACCAACCTTCTGTAACGCCTGCCTCAATAGCCATGCGCTTCGTCACAGCAGCGGGCAATACGCTTTCACGATAAGTGGCCGACTGACTGTCAAAAATATCCGTACATGGCATTGAAACCACCCTGGCTTTGATTCCCTGGCCGGACAGCGCACAAGCAGCTTCCATAGCAAGCGCCACCTCTGAGCCTGTCGCGATCAGGATGATATCGGGCTGGCCTTCGCAGTTCAGCAAGATATAACCGCCCTTGCTAATGGCCGCGATATTATCGTCAGAACGCGCCTGGTGCGGCAGGTTTTGGCGAGTCAGGATAAGGCTGGTTGGACCATTACGACGCTCAATCGCATTCTTCCAGGCGACGGCCGTTTCGACCGCGTCGCAGGGACGCCACACCCGCATATTAGGCATGATACGTAAACTCGCCACGTGCTCTACGGGCTGGTGAGTTGGGCCGTCTTCGCCCAAACCGATTGAATCGTGGGTATAGACAAGTATGTTCTGAGCGGCCATCAATGCGGCCATGCGCAACGCATTGCGCGCGTAATCCGAGAACGTAAGAAAGGTGCCCGAATACGGCAGGATGCCCCCGTGCAGTGATATGCCATTACAAATGGCCGTCATCCCGAACTCACGTACACCAAAGTAAATATAGTTACCGGCGGCGTCAGCACCGCTAATGGGCACCGAGCCTGCGTGCCGAGTCAGGTTTGAACCTGTCAGGTCGGCAGACCCGCCTGCGAGCTCTGGCAAATTCGGCGCAAACGCATTCAGCGCCACGAGAGATGCCTTGCGGGTAGCGATGGTTTCACCAGCGGCCGCTATCTTCTTGATGGCGGCGTCAGCTGCCGCGGTCCAGTTTATTGGCAATTCGCCCTGCATGCGGCGCTCGTACTCCTCGGCAAGCTCTGGGTACTCTGCCGAATATTCGGCGAACAACTTGTTCCATTTTGCTTCGATTGCGGTACCGTTTGGCACGGCATTCCAGGCCGTAGTAATGGCGGCCGGAATCTCGAACGGCGCAGAATCCCAACCGAGTTGCGTGCGGGCGGCAGCAATCTCGTCAGCGCCCAACGGGGAGCCATGCGATGAGGCTTTCCCTTGTTTGTTCGGTGAACCGAAGCCAATGACTGTTTTGCAACAGATCAGTGTGGGTCTGCCAGTATCAGATTGTGCCTTGGCGACGGCTGCCTCAATGGCCGCACTATCGTGACCATCAACGCCGGATATCACCTGCCAGCCATAGGACTCGAAACGCTTGACAGTATCGTCTGTAAACCAGCCGTGCACATCACCGTCGATCGAAATATCATTGTCGTCATAGAAACAAATCAACTTGCCAAGCTTTAATGTGCCCGCCAGAGAACACGCCTCATGGGATATACCCTCCATCAGGCAACCGTCTCCCAAAAACACATAAGTCTTGTGATCAACTATGTCGAAACCGGGTCGATTGAACGTCGCCGCGAGCATTTTCTCGGCTAGCGCCATACCAACGGCATTACTGACGCCCTGTCCGAGGGGGCCAGTCGTCGTTTCTATGGCCAGATCGGCATCCCGTTCCGGATGACCTGCCGTCCGATAACCCAACTGGCGGAAATTTCGTAATTCGTCCATCGACAGAGCGTAGCCACTCAGGTGCAACAGGCTGTAAAGCAGCATGGAACCATGACCATTTGATAAAACAAACCGGTCGCGATTCGTCCAGCGCGGATTGGCGGGGTTATGGTGCAAAAAATCATTCCACAGCACTTCAGCGATGTCGGCCATTCCCATCGGCATGCCGGGATGGCCCGAATTGGCTGCCTGTACGGCATCCATGCTAAGTGCTCGAATTGCATTTGCCAGGTCGCGTCGAGTCGGCTGGCTGGTGCCGCTTGAACGGCTCATTTTATCTGGCATGTAGTTCCATCGGCCTCTAAAGCCGTTCTCTGTGTAATGTTTAGTAATCGGGCGGGGTTAACGTCTAGCATTTTCCCTGTTTCTTCCCAGCGCCGCAAGCAACAAACAGGTTACCCCTCAATTCTCATCGAAAATTTGCTGCCTGCCTCGCACATAACCTGGATTGGATTGAACGACTGTCACTACTCCATGCGAATGTTTACGGCGGTACCTGCCAACTACAGCAAATATCGCCATTTCGGCACATATTTAGCCCTGGAAGCATGGGCTTGACCTCGGCCATGGTTTACAATGCGCGGCTGTATTAACTACTTAAAATGTGAAAAATCCCATGAGTGATAGCTATCTATTCACTTCGGAATCGGTTTCCGAAGGCCATCCCGATAAAATTTCTGACCAAATTTCTGATGCCATTCTCGATGCAATCATTGCTCAGGACAGCAAGGCTCGCGTGGCCTGTGAGACTCTCGTCAAGACCGGAATGGTACTTGTCGCTGGTGAAGTAACAACGAGTGCCTGGGTTGATATCGAGGCAATTGTCCGCGAGACCGTCCTTGAGATCGGCTACAACGACTCGTCTATGGGATTTGATGGGGCTTCCTGCGCAGTCTTGAATGCCATTGGCAAACAATCTCCTGATATCGCCCAAGGCGTTGACCGGCCTGACGAAAAAAACCAGGGTGCAGGTGACCAGGGCCTCATGTTTGGCTATGCCACCAACGAAACCGAAGTGCTGATGCCGGCACCGATTACGCTCGCCCACCGGTTGGTTCAGAAGCAGGCCGAAGTGCGCAAAGCCGGCATATTGCCGTGGCTGCGCCCGGATGCGAAGAGCCAGGTGACCTTCCGTTACGAAAACGACAAACCCGTTGCCATTGAAGCCGTAGTGCTGTCATCGCAACACCAGGGTGGCGTCAACTGGAACGATCTCCAGGAAGGCATCATGGAAGAAATCATCAAACCAGTGCTGCCCGCTAAACTACTGAGCAAGGATACCAAGTACCACATCAACCCCACTGGAGCCTTTGAAATCGGCGGGCCAATGGGCGACTGTGGTCTGACAGGCCGCAAGATAATCGTAGACACTTACGGCGGCTCTGCCCGGCACGGTGGCGGCGCATTCTCGGGCAAAGACCCATCCAAGGTCGATCGTTCAGCGGCATATGCCTGCCGATACGTTGCCAAGAATATCGTGGCCGCCGGCTTGGCCGACCGCTGCGAGATTCAGGTGTCCTATGCAATCGGTGTCGCTGAGCCGACTTCAATCAGTATTCAGACGTTCGGTACCGGCAAGATCAGCGAAGAGAAACTGACGGCACTAGTGCGTGAGCATTTCGACCTCACACCGTATGGCATCCTGCACACACTTGATCTGATTAAACCGATTTATCGCGCCACCGCAGCTTACGGCCATTTCGGCCGGGTCGATCTCGACCTGAGCTGGGAACGAACAGACAAAGCCGACGCGTTACGCAGTGCCGTGTCCGCCTGAAGCCTGACTAACGAATTAAAACTTGAGGAGATGCCAATGAGCAGCGAAGCCGTTGCCATTCAGAAGAATGACTACAAAGTCGCCAATATTGAGACGGCGGCATGGGGTCGCAAGGAAATCACGATTGCCGAAACAGAAATGCCCGGCCTGATGGCTCTGCGACGTGAATTCGGCGCCGCACAACCGCTGCAAGGCGCTCGTATTGCGGGTTGCCTGCATATGACAATTCAAACCGCCGTGCTGATTGAGACACTTACCGCGCTCGGCGCTGAAGTGCGCTGGTCTTCGTGCAACATCTTCTCAACCCAGGATCACGCGGCCGCCGCAATTGCTGCATCTGGCGTGCCCGTATTCGCCTGGAAGGGCGAAACCGAAGATGATTACTGGTGGTGCGTAGAACAAACCATCAATGGTCCCGACGGCTGGCAACCCAACATGCTGTTGGATGATGGCGGAGACCTGACTCAGCTGATGCATGACAAATACCCTGAGATCATGACAAATGTTAAGGGCCTGTCTGAAGAAACCACAACGGGCGTCAAACGTCTTTATGACATGGAAAAAGACGGCAGTTTGGCCTGCCCTGCATTTAATGTGAACGACTCGGTAACAAAATCAAAGTTCGACAATCTCTATGGTTGCCGCGAATCTCTGGTTGACGGCATCAAACGCGCAACAGACGTGATGATTGCGGGAAAAATTGCCATCGTGTGTGGTTACGGTGATGTGGGCAAAGGTTGTGCGCAATCGCTGCGTGGCCTGGGTGCCACGGTATGGGTTACGGAAATTGACCCGATCTGTGCGTTGCAGGCATCAATGGAAGGATATCGCGTCGTCGAATTTGATCGCGCTTGTGAACAAGCAGACATCATCGTCACGGCCACCGGCAACTACCATGTTGTCACCGGTGAACAGATGGAGCGCATGAAGGACCAGGCCATCATCTGCAACATTGGCCATTTCGATAATGAAATCGATGTCGCTTACCTGCATAAGTATGAGTGGGACAACATCAAACCACAGGTCGACCATATTGTGTTTCCCGATGGCAAGCGCATCATTCTGCTCGCTGAAGGACGACTGGTTAACCTCGGTTGCGCCACCGGCCATCCGAGTTTCGTTATGTCGAACTCATTCAGTAACCAGGTTCTGGCACAAATAGAATTGTGGCAACGCTCCGACCAGTACAAAAAGAAGGTTTATGTGCTACCGAAGCAGCTGGATGAAAAAGTTGCCGCGCTGCATCTGGAAAAAATCGGCGCCCATCTGACCGAGCTGACCGATGAGCAAGCTGACTACATCGGCGTTGCGAAGACCGGACCATTTAAACCAGATTACTACCGCTACTAAACGATTCGCCCGCATATGAAGCCCGCAATAGTCCGCAGCTCAGAACTGTGGGTTGGTGCGGGCTTTTTTGTATCTTGGCCTGTAAGACCGCTTGCAGTTATGATGGAAATTCGGACCGCACTCGGGAAGCACGACGATTCATGACCACAATCGGCATCAATACGGCCTCTCGACCTGTGCGAGTCCTGCATGTAACTGACCCCCATCTTTTTGCCACCACCGAGGGCGAATTACGCGGCACCAATACTCACGCTTCGCTGCTGAAAGTACTGCAGCACATTTACGACAGCGACTGGATAGCGGACCTTATTACTGTTACCGGCGACCTGATCCAGGACGATTCAGCCGGGGCCTACGAACAATTTCGCGACACCTTTTCTACCCTCGGATTACCGATTGCATGTATACCCGGAAATCACGACGTAGTTCCGCTAATGCAGACCGTTTTAAGCGCCCCTCCATTTAGCTACTGTGGTAGCCACGAAATCGGTGACTGGATCATATCTGGCATCGACAGCTCGATAGCAGGAAGCGCGGCTGGCAAAGTGGCCAATGCTGAAATGGTTCGTCTGCGCGAGCAAATTGACACATCTGACGCAAAACACGCTTTGGTTTGCTTGCATCATCCACCGGCTGCAATGAACAGTGAATGGCTAGATAAAGTCGGCCTGACGAACGCGATGGAATTTTTGGCAGTGCTGAATGCAATGCCCAAAGTTCGGGCAACCTTGTCAGGTCACGTGCATCAAGAATATGAAGAACAGCACAACAATGTTCGCGTTATAGCCACACCATCGACGTGTCGTCAATTTACCAAGTACAGTGAGAAGTTCGCGGTCGACGACAACCCCCCCGCCTATCGTCGCGTCACCCTGAACCCCGACGGGTCCCTGGCAACCGAATTAGTTTGGGTTTGAATCAGCTGTCACGCCTTTTAGTCTTTGTCGCACTCATTTGGGGCGGATCCCTCGCGCACGCCCGGGACTCTCTACCCATTTGGAAGATAGCGGGCGCGACAAATCATATCTATTTGATGGGCTCGATACATTTGTTACGGGAACAGGACTACCCTCTCCCGGCGGCCTTTGACGACGCTTATCAAGATGCCGACTCCATAATTATGGAAATTGACATGGACGATCTCGACCCGGTTCAAGCACAGGTTTTGATTCGGAAACTTGGCCTGCTTGACGACGATGAAACGTTGCGGGATGAAATGGGGGCGGAACTCTACGAGCGCACCGAACGAGCTGCCGCGGAATTGGATATCCCACTGGAGTTGCTCGAAAAAAGCCGACCCTGGCTGGCTGCGATGACCGTCGAACAACTGTTATTGGGTAGATTTGGATTCGACCCTCAGTTCGGTGTCGAAATGCATATGCTGGGCAAAGCAGCTGAAGACGGCAAAGAAATTACCGGGCTCGAGACCTTGCAGGAACAATTTGAATTCCTGGCAACTATGTCTCTGGACGCTCAACGCGATCTGCTGCTGCAAACTCTGGAATCCAATCGCGATCTACAAACATCCATGAACAATGTGGTGGGCGCCTGGAAACGAGGGGACGGCGCATATCTCGAAAAAGAACTACTGCAAGATATTGCCGACTATCCGGAGCTTTATACGCGCATCGTTCGTGATCGTAATATTGCGTGGCGTGGACAGATAACCAAACTGCTAAAAGACGACAAGAACTACCTGGTTATCGTCGGCACTCTGCACCTGGTGGGCCCGGACGGCGTACCCGCGTTGCTTAAACAAAATAACATCGCGGTGGAACAACTCACCACGACCGCGAACTAGATTGTTGGTCTGCAGACCCGTGCCTACACTTCCAGAGGCTCGAACTCTTCTTTATCGGCGCCGCAATCCGGGCAGCGCCACTCCTGGGGAAGAACCGGCCAGCGAGTGCCTGTTTCAATACCAGACTCCGGATCACCTTCCTGTTCGTCATAGACATAGTTGCAGACTAAGCACATATAGGTATTCATATCGTTAATCTTTGGCTGACGCGTAGTGATTTCCCTAAAAGGTGATCATACTCTACACAGCATAATTTTCACTTGACCGCGCTCTTCGGTAGCATTCGTTTTTTATTGGAGTTTTTATGAGCCTGTTTTCAGAAGCAAAGAAAGTCATCGCCGGTGGCGTCAACTCGCCAGTACGCGCTTTCGCCGCCGTCGGCGGAGACCCGGTTTTTTTCAAAAGTGCGAGTGGCGCTTACGTTGAAACCGAGGACGGTCGCAAATTAATAGACTACGTGGGGTCCTGGGGGCCAATGATTCTTGGCCACGCCTATCCACTGGTTATCGACGCTGTCTGCAAGACCGCGGCTCGTGGCCTCAGTTTCGGTGCTCCATGCGTTCTGGAAACTGAATTGGCGCAAAAAATCTGCGCAATACTGCCGTCGATTGAGCGCGTGCGTATGGTGAGCTCTGGCACGGAAGCGACGATGAGCGCAATTCGCCTAGCCCGCGGCTACACAGGACGAGACACGATCATCAAATTTGAGGGTTGCTACCACGGGCACTCCGACTCCTTGCTGATAAAAGCAGGTTCTGGAGCCCTTACGCTTGGCGTGCCAAGTTCGCCGGGCGTGCCAGCAGGGCTCGCCAAGCACACGGTTACACTCGAGTACAACAACATCGCTGCCGTGGAAAATGCTTTCAAGGAAATTGGCAGCGAGGTGGCTTGCATCATTGTCGAACCTATCGCTGGCAATATGAATATGGTTCCGCCAGTGGACGGCTTTCTTGAAACCCTGCGTCGCTGCTGCGACGAATCAGGTGCCGTGCTTATTTTTGACGAAGTGATGACAGGCTTCAGAGTGGCTCGAGGCAGCGCTCAAGAAATTTATAACATAAAGCCCGACCTGACGACACTCGGCAAGATTGTCGGTGGAGGCATGCCGACGGCGGCTTTCGGTGGCCGGGCCGATATCATGGCGAAGCTCGCACCGGAAGGCTCCGTCTACCAGGCAGGAACCTTGTCCGGTAACCCTGTTGCAATGGCCGCCGGGTTAGCGACACTGGAAGGCTTAAGCCCAGCTGATTTTTACGCGAAACTCTCGGCAACCACGCGAAGCCTTACCAGTGGGCTCGCCGATCTTGCCAGCAAGTATGAAGTTCCGATGCAGGTTGAAGCGATTGGCGGCATGTTTGGCTTCGTTTTTAGCAATCAAGGCCCCGTGCGCAGCTTCACCCAGGTTGCCGCTGCAGATACCGACATGTTCCGCCAGTTCTTCCATGGCATGTTGCAGCGTAACATTTACTTCGCGCCGTCTGCTTTCGAAGCTGGGTTCGTATCGGCAGCTCACGGCGACGTTGAAATTGAAACAACCCTGGCAGCCGCGGACGAAGTATTTGCGGAAATGGCGGCAGGAAAATAGTCTAGGTAGCCTCTGATCTATTCATGAACTCGTATTTTGCGACTAAAAATTCCAGCTTCTTGTTGCCTATCTTCGCCATAGCCAGCTCACGTGCAACCGGCGCCTTGAATCTGAATCTTTTCGCTGACAATCTACTGCCCTCAGAATAAATCAGAAGCTCCCTATGGGACCGGCGAGCGGCTTATGCGGCTGCTGTCGGCCCGTGCACCTCCCGCAAGACACGATTAATCAGTTCCAACCGTTGCAATGGCTCATCGTTTTCGAGCCAGAACTGCTTTTGGACGGTGCCGACGGGCAAAATTTCAGCAAATCGATAGCCCACCCAACTGGCATCATCATAATGCCTGTCGAATGATTGATAGAGCTTGCCCAGATCATCGAGTATGCCGGCGAGAATTTTCGCGAGCGGCTGAAACTTTTCAGGAATCGGCGTACTTTGCTCGCTTTCGATCACCTCAACCTCCCCGACTAACAGCCCATCGGCCTGCTTTTCTGTAGACAGCAATCGAAAACGCTTGTCTCCCACTGCAGTGACTCCCAGCAATCCATCACTGCCCTGGTACCAGTCAGTAATGCTTGCAAGCGTGCCGACGGAATAAGTCGATGCCTCACCGGTCTCGTCGCCATCCTTGATCAACAACACACCGAAGGGCTCACTGGTCTTCAGGCAGGCACTAATCATGTCCAGATAACGGGACTCAAAAATCCGCAGCGGCAATGGCCCGCCGGGATAAAGTACTGTCCGCAATGGAAATAATGGTATTTTCAAAAGGCCCCCACCTTACTCTTTGCTTGTCACGTACTACCTGACGTACCGCGCGAAATCGACACCGATAGCGCATCTGCGCTCCGACTCTGATGCTGATTAAGTATAGGTCGCAAATTTGGAAATTCGACCCCGTACTAAAAAACTCAAACCGTGGCCGATACTTGCAGCTCTTCAGTGACCGTTTGGCGGCAACTACCAAAGGCACCATTACTCATGAATACGAGGTTATCGCCAGGTCTACACGCTGCGACAACAGCAGCCACCAAATCCTTGTAGTCATAGTGCAAACGAAGGGTCGCTCCCAGGCTCTGCAGATTATCCGCCAGTGCTGCCGCGCCCTCCGGAATGAATACGTGAACCAGATCGGCCTGCGCCAGAGCAGCAGCAAGCGTATCGTTATGCACCCCCATCTTCATGGTATTCGATCGAGGTTCGAGAGCAATCACCAAACGGCCGCCCGGATCACGCTGCTTGATACCGGCGATCGTCTGGCGGATGGCGGTCGGGTGATGCGCAAAATCATCGTATATGGAAATATCACCAACGCTGGCCGTCAACTCCAGGCGACGCTTGACACCCTTGAATCGCGACATGGCATCCACAGCCTTTTCCAACGACACACCGACGTGATGAGCCGCCGCAATAGCCGCAAGGGAATTGTCAAGATTGTGCACACCAGCCATTTGCCAGTCGTCACTTTTCGCCACGGCCCTGCCGTGACTAAAGGCGGCTGATCTTTGCTTCGCGTCTTCAAAACGGCCAGTCCAATCGGCGTTCACTTCATGACCAAAGGTCTCTATTGGCGTCCAGCAACCCATCTCCACAACATTTCGAATTTTCACATCAGCGGCATTAGTAATGATTCGGCCGTTTGCCGGGATGGTTCGCAGCAGCTGATGAAACTGCCAATAGATCGCATCGAGGTCTGCGTAGATATCGGCATGATCAAATTCAATGTTGTTGATCACAAGAGTGCGCGGCCGGTAATGAACAAATTTCGCGCGCTTGTCAAAAAATGCCGTGTCATATTCATCCGCCTCAACAACGAAGAATTTTGCATCGCCAAAGCGAGCCGATAATCCGAAATTAGCGGGAATTCCACCAATCAGGAATCCCGGTTCCAAACCCGCGTCTTCCAGAATCCACGCCAGCATGCTCGCTGTCGTCGTCTTCCCGTGCGTTCCAGATACTGCAAGCACCCATCGATCCTGCAACACATTTTCTGCCAACCACTGCGGCCCCGATTTGTAAGGCAATCCCAGGTTGAGCACTGCCTCGACGGCTGGATTTCCGCGACTCATGGCATTACCGATAACAACGCAATCCGGAGGTGGATCAAGCTGTGCCGCGTCGTAGCCTTGATAAATCGAAATGCCCAGCTGCTCGAGCTGCGTGCTCATCGGTGGATAGACATTGTTGTCGGAACCGCTGACCTCATAGCCGGCCGCCTTGGCGAGCGCAGCTATCCCACCCATGAATGTCCCGCAGATACCTAGTATGTGAATTCGCACTTATAGTGACTCAGCCGTTGCCGCCCAAGATAACGTAAACGGCAAATTGCAGAATAACAACGACGATCGCCAGCGAAACACCGACCATGCGATGTTGCTGCAGCGCCTCCGCAATAATATGTCCTTCGATCAGGATCGACCAGCCAAGCAACAGCAAACCTATTAATTGCAGGCTTTCTGATTGTGGTGTTCCGGAAAAAAGCGCCGACGCGAGCACAAGCAGCACCGACAGTATTGCGCCCGATCCAATAATGGCCGTGGCCGTTTGCAAAAAACGGCCGGCGTAACCGTGAATCAATAGCACGAGTCCATAGAAACCCATGCCAGCGAGTATGGAGACCATTATCAGATACAAGTCTTGCCAGGACAGCGGCTCCACAAACACGTGGCGTGCAAGTTCGGGTACAGCGTAAATACCCAGGGTTATGACGAGCACCAACCCGGACCTTGGCAGAGCTTGCGGCCCCTTGCGTAACAAGCAAATATCAAAAAACGTTTTTAGCAACTCCAGCACAAGCGCTCCAGCATATTTATGTCATCACGGTGAATCATCGCATGTTAACCTGTTGAATCGAATAACCACGAAGTTTATTGATGGCTGCATTTGATTACGTTGACGATTTGCACGGTCTTGAGGATCTGGGCTCAATCCTGCAGGCAGATCAACTCATAGGTCTCGACACCGAGTTCATGAGGGAGAAAACCTATTACGCGCAACTGTGTCTGGTGCAGCTCAATACCGGTCACCACATCTATTGTGCGGACCCCCTCGCAGATATGGAGCTCGCTCCTTTCTGGCAAAAACTTATGCAATGCCAACTGGTTGTACATTCAGGGCGACAGGATATCGAAGTTCTTTACCAGACCGCCAATTGCATGCCATCGCATATTTTCGATACACAAATCGGCGCCGCGTTTCTTGGCCACGCACCACAAATGGGTTACGCCAATCTCGTTAAGACATTATTTTCTGTTGAGCTGCCAAAGTCACATACGCGAGCGGATTGGAGCAAGCGCCCTCTTCAACAGGCTGTTCTCGAATACGCTGCCGAAGATGTTGAATACCTGTTACCTGCCTATGAAATTCTGACCGAACAATTACGCGAATTGGGCAGACTTAATTGGGCTCTGGAAGACTCGGCGGCCATGCTTGATCGATCCTTGTATGCAAGCGAGCACGGAACAGCGATTAACCGCGTCAAGGGTGCCAGGAATTTGAGCGGCAGCGCTCGCAGCATTGCCGAGGTGCTCGCTGAATGGCGCGAACGGCGGGCCGAGACGAGAAACCGGCCACGACAGTGGATCATGAAAGATACTGTCTTGCTTGAACTGGCCATTGACCAGCCACGCTCACTGAGCGCGCTCGGTGCGGTAGAAGGAATGTCCGAGGGAACCCTTCAGCGGCAGGGACAACAATTACTGCAAATCATCAAAGAGCCCGGTGTAGCGACAGACTATGAGCCCCCACAGCGGCCGGATGAGGCTGACAAGGCGCTACTAAAAGTGTTGGCAGCCAGAGTTGCCATTATCGCCAAGGACCTCAATGTTGCCGCCGAAATTCTGGCCCCCAGAAAAGAGTTAGCTGACGCCATTTGCGGCGAACGCGCGTCACGGGTATTTTCGGGTTGGCGCCAGCAGGTAGTAGGCGACCAATTGTTGGAGCTGCTTGAAAATTAGGCCTTAACGGCTGTCCTGAGGCGGGCATAAACATCGTCGATACTGCCGTCGGCATCGACCTCCAGCAGATTGCCTCGTGTTCGGTAATAACCAACGACCGGCTCTGTCTGCTCACGATACACAGACAGGCGATTGCCGATCGTTTCTTCATTGTCGTCGGCACGAGCAATCAGTTCGCCACCGGCGTCAGTGCATTCATCAAGCTCGCTTTGCGGCGAAAAATAGACGTTCAATAATTTACCGGTCAACGAACACGTGCGCCGCCCGGTCAGACGTTTCATCAGGACGTCAAAGTCCACATCCATGAGGATCGCGTAATCCAGCGGCTGATCCATTTCGTCAAGTAGCACGGCGAGATCCTCAGCCTGCTGTTCAGTACGCGGGAAGCCATCAAGTATGAAACCGTTGCCAACATCTGCTTGTGCCAGCCGATCCCGAATGATGCCAAGCACCACTTCATCGGACACGAGCTGGCCGGCATCCATTATTTCCTTGGCTTTGCGACCGAATTCCGTTCCCTCGGCCACTGCTGCACGCAACATATCGCCAGTCGAAATTTGCGGGATATTCTCGTCAGCCATGAGTTTCTGGGCCTGGGTGCCTTTACCCGAGCCTGGTGCGCCTAAAAGGACAATACGCATTACTTGATTCTCATCGTCGAAATCGCAGTTACATGACCGATTGTGAAGCCACGCCTTACTGCAGGGCGGCCTAAGCTACCGACAATGGTCTGTGAGGTCAATTCGGGTTTTACGTAGTCAAAGCCCGCTATTTTGAAAATGCCCATTGCTCTAACAGGAATGATCCGCGGGCCGGATTCCGCTATCCTTACATTCGGCTTTAACACAGCGACTGTCTCAGAAAGGTAATTCAAACCATGGCAAAAAAGAATGCGTTTTATGCTCAATCAGGCGGTGTTACCGCAGTAATTAATGCTTCCGCCTGCGGCGTCATAGAAATGGCCCGCAAGCATAAAAACCAGATCGCCAATGTTTATGCCGGCCGCAACGGCATTATCGGCGCGCTCACAGAGGACATGATTGACACGAACAAGGAGTCAGCGAGAACTATTGCAGCACTCCGCCATACTCCCGGCGGTGCCTTTGGCTCAGCTCGCTACAAATTGAAGGGCATTGAGGAAAACAGACTCGAGTACGAGCGTCTTATCGAGGTATTTAAAGCACACGATATCGGTTACTTTTTTTACAACGGCGGCAACGACTCAATGGATACCGCACATAAGGTATCGCAGATCAGCCGGCAAATGGGCTACCCCGTAGCTTGCCTCGGCATTCCAAAAACCGTCGATAACGACCTGCCGATCACCGACAATTGCCCTGGATTCGGCTCTGTTGCCAAGTACATCGCTGTTTCCACGCAGGAAGCCGCTCTGGATGTCGCTTCGATGGCAAAAACATCCACCAAGGTTTTCGTTCTCGAAGTAATGGGCAGGCATGCGGGATGGATAGCCGCGGCCGGCGGTCTGGCTGGCAAGACACCCGCCGAAGCGCCCCATATCATCCTGTTTCCGGAAGTGCCATTTAATAAAAAAGCATTTTTACAAAGAGTCAAAGAATGCGTGGATCGCTACGATTATTGTGTCATCGTTGTCAGCGAGGGGGCGCGCTACGCCGATGGTAAATTCCTGGCGGAGGCCGGTACCCGCGACGCGTTTGGTCACGCCCAGCTTGGTGGTGTCGCGCCGGTCGTCGCTGATATGGTGCGCCAAGAACTCGGTCTTAAGTACCACTACGCGGTGGCAGACTATTTACAGCGCAGCGCGCGCCACATAGCCTCCGCGACCGATGTCAAACAGGCCTACGCCGTTGGCGAGGCCGCTGTGAAGTTTGCGCTGCAAGGCAAGACTGCCATTATGCCGGTCATCAAGCGCGTCTCAGATACCCCCTACAAATGGAAAATCGACGAAGCCCCGCTATCGCGAATTGCCAATAAGGAAAAAATGTTGCCCAAGCGGTATATCACCGCAGATGGTTTTGGCATCACCGCAGCCTGCCGGCGCTATCTCGAGCCATTAATACGTGGGGAGGATTACCCACCGTACAAAAATGGTCTGCCAAATTATGTAATCCTGAAAAATCAGCCGGTTACAAAAAAGCTAAAGACAGATTTTGTGGTATGATGCGCCGCCTGCCGATGCTGTGAAGCCATTGAATCACTTGGCGGATCGGTAAAAATACGTTGTAAATCAAGGGGTAACTGGCAGGGTGCCGTTTAACTTTGGCATGGTGCCGAGTCTGGACCACAGTGGTCCTGCGCTCAGCACTCGCAACATCGTCAAAAGCATTAGTTCGAGGGTTTTGCCTTGGAATACTCTTTTGACAACTCGAAATTGACAACACGTTTTTTGAATTTGCCCCGGCGCCTCCCGCACCGGGGTCATTTATATGATTGGGAGACAATCTGATGACTACTGAATTTGCGCTATGGCTTGCGATTGGAGCGGGCGTATTAGCGGTACTTTACGGCCTCATTTCCACGCAGTGGATTCTGAAGCAGCCGGCCGGTAACGACCGTATGCAGGACATTGCGAAAGCCATTCAGGAAGGCGCCGGCGCCTACATGAATCGCCAGTACTTCACTATTGGCATGGTTGGCATAGCGTTATTTGTTGTATTGCTGCTGACTCTTGGCTCCAAGCTTGCCATCGGCTTTGCTATCGGCGCGATTCTTTCTGGCCTGGCCGGCTACATCGGCATGTTCGTATCCGTACGTGCCAATGTACGTACGGCACAAGCCGCAACCAAGGGCGTTAATCCTGCGCTGAACATCGCTTTCCGTGGCGGCGCTATCACCGGTATGCTGGTAGTTGGCCTTGGTTTGTTAGGCGTTGCGGGTTACTACTTCGTCCTGACCCACGTCATGAACGTCTCCGTAGACGATGCGCTTCACGCGCTCGTAGGCCTCGCTTTTGGTGGCTCGCTGATTTCCATTTTCGCCCGACTCGGCGGCGGTATCTTCACCAAAGGCGCAGACGTCGGCGCTGACCTGGTGGGCAAGGTAGAAGCGGGCATCCCGGAAGATGATCCCCGTAACCCTGGCGTTATTGCTGATAACGTTGGCGACAACGTCGGTGACTGCGCAGGTATGGCAGCTGACTTGTTTGAGACCTACGCCGTAACAATTATCGCCACCATGCTGCTTGGTAGCCTGATGATTAACACGTTCGGCATAGCGGCTGTATTTTATCCGCTGGTCCTCGGCGCGGTATCTATTGTCGCTTCCATCGTCGGCACATTCTTCGTTAAGACCTCTGATGGCGGCAAGGTCATGGGAGCTCTATACAAAGGTATGATCGTAGCGGCAGTACTGGCAGCGATTGCGTTCTACTTTATTACGGATATGCTGATTGCCCCCGAATACGCCTCTGGTATTTTCTACTCTACGTTGATCGGGCTTGGCCTGACGGCGGCACTGGTTGTCATAACCGAGTACTACACCAGCACAGAGTACAAGCCCGTTCGCACCATCGCGGAAGCCTGTAAGACTGGCGACGCAACCAATATCATCGCTGGCCTCGGTATTTCGATGAAAGCAACGGCACTGCCAGTTATTTCAGTCTGCCTCGCCATCTGGGGCGCGTTCCAGCTGGCTCCGGAAGGTGTGCACCTCGGTGGCCTCTACAACATCGCAATCGCCGCAACAGCAATGCTGTCTATGACGGGTGTTGTTGTTGCATTGGACGCATTTGGCCCGATCACGGATAACGCTGGCGGCATTGCTGAAATGTCAGAACTACCTTCGGAAGTTCGTACGATTACCGATCAGCTGGATGCCGTTGGCAACACCACCAAGGCTGTTACCAAGGGCTACGCCATTGGTTCTGCCGGACTGGCAGCGCTCGTTCTGTTTGCCGATTACACGAATGCACTCGAAGGTCAGGGTATCGTTGCCAGCTTCGAACTGTCTGATTATCGCGTAATCATCGGCTTGTTCATCGGTGGTCTCGTACCTTACCTGTTCGGCGCAATGGCTATGGAAGCTGTGGGACGTGCAGCTGGTGCTGTAGTAACAGAGGTTCGCCGTCAGTTCCGCGAAATCGAAGGCATCATGGAAGGCACAGGCAAACCGGAATACGGTCGTGCAGTTGACCTGTTGACCAAGGCTGCTATCCGCGAAATGATCGTTCCTTCCATCCTGCCGATCGCAGTACCGCTTCTGGTTGGCTTCCTACTCGGCCCTATCGCCCTGGGCGGTTTGTTGCTTGGGACGATCGTCACAGGCTTGTTCGTTGCAATTTCAATGACCGCCGGTGGTGGTGCATGGGACAACGCGAAGAAGTACATTGAAGACGGCAACTGTGGTGGCAAGGGATCTGATGCTCACAAGGCTGCAGTGACCGGCGACACAGTAGGTGACCCGTACAAAGATACAGCAGGCCCGGCTATTAACCCGCTGATCAAGATCATCAACATCGTCGCGCTGCTTATGGTTCCTTTGCTCTAAACAAGCAACATGACAGTAAGAACGAAAAACGCCGGGCATTGCCCGGCGTTTTTTTTCATCTGAAAATTGCTTAGTTCAAGCGACCGAGAGGTCCAGTTGGCCTGGCCCCCAGCAAGTTCGGTTTCTCAATGAAATGTCCCTGCGCATAATGGACACCAACATCGCGCAACCAATCAAAATCCTCCTGCTCCTCGACCTGTTCAGCCACAACTTTGAACTCCATCGTCCTGGCCAGCTTGATCATCGCCGAGACCATCTCCTGGTTAACCTGATCTGACACAAGGTTGCGAGTAAAGGTGCCGTCAATTTTTACGTAGTCGATAGGTAACTGCTTCAGGTTCGAAAATGCACCCAGGCCACTGCCGAAATCATCCAGTGCGAACTCACAGCCGATGCCGTGCAAGACCTCTATAAAGCGTTGGGCGCTCTGCAAGTTATCTGCGATCGCGGATTCAGCGACCTCGAAACAGATGCGTGCGGGCGGTACTCCACTGCGGTCCAGAGCTTCGACAACAAACTCAAGGAATCCTTCATCTCCCAGGGTTTGCCCGGATATATTGATCATGGCACTGCGATTTCGCGCTACCTTGATATCCCCGCGACTGATTGCTGACAAACTCGCCTGCACAACCCAGCGGTCAATCTGCGGCATAAGCTGATAGCGCTCTGCAGGCTGCAGAAAATCTGCCGTTCGGGCATAGCGACCGTGTTCGTCTGGCAGGCGTAACAAGATCTCAACCGAAGGCCCACTGCCATCCTGTGGCCCAAAACTGATTATCGGTTGCGTCGCCAGTACGAAGCCATCGTCCGTCAGGGCAGTCTGCATCTCCCGCAACCACTGAATCTCTCCCCTCTCCCGAGCCGCGGCTGCGTCTCTCGCCGAGTACACATGAATCTGCCCGCGACCGCGCTGCTTCGCCACGTAACAGGCCGAGTCGGCAGCACTCAAAATATCCTGCAGTGCACCGCTACCATGGCTAATTTCGACCAGTCCTATAGAAATTCCTATACTGAAAATCTTGTCTTGCCATACAAAGCGATAATCGGCGACCGCATTGCAAAGGTCAGATGCAATCTGGCGCGCTTTCTCCAGCGGACAACCAGTAAGCAGCAAACCAAATTCATCGCCACCCAGACGGGCGACGACGTCAGAATCTCGCACGTGCTCCTTGAGCAGTGCTGCAACCTCCCGCAGCATGTTGTCGCCGGCAAGATGACCACAGCTGTCATTGACGGCTTTGAAACGATCTAGATCCATGAAGCACAATATGTGTCCCGTATTTTCGGCTCTCGCAGCATCCACCGCATCTTGGAGACGTCGCTCGAATTCCCGGCGATTGATTAGACCGGTCAAGGCATCGTGGGTCGCCTGGTAGCTCATCTGCCGGGTGAGGCCACGTATCTCGCTGACGTCGTGCAGAACAACGACTGTCCCCGATATTTCGTTACCAGGCCCCCTGATTGGCGAGGCCGTTATTTCGGTTGACTGCTCTTGCTCTGTCTTGTGGCTGACCAAAAGAGCGCGTCGCCCCATGTTGACTCGGCGACGCATGGCTAGACAACGCTCGACGGGATCGCCCAATGACCGCCGGTCGGTCTCATCAATCAAGGCAAATAATTCACCTGTCTTTTTGCCAACGGCATCATCACGATTAACTCCGGTCAGCTTTTCGGCAGCACGATTCATATAATCAATCACGCCCGTACTGTCAGTCGTAATAACGCCCTCCGAAATCGACTCAAGGGTGTATTGTGCCTGGCGCTTGCTGCGCCCCAGAGATACCTCCAGGTTCTTCCTGTAGCTAACATCACGAGCAATAGTCAGGATTGCCGGTTTACCACGGAAATCAATAATCGTACTTTGTACCTCAACCCAGAGGCCTTGTTCATTGCCGTTAATTAGTTGAATTTCCAGCCGCCGCGGCGCCTCTTCTCCTGCCAGCCGCTTTGTCATTGTCTTGCGGAATAGAGCGCGGTAGGCTGGTTTAATCAAGTCCGCGGCTTCTCTGCCCTCGAGCTGCAGAGCGTCGAGACCGACGAGAGCTGCAGCACTGTCGTTGGCGAGCAAAATTCGATCATCATGTATCAGGACGATCTCTGGGAGGGTGCTTGCAAAATTTGTAACCAGCTTGTCGCGTTCGTGAATGCGTTCGTCCTGTTCATTCAGCGCATCAAAAAGCTTGTTTATGGTGCGCTGCAACTCACCAACTTCTCCGTTGCCTCTGATCGTCAGTCGGCGACCCATTACGGCATCCGCCGAGACCTCCACGAGCTCTGTTTGCAAGGCCTGCAGTCGTGCTCGCTGGCGACGGGCTGTTACCCACACCGTAATACCTGTAGCCGACGCTGCAGCTAGCGCGACGATGAGTATGGCAATGAGTAAATCTACGGACATCAAGCACCTGGCGCCGGGGCGATAATTACATTGAAAAACTGGCTCTCCGGCCGTATTGCAGAAATTGGGACGTAAAAAAATCGCAAAACGAGGCGGAAATGGTTGTCGTCAATCGCCATCTATTTAACAGTTATTATTATTGAGCACATATTGCACAGCGCCATGACCTTAAATATGTTGTGTTTCAAGAGCATAAAGCCGTGCTCGGCCAAGCATAGCCCAGCTTCATGCGTACACTGCTGCAATTAACCATAATTCAGAAACGACCGGGAAGGACTTACGAAATCAGGCTTAATATAAAAGTCAGCATAATATTTAACCTAATCACTTTTATTATGTAATTCAAAGAATTAAGAGGTTAGCTAGTCATGGAAATGGAAATTGCACGCGGTCAAATGATTCGACAACAGATTCGTCCCGCTGAGGTTCTCGACGGTCAAGTATTGGCGGTTTTTTCCGAACTTGCGCGCGACGAATTTGTACCGGTCAAATACCGGGCACTAGCATATGCAGACACACAAATTCCATTGCCACACGAGGAACGCATGATGATGCCCTCGGTTGAGGGGCGCTTGCTCCAGTCTCTTGAAATCAAACCCACTGATTCCATACTGGAAGTTGGCACTGGAAGCGGCTATCTAACAGCCTGCCTGGGCAAAATGGGACAAAGCGTTTGCAGCATCGACATTTATCCTGATTTCATTGCAGCCGCAAAAGAACTGCTGGCCGATGCCGGCATTGCCAATTGCTCGTTGCAATCCATGGATGCCACCGAAGAGCTGCCGGCCGGAACCTTTGACGTTATCGCAGTTACTGGATCTATGCCGTTGTACGACCAGCGCTACGCCGACGCCTTGAAGCAGGGCGGTAGACTTTTCCTCATAGTCGGTAGCGAGCCGTTGATGGAGGCCAGACTTGTAACTCGACTTAGCGCTACAGAGTTCGCTTCCGAAACATTGTTCGAAACAACCATTCCGCCGCTACGTAATGCGCCCAGGCCTGCTACTTTCAGCTTTTAGATTGACTGAAATGTAGAAGACGCCGCTGCCCCTACATCTCGTCGGGCAACAGTGTATATTTGCAATCTTATTGGTTAAGGCCTAGCCATCTGCATGGAGCGCCCGTCTGTTGATTCAGCAAATAACCCCCACTGAATTCCTGCGTAGATGCGATGCCGGAGAACTTTGGCAGCTTTTAGATGTCCGGGAGATGTGGGAAATTTCCACAGCATCAATTGAAGATGCCATTTGCATTCCGATGGGCGAAATCCCATCACGCCTTGATGAGCTGGACGACTCTGTACCGCTGGCGGTGATCTGCCACTCCGGAGTTCGCAGTGCGCAGGTTGCGACCTTTCTCAGCCAGCGCGGATTTAAGCTGGTGGCCAATATGAAGGGCGGGATTGATGCCTGGTCGATTGAAGTGGATGAGAATGTGCCACGCTACTAAACGCAGGCAATGTTAAAAGAATATGCAATTAAGTGATGCGGTGTTATAGTTGACTATAACACATGAAACGTTAATAATATGGGCCAGCACACAAACAAGCACCGGAGCCATAACCGGGTTTTAGCACACCGGCTCGTAATTAAGATGAACTCAGGACCTATAACAATGAACAAAATCAAATACCTGCTTGTAGGCATGATCACACTGGCAGCTCCTGGACTGGCAAACGCAGATACACTTCTGGAGGTTTACCAACAGGCGCTGCAAAGCGATCCTTTGATCCACGAAGCGGAAGCCAGACGTTTGGCGGCACTGGAAGCCATACCGCAAGCACGAGCAGCCATGTTACCGCAGCTCAACGCCGCAGCAGGCTACTCCAAGAATACACAAGATGGCAGCCAGGTAACCCCTTCGTTACCAGGCTTTCCTTCCCAAACTATTCCAAGCTCAAGCGAAACAAAGGGCGATTTTTGGAGCGTAAGCCTCACTCAATCAATCTTTCGCTGGGATCAGGTTGTGGGGTTGCAACAAGCCAACAAACTTGTTGCCAAAGCAGAGGCAGTCCGCGAAGCCGCGCAGCAAGCATTAATACTGCGGGTCGCGATTCGTTACGTAGCGGTGCTGGCTGCAGAGGACCGACTGACTTCAATCAATGCGGACAGATCAGCAATTGCACGTCAGCTCGAACAAGCCAAACAAAGGTTCGAGGTCGGCCTGATAGCCATTACTGATGTACAGGAGTCGCAAGCGGCTTACGACCAGTCAATCGCTGCCGAAATTGGCGCAAAACGTGATCTCGCTACTGCCAGAGAGTATTTGCGTGAAATCACGGGGCAATACTCCGCTTCATTATCAGCCCCGGTTGAAGACTTCCCCCTTCCCACGCCTAATCCGGAAAATGAATCATCTTGGGTTGACCAGGCAATGAACCAGAACCTGAATCTGGTAGCGAGTAGATTGGATGAGGAAATTGCTCGAGCCGAAGTTAGCTTCAGACAGACCGGCCATTACCCAACCTTGGAATTGACCGCAAGGCATACAAACCAGAACGGCGACTACACAGACAGGCTGGATAATATAACCTCATCCAGCGAGCTTGGTAGCGACCAAATAGCATTGCAGTTAAATATACCGCTGTTCAGCGGCGGGCGAACATCGTCACGTGTGCGGGAGGCGGTGCATCTACATCGTGCATCCAAAGAGCAATTGCAGCGCATAGCCAGAGAAACAGAACGCCAAACGCGCGATGCGTACCTTGGTGTACTCTCCGAAATTTCGCGCGTTAAAGCATTAAAGCAAGCGGTCGCCTCAAGCCGCACGGCACTACAGGCTACAGAGGCCGGTTTTGAAGTGGGTACTCGTACGATTGTTGACGTGTTGGTCGCACAACGCGCCGTCTATGTCGCAATCACGAATTACTACGCAAGTCGTTACGAATACCTGATGAATGTGCTGAAGCTCAAGAATGCCGCCGGGACGTTGCAAGTACAGGATTTAGAGCGCATAGATGCATGGCTTGAAGAGCGCGTACCTGCGGAAGAGAAAATCAAAAATCAAGGCAGCTGATGATATGAACTCTGGTTAGCGCCGTTCCTTAGCGGCGTTGACCAGAGGCAAAAGCAGCGTCAACAAACGCCGCAACGCGCCTCGATTGCGCCGTAAGAGTTGCTCACCCCTGCCGCCGATCGCCGTCCTTTCAGCAGAGTTCGTCAGCAGATTACAAACCGTCTCAGCCAACTCGACGGCGTTATCCACCAAGACCGCCGCGCCATCATCAATAAATAAATCGGCGATGTCCTGCGCATTAAAAACGTGCGGGCCTGTAATTATTGGCAAACCCAACATCGCCGGCTCCAGCATATTATGACCGCCAATTGGTACCAGACTGCCGCCGACAAACGCAACATCGCTGGCCGCGTAGAACAGCAGTAATTCGCCCATGGTGTCACCCAGGAAAACCTGGCTTTCCGCAGAACAAATCTGGTTCGTGGACCGCTCCGAAACGCGCAATCCATGTTTGTCCAACAGACCGCGAACAACGGAAAATCGCTCCGGATGTCTCGGCACCAATACCAGCAACGCGTCAGGCAAGGACTGCATTAATATCTGATGGGCCTGCAGAATTATTTCTTCTTCACCCTCATGGGTACTACCCGCGACCCATACAGGCCGGTCCCCAAAACTTTTTTTGCGCAACGCAGCACCATCTGCCCGGAGATTGACTGGGCAGTCAACATCGAATTTTATATTCCCCATTACTGATGTTCGCTGCGGCTCGGCACCTAGTGACAGGAATCTCTCTTCATCGGCCTGAGTTTGCGCAGCGATGATAATGCCATGTGACAGCGCCTTTCGAAACAGGGGCAACAAAAACTGATAACGAGATACTGACTTGACCGAAATTCTTGCACTCACGAGAACCAGAGGTACATTTCTTTCTTCACATTCGTGAAAAAGATTTGGCCAGAGCTCGGTCTCCATAATTAGGGCAAGTGAAGGCTTAACCGCATCGAAGAAGCGACGAACGGCGCCAGGTGATTCGTAGGGAATGTAACAATGGTGCACCTTACCCGCGAACAAAGTCCGGACTCGCTCCGCTCCAGTGGGGGTAACCGTACTTACAATGACGTCGCGCTCCGGAAACTCGTTGAGCAAACTCTTCACTAATGGAATCGAGGCCTGGACCTCGCCTACCGAAACCGCATGTATCCAGATACTGCTGCGGGAAAATTCCGGATAGTTGAATCCGAAGCGCTGACTCAAGTGGTCCCTGTACACTGGTTTGGACGCCGCTCGCCATAGCCAGTACAAAACGAATAAAGGTAATAGCAGGTAAGCCGCCGCCAAATACGTCATCCGGACAAGGCTGGTTTTCAGTAATCGTTCAGACATGTTTTCGGCTTCAGCTATGTGCCGGCAGAATAAGACAAACAGTCATCCTTATCGCGGCCGCGGTCGCAGCATCAATTGTCAGCGAGACTATTGATGATCCGAGTGGATGAATGCCCCTCGTGAAAGGCAAGCGTTCTTACCTCTCCGCCGTTCCGTAATACTTCTTTGGCTCCAGCGATATCACTGACTTTATAATCTCCACCTTTAACGAGAATGTTTGGCAGAACTGCACTAATCAGCCGCGCCGGCGTGTCTTCGGTGAATGGGACCACCCAATCAACGGCCGCAAGACCCGCAAGTACCGACATACGATCCGGCAGTGCATTGATCGGTCGCGACTCCCCTTTAAGGCGCCTCACGGAATCATCATCGTTGACCGCGACAATAAGGCGATCCCCCAGACTTTTAGCTTCTTCGAGATAAGCCACGTGTCCGGCATGCAGCACGTCAAAACACCCATTGGTCATTACGACAACTTCATTGCGCTCGCGAACCTCATCAACAAGCACCAGTAGTTCAGCTTCTGGCACCATGCCCCGACCGCCCTTTCCACGTCGATGCAATGCCACCTTGAGTTCGGCCGGGGTTGCCGTGGCAACACCGATCTTGCGTACGACCAGTCCCGCCGCAAGATTAGCCAGCGAAGCCGCTGCAAACAGATCACTTCCCGATGCGAGCGCGGCTGCCAGCGTAGCAATCACTGTATCACCGGCGCCGGTGACGTCGTAAACCTGCCTGGCCTCGGTCGAAAGAAAAGTGGGCTCCCCGTCCTTCTCCATGATCATCATGCCCTTTTCACTGCGCGTGACAAGGAGCGCGCCAAGATCAAGATCATCGATCATCTGACGGGCTTTCGTAACCAGCGCTTCTTCGTCAGCGCAGCGGCCAGCGACGGCTTCAAATTCTCCCTGGTTCGGAGTAAGCAAGGTTGCGCCCCGGTAGCGTTCGAAATCAGTGCCTTTAGGGTCCACCAATACCGGTAGACCCTTGGCACAACAGCGCTCAATCAGGTCTTCAATATTCTGTAAGGCACCCTTGCCGTAATCAGAGAGAATGACCATGTTGGCCCACGTCAACGCATCTTCTACTGAGGCCTCGATGGCATCTTGTTGATACTGTTTTTCCTGATCAAGGCGAATAAGTTGCTGGCCGCGACTAAGGACTCGGGTCTTGGTAATAGTGGGCTGATTCGCGGTGCGGGTGAACCGACAATCAATAGCCAGATCATTCAATAGCTTATGGAGTCGATCGCCTGCCTCATCGTCACCAACAACGCCAAGGAGCATCGTTTTGGCATTAAGGCTTGCGAGGTTTACCGCAACGTTTGCTGCGCCACCGGGACGCTCATCGCTGTCCTGAATATGGACAACGGGCACCGGTGCCTCTGGAGAAATACGGTTGGTTCCGCCAAACCAGTAACGGTCCAGCATCACATCACCCGCCACCAAAACGTTGGCGCGGGAAAAATCAGGGATTCGTAAAGTCACGGACGAATATTACTACAGTGCCCACAGTGATGGCGATCATCTGTGAGCACTGGAATTTATTCTCAAACTTGAGAATTCGGAAACGGCTCTAGCCGCACTTCGAATCGCCGCAACTCAGGCAAGTCATACAGCCATCCATCATCACCGCAGCTACAACACTACACTTGGCGCAAAGCTGCGCCCCTTCCGGAAATTCGCTCTTGGAAAAAGCATCCTGTTGCTTGTTGCGCTCCTCAAATTCGGCGCGTTTTTCATCAACCAGCTTTTGCTGGTTTTCGTCAAGGCCTGGTTTAGCCAGGAGCCCTATCCAGATAAGGTGCTTCTCAACAATATAGCCCAACTCTGCGATGATCGACGGCATGAATTTACCACCGGGCTGCCAATAACCACCACGTGGATCAAAAACAGCCTTCAACTCATCAACCAGGAACGTTACGTCGCCACCCTTCCTGAATACGGCGGAAATAATGCGGGTTAGTGCAACAATCCACTGGTAGTGATCCAGGTTTTTCGAATTGATGAAGACCTCAAAGGGTCGGCGTTGTTCGTGCTCGGTTCCCTCGTTGAGAATAATGTCATTTATCGTTACATACATCGCGTGATCAGAAACAGGCGTTTTGACCTTGTAGGTTGAACCAATCAAAACCTCCGGCCGCTCAAGCTTCTCGTGCATACGAATAACTTCCGCACTACCCTCCGCACGGGGTTCGCGGCGAATTTCCGGTTTCGGACGCGTGGCTTTCTCTTCTGGCTTCTTTACTGCATAGCCGACGATTTTCTTGTCGATCTTTATAGAGCTCATGTACTGCTTACCTCAATTTTTTCTACTGCCACGCGATACCATGGATCGCCCGGCTATCAATTATTTACTGCTCGCTACCACGTCAATCTGACGACAGCTAAAACAAACCGCACCGCTATAACTTGCCGTAATAACCCTCTTTTAAAGCATCGAATAAGTTAGCAGCTGTATGCGTCTCGCCATCGTATTCGATTTCTTCATCACCCGTAAGCTCCACTTCCGAGCCATCATCGAGCGTAAACGTATAAGTCGTATTCTTTAGATCTTTCTCTTTAACCAATACACCCTGGAAAGCTTCCGGATTAAATCTGAAGGTCGTACATCCTTTCAGCCCTTTCTCATAGGCGTACAAATAGATCTCTTTGAAATCATCATACGGATAATCTGTTGGCACATTCGCCGTTTTCGAAATAGATGAATCGATCCATTTCTGTGCGGCTGCCTGGATATCAACATGCTGCCGCGGAGAGATATCAGATGCCGTTATAAAGTAATCTGGCAAACAATCGCTACCATCCTCAACGTCGTGTCTCGCGTTCGGATTAATCAGCTCTCTATAAGCGAGCAGCTCGAACGAGAATACGTCGACTTTCTCTTTCGATTTCTTCCCTTCCCTGATCACGTTGCGAAAATAGTGATGGGCAAAACTTGGTTCGATACCGTTACTGGCGTTATTCGCCAGTGACAATGAAATTGTGCCTGTCGGCGCAATAGAGCTGTGGTGCGTAAACCTGGCGCCGACTTCAGCCAACTCAGCAACCAATTCCGGCTTCTCACTGCCAATCCGCTGCATGTATCGGCTGTAGCGGCTATGCAATACGCGGCCGGCGACTTTATCGCCAACCCGATAGCCGTCAGTAATCATTTCGGGCCGCTGATGTAGCATGAATCGAGTGACTTCGAACATTTCGTTCATTATGGGCGCAGGACCCTTTTCCTTGGCCAGCTCTAACCCTGCCTCCCAGCCGGCGATCGCCAATTGCTTAGCAACCTCCTCGGTAAAGGTCACGGAATCTTCGGAACCATATTTCATGCCAAGCATCGTGATTGTAGAGCCAAGACCAAGGAAGCCCATCCCATGACGGCGCTTACGATTAATTTCATCGCGCTGCCGTGCCAGCGGTAGCCCGTTAATCTCCACGACGTTATCGAGCATTCGTGTGAATACCTGAACAAGCTTGCGGAATTCATTCCAATCAAAACGAGCGCCATCTGTAAACGGATCAAGTACCAGCTTGGTCAGGTTAATCGATCCCAGCAAGCACGATCCGTATGGCGGTAGTGGCTGTTCACCGCAAGGATTCGTCGCACGAATATTTTCCGTAAACCAGTTGTTATTCATTTCGTTGACCTTATCGATCAACACGAATCCAGGCTCTGCAAAATCGTAAGTCGACGCCATAATGACGTCCCAGACCCGACGCGCCGGCATGGTTCGGTATACCTTGCAGGCAACCAAACCATGATCATCCCTTACGTAATCGCCCTCTTCCGGCCAGGTTCTCCAGACAAACTGGCTCCCGTCCGAAACATCCAACTGATCGTTTTCAATCTCTTTTTTACAAACAGGAAAAGCGAGTTGCCAATCCTCGTCCGCAATGACAGCCTGCATGAACTCGTCCGTTACAAGTAACGAAAGATTGAACTGCCGCAGGCGCCCGTTTTCACGTTTGGCGCGAATAAAGTCCATGACATCCGGATGACCCACATCAAATGTAGCCATCTGGGCACCACGACGCCCTCCTGCCGATGACACGGTGAAACACATCCGATCATAAATATCCATGAAGGAAAGCGGGCCAGAAGTAAATGAGCCGGCGCCCGTTACGTAAGCACCCTTGGGACGCAGCGTCGAAAATTCATAGCCAATGCCACAGCCAGCCTTGAGTGTCAGACCCGCCTCATGAACCTTGTTTAAAATGTTATCCATCGAGTCAGCAACCGTACCTGAGACGGTGCAATTGATAGTCGACGTCGCTGGCTTATGCGCTTGTGCGCCTGCATTCGAAATGATGCGGCCTGCCGGAATTGCACCACTGCGCAACGCCCAGAGAAATTCCGGATACCACTTGTCTCGCAGGGACTCTTCTTCAACATCTGCCAGCGCATGTGCGACGCGCTTATACGTATCGTCAATGGTGATATCAATGTCATTGCCATCCTTGGATGACAATCGATATTTAGCGTTCCAAATATCCAGCGATGCGGGCTGAATCGTTATTTCGGCTACTGCTTTTGTGCCCAATTTCATAGCGGACTTCATTTTGTCCCTTTTCTCCCCGAAAAACCCCTTAAAGGAGGCTGCCCTTTTAATTGTTATCGTCCATGAACGACAGCGAATAGAATCCCAGTCACCGATACATATAACTACGCCGGCTAAAGCCAAAACTGGCAACTATTTTCATTTTTTTAAGGCACAAGATGTAGTGCCAAGTTGAGATAAAGATTATGCCTGCGCAGCGCCTCTGTCAAGACCTTGCGGCAATTAATTAACCATATCTAAAATTAACATTTTCAATGGCTTATACTATATTTCATAAAATTTGCTTTAAAAACATGAACTTTTTTTTCTACTTTCCCGCGACTAGCTACTCCACAACATCTAGTAGGCATAAAAAAACCAATTCTTGCAACATAATCTGGCATTTTCACTAGTTTTTCAGGGCTTTTTAGTCAGCGCTCAACGGCATCGGAAACACGATCGACGGACCGCAAAACTCCTTCCCACCTGACTATCTAGTTGATTTTTTTATCGAAGAAGAGCCGAGTTCTTCTGGATTCAATTCTCGCGGCCGTGCAACGGTGGTGGCGCATTATTGCCCTTAGCCCTGCGACGATTCGGCCTTCCCACGCATCAATGCACCACGGACAAATGATTAGCTAGAAGCGCCATGAAGGAACTTTTAGTCTATATATAGAGTCATCCAAGTACCCTGCACTTGTTAACGAGGGGTTCAGCCTCATATGAATACGGTGCAATGTAGCAAACTATTACCTAGGACATTCTCAAATGACGCATAGGGTTTCTCTGTCGAAAATTGTTTTACTTCTTTTCCTGACTGGCACCAGCAGCCATGCCGCTTTGCCGGAACGCATTAATAACGAGCCGCTGCCCAGTCTCGCTCCGATCGTCAAAATGGCCTCCCCTGCGGTAGTCAACATCCGTGTCAGCCAAACTGTCGAATCCCGGTCGCCTTTCGGCGAAGACCCCTTTAGACGATTCTTCGGCATTCCGGATCATCCTGGTGCAAGCGGTGCACCCAGACACATAGCAAGCGCCGGATCAGGCGTAATTATCGATGCCAAAAATGGTTACATTCTCACTAATCACCACGTTGTTGAGAACGCTGACGAGATTCAAATCAGCCTGCTGGATGATGAAGTCCTTGATGCTGTAGTCGTCGGCTCTGACGCGGCAACAGATATTGCCGTTATCAAAGTAGACGCCAAGAACCTTACCGAAATCGCCATCGGCGACTCAACGAACCTGCAGGTTGGAGACTTTGTGATCGCCATCGGCAACCCGTTTGGCCTGGGTCACACAGTTACGTCCGGTATCGTCAGCGCCCTCGGCCGTACTGGCATCAGCCGTGACGGATACGAAGATTTCATCCAGACAGACGCCTCCATCAATCCCGGAAATTCAGGTGGCGCTCTGGTCAACATGCGCGGCGAGCTGGTCGGTATTAATTCGGCAATCATCAGCGGCTCTGGCGGCAATGTTGGCATCGGCTTTGCCGTTCCATCAAGTATTGCCAAATCGATAATGCGCCAGATTATTGATTTCGGTGAAGTTCGTCGCGGCCTGCTGGGTGTTTCGATAACTACGATTGACGCACAAAACGCCAAAGTCATCGGCGCTACAGTGGAAAATGGCGCGCTAATCTCCGGTGTTGAACCCGGCTCAGCAGCTGAAAAAGCAGGTTTGAAAGTTGATGACATCATCACCGAAGTTAACGGCAAGAGAATTATTGGTGCGAGCGAATTACGCAACACCATCGGCCTGCTTGGTTCCGGTGACAAGGTCAATATTTCCTACATGCGCGGAGATAAAACCCGCAAAACGACCGCTACACTCGATCGCCTTGTCGCGAATCAGGGCGAAGGTAATGACATCCACCCAGGTCTCGCTGGCGCGCAATTTGCAAACTCTAAAACCACCATCGGTGCTGGCGTCGAAGTCACAGCGGTTGAACCTGGCAGCCCAGCTGCGCAGCGTGGGTTACGAGTCGGTGACGTGATTACTGCGATCAATCGACGCGCCGTCGGCAACCTTGAGGAGCTGCAGGAGCTGGCCAAGAACAATGACATTTTATTCTTGCTGGTAGCCCGCGGTGATCGAGCAATAATGTTGCAGATTCGCTAAACGGCGAGATTCCACGAAGGCAAACCATGCAAAAGGCGCTGCGACATTCGCAGCGCCTTTTTTATTGATCTAAATTTAGCCTGACCGCGCCATGTACAATTATCACCCCGTGACACGTAGCCGGAGCAAATAATGAAAACTCATACAGTGTGCGTATTCGGTGGCAGCGGCTTTGTCGGCCGCCAACTGGTCGCGCGGCTCGCGGCGGCCGGACATCGGGTAGTTGTTCCCACTCGTCTTCGAGCTTTACATAAAGACATGGCAGTAATGCAGTCGGTAAAAGTCGTCGAGGCAGATATTCATGACAGCGGTGTGCTACGCC
This sequence comes from Woeseiaceae bacterium, assembly GCA_024640365.1. GTDB lineage: Bacteria > Pseudomonadota > Gammaproteobacteria > Steroidobacterales > Woeseiaceae > JAHEFE01. The sequence goes on along the minus strand of JAHEFE010000001.1, from coordinate 79,910 downwards.
AATTGCTTATCGATTCTGATGTCGCAATCAACCTGGTCGGTATTTTGAATGAACGTGGCAGAGACCACGGTAATGGTTTCACCCATGCGCATGTCGAACTAACTGAAAAGATAGTCACAGCCTGCAAACAATGCGGCGTGCCTCGGCTACTGCACATGAGTGCGCTCAAAGCGCACGCAGACGACGGTCCCAGCCATTACCTGGCAAGCAAAGGTAAAGCCGAGTTATTTATCCGCGCCCACTGCCCACCCGCCGTGAGCTACACCATATTTCAACCATCAGTCATTTTTGGCAGCGGCGATGGCTTCATCAATCGCTTCGCGGAGCTGCTGCGACATCTGCCGCTATTTCCACTGGCTAAGCCGGACGCGCGATTCCAGCCCGTATTCGTCGGTGACGTGGCGGCCGCCTTCTTCCGGTCAATGGACGACAAATCCTGCTTTGGCAAAACTTTCACCCTGTGTGGGCCAAGAACCTACGCACTGCGGGACATCGTCACCTATATCGCAGACTGCATGGGATTACATCGGGCCGTTATGGGTCTGCCCGATGGCCTTGCTTCACTGCAGGCACAAGTTTTTGAGTGGATCCCCGGCAAACCATTCTCAATCGATAATCTACGTTCATTAAGCATCGACAATATTGCCGATGAGAATGGGATCACCCAACTTGGCATAACACCGCGCTCACTCGAAAGCGTCGTTCCGACGATGCTCAAGGATCGAGGTCGGAACGCACGCTACAGTATTCTACGAAAACACGCTGGGCGCTGAGCTCTACCAATCTAATCAGCGAAACTTGACGCTGCAGTGACGATAGTTCAGCCAGGTCTTCTACGCGACCGTAAAAACAAGCGAAGTCGTATTGGCACTGCCCCAAGATTTCACGAAAAGCGGGCAGATTATCCCTGTATAGAGCGAGTGGAATCAGGGTCGCGTTATTTATGGGGTCTCTAAACCAACCAGGCACAGCGTTGCCGGCATACATGGTTTTTATGGCCGCGCCTAACTCTGCAAAGATTGCCGCCTTGGCCTCGCGTTTCTTATCGACGGGTATTGACTGCTCATACAATTCAGCCAGTCTCTTTCGATAGTCTGCAACCAGATTCTGCAACTGATCGCGTTGCGCCTGGCGTTGCTGGTAGCGGCAAATACCCTCCGTGTCACCCTGCGCCTCAAACCAGGCTATGACTCCAGCCTCTTCAACAGCAGAGGCAAATGATTCGTTAAAACCGGTATCACCTTTGACGTAGATACGCTGATGAGCGAGCTCGTGAAAAAGCGTACTCACAATCTCGTCACGAGCACCGGCGAGCATGGTATTAAGCACTGGATCCGCGAAGCGCCCCAAGGTCGAATAGGCGGTGACTCCGCCAACCGCTACATCGTACCCGGATTTACGCAGCCTGCGCGCCTGCTGCACCGCATCCTGTTCATGAAAATATCCGCGATAGCCAACACAGCCCGCTACCGGGAAACACCATTGCCTGGCCACAAGCGCAAATTCTTTCGCTGCAAATACGTTCCATACGACGTAATCACGCTCCAGGTCCGCATAATTTTGATAGCTATTGTTATCGGCCAACAAAAGCCGATCGACGGAGAACCGCCGCGCTTCTCTCACCAATTCCAGTTTGTTGCGCGTATCTGCAGATAGCTGCGGATCATCCACCAGCTCGGCAATGGGGCGTGTACGGCCCATGAGATCCATGTGCCCGCGCACCGCTTGCAGGTAATAACACCCCTGCAACGACATGCAAAAAAGCAGCAGGCAAATCAATTTCAAGTCGCGAGGCATTGTGACCCATAACAGCACCTTAGGTGGCTACTATGGTAATCCGAAACAAATTGCCCTGTCCTCTCCTGGCCAACACGCTAGAATCGACCTATGAAAATATACCTGGTGGGAGGTGCCGTTCGGGACGGCATACTAAACAGGCCCGTCAAAGAACGGGACTGGTGTGTCACGGGCGCGACTCCCGAGGACATGATTGCGCTTGGCTACCGCCAGGTTGGCAAGGATTTCCCGGTATTCCTGCACCCCAAAACCGGAGAAGAGTACGCACTGGCGAGAACCGAACGCAAAACCGCACCGGGCTACCATGGATTTGTCTTCGATACCTCAGCCGACGTAACTATTGAGGAAGATCTTTCCCGGCGCGATCTGACTGTCAACGCGATCGCCAAGGATGAGTCGGGCCAGATTATCGACCCCTGGGGCGGCGTTGCAGATATTGAGGCGCGGATACTGCGCCACGTTTCACCCGCCTTTGCGGAGGACCCCGTTCGCATCCTGAGGATCGCGAAGTTTTACGCACGCTTTGCCGACGAAGGATTCAAAATCGCCGGGGAAACTGTGGGGTTGATGGCTCAAATGGTCAAAGACGGTGAAGCCGATGCTTTGGCCCCAGATCGGGTCTGGAAGGAAACGGAACTTTCGCTGATCGGACCACACCCCCATCTTTACTTCCACGTGCTGCACGCCTGTGGAGCCCTTGCTGTTACTTTTCCAGAACTGGACGCCCTGTTTGGCGTGCCGCAGCCACCAAAATGGCATCCGGAAATTGATTGCGGCCTGCACATGCTACTCGTGCTTGAACAAGTTGAAAAAATCAGTGCTCAACTGGATGTACGTTTTGCGGCGTTGGTTCATGACCTGGGCAAAGCGACCACGAGTAAGGATATTTTGCCGAGCCATCATGGCCACGAAGCTCGCAGCGTAAAGATACTCAATGCTATGGCCAAGAGATTGCCGATACCGCGCGCCTGCCGCGAACTTGGCGTATTGGTTGCCCAGTACCACGGGCACTGCCATCGCGCCGCCGAACTGCGACCGGATACTATTTTCAAGGTACTGGAAGCGGCCGATGCTTTTCGTCGCCCGGAGCGCTTCGCCAAGTTCCTGCAGGCCTGTGAGGCTGATTCCAAGGGGCGGTACGGCTTCGAGGATCGCCCCTATCCGCAAGCAAAAATTCTTCGCGATGCGCTGACTGCGGCCAATCAGGTTACAGCCAAAGACCTGCTTGCAGAAAACCTCGAAGGTGCGGAATTAGGGCGCGAGTTAGGTGTGCGCAGGCTTCAAAAAATTACGGCTTATAAGAAAACGCTTTCTGTCGAACAAGGTGCGTAGCTACTGTTTCAGCTCAGCAAATAGATAATTCCGATACCCAGGATCACTCTATAAATCGCGAACGGCATCAGCCCTATCTTGTCCACCACCCGCAGGAAGAATCCAATCGTCAAATAAGCTGTTACCGCAGAAAGACCTGTAGCAATGAGCAACACTTCCGGTGTAACCGGACTGCCAGTACTAATGAGCCTGTACGTCTCAAAAGCGGCAGCCAAAACAATGATAGGGATTGATAGCAGGAACGAGAACCGCGCGGCACCGGTACGCGTGAATCCAAGCGCCATTGCGGCCGTAATGGTAATTCCTGAACGTGATGTGCCAGGAATTAAAGACAAGGCCTGAGCCAGACCAACCAGCACTGCATCTTTCAAAGTAACTTCAGAGGATTCCCGTTGGCGGCGACCGAAATGGTCCATTGCGCCCAGCAATACTCCGAATCCGGCGGTTGTAACACCGATTACGATCGCAGTTCGCAGATGGTCAACAATAAAGTCGTGCATCACCAAACCGAGCAGTGCCGCTGGAATTGTTGCGACAATCAGCGCCAAGGCCATGCGAGATTCCGGGGAATTTGTCCTCCCGGCGGTCAACTCCAGACTTCCGTTGAGCAGTAGGCGGACATCGTGGCGAAAATACAGAAGGACCGCTGCCAACGTACCGAAATGAACGGCAACGTCGAATGCCAACCCCTGATCCGACCAGCCGGAAAGGTAGGGTACGAGAATAAGATGCCCGGAACTGGAAATCGGCAAGAATTCGGTAAGCCCCTGCAGCAATGCCAGAACTACTAACTGATACCAAATCATTAAAAGGTCCTGTTCCGGTCCGAAACTAAAGTGTGTGTGTCCGATCGGCGAATGCGAATCCTGCGGGTGTCGTTAATTCGCCGCGACTTAATCCAATACATTTGAAATTCTCGCCCATTTCACCGGGCATTGTCAGCATTTTAACCTGCCGTGATAATTCCAATTGCGCTTTGATATCCAGGTCGACCATGTGGGCCAGATCCTGTTCCAGACCACCGCTCATCAAAAAATGTGCCTGACTGACAAAGCCGTTGACGTACAAACCGGCATCAGTCGCTGCTTCCGCTATCGCCGTGAAGTCAACCCACGCCGTTATGTCCTGAATACCTGGGTAAATCAGCGGATTGCTGTGCGCGTGATGCCGATAATGACAGCGCAGCGTCCCTTCTGACCTGTCCGGAGCATAATACTCATGACGCGGCAGACCATAATCAAATAGAAACATAAAACCTTGTTCAAGACTTGCAGCCACATCCTTGATCCACTGCGGCAGCGCCAGGCAAATTTCCGAGTCGTAGTCGTCCGGCATGCGCCGACCAAGGTAAGTCTCAATGTGAGTAACAGCTGCCGCCAGGTGTGCTGGAGCGGCAATCCTCTGCCACGCAAATTCGTCACCATCAGCAACTACACAGGATTGCTCCATTCCGTCCGCCACTCTCCGGAATCGTTCCACCGGCAGCGCATCCGCAACTTCATTGGCAATAACAATGCCCCGCAAGCCAACCGGTAACTGATCGAGCCAATGTATTCGCGACATCAATTCTGGATGTGCTGCGTGCAATTTCTGCTCCTGACGCTCACGCAAATCAGGCGAAACTTCGAGTATCTGGTAACACCTTGGTAGCTGTCCGTGTTCCGCCAGCGCTGCCAGCAAATCAACGGCCAACGCTCCGGAACCTGCGCCAAGCTCGAGAATATCCGCGTCACCTATTTGCTCCAGCAACGGTGCGCACTGGCGTGCCAGCACCCTGGCAAACAGAGGTGAGATTTCGGGTGCCGTAATAAAGTCACCTGCGGCGCCAAACTTGGTTGCTCCGGCGCTATAGTATCCATGCCCAGGCGCATACAGAGCCAGCTGCATGAATTCAGCGAAACTGATACGGCCGCCGACTTGCTTGATATGCTGCGATATGCGGCGCGCTGTCTGATTGCTGTGCTCAAGGCTGGCCGAATCGGGTTCAGGAAGCCCTGCAAGTTCGTGGGTAGTGGGTTGCATTTCGATAACAATTCATACAAAAGTGCAGCTAATGTACCGTGACCCGAAGAATATTGCTGCCCTCTGAAGAAAAAACAGATCTCAGGAATTGAACCAACTATGACCGCTACACCAACACTAAACGGAAAGTGGGCGCTAATCACCGGCGCGGCAAAACGTATCGGGGCACAAGTTGCCGTGCATCTACACGATGCAGGTGCGAATATCGCCATCCATTATCGTGGCTCGGCTGACGAAGCGCGGCAGCTCGCGGACAAATTGAATGCCGTCCGATTAAACTCGGCCGCGATCTTCCAGGCAGATCTTAATCAAACGGAGTTGCTGCCGGACCTCATAGCCAAGGTTATGGACCGCTGTGGCCGCCTCGACATACTCGTAAACAACGCGTCGAGCTTTTATCCAACGCCTCTCGGCGAAATAAGTGATAGCGACTGGGACGACCTCGTCGGCAGCAACCTCAAAGCGCCCCTGTTTTTATCACAAGCGGCTTTTCCTCATTTGCAGGCTCATGGCGGTGTCATCATCAATATGCTGGATATACACGCCCGCCGACCGTTGCGCGACCACATCGTTTACGGCACGGCGAAAGCGGGTCTGGAAATGCTGACCCGATCATTGGCCCGTGAAATGGCACCCAAAGTCAGAGTCAACGGCGTATCGCCCGGCGCAATCCTGTGGCCAGAGCAAGGCATGAGTGAGGAGCTGCAAGCAAAGATTATTCGCGAGACGCCGCTGGCGCGAAATGGCAACCCCGATGACATCGGGAGCTGCATACTCTATTTAGTTCGCGATGCCACTTTTGTCACCGGGCAGAATATCGCGGTGGACGGTGGCCGCAGTCTCGGCTGGTAGTAACACCAGCTACAAGGCACGTGAATATATCCACGCGGCAGAACCCGGTCTGCTAATTGCTTTGTGATACGTTTCCTGACTCGGCTTCAAAAGCGCTGGCACCGCAGGACAAGCGCCAGTCTGCAGATAAGATAAGCTTTCGACCAACGAAGGATCGGTATCCGCGCCGACCGCAACATTCAAATCGTCATTGGCCGCACAATCAACAGGAAGACCATCGTAGAAGCCACCTGCACCGAGTGAATTGAGCGTTTCAAAAGCGGTCGCACGTAAGATTTTTCCACAAAACTCCAGGCCAACCTGACCGACAGGTTTTCCAAATGTAGTGTCACCAACGATTGTCACCTCGACATGCGGTTCCATCCCGTTAATAATGATTTCACTCGCGGATGCGGTTCCGTGAGTGGCAATTACAACTAGCCGTGACAAATTGAGTGAATTTACGAGCCGCTGAAAATGCGTTAAGCGATTCTCTGCAGCATTGTTCGCATTGAACACCGTTTCAGTGAAGACCTCGTTTTCAGATACGAAGCCGCCTAGATAATCACCGAGCAGCTCAGCCGTTGAAACCAGCCCGCCACCGTTGTAACGCATGTCAATTATCAGGTCCGTTACGCTGGCGCTCTCAAACGCTGCAAAAATATCATCGAATGCCGAATCAGCAGGACTGATGAATGCGTCAAATTCTACATAGCCAACAGGACCTGCCGGTGCATCGATAATTCGCCATTGCGGCAAGGGGTCAATAGTCACAATCGCCTGACTTATCGTTACTGTAAATTCAGTGGAATCGACATTGCGCATCAGAAAGGTCAGGGGTGAATTCGCCAACATAGAGCCAACCCCGTCAGTTGCTTCGATGTCTGCAATCGTCCGGCCATTCAGTTCAAGTATCCGCTGGCCGCGTTCAAGCCCAGCCAGAGCAGCGGGACTATCCGCAAAAACTCGCGTCAGACGCAAATCATCGGCGGCCTCAAATCGACTGCCAAATCCAAAGCCCGGATACTGACCCGCGCCATAATACGCGTCATCAGCCATGGCTGAACCTATATAGCTATAGCTATCAAGGGGCTGAAATGAAACGAGGTAATCAAGCAAATCTTCAGGGCCTGCGAACTGCCCGATGTCAACATTTGCTGGTAACAAATCATTCCAGTAATACCAGTCCTGCATCGCGCCCAGGACAAATTGTTTCTGCCAGTCCGCAGAACAATCACGGCTCGAAATAGAGCCGTTGTCACACCCAGCTAGCACTAGGAGAACAAGCATAATTAAGGATTTTTTCATGAACATATTCAGCTCCAGAGAGCAACACCAGCAGACGGTTTGTTACCCGATATTGTAGCTATTTTGTAGCTTGGCAACCGATATTTGTAACCCGGCGAGGGTATTGCGGACGGCTATAAAAAGCCTGGCTGGACGACGAGCGGGTGCGACTTGTGATCGAATTCCTCCCAGTGTTCTCGCATTCTTTTGCCGCTGACAGGATGAGTGAGATTGGGGGCAATCTCAGCCAGTGGTCCGAGCACAAAGCTGTATTTCAAGACATCTGAGCGAGGCAGTCGAATTCGCGGTTCGTCTATCACCAGGTTGTCATACAAAAGCAGATCAATGTCCAACTCTCTCGGTCCGAACCTGTCGCTGCCCCGCTGTCTACCGGCCAGGTCATGAATACCTTCAATGAGTTCAACGATCTGGATCGGCAGCATACTGGTTTCAACACGCGCGACGAGATTCAGGAAATCATCCCCACTGAACCCATATGGCTTGCTTTTATAGACCCTGGACAAGGTGATATCACCGAACCGTTTACGTAGTTCGCTGACTGCCAGCGTTAGATTTTTCCTGGTATCGAGATTACTGCCAAGACTTAGAAATACAGAAGGCAACTACTCAAGCCTCGGCGCGACTGCGCTCGATTTCGACGCCAACGTCGCGGGAACTTCGAATGGCCCCGGGCTTACGCACTCGCACTTTGACCCAGGGAACATCAAACTCCGTCAAGACGATGCCCGCAATTCCTTCCGCCAGAGTTTCAACGAGCTTGAATTCTGATTTGATGACAAAGCTCTCTACCCGCTTCGCTACTTTCTTGTAGTCCAATGTATCTTCAATCGCATCACTTTCAGCAGCGCGACGAATATCCGTCGCCATCTCCAGATCGATATGAATATTCTGCGGCAGGCGGCGCTCCCACTCCCAGATGCCGATAATTGCGTTGACCTTGAGGTCGTTTAGAAAAATTTTGTCCATGGCGCTATTGTCGCAGCATCTCAGCTCAAGTGTGAGTTTTCCGCAGGGCGGCGCAATGTATCGAGTGACCAACGGGCTGTCGCGGTAATCGCATCAGGTACCGCGCCATCCATTAGACGCATTGCACCAGCCAATGCAATCATGGCTCCATTGTCGGTGCAAAATGCGGGTCGCGGATAATAGACACGCCCTTTGAATCGGGCTGCGAGCATTTCGCGCAATAACAGGTTAGCGCCGACACCGCCGGCGACAACAATACGCTCCAGCCCCTGTTGGTCAGCCGCTTTTATAGAGCGCTTGACCAGGGTCTCGATGATCGCCTGCTGGAAAGATGCCGCAATATCCGCACGGTCCGCATCCAAAGTAGCCTGCTTTTCCGACTTGCGCACTTGCAGCATTACAGCTGTCTTGAGGCCACTGAAACTAAAGTCGAGGCCCTCTCGATGCACCATCGGTCGCGGGAATTGAAAAGCTTTTTTGTTGCCCTGACCCGCCAGTTTCGCCAATGCCGGACCTCCAGGGTACGGGAGCCCCAGCAACTTGGCCGTCTTGTCGAAAGCTTCACCAGCCGCATCGTCAAGCGTCGTCCCAAGTACCTCGTAATCCCCGACCGCTTAAACCTGGACAAGCATCGAATGGCCACCGGATACCAGCAGAGCCAGGAACGGAAATGCAGGTGGATCCTCCTCCAGCATCGATGCCAGTAAGTGGCCTTCCATGTGATGAACCGCGATGACTGGGCAACCCCATCCCAGCGCGAGACCATTTGCGAGCCCGCTGCCAACCATTAAAGCGCCGACCAGTCCCGGTCCGGCGGTGTAGGCAATCGCATCCGGGCGCGCAATTCCGGCCTCGCTCAGAACTTGCCGCACCAGTGGCAGCAGCCGCCTGACATGATCCCTGGAGGCGATTTCCGGCACAACACCGCCGTAAACCGCATGCAAATCGACCTGGCTGTGCAAAACCTCGGCCAGCAAGCCCTTGCCGGGCTCATAAAGAGCAACCCCGGTCTCGTCGCAACTAGTTTCTATACCCATTATGATCATGTCGGCCGCATCATACCCCAGTCAGCCCCCCAATCTGAGGCCGTTTTTGTTTTGCATTAGGGGGCATATATCGCTATTATGGTTGGTCTTGTCCCGGCCTTCGTGCCGGGTTTCTTTGTATTCAAATGGAAACACGTGATCGTATGCCCAGCGTTCGTATAAAAGAAAACGAGTATTTTGATGCCGCCCTGCGTCGCTTCAAGCGCGCCTGTGAAAAAGCGGGCATCCTGACTGAACTTCGGCGCCGTGAGTTTTATGAAAAGCCCACGCAAGAACGGAAGCGCAAGAAAGCGGCGGCTGTAAAACGCCACCTGAAGCGCACCTCGCGCGATGTTTCACGTCGTACACGTCTGTATTAATCGCTTCCAGCGATAACGCATCCCCGTCCGCGGGGTTTGTTAGTGACGTTCTGACCGAGACAACTCCGCTATGAGTCTAAAGACCAAAATCCAGGACGACATGAAATCTGCTATGAAGGCCGGTGAAAAAGACCGCCTCAAAGTAGTGCGTCTGATTTTGTCTGAAATCAAGCAAATTGAAATCGACAAACGTATCGAGCTTGATGAGCCAGGTGCGTTAGCGGTCCTCGAGAAAATGGTCAAGCAGCGGCGCGACTCGGTCACTCAATTCAAAGCTGGCAATCGCGAAGATCTGGCTGATATCGAATTGGCCGAAATAGAAATCCTGGAAAAATACCTGCCGGAACCGCTCGATGCAGCCACACTCGAAAAAATAATCGAGGGCGCGATTCAGGAAAGCGGTGCCAGCAGCATGAAAGATATGGGCAAGGTCATGGCCCTGATCAAAGCCAAAGCGCAAGGGCGAGCGGACATCGGCGCAATAAGCGCCCAGGTTAAAGCGCGCCTCGCCGGATAAAAAGTACTGGCACAAAGGTAGTCTTTCGCTATTCTTGCTGCATACACCAGATTTCGCAGCAGCCCCGATAAACCAAAGCAACCCATTACTCCGGGGCGGCCAAAGTTTAATCCCGTGAAACGAGGACATTGAACAAACTCTCATGAGCGGCCTGATTCCACAGCATTTTATTGATGACCTGATCGCCCGGGCAGATATTGTCGAGGTACTGGGCCGTCGTATACAGCTGAAAAAAGCAGGCCATGAGTTCAAGGCGTGCTGCCCGTTCCATGGCGAAAAAACGCCATCATTCACGGTTAGCCCGCAAAAGGGTTTTTATCATTGCTTTGGTTGCGGCGCTCACGGCACAGCACTCAGCTTCATGATGGAACACGATCACATGACCTTCGTTGAAGCGGTTGAAGATCTTGCGCGCATGATGGGAATGGACGTGCCGCGCGAAGAAAGTGAGCGCCCTGCTCAACGTTACGACAGTCTTTTCGACTTGATGCGACGAGTTGAGTTGTTTTACCAAAAGTGTCTGCGCGCGCACGAACCTGCCAAAGAGTATTTCAAAAACCGGGGAATTGATGGCGCGTCGGCGCAGCGCTTTGGGCTCGGTTACGCGCCGGCCGGATGGGACAAACTTCTCAACGAGTTTGGCGGCACGGCGGCTGCGAAAGACGAGCTACATGCGGCCGGATTGGTCATCAAAAAAGACGACGGTAATTTCTACGATCGCTTCCGTGATCGGGTCATGTATCCGATTCGCGATGCTCGCGGGCGTTGCATCGGATTTGGCGGCCGCGTCATGGGCAATGACGAGCCGAAGTACCTGAACTCGCCTGAAACAGTTTTATTTCACAAGGGCCAGGAACTTTACGGGCTCTACGAGGCGCGCCAGGCCTTGCGCCAAATTGATCAGCTGGTGGTGGTTGAGGGCTATATGGATGTAATCGCGCTTGCCCGCCACGGCGTTAATTTCGCGGTTGCGACCCTGGGAACGGCGACAACTGACGAGCACCTCAACCGCTTGTTTCGCCTGACCGATAATGTCTTGTTCTGTTTTGACGGGGACCGAGCCGGTCGAGCTGCTGCCTGGCGTGCCCTGGAAAATTCACTTCCGCAGCTGCGGGAAGGCCGTCAGATTCGATTTGTATTTTTGCCGGATGGACAAGATCCAGATTCACTGGTCAATGCACACGGGCCGAAGGCTTTTGAAGAAGCATTAGCAGGTGGTATGGCGCTTTCCGATTTTCTTGTGGACCAATTGGCTCAAAGCGTAGATATGACCACTGTTGATGGCCGTGCCCGCCTAGCGGAGCTGGCGAAGCCGCTCATTGCCAAGATACCGGAAGGCATCTATCGCGAGTTGTTACTCGAGCGCCTGGCCGAATCGGTCGGTTTGGCGGCCAGTAAGCTGGAACTCATGATCAGTAACCACAAGCCGGCGCGGCATGCCGCTATTGCCAAGCCGCGGGTGCGACGGGCCAACAATTCCAAGGGCCAGCCTTCGATTATTCGGCGGGCGATCACGCTGATCTTGAATCACCCGTCGGCGGCCGCAAATCTGGAAGCCGAGCGACTGGAACATGTTAATCGTCCAGGAGTCGAAATATTGCGCCAACTCATTGAAACCTTACAGGCTGAGCCCAATCTAAGTACCGCTGGCTTGCTGGAGCGCTGGCGCAACAAGGAAGATGGCCGCCACTTGGGCAAATTGGCTGCAATTGAGCTCCCCACCATGGAAGATTTCGACGCCGAGGCAGAACTAGGACAGTGCCTGAGCCAGCTGGAAACCATGGGCCGCAAGGACAGAGTTGAAAGATTAATCGAAAAAGGAACCCTCGGCGAGCTAGGAGATAGCGAGCGGGCGGAACTGAGAGAATTGCAGAAAAGACCATAAACCCCTATTCATAGGATAGATTACCCCATTTTTGAGGTGTATAATTGTTCGTTTGTATTTTTTACCCGGAGGTCACACCGTCTTGAGCGATAAGCGCGCAGCAATAAGTAATCAGAGGCAGTCTCAACTAAAGCTCCTGATTGCCCGCGGCAAGGAACAAGGCTATCTGACCTACGCGGAAGTCAATGATCACCTGCCGAACGACATAGTCGATCCTGAGCAGATTGAAGACATCGTCAACATGATTAACGACATGGGTATCGCCGTGCATGAGAAAGCACCTGATGCCGAGTCGCTGGTACTGTCTGATACGGCTGTCTCCAACGATGATGACGCCGCGGAGGAAGCAGAAGCAGCATTGGCAAGCGTCGATGCCGAATTTGGTCGCACGACAGACCCAGTCCGCATGTACATGCGCGAAATGGGTACAGTTGAACTTCTGACCCGCCAGGGCGAAATCGAGATCGCCAAGCGCATCGAAGACGGCCTGAATCAGGTCAAGTATTCAATGTCGCATTATCCTCCGACCATCGACATTGTTATCGACGTATACGAAGCGGTCGCTGCAGGCGATACGCGCATGCAAGATTTCATCGTTGGATTTATCGATCCAAATGCGCCTGACGAAATACCATCACCAGCGGCCAAGACTGACAGTGACGACGACGATGACGAAGAAGTTGTCGATACCGGGCCTGATCCGGAAGAAGTCGCCGCGCGCCTTAAAGTAATTCGGCGTTTGCATAATCGCGTCCTGGCTTCATTGGATAAAAACGATGAGCAGTGCAAAAAGACGATGAAGATTCAGGCCGAACTTGCGGACCAAATAATGGAACTCAAGCTCGCACCTAAGTTATTTGATCGTCTGTTGGTTAACCTGCGTGACTCGGTTTCCGTTATTCGCAGTCAGGAGCGGCAAGTCATGCAGATTTGTGTTCGTGATGCGCAGATGCCTCGCAAAGACTTCCTGGCAAGCTTCCCGAAAAGCGAAACCAATCTTGAATGGGTTGATAAGCACATTCGCGCCAAGCGCAAGCACTCTTCGACACTGGCGAAGCTCAAGGTGGACATTCAACGCGCACAGCGCAAGTTGCTGGCTGTTGAAACCATTACCCGGCTGAAGATCAGTGAAATCAAAGAGATCAACCGCCAGATTTCTATCGGTGATGCTCAGGCTCGTCGCGCCAAGAAAGAAATGGTCGAGGCTAACCTGCGTCTCGTAATTTCAATCGCGAAGAAATACACCAACCGCGGCTTGCAGTTCCTGGATCTGATTCAGGAAGGCAATATTGGTTTGATGAAAGCAGTCGACAAATTTGAATACCGTCGCGGCTACAAGTTCTCAACCTACGCAACCTGGTGGATTCGCCAGGCAATTACCCGCTCGATTGCGGATCAGGCGCGCACCATTCGTATTCCGGTGCATATGATTGAGACGATCAACAAGCTCAATCGTATTTCTCGTCAGATGCTGCAGGAAATGGGCCGTGAACCACTGCCTGACGAACTTGCCGAACGCATGGAAATGCCGGAAGACAAGGTTCGCAAGGTATTGAAAATTGCCAAAGAGCCTATTTCAATGGAAACGCCTATTGGTGATGACGAAGATTCACACCTGGGTGACTTCATCGAAGACCAGACCGTGCACTCACCGGTCGACTCTGCAACCTCTGAGGGCCTGAAGGAAACGACCCATTCGGTACTAGCCGGACTGACACCGCGCGAAGCGAAGGTCCTGCGGATGCGCTTTGGCATCGATATGAATACGGATCACACGCTGGAGGAAGTTGGTAAGCAGTTCGACGTCACACGTGAGCGCATTCGTCAGATCGAGGCGAAGGCGCTGCGCAAGTTGCGCCATCCGACGCGCTCCGATCAGTTACGCAGCTTCTTACTGGAAGACTGATAATCTCTGTAATACCGAAACGGGCGCCGCAAGGCGCCTGTTTCTTTTCAGAACAAAAAATCGTTTGGCTGGCAGTGACTAGGCGATTGTAGATAGTTATACTGCCGCCCTCCTCTGAAGGGCCTGTAGCTCAGTTGGTTAGAGCAGGGGACTCATAATCCCTTGGTCGCAGGTTCGAGTCCTGCCGGGCCCACCATCTTTATTGTTCTTTCGGCGGCACGCTGCCGATTATTTCGGTCGCAGCACCAACGGAATTACTCGTTGGCTCAACCGTTAGATATTTGTACCCAATTACAAGCGCTACGTGCTTATTTATGTACCTTCAGGCCTTCGAACCAGAAGCCGCACCACCATTTGATTCTGCGCTTTCGAGACCCTATTGACTCTATCGCCAACGTTTGCATCAAGAATCATCTGCGTCTAGTACTAATTGGGCGAATTTCCCATGCGCGATAGAATTTGCCTCTGCTATATTTTGTAACTATCAGTTTCATGAGGATCAAAAACATGCGCATTTCCCTGCCGCTCGTTGCCAGTATCACGCTGGCAACCGCGTTAACCGGGTGCAGTAAATCATCCACCGAGACCCCAGATATGCAGGCTCCAACAGCAACTACAGAAAGCAATATTTTGTTAGCGGAATGGACTGGTCCCTACGGCGGCGTCCCTGCCTTCGACAAGATGGATATAAAACATGTCAAAGAGGCAATGGAAAAAGGTATTGCTCTGCACCTGGCAGAGTTGGATAAAATTGCCAATAGTCCGGACGCTGCAAATTTCGACAATACTATTCTCGCGATGGAAAAGGCTGGCCAAGTACTGGACCGGGTCAACCCGTACTGGGGACTTTGGAGCTCTAACCTGTCGACGCCCGAATTTCGCACCATCGAATCAGAGCTGGCGCCCAAAATCGCCGAATACCACTCAAAAATTTCGCAGAATCAGAAATTATTCGCCCGCATCAAAGCTGTTTACGAAAGCGAAGAATATAAAAACATGCGCGCGGATCAACAGCGCCTGGTATGGCTGATCTATGACAGCTTTGCCAGTGAAGGCGCCGAGCTCACGGGCGATGCAAAAAAACGCTACGCAGAAATCGACCGGCGCCTCGCTGAGCTTTATACCGATTTTTCCAATAACCTGCTCGCTGATGAAGAGGGCTTCGTTACATACCTCGATGAAAAAGAACTGGGAGGGCTGCCCGAGTCAGTCAAAGCATCTGCAAAAGGGGCTGCCGAAGAACGAGGCCAGCCTGAGAAGTGGGCAATCATTAATACGCGCTCATCTATGGATCCGTTCCTCACGTATTCGGATAACCGCAAACTGCGAGAAAAAGTCTGGCGTAACTACTACAGTCGCGGCAATAACGGCGACGAACATGACAACAATGCAGTCATTCGCGAAATCCTGAAACTGCGCGACGAACGCGTCGCGCTCCTCGGCTATGATAATTTCGCGCAGTGGCGCATACAAAACCGCATGGCAAAGACGCCTGAACGTGCGATGGAATTACTTGAGGATGTCTGGCCGGCGGCTATTGCCAGGGTGAAAGAAGAAGTTGCAGATATGCAGACGGTCGCTGATGCAATGGACGCCAACATCAAGATTGCACCGTGGGATTATCGCTACTATGCGGAAAAGGTTCGAAAAGAAAAGTACGAACTCAATTCGGATGAAGTAAAACAATACCTGCAATTGGACAGACTGCGCGAAGCTATGTTTTACGTTGCCGGCGAAGTCTTTAATTTCAAGTTTTCACCGGTACCAGAAGGTACTGTTCCAGTGTTTCACCCGGACGTAAAAGTGTGGGAAGTGACCGATCGCGACAGCGGCATGCTTGTCGGATTGTGGTATCTGGATCCCTTTGCTCGTACCGGCAAACAATCAGGGGCCTGGGCCACTAGCTACCGCGGCCACGATACGGTAAATGGCAATAAGACAGTATTGTCTGCCAATAACTCCAACTTTACGAAAGGCGCTGCAGGTCGGCCGGCACTTATTTCGCTGGACGATGCCGAGACACTCTTTCATGAATTTGGCCATGCTCTGCACTCGCTCTCCTCTAGCGTCGACTATCCAACTTTGAATGGCAGTGTCCGAGACTACATAGAGTTTCACTCCCAGTTATTGGAGCGCTGGCTAACAACCGATAGGGTAATCAATAATTACCTAGTGCATTACAAGACTGGCAAACCGATGCCAGCGGACCTCATTAAAAAGATCAAGAAGTCGGCCACATTTAACGAAGGCTTCAAAACTACCGAGTACCTGGCATCAGCGCTAATGGATTTGAAGTACCACACGACTGATCCAGATACGATTGATCCGCAAACATTCGAGCGTGAGACGCTGCTAGCCTTGGGCATGCCTGACGAGCTCCCAATGCGGCATCGCTCTACCCAGTTCAGTCATATATTCTCGGGTGAATCCTATGCGGCTGGCTATTACGGCTATATGTGGGCGGAGGTTCTGACCTCTGATGCAGCGGAGGCTTTCGCGGAATCTCCGGGCGGGTTCTATGACAAAAACATGGCAAAAAACATGGTGGACCACTTGTTCTCCGTACGCAACGCGGTTGATCCGGCTAATGCCTATCGAGAGTTTCGCGGTCACGATGCCGGCATTGATGCGCTGATGCGCGATCGTGGTTTCCCTATTCCCAAGAAGTAAATAAAGCGGCATGGCTGGGGCGGATACATCTATTGAATCCGCCCCTTTCATTTGCGGCGGGGCCGACCGCCTTCAGGCAACTGTGCACGCACCCTTTGCCACTGCACATTAACCACCCCGTGTATGTAGAAATGCGCAGCAGCAGTTAGTAATGCCCATCCTATACTTCAATTACAGCCTTACCATGATTGCGTCATCCAACTACAACGAGCCACAGGCATGAGCGCTGCTGATGAGCTAAAACTCTATACCGAACGCAGTAATGAACTGCATGCAGAATACAGCGGTGATCCGCTACTGCAACAAAGCTACCCTGCCTTTATCGAGTGGCAATTGAATTACATGTTGCAGTATTTCGGTGACATGCAAAGAACACCTGACCAGGCCGCGGCGGTGGCATTCATCGTCAGCGATTTAGCCGGTGTTGAAATCGATCAGCGCGATAGAGACTTTGCACGGGTACTGCCACTGATGATTCGCATGCTGCCTGACAGTGCGTTGGCTGGAGCGGCTGTGGCCATGCGGCTGAATGCAAAAGTCCTAGAAATAAATATGGCGATCTCTCGCCAGCTTGCGGACAGCAATACGTCAAACACTAATATAACTGAGCAGGATTACGCGCAGGCCTGTCGACATGCTGCCAGTTACGACGAATGCATGGACTTGGTGAAGATCACGACCCAACTCGGTCGACAACTTGAGGAAGTCGTGCGCATCCCTATGATTGGTTTTATGCTCAAGGCAATGCGACACCCATCACGTATAGCTGGCTTTGGAGCATTGCAGGAATTTCTCGAGACCGGCTATACGCGCTTCGCCGCTCTAAACGACGTAGACAGTTTTCTGAGAGAAATTGAGAACCATATGGAGCACATTTTCACCCGCGTCTACAAGGTACCTTTAGAAGAACTGCATACCTGACTTCACAAACTCACGTGCGACGCTTACCGCGCCAATACTGCAACAAGACAAAGCCGAAGAACATGCCTCCCAAGTGTGCAAAATTTGCTACGCCTGGTTCGCGTCCGGTCACACCAAAATAGAGCTCCATGATGCCGAACAGAACAACGAGGTACTTGGCCTTCATCGGAATAGGTGGGATCAGTAACAGGACCATCCGATCAGGAAATATCATGCCGAACGCCAGCAGAATTCCGAATACACCGCCTGATGCCCCAACGGTCGGATAAAAGCCGCCCTGCATCGCAGCGACTATGAGCTGCACGATGCCTGCGCCGAAGACACAAGCCACGTAGAAAATCAGGAAGCGTTGGGGGCCGAGTACTTTCTCTACATCACGGCCAAACATCCATAACGCAAACATGTTGAATATCAGGTGACTAATGCTTCCATGCAAAAAACCGTAGCTCAATAACTGCCAGATCCTAAATGGAACCTGCTCTGAGCCGAGAGGCCAGAGAGCAAAATGAAATAAGATGAAATTGGAACTGACTTGCTCTAATGCAAACATCAGGCCGTTGGCTACCAACAACGCAAAAATTATTGTCGGAATCTGGCTCTCGTCAGCAGGTCCGTGCCGACCACTTTGAAAAATTGTCACCTTGAATTCTTCCTTAAAAAATATCGGTTTTTTATAACTTGCTAGTCGGCAGAGGGCGCCATACTTATGGGGTCGCCAACCGAGATGTCGCCATCGCTCAATACCCGACAACAGACTCCGCCGCGCCAATCAGGCGTCAGGGCTTTGGTCAAACCAGCACATTGCTCATCCATGCGATTACAGGGATCCGTTTCCCTTGTAATCAGCAGGCGCAGGCTACCAATACGAATTTCATTACCCACGGAATCCTTGAGCTCAAGGTCATCGACGAATAAGTTCGCTCTCCTCGTAAGCCACGGGATATCTTCGCCAAGCTCGTGCAGTGCCGCCTGCCATGCGCCGTAACTTAGTACAGTAACTTGTCGATTGCCCGGCCGGCCGCGCGAATCGTTATTCACGCCACTTTCCGTAGTCACTGTGGCCTCGCGCAACTCCTCCATGGGGGCACGTTTCGCGTCACGTCGCGCTATTCCAATAAGTTTGGCCATACAGGTATCTCGACAGTTAAAACTTGCGATCATTGTACCGGGGATCTGTCGTTTAGCTATACCGTCTGGTCGGCCGTCAGCATACGCTGACAGCAGCTACTGCCAACCTAGAGCACTTCCCTGGCGCACTTCCCTGGCGCACTTCCCTAGCGCACCTCCCTAGCCACGCGCTTTGATAACAAGCCGAGCAAGAAGGGAGCATAGCGTTTGATGCGCTGAATTCGATTGGCCATCTTGTCCGGGAATATATGGTGTGTGTTCCGGCGAATTCCCTTGATGATTGCTGCCACAACATCTTCCGGTTCCGTCACCCAGGCACTCGGCACTTCGCCGCCTTCGTCCAAACCATAACGCTCAGACTGCAGAATAGGTGTGCGACTAAACCACGGATAGACAGTACTCACCCGTATGTTGTGCTCTCGTAAATCTTCCTGCAGGCCTTCACCGAAGCCACGTAAGCCGAACTTTGCAGAATTGTAGGCCGCCAAACCCGCTGCGCCAGTCCAGCCAGCGATCGATGAAATGTTGACGATATGGCCGCTGCCCCTGGCAATCATGCCGGGCATGAACAAAGTGCAAAGACGCATCGGCGCCAGCAAATCAATTTCCATGAGCGCTTCCCAACGATCTCGAGGAATCAAATCCATGCGCCCGGCCATGGCTATACCCGCATTGTTGACCAGAATATCCGGGCAGACCTCATTCGCGCGAACCTCGTCAAACAGCGCCTGGCATCCCTCACTGGAAGAAAGGTCGGCACCGATACAGTCCAGCACTTGACCATTATCAATCTCGCGCTGCATTTCTTTTGCAACGGCGCACAGCTTGTCGCCGTCCAGATCACTTAACACTACCCGGCAATCCGCCTGCAAAAACTGACGGGTCATCTGCTGTCCAAAACCACCGCTGGCGCCGGTAATCAACACAACCTTTCCCTGCAAATCTCTCATCTGCGAGTCTCTAATAAATCAATTGACCTGAGAAATGTAGTCCACTAGGGTCGAACTGTCTAATCTACGATGAGCGCCAAATTGATGAGCACTATTCGCCCAAGCAAAGAACAGATTGACGCATTCCGCGCCGCAGACAGAAATCAGCCAGTCGTAATGCTTAACCTGCTCAAGTACCGAATCTCAGCCATCTACGCTGAGGACAGCGGCAGGCCACCCTGCTCCGGTCGTGAGGCATATCAACGTTATGGTGCTGTCGCTGCAGAAAAAGTTGCTGAGCTAGGGGGGCGCATAGTGGCCGGGGCAAAGGCAGAGCAAACCTTTATAGGCGATGCCGACAAAACCTGGGACGACGTTGTCTTCGTTTACTACCCATCCCGTGCTGCTTTTTTCGAAATGCAAATGATGCCCGACTATCAGGCTGCTCTCGTCCATCGTGATGCCGGTCTTGAAGATACGCTGCTCATCCAGTGCGACGGCAAACAACTGAATCACTCGTAACAAATATCGCCATGCAAGAATCCACTACGCGAGAGCCCGTAAAACTCTGGTTTTTGGCAACAGGTGCCTTTATCGGTCTGGCGTTGGCCGCTGTAGGCCTATTGGATCTCACAGTACGAGGTGACGACCTCCCCAGTAGCGCGGCGGCACGCGTGAACGACGTTCTTATTGATGGAGAAAATTACCGTGAAGCGCTCGATCGGCTGCAAAGCGATTCACGCAATCCACTGGATGATGCAGATCGTCGCTGGGTTCTCGATAGACTTATCGATGAGGAACTGCTGGTTCAACACGGATTGGCAATGGGCATGGCACACTCCGAGC
This sequence comes from Woeseiaceae bacterium, assembly GCA_024640365.1. Classification (GTDB taxonomy): domain Bacteria; phylum Pseudomonadota; class Gammaproteobacteria; order Steroidobacterales; family Woeseiaceae; genus JAHEFE01. The sequence goes on along the minus strand of JAHEFE010000001.1, from coordinate 59,447 downwards.
ACAACGTACGTGGTGCACTGGTGCGTGCATTGATCTCGTCGGCAACCGCCGAAGCAGATGCCAGCAACCCTGAGGAAGCCGACCTCAAAAAATTCTATAGCGACAACATCGGGCAATTTACAACAGTATCCGCGCTAGCAATTCGCGCGTGGACGACGCCATTCAAGAATATTGCTGAGGAACTGGCAGAAGACCTTGAGGCAGGCGAAGCATTCGTCGCCAGCCCGGAATTCACGCCGATAGCGGCCATACCGTCCAGTCTGTTGCCAATAGCCAAGTTGCGTGACTACCTCGGCCCAACGCTGACTGCGCGCGTGCAGCAACAAAACGAACATGAGATCGCCGTGTACCCCGCTACGGGTACTTCCTATGTCGTGGAAGTTTTGCAAAAGGAAGCACCGCAGGCCGCACCCTTTAGGTCAGTCCAGAATCAGGTCCTCATTAAATACAGACAATCTCTCGCAGATCAGGCATTGCGTGATTACATCGCCGAATTGCGCGAACGTGCTTCGATAGTTACTCGGCCATTATGAAACAAGCGCGTCTTCTGTTGCTGTGTCTGACTGTGTTCACGTCGACAGCAATCGCACATACCCGCAGCGAGAGCTACTCAACCTGGCGCATAAATGACCTGCATGTATCAGTAACCGTTTCCATGCCCGGACGGGAAATTACACGACTAGCCAACGAAGGGGATTACAGTCGTTCTTTAAGTACCATTTTTACGGAACAACTCCTGCTACATACGGCCGTGATCGGCGCCGATAACAGCGACTGCAAGCTCCTCACATCAAGACCCATAGCGGCGGCTGCAGGATTCCTGCAGAGCGAACTTGATTTTGTGTGCAGCGCTTCACCAGCGCATATTCGCTATCGCACACTGTTTGATGCGGCCCCTTCTCACGTGCACTATGCACGCGTTTTTCGCGGTGGCAAGTTGCAGATCGAAGCATTGTTTACTGCCGCGTCAGATACGCTGGCCGTCAACCTGTCTGACGATAATCAGGGTCGCTATGCATTCGCGGATTTTTTTCGCCTCGGCGTTGATCACATCATGAGTGGCGTCGATCACATAGCTTTTCTCATGGGTCTACTGCTGATCGCTGGCGCCATGAGTCGCAGCCTGGTAGCGGTTACCGGCTTTACGGTAGGCCACAGCATCAGTCTCGCTACGGCTGTTATGGGCTATGTCAGCGCCAACAGCGGGCTGGTCGAAGCCTTCATTGGTTTTACAGTAGCCCTGGTTGCGATCGAATACTTTTTGTTGCGCCACCAGAAATTTCGTTTGCTTGCCGCATTGGTTGCAGTTGCCGCCTGGCTGGTCGGGCTCGGGGCCTGGTTGTACGGATCTTTATCGTTGCATGGGCTCGCGGCCTACCTCGGGTTCGGTATATTCGCCTATTGTTATCTATATGCTGCCGCGCTTAATGATTCAGTCAACAATCGAAATGCGGGACTCATTCTGTTTGCAGCAACGCTTGCCTTTGGTCTCGTACACGGTTTTGGTTTCGCCAGCTTTCTCATGGCCACGGGATTGCTTGGGGGCGAGCTGGTCAAGCCGTTGCTAGGCTTTAATCTGGGAGTCGAGGCAGGTCAGATATTATTGATCGCCATTGCAGTGCTGGCATTATTGATAACAAAACGCTGGATTCCGCCTCTGGCACCGCAATTACTGGCAGCAACGCTCTGCGGCATAGGGGTTTTCTGGTTTATTGGGCGTTCTTTTGTATAAGCGGGCTCGCTTATCCAAAATGACAAACAGTCACACAAGGGAGTAACGATTGTGAAAGTACTGCGCACATCCGCGAAGCGCTTCGCCGACCTGCCCGACTATCCATTTGCAGAACATTTCGTTGAAGTTGACGGTATGCGGCTGCATTACGTTGACGAAGGTCCGCCCACAGCAGAAACCGTTCTTCTCATGCACGGCGAACCCAGTTGGTCATTTCTTTATCGCCATATGATCCCGCCCATTGTTGACGCCGGCCTGCGGGCTGTGGCGCCGGATCTGATTGGCTTCGGCAAATCGGATAAACCCGCTCGCAAATCCAACTACAGTTTCCAGAAACATGTGGACTGGATGAATCGATTCCTGCTCGAAACTGACCTGCGCAATATCACGCTCGTCTGCCAGGACTGGGGATCTCTGATCGGCTTACGGATTGCCACCGAAAATAGTGAACGCTTTTCCCGCATCGTGCTGGCTAACGGTGGCTTACCCACCGGCGATCAGGAATTGCCGCGCGCTTTTCACATCTGGAAAGCGTTCGCCAGTTACAGCCCCTGGTTTCCGATTGGACGCATCCTGCAACGCGCCACAATCAGCGAGTTGCCCGCCGAAGTCGTAGCAGCCTACAACGCGCCTTTTCCAAGCGGCGCTTACAAAGCAGGAGCTAGAGCCTTTCCTCGCCTGGTCCCGTGCACACCCGATGACCCGGCCAGCGACGCAAACCGTGCAGCCTGGAAAGTTCTGGAAGCCTGGGATAAGCCGTTCCTTACCGCATTCAGCAATCGTGATCCGGTAACCCGAGGCGGTGCTCAGGCATTTCTCGATAAAGTACCCGGCACCAAAGGCCAGCCGCATACGGTGATTCGTAATGCCGGTCATTTCCTGCAAGAAGACAAGGGCCCAGAATTGGCACGGGTGGTCATTGATTTCATCAAGGGCTCGAACGGCGATCGGAAATAGGCAATCAGCCATGCAGGAACGTCGGCAATTGTTGGAAGAATATCAGCAGCTCGCGCCGAACTATGACAAGCGCTGGTCCGATTACATAGACGGCTCATTAGCGCTCACACTGGAACAATTGCCGCCGGCAGTTGAAGGCCGTGTCCTGGATATTGGCTGTGGCACCGGCAGCTTGCTGCATGAAATCCGACAGCGCCACACCGTTGCTGAACTATTCGGCATAGACATTAGCGCGCCGATGCTGGACCTTGCACGCGACAAACTGGGTAGCGCGATAACATTAATTAACGCAGACTGCCGCCAACTACCGTTCCCTGATAATTACTTTGACGTGGTTGTCTCCAGCAGCGTGTTGCACTACCTCGAACAACAACAGGAAGAGATTCTGGAAATATCGCGGGTTGTACGTCCCGGTGGTGTTATTGTCATCACCGACTGGTGCAAGAACTATTTGTCGATGCGCGCACTGGACCGCTGGTTGGTCTTGTCCGGAAAGGTAAATGGCAAGATGTTGTACGAACAAGAACTAAAGGGCTTGCTCGCGCTGGCCGGCCTTGAACAACTGCACTCAGTTCAGCGCCGCATAAGCTCGCTCTGGGGATTGATGAGTTGCCGCGGAGAAAAGCCTGCGGCGACTTGAGTTCAAGCGTTGTTAGCGCTCGAGATACTTCAACTTATCTTTGACGTCACGCCATTCATCGGCATCCGCTGGCGGATCTTTCATCTCGGTAATCACCGGCCATTCCTTGGATAGCTCCGCATTCAGCGCGACAAACTGTTGCTGATCGGCAGGCAACTCATCTTCTGAATAAATGGCCTCGACCGGACACTCGGGTTCGCACAGGGTGCAATCAATGCACTCCTCGGGATCAATGACCAGAAAATTAGGTCCTTCGTGAAAGCAGTCCACCGGGCAGACTTCCACACAATCCGTGAGTTTACATTTGATGCAGGTTTCGGTGACGACAAAGGTCATGCTAAGGGTCCTTGGTAAAATTTCTGGTACTAAATTAGGCGATGTAATGGCTCCGATCAAGCCCGTTCGTGAATTAGAGAGCAAATCGGTGATCGACTAGATCTGTAGCTCCGGCAGACTGACCACCAGGCCATCCAGCTCATCACTCACAGTAATCTGACAACTCAGGCGACTACCCTCTCGCAAGTCCATCACTGACTCGAGCATATCCCGCTCCAGCGGATCAGCCTCGCCCGTTGTGTTAATCCATTTTGTATCAACGTAGACATGGCAGGTAGCGCAACTGCAGCATCCGCCACATTCAGCCTCGATACCGGGAACATCGTTATGAATTGCTCCCTCCATAACGGAGGCGCCCACTTCAACGTTTACTTCGTGCGATGTCCCGTTAAATTCAATGTAAGTTATCTTCGGCATTGGATATCCGTATTCCTTATTTATTGTGTGCCATACGTCGTTTCGGGCACAGCTTGTACCAGCGCCCGCAGGCATTCGTCAACCGTAAGGCTGGATGTGTCGAGACTCAGGTGCGCTCTGGCGTAACAGGATTCGCGCTCAGCGAGAATTTTGCGCAGGTCCGCCAGGGCGTCATCGCGGTTCTGCATAGGTCGAATATCGCCCTGCGCCACAAGCCGCTCAATATGCTGCTCCGGCCTGGCCTGCAACCAGACCACAAAACAACTCCCCAACAAAGTCTTCAATAATTCTGGGTCGGTGACCATGCTGCCGCCAGTTTCAATGACGCAATGCTCATGATTTTGCAGCGTCTGCAATAACGCCCGTTGCTCGAGGCGGCGATAGCCCGACTGCCCAGACAGAGAAAAAATTTCCGACGCGCTCATCCCAGCCAGCGTCTCAATCAGTTTGCCAAGCCGCACAAATGGCACCCCGATTTCGGTAGCCAGCGCTCGACCCAACGTCGATTTTCCGGCTCCGCGCAATCCGATCAGGGCCAATCGATGCCGCGACTCAACCGGGCTGACAAACAATTCCCGCAACATCTGCAAACACGCCTTTTGCTGATCGGGCGCAAGCTCCCCGGCCAGCTCGGTAATTAGCCTGAGTTCGGGACTCGCACTGCGCACAGGAGCCAGTAGCTCACCAGGGTCTGTACCCAGAACTGCGGCAACGCGCGCCAACAGTGCGACTGAAATATTACCTTGACCCTGCTCAAGTTGAGCCAAATAGCGCAGCGAAACACCCGACCGCTCCGCCAGCACCGCGCGGCTAATGCCATGCTGGGCTCGCAATGCACGCACCCTGTCACCGAGGATCTTGAGTAGTGCATCGGCGTCAGTTGTTGCATGGCTGGCGTTCACGGGCTTACCTTGTATTGTCATCACTGCAGGGATCGCATACTTGCCTCACCAGCAACGCATGTTTATTATCATGCATGTTTTTTGGCAACTACTCAGAATTAGTGCACTATTATGCATAAAACCGACATGAAAACACAATCCCCAGTGATGGAATTTCGCACCCGCATTGAAGATTATCGCCACTGGGCGATCGAGCTGGACGGTGCCGTTGCGACCCTGATCATGAAAGTCACCGAGAGTGCCCCCCAGGTTCCCGGTTACGAATTGAAATTGAATTCCTACGACATCGGCGTCGACGTCGAGCTCTACGATGCAATTCAGCGCCTGCGTTTCGGTCATCCTGAAATACATGCGGTGGTCATAACCTCCGGACTCGACACCATGTTCTGCGCCGGCGCCAACATTCGTATGCTGGGACTATCGTCGCATGTACACAAAGTGAACTTCTGCAAGTTCACCAATGAGACGCGCAACGCGATGGAAGATGCCAGTAAAAACTCTGGCCAGACTTACATGGCCGCGCTCAATGGCACGGCGGCTGGTGGCGGTTACGAGCTGGCACTCGCCACTGAATACCTGCTGCTGATTGATGACGGCAATGCCGCCGTCTCTCTCCCCGAGGTCCCGTTGCTGGCGGTGCTACCCGGTACCGGGGGACTGACCCGCGTGGTCGACAAACGCAAGGTCAGGCGTGACCTGGCCGACGTATTTTGCACGGTCGAGGAAGGCGTTAAGGGTGAGCGCGCCGTTGCCTGGCGACTGGTTGACGAAACTGTCCCGCGCACTCGTTTCGCCGAGCGCGTGCGGGAAAAAGCATTGCAACTGGCCGAACAATCCGATCGGCCGCAGAGCGGTTCCGGAATTTGGCTAAAGCCACTACAAAAAGAATGCGACGACACCTCAATCCGCTACCCGTGTCTCGACATCAAAATGGACCGCGACGGCCGCACCGTCACGATGCTAATTAAGGGATCAGACTCCGCGCCACCGGCGAGCGCCGCCGAGGTACTGGCGCAGGGCGCAGACTATTGGCCCCTGGCGGTCGCCCGCGCGCTCGATGATGCGCTGCTGCATTTGCGTTTCAACGAAGCAACGCTCGGCACCCTGGTTATCAAGACCGAGGGCGACATCGATAGCGTTGCCGCCTACGATCAACAATTACACGATTTGGCCGATAACTGGTTGGTCCGGGAAATACGGCTTTACCTCGCCCGTACCTGGAAACGCTTTGATGTGACCTCCCGCACGACGTTTGCCTTTGTAGAACCGGGCAGCTGCTTTGTTGGTTTTCTCGCGGACCTGTTATTCGCAACCGATCGCACCTACATACTCGACGGTCAGATGGAAGGCGACGACCGCCCTGCCCCGGTCATTAATCTCAGTGCAGCGAGCTTTGGAATGCTGCGTATGGCCAATGGCCTGACCCGGCTCGAAACGCGCTTCCTGGGCGACGCCGCGGCACTCGAAAATGCGCGGCAATCCTGTGGCCAGCCATTAAGCGGTCAGGATGCACTGGATGCCGGCCTTGTTACCTATGCGCCAGACGATATCGACTGGGAAGACGAAATTCGCCTGTTGCTTGAAGAGCGCGCCAGCTTTTCGCCGGACGCTTTGACAGGCATGGAGGCGAACCTGCGTTTCGCGGGACCGGAAACAATGGAAACAAAAATTTTCGGGCGCTTAACTGCCTGGCAAAACTGGATCTTTCAACGCCCCAACGCCGTTGGTGACGAGGGCGCGTTAAAGCTTTACGGCACCGGACGACGGGCCAAATACAATCGCGGGAGAGTATAGCCATGACACAAGTCGACTATTCATCATTAATACCGAACAACGTAGATCTGTCGTCTGACCTGCGCCTGAAGCGCGCGCTGGAAGCCTGGTATCCAAAGTACGTGGAGTGGTGGAAAACCATGGGCCCCGTCGGTTTCCAGGATAGTGAAGTCTATTTGCGGACAGCGATAGGCGTCGACTCGGAAGGCTGGGCCAAGTTTGGCTTCGTCAAGATGCCTGAATATCGCTGGGGAATATTGCTCTCGCCACAAGAAGAAGATCGCCGCATCGGATTCGGCCAACACCTCGGCGAACCCGTCTGGCAGGAAGTGCCGGGTGAGTACCGCGCGATGCTGCGACGCCTTATTGTCATCCAGGGTGACACGGAACCGGCTTCCGTCGAACAACAGCGTTTCCTTGGGCAAACCGCGCCGTCACTGTACGACATGCGCAACCTGTTCCAGGTCAACGTGGAGGAAGGACGCCACCTGTGGGCTATGGTCTATCTGCTGCAGAAATATTTTGGTCGCGACGGTCGCGAAGAAGCTGAAGACTTGTTGAAACGCACCTCGGGCAGCGCCGACAAACCGCGCATTCTTGGGGCTTTTAATGAAGCGACACCAGACTGGTTGTCATTTTTTATGTTCACGACCTTCACTGATCGTGACGGCAAAATGCAGCTCGAATCTCTGGCGCAATCGGGCTTCGATCCGCTTGCGCGAACGACTCGATTTATGCTGACCGAAGAAGGCCACCACATGTTTGTCGGCCGCACCGGAGTCGAGCGCGTGATTCAGCGCACCTGCCAGATACTGAAGGAAAACGGCATTAGCGATCCGCATGACATTCAGAAAGTACGCAGCCATGGCGGTATTGATCTGCCGACGATTCAGAAAAAAATAAACTTCCATTATTCAGTGACCCTGGATTTGTTCGGTGCCGAAATTTCAACGAACGCAGCCAACTCGTTCAACGCCTCACTCAAGGGCCGCTTCCGCGAGTTAAAGATTGATGATGATCATCGTCTGGAAAGCAGCACCTATCCGGTCGCCCGTCCCATCGACGGACGCGTACAAATTGAGGACATGCCCGCACTCAGCGCGATTAATGCGCGTCTTTGCGACGACTATATCGCGGACTGCGAAAATGTTTTAAAGCGCTGGAATCATGTGTTTGCCACTACTGGAATTGACTTCGCGCTGACCCTGCCGCACCGCGCTTTCCATCGGGCAGTCGGCGAATTCGCAGGTGTTGAGGCCAATCCGCAGGGCGAACTCATTTCCGAAACCGAATGGAATGATCGGCAAACTGAGTGGTTGCCTGACGACAGCGATTTACAATTTATACTGTCGCTGATGCAACAGACAACCGAGCCTGGCAAGTACGCCAATTGGATCGCCGCACCACGCGCGGGCATCAACGGTCAGCCGGGTGACTTCGAGTACGTGAAAGTGGCCGCCTGAAAGTGAAGTATCTGTTTTCTCGCTTATAGCCGCCAATTGGTGAGAATGGGATAGAATGCCCAGTGACATCGTCATCCCGGGAGACACCATGAAACAGAATATTCACAATATCGAACGCGGCGTTCGCGTCATTGCCGGACTTGCCATCATCAGCCTGGTATTCATCGGGCCGCAGTCAGCCTGGGGCTGGCTGGGGCTGATTCCATTGGCAACTGGAATCATCGGGTGGTGCCCGCCATACGCGCTTCTCGGATTCAGCACGTGCAAGAAGCCGGAGTAGATCACCCGAGTAGATCTCTCTAGCAAACGAAAGTCCGCTTCTGGCCGTTTTAAAACGGCTCCCAACTTCCGGGCAGCAATGCCGAGATGGCATTGCTGCCGGTCGGCTCTGCAATCGCAAACACGCTGGGTTAAAATTCGGCCGTGTCATGCGACCAAGTATCGAGACTCACAGGTTTTCGTTGGACTTAGTTAGATGACGGATATTACCGGAGCATGGCATGCGAACGCCAAGGTGAAATAGACAGGATCATTTCACCCTATGACGATGCGTTGTTGAAGATTATGGAACGGACTGGCTGGTCTACTCATCGGGCGGTCAACCTGCACCGACAATCACTCATGGCATAGCAATCGTGTTATATCTCCTGCCTGCAGGCGAAATTGATTTCAAGGTAGTGGCTACTGAGACCGAATGCGTCGCAGAGCACCAAGCGAGTTTATGAAAAAAGAACATAAGAGGAACTCCATCGTCATTCGCCTGGCCGGCGACTCAGGCGATGGCGTGCAACTGATGGGCTCGCAATTTGCGGCCTCCACTGCATTGCATGGCAATGATTTTTCGACCTTTCCTGACTTTCCTGCAGAGATTCGCGCACCAGCCGGCAGCACTTTTGGTGTGTCTGCCTATCAGATGAATCTGGGTGGCGGACCGATTACAACTGCCGGCGACGCGCCACAGGTTCTGGTCGCTTTCAATCCAGCAGCCCTCAAGGTCAGCCTGCCACTGCTGGAACCGGGCGGACTTATTTTATTGAACAGCGACAGCTTCACGACTCGCAATCTGGTCAAGGCAGGCTATGCAAACGATCCGCGTGAAACGGGCGAGCTGGATAGCTATCAACTAGTAGCCACCGAAATCAGCAGCCTTAATCTTGAAGCAATTAAAGACTTCGGTTTGAGCAAATCCGATGGTGGCCGATGCAAGAACTTCTGGTCACTGGGCCTGTTGTTATGGATGTTCGACCGCGATTTGCAGCTCATCGTCGACTGGATTCAGCGCAAATTTGCGGATCAACCCGTGTTTCGTGACGCCAATATCGCGGCACTGCATTCCGGTCATGCCTTCGGTGAAACCGCGGAACTCTCGGCGGCTATTCCCCAGTTCGATATTGAGCGCACTGCCCTGGCCCCCGGCGAGTATCGCGGCATCTCGGGTGCTGAGGCTTTGTCGCTGGGAATAGCGGCCGCGGGCGAACTCGCTGATCGCAATATTTTGTTCTGCTCTTACCCAATTACGCCGGCATCACCTCTGCTGCACCGCCTCGCGCAATTAGGCGAACTGGGTGTTGGCACTTTTCAGGCGGAAGACGAGATTGCTGCGATTTGTGCCGCAATCGGCGCCTCTTACGGCGGCATGATCGGCGTGACCTCGAGCTCAGGTCCCGGCATTGCGCTCAAAACCGAAGCCATGGGTCTTGCGGTAAATGCCGAACTGCCACTGTTAATTGTCAATTCACAGCGCGGCGGCCCGTCAACGGGTTTGCCAACCAAAACGGAGCAGTCCGATTTGTACCAGGCAATTTACGGTCGCAACGGTGATACGCCGGTACCCGTACTGGCCGCCCGCTCACCGGGCGACTGTTTTTATGTTGCCATCGAGGCGGTGCGTATCGCGCTCCGTCACATGACGCCAGTCATATTGTTGACGGACGGTTTCCTGTCGAATGCTGCCGAACCGTGGTTACTGCCCGACATGAACACGATAGAAGTTATCGACAGTAATCCCGCGCCCACTGTCGATACCGAGCGCGAAAGCCAGGCGCTGGTCTTTGAACGCAATCCCGAGACGCTAGGTCGTCCATGGGTCGCGCCAGGGATGCCGGGATTAATGCACCGACTGGGCGGATTGGAAAAGGATATCAAGAGCGGACATATTTCCTATGACGCGCAGAACCATCAGCTAATGACCAACATGCGTGCCGCCAAAGTTGCATCGGTCGCGAAATTTATTCCGCCGCAGTCCATTGAGCTCGGCGAGACTACCGGTGATCTGCTGGTGCTAGGCTGGGGTTCGACCTACGGACCCATCTTCCAGGCCGTGCGACGTGCTCAACAAGAGGGTCTCGCTGTCAGCTTCAGTCATTTACGCCACCTCAATCCAATGCCGGCAAATCTGGCCGATCTGCTGCAAGGCTTCGACCGAGTGCTGGTTCCGGAAATGAATATGGGTCAGCTATCAACGTTACTGCGCGACAAACTCGGCGCCAATCCGATTACGTATTGCAAGGTCAGCGGGCAGCCACTGACCATCAACGAAGTGGAACAGCAGATACATATGCACGTAACAAGCTCAACCGGGGGTGAAGCATGAGCACAGAACTCACCGCAAAAGATTTTACGACCTCCCAGGAAATTCGCTGGTGCCCGGGCTGTGGTGACTATGCCATTTTGAAAACTGTTACCAAGGCGCTTGCTGATGCCGGCGCCAAACGGGAAAACACCGCCTTTATTTCCGGTATTGGTTGTTCCTCAAGATTTCCGTATTACGTCGACACCTATGGCTTTCACACGATTCATGGCAGAGCCCCGGCGGTGGCTACCGGGCTCAAATTGGTAAACCCGGTTCTTGATGTCTGGGTCGTGACCGGCGATGGTGATGGCTTGTCCATAGGCGGCAATCATTTATTGCATACGCTACGGCGGAATATTGGCCTCAAGATTCTTTTGTTCAATAACGAGATCTACGGTCTCACGAAAGGCCAGTATTCGCCGACCTCGCGACCAGGCACGCGCACCCCGTCCAGTCCAAGAGGATCACTGGATACCCAATTGTCCGCCGGAGCGTTCGCCCTCGGTGCCGGAGCACATTTCTTCGCCCGCGCCATTGATACTGACAAGAAGGGCCTCGGCTCAGTACTGGAAGCGGCACAAAAACATGACGGCACGTCACTCGTTGAAATCTTTCAAAATTGTATTGTCTACAACGACAACGTATTCGGTGCCTTCACAGATAAAGCGACGGCGGCCGATGCGCAATTACGCCTGCAACATGGTGAACCAATGTTGTTCGGCGCGGACAACGAAAAAGGCTTGTCCTTGAACACGAAGACTTTGCAACTTGACGTTATTGACGCCAAGAAACACCCGGAAAACGTCATGCGCCACGATGCGCACAACAAGATCCTGGCACAGATGCTCATCGAGCTGAATTTGCCGGTCGCGCTGGGCGTAATTTACGAGAATGCCGCGGCACCGTATGAAAAGACATTTTACACGGAGCATAGCAGTCACTTTACCCGGACCGGAAAAGTCGCCGATGCATTGCGACGCACCAACACGTGGACGGTGACGTAAGGCCACAGAGTGAACTAACTAACAGCACGCTTATCGCAACAGGAGTCCAGGGATGAATCCAGTCAGCATTGAGCGCCACAGCGATGTGGCAGTAATCACAGTCGATAACCCGCCAGTAAATGCCCTTTCCCACGCCGTCCGTACCGGCATAGCAGAGTGTCTCGAAACCGCCGAAGCAGATCGCAGCGTCAAAGCTATCGTCTTGTTTTGCAACGGCCGGACCTTTATTGCAGGTGCCGACATACGCGAGTTTGGCCAGCCGCCGAAGCCACCACACCTGCCCGACATAATTAATAAACTCGAAAACTGCAGCAAGCCAATCATCGCAGCAATGCATGGAACTGCCCTCGGTGGTGGTCTCGAAGTCGCCATGGGCTGTCATTATCGCTTGGCGGTCGCGAGCGCGGCCGTTGGCCTGCCGGAGGTCAATCTTGGCCTGTTGCCGGGTGCCACCGGTACGCAGCGCCTGCCGCGGCTGGTCGGCGTCCAGAAAGCACTCGACATGATGATTTCCGGCGTGCCATTACCCGCCAACAAAGCGCTGGCTACAGGCCTGCTCGATCGAGTTGTGGACGATACGGATCTTCTTCAACAAGCACTGGCTTACGCGCACGAAATCATTGCCGCGGGTGCGAAGACACGCAAAGTGCGTGATCTGCCCGTCACTGGCGTTGCTACAAATTTCTTCACTGAGTATCGCCAACAAATTGCCCGCAAGACTCGCGGTCTGTTTGCCCCGGAACGCATTATTCAATGTGTCGAGTTTGCTACGACACTGTCCTTTGACGATGCCGTGGCCAAGGAACGCGAGTTGTTTGCGGCCTGCAAAGACTCGCCACAATCGGCCGGGTTGCGCCACGCATTTTTCGCCGAACGAGCGGTGGCCAAAGTACCCGGGCTCGACCCAAAAACGGCGACCCGCGATCTGCAGAAAGCGGCCATTATCGGCGCAGGCACCATGGGCGCGGGTATTGCCTACGCATGCGCCAATGCCGGGTTCGACGTCGTCCTCCTCGACAATGACGATGCGGGACTGGAAGGCGGCCGGAAAACCATCGAGAAACTGTTCAGCGGTGGTGTTGAGCGCGGCAAGATGTCGCAGGCGGATATGGATGAGCGCTTGGCACTTTTATCGTACAGCAAAGAATACGGCGCCCTGGCTGATGCGGACATAGTCATTGAGGCCGTATTCGAAACAATGGCTATCAAGAAAGAAGTTTTTACCAAACTCGATTCAGTTTGCAAAAAAGGCGCCATTCTTGCAAGCAACACCTCCACTCTCGATATTGACGCGATTGCAGCTGCCACAAAACGTCCTGAAGATGTCATCGGTCTGCATTTCTTTAGTCCCGCACACATTATGAAGCTGCTGGAAATCGTACGTGGCAAGCACACCAGCGACGACGTCATTGCCAGTTCATTACTACTGGCTCGTCGCCTCAGTAAAATTGGCACCGTCGTAGGCAACTGTTTTGGATTTGTCGGTAACCGCATGCTGTACAGCTATGGGCGCGAAAACCAACTGATGTTGCTGGAAGGCGCTGCGCCCGAGTACATCGACAAAGTGCTGTATGACTGGGGTATGGCGATGGGCCCCAATGCCGTGGGAGATCTGGCCGGTCTCGATGTCGGTTACAAAGTCCGCCAGGAACGTACCGACCTGCCCGACGACCCGCGCTTTTATCGCGTCGCCAACGCACTGGCTGAACGAGGTCGCTATGGCCAAAAAACCGGTAAAGGAATGTATCTCTACGAATCCGGTTCTCGTACTCCGACACCCGACCCGGAAGTCGCTGCGCTCATCAAGGCCGAAGCCCTTGCATTAGGGGTCGAGCAGCGTGCAATGAGTCCTGAGGAAATCATCGAACGCTGTATTTATGGCTTGGTAGTGGAAGGCGCGCGCATCCTCGAAGATGGAATCGCCAGTCGTTCCAGCGACATCGATGTCATCTGGATGCACGGCTATGGCTTCCCGCGCCATCGAGGTGGCCCGATGTTTTACGCCGACAGCATTGGCCTGGATAAGGTGTACTCCAGGGTGTGCGAATTTAATAAGCGCTTCGGACCGATGTACTGGGAGCCACCCAGGCTACTGCAGAAACTTGCCGGCGAGGGTAAGAAATTCGCGGACTACAAGACGGATTAGAGTTTCGTCTGGCGTTAAACGAGGGTCCAGGTGTCCACCCAGCGTTGGGCGCGACCGTCCTCTTCGAGCTTGATCAAGTGGGCAAGCAGAGAGCGCTGCGCCACCCGGTGCAGGAATGCGCCTACGTCAGCGTAAACGGTTTCAACCAGTTCCTCGACGGTGGCGGTGCCGAGCAAAGCAAGGGCATCAATGACGCGTGCCTCTCGCTCCAGTCGATGCTTGATAATCCATTCGGCCGCACGCTGCGGCTCGTCCAGCAACTCGCCATGGCCCGGCGCAAGCATGCACAAGTCCATCGCGGCGACCTTGCGCAAAGACGCAAGGTAGTCATTCATATTGCCGTCCGGCGGATTTATGACGACGGTAGAGCCATTCATGATGTGGTCGCCGGTAAACAACCAACGTCGATCCATAAGCTCATAACACAGATGGTTGGACGCATGTCCGGGCGTATGCACCGCACGTAACACAAACTCATCGCTTGCTAATTCTTCGCCATCTTCAAGAATACGCTGTGGCTTGAAGCTTTTGTCTTGCTGTGGTCCATCGGGCGCCGGTCGCCCTATCAACTGTGCACCGGTTTTCTCCGCTAGAGCGCGAGCAGCGGGCGAGTGATCCGGATGGGTATGGGTCACCACTATCCAGCGTATCGGCGCGGTCGCCACCTCCACGATGCGATCAATGTGCGCGGCTATCGCGGGACCTGGATCAAGAACCGCAATTTCATTGTTCCCCAAGAGATAGGTGTTGGTTCCCGGGCCAGTCATGAAGCTGGCATTGGGTGCCACGATGCGGCGCACCCCAATGTCCAGTTCGACGACCAGGCCAGGCTGCAAGCCTGCTGTCATTGACCATTTTCCACGGGGTAGTCTGGATCACCAGGGACTGTGATTCGATAGCTATCGCCATCGCGAATAACAACCGGCAGGATGCGCTCTGTTTTTTCCGCGTTACGCTCGGCTGCCCAGAGGAGCAAATCTGCACAATTATTGAAATTGGCAAGCTGCTGCAAGATATTGAGCGTTGGAAACGGCAATTTGATATCGCCGGACTCGTCCATCGCCAACGCATTGCCGGGTGTTAGCCAGCGACTATCAACAATTTCGTCACCATCGTGTAACGACTCCTGCCCCGGAGGTAAGGGAGCAATAAAGAAGCGCGTAGAAAAGCGTTTCGGTCTGACCGTTGGCGTTTCCCAGTAACTCACGTATTGAAGTGTATTAGCCGCAATAAAAAATGAGTTTTGAGTCAACAAGTCTTGCCAGTCGATATCGCTGCTACGCAACTGCGCACGCAAATCCGAAAGTTTCTCAAGAGCATTAGGCGTGTCCGAAAATGCCCATTGACCGGCTTCATTGCGTGCCAGCAATACGCCGGTTTCTTCGAACATTTCGCGCGCTGCCGCGCTGTAATAATCAAGGCCACCGCTTTCGACATCAAGGCACTCGTTGGCCTCGAATCCGGCCAACCCATGACAGCACTCATGGACGGTCGTATCTACAGCTTCGAGTACGCCTCCGGGAAATGCGAAGGTCGCTCCAAAAGCGACGTGCTTGCTGCGCTCCACCATCAGCACTTCCGGGCCGGCGACCGAATCGCGAATCAGCAATACTGTTGCCGACGGACGCGCTTCTGATACCTCGTTCTCGCCACCACTCATAGACTAATTACCTTTGTATATGCATCTCGGACGCGACGCCCAGGCGTCGCCGATCATTTTACTCGCTTGTTTCCGTGATTACCGGGCTGTAATGCGTCGGTGGTGGCTCACCTCGCGAGACTCGTACCCGAGCGGCTTGCGGTGACTCCATGTCTTTCGCTGCAGCGAGCGCCTGCTTGCGATCCGGCACTACTGCAATGCCATGCGCCGCCGGCGACGGCATCACGTTGGCGTTGTAATACGCTATTTTTTGGTTAGCGGGGTCGAGCTTGTGACTGATATTGATGTCTCGCTTGTTGACGCCTCGACGTGGCGTCACGCAACGGCCTTCAACAATTTCGAGATCAAGCCACCACTTCTTGACCGGATTTCGTACGCCATAACCCAGCCAGTCATCCAGGCGTGTGGCCAACGGCACGAGTACAGGTTTAAGCCACTGCGCATGTATGCCAAGCCAGCTCGCAGCCGTCGTCGCCAGCGGGCCGTCCCAGTTGACCACTTTATTCAGCGGACAGGTTTTCATGCACCGGCCACAGGCGAGCCCACGCTGATTGGTCAAACGATAGCGGGCACAGCGCTCCACATCCGGCTTCCACATCTCGTAACCGTTGAACATCACCTTGTCGCCCCAGGAAATGGCATCGCATGGACATTCCCGTGCACACTTGCGACAGTCCTGGCAAAACGATTGCAGTCCAAAATCGATCGGCTGATCTGTCTGCAAGGGCATATCAGTGGTGATTACAACGGACTTGAAGCGCGGACCCACAAACGGATTCAGCACCAACTCACCGATACGACTAAGTTCGCCAAGACCGGCCAACAGAATAAGCGGAATGTGCAAGACTTCGGAATCGGCATTGGTTTGCGCCCGCGCTGCATAACCCAGTGAGCGCATATGATCGGCCATCATGCCAGCGATAACCGAGCCGCGCATGTAAGCGCGCATGGACTGCGCTCCGGAAATAAAATCGTCGCCGGAAGCACCTTCCATCGTGTCATAGCCCTGATCGATCAGCATCACTACAGCATATTTGTGCTGACGCTCAATGGGCGCGCCATTATCACCGTGCGAATACCATGCGTATTCGGGTATTTCGCAAATACCGCTGAGCTCTGCTCCAAAAAAATACGACAGCGACTTCAATGCGCGACTGTTTGCTGCCGCGTCTTCGTGAGGCTCACTGGTGCGTTCGATGACTGTGCCATCCTGCTGAGCGACCATCGCACGTATCTGCAACAGCATCGCCATTGCCAATGGATGTTTGAATGCAAAACGTGTGCGTTCGAATTGCGTCTTGCGCCCCAGGTCACCATGAATCGGTCGCTCGAAGAATGAGGCTCGCTTTGGCACTCGTGGTACTTCCGCATCGACAATCAGCGTTGTAGGTTTCTCCACGCGCTTGATCGTTTCCATCGCATATTTGCTGAGATGCGATTTGCGCCTCTGTTGTCGGCGCCGCTCCAGCCCCGAGGTGGCACCGCCCAGTCCAAGCCAATAGCCAGGGCCCCGCGCTCCGCGAATGGATTCGGCCAAAGGCTGATCAACAGCGAGTTCGTAATCGGTCGTAATCGCGGCCAATGCAAAACGATCGTCGAGATAGGGGTTAGTCACCCCGCCCTCGCGACGTATTGCAAGTCCACCGAGGACGGCCAATCGATCGAGATCAACGTCACCAGCACGAACATCGTGGGCAATTGCTGTGTAACCCATAATCTGAATGTGCTGCGCCACACTGATGGCTATTTCATAAGCGCGAAACGCAGCGGCTTCATGAATACAACCATCTACCCAGCCTCGTGCCGCCGAGTCGGCGTCCGGCAATCGACTGTGCTCGACCAGCACGACAATGGCATGGCCATGATCGGCAACAATGCCGTCGCTGTACCAACAGCCGGAGCTGAGCTTGCAAATACCCACTTGGCTCGCATCCAGAAAATACGCCGCACCTTTGATGTCGACCATACGACGATGCCGATCATCGGGCGCCGGAGCGCGTTCCGGGGCCGACGGGTTGTCGCGCAACCCATGAAACATTTGCCGATAACGACTGATCGACGGAGCGATGCCATCTTGGCTCTCAGTGCTAGCGGGCCGCGGTATGGGTGGTGACGACGCTTCGCGCAGCGCAATTCTGTTATCACGAGCCAGTCGCTCCAACGGGTATGGCCCCAGGTGAAAAGGCCTATCTTTGTTGGATTTAAGTATCAATTGACTGAATGTTACTCGCAGCCGCCGCTACGACTGCGGTACTGCCTTACCGGTCTCGAGCAGGCTCTTGAGTCTGGCCATTTGCTCGGCAAGTACGTTGTCCACAGGTGTCGCCATGGTATCTAACCCGGCCGCCGAATAACCACCAACAACATAGTTAAGAACCAGCAAAGTCCCTTCGTCGGCATCTTTGAATTCCCAGGTCAAGTTGCCGTTCGTGCCCAGCAAGCCCAGCGGGCCAAGACCACCGGTCAGGCGCAGCATATGGCCAGGACTTATGAAAGTAACGACGAGATGAACGACTCCACCGTCATTGCCTTCTTCGATAATTTTCTCGCAAAAGCAGCCCTGCAAGCGCGGCTCGATATAAAGATTCGCTGCGTCGCCCGAGAACGTGTGATCACTACTCCACCACTCTGCAACACGGGTAACGGCCGCCTGGTAGACCTGCAGCCTTGGAGCGGCAATCAGAATCTCCTGGCGGACAGAAAACCCGGAGCGATTGGCATCCAGCACTTCAGCCCGTAGTGCCGTCACTGGTAACGCACTTGACAGCAACACAAACCAATATAGAAAATTCCCGAGATTTCTAATCTTCATCAGATCAAACGCTTCCGCTTACAAGGACAGATTTATGACGCCAAGCATACTACCTGGCGCTCAACACTGCGACGCGCATCCCCGCACTGCCTAGGCATGGTGCGAAGGACTTTCCCGCCTCAGATACTTTGCAAAATAAGTCTTTATGTCATC
Source organism: Woeseiaceae bacterium (assembly GCA_024640365.1). Taxonomy (GTDB): domain Bacteria; phylum Pseudomonadota; class Gammaproteobacteria; order Steroidobacterales; family Woeseiaceae; genus JAHEFE01. The sequence goes on along the minus strand of JAHEFE010000001.1, from coordinate 40,880 downwards.
AATGATGACGTACGTCGATGGCACCAACAATAACGCAATACCTGTGACCAACAGCACGCCGAAACCGAGGCTGACCGCCATCGGAATCAGGAAACGAGCGGACAGTGAGCGCTCAAACATGATTGGCGCCAGACCAAAAAACGTTGTGAGCGATGTCAGCACGACCGGACGCACACGTCGACAAGTGCCGTCAATCACCGCCTTCGCCACCGGCATACCGTCCCTGCAACGATCGTTAATGGCGGATATCAACACCAGCGAGTCGTTAATGACAACACCCGTCAATGCAACCATGCCGAGCAGACTAACCATGCTGATTTCGAAACCCATGATGTAGTGACCAATCAAGGCACCGATAAAACCAAAAGGCACTGCGAACAAGACCACGATCGGTTGCGTATAACTTTTGAACGCAACGGCCATGAGACCAAACATTGCCAGCAATGCAAGGGTGACGCCCTTACCGAGGGCAGCAATCGACTCCTGTTGCGCTTGTTGCTCTCCCGCGCGGTGATAGGTGAGACCTGGGAATTGTGCCTGCATTTGTGGCAACACTTTCTCGAACAACTCAGCGGAAATTTGCGAGCTGTTGCCGACATTCTCATCGACATCCGACGTAACCTCAACAACACGCTGACCGTCACGCCGCCGTAAACGGGTAAATGAATAACCCTCTTTCATCCTGGCAGCTTGTGCAATCGGAATCTCACCGCCCTGCGGCGTCCTGATCATCAGATTTTCGAGAAAATACAGCGACTCTCTTTGTTCCCGTGGCAGGCGCACGTAGACACGCAGCTCATCGCGGCCGCGTTGTTGCCTCGCCGCCTCGGCACCGAAATAGGCATTACGCAATTGCACCGCGAGATCGCGCTCTGTAAGCCCTAACGCGCGCGCCGCCGGTTGTAGCTCGAAGTCCAGCTGACTCTTGCCGAGATCGGTACCGTCATCAACATCGAACGCACCTGCGTAACTACGAATCGTATTAGCCAACTCTCCGGCCGCAAGTTCCAGTGTTGCGATGTCACGATGGCTCAGACGTACCGATATTTTTGCACCACCCGACGTAAACCCGGCATTAGCTTCGAAAGTAAGGCGATCAATGCCCGCTATATTCTGTGCCTCTTTACGCCACGCGTTGGCAAATTGCTGTGCGCCGATATCACGCTCGCCGCCAGGCGCGAGATATGCTGTAACCAAAGCCAGGTGTCCCTCGCCTGAACGATCACCAATTGAAATTCCCGCCTCGCCATCCGGTGCATTGTTACCTAGCTCCGTATAAAAACCCCTTACAAACCCAGTCTTCACATCAATTGCATTGGCACCCACCAGATTAGTCGCCGCCCGCTTGGCCGCCTCCTCCACCTGCAACATAACGCCACGCGTTGTTTCCGGCGGCACACCGAATGGCATCACGATGCTCGCAGCCACCCTGTCCGCCTCGATACGCGGGAAAAAGACCAGCGGCACACGACCACTTGCCACCAGGCTGAACGCGAGAATCAGACAAGCGACCGCAACAGCCAGCGATTGGTAGCGAGCACGTACCACGGCCTCAACCGTCTTCTTGAACGACGTGTTAATCCAGTTTTCCATCGCCAGAGAAAACCTTTTCTGCCAGTTGTATAACGGCAGCATAAATTTCGACGGCGTGAACTCGCCAAGGCGGCGTACATGTGCAAGATGCGCCGGCAATATTGCCAACGACTCAACTAGCGACACTAACAAAATGGGAATAACAATTAGTGGTATGAATTGAAAGAATTTACCCATGTTGCCGGGCACAAAAAGCAATGGTGCGAACGCAATCACGGTCGTTAGCACGCCGAAGGTTACCGGGCCCATCACCTCACGGGTACCGGCAATTGACGACGTCAGCGGATCATTAAAGCGTCCTCGCTGCGAGAACACGGCCTCCCCCACGACCACCGCATCATCCACCACTATTCCGAGCACGAGAATGAACGCGAACAAAGAAATAACATTGATGGAGACATCAAATGAAGGAATAAACAAAAACGCGCCGAGGAACGACACCGGCATGCCGAGCGTTACCCAAAAAGCCAGTCGTGGCTGCAGAAAAATACCGAGCACAATAAGTACGAAAATTACGCCAAGACGCGCGTTTCGCAACAACAGATCAATACGATCTCTAAATACGACCGATGAATCATCGGCAATAGACAGGTTGACTGAGCTCGGCAATTTCTGCCTTTTGAGATCGAGATAAGAAGTAACCGCACTGGAAATATCCAGCGGGGACTCTCTGCCAACCCGATAAATATTCAGTTTGACAGCTGGCTGGCCATCATAACCGGCCTCGATATTGGCTTCGCTAAAGCCATCTTTGACGGTCGCGATATCGCCGAGACGCAGTTGACTGCCGTCGCTGTGACTCAGTACCACGATATCTGCAAACTCAGTACCGACTTCCCGTCGTTCAGTAGTGCGGACCAGCACTTCACCACCGCTGGTACGCACACCACCGCCCGGCAAGTCGATAGACGCAGCACGCACGCGATTCGCAATGGCCTCCAGCGTCAGATTGTAACGGCGCAGGTTTTCCTGGCTGACCTCAATACTGATCTCGGGTGCCGGCAGCCCGGCCACAGTTACCACAGTGATCTGCGGGTCAGACAATAACTCGGCGCGTAGCTCTTCAGACAAATCCCGGAGCTGGTGCACAGTTAATTGACCGGACACCAGCACACTTAGCACCTTGGCGCGATTCGATGCCAACGAGATCACTGGCCGCTCGGAATTTTGCGGAAGTGACGTAATACGATCGACAGCGCTTTTTACATCGTTGAGTGCCTGATCCGGATCAGCATCAAGAAACAACTCTGCCATGATCACGGTGCGCCCTTCGAAAATAATACTGCGCACTTCCTTGATTCCATCAATACCGCGCACTGCCTCTTCAACGACGAGTACCACCCCTTCCTCAACTTCAGCGGGACTGGCACCCGGATACGCGACGTTAACCGTAATCATATCCAGATCGATTTCGGGAAAGACTTCTTGCTTCATGTCCTTGGCAAATACCAGACCGCAAATAACAAACATCAACATCAGCAAGTTGGCGGCAACAGGATTGCTCGCCATCCAGGCGATGGGACCGTGTTTGCTGGTCAGGTCCTTCAAGGAGTATCGTCCCCATCAGCGCCCGCATCGCCAGGAGTGATTCCGGGCAGGCGAAGTTTCATACCGACAACAGGCGTAGCAATCGCACTACTTATCACCTGCTCGCCGACTTCGAGCCCGGCCGATACCAGAACAATCTCGGGTTCACGCCATGCAATTTGCACATTGCGTATTTGCAACTTGCCATCGGCATACAGATAAACGGTATCGCCATTGTGCAGCCAGGAACGTGGCAGCTCGACCAACCCGCTCACCTCTTGTCCCTCGATAGTCAGACCAACATAGCTGTCAATGAGTAGCGGTGATGCCTTGCCCGACCTTTGATTCAAAGCGAGCGGATCATCAATTTCAATTAACACCCGCGCAAGGCGGCCAGCTGGATCCAGGTCTCCCAGCGAGCGCACAACTCGCCCCGTCCGGGTTGCCGCACCCATACTGTCCTCATAACGCACAATCACATTGGCACCCTGGCCACCGTCCTGGTCAGGAAAACTGATCGCAGCCAGTGACGCAACCGGCACTGCCGCCTGTATCCAGGCACCGTCTGTTCCGGCGAGTACAGCAAGCGTTGTCTGGGGATTGACGGTCTGACCAAGATCGACTGACTCACTACGTACGAACGCGTTAAATTCCGCATAGACAGAACTTCGTTGCAAGCGCAGTTGTTCCTGAGCCAGGCGCGCCTGCGCAGAAGCTACGGCCGCCTCGGCGCTTTGTTGTTGTGGTTTCCGCAGCGCGAGCGCGGAGTCGGCAGTTTCGGCATCAGCGTCCCCGGCGAACAGTCCCCACTCGCGCTCCGCGATTTCCTGGCGACCTTTTTCCAGCGCCAACCGAGCTTCTGCGTCAGCCAATGCCGAACGCGCCATTGCAACAGCAAGCTCATAGTCCGCCGTATCAATCTGCAGAAGTTTCTCACCGGCCTTAAGCAGGCCACCCGGCGCCAATTGCGGACTTACCCAGACAATCCTGCCACTAACCTCGGGCCTGACACTGACCTGCACTGCAGGCAACACGGTGCCGTTGGCAGCAACTGACAAGCGTTGCGGCTTGCTCTCAACCGTATCGACAGACACCAGGACACCTTGATCGATTACGGCGACACGCTCGGGCGATTTACCCGTGGCTATCATGATCGCTGCAACCACCAGGGCCAGCAGCAATATCAATAGCGGCTTTATCCAGCGCGTCTGCATAATATTCATTCGCCACTCTCCATTTGTTCGATCGCTCCCGGTGCCTTACCAAGAGAACGACACAACTGAACTCTGTTGCTGAACTGCATGCGTTTCGCCTCTACCATTTGTTGCTCGAGTGATTGCTGAGATTGCTGCGCAGCCAATACATCCAGAAAATTTTGCAGCCCGAGCCGATAACCGTCGCGCGTCAGCCTGAGAACTTTACGCGACTCAAGATACTGACTCTCCAGTCGCGCAACATACGTGTCCTGACTCTCCGCCATCGCCATGGTCTTTGAAACATCGTTAATCGCCCGCACCAGACTGCCAGCAAACTCGTAGTACGCCTGCTGCGCCTGCGCGTCCGCTAACGCTACTCGAGAACGCCTCTGACCGAAATCAAACACGGCCTGGCTGGCTTTCAGACCTACTTGCCAGAACGTATCGCCGAATAAATTCCCGACCTGATTTTCGACAGAATTGAGATTGGCGCTCACACCTAATGAAGGCAACAAACTTGCAGTGGCCGCTCCCAATTCTGCATCAGCGGCGGCAAGCTCCAGGAATGCCGCCCGCAAGTCGGGTCGATCGGTGATCAGTGATGCCGGTAACTCAGCGTTGGGCAAGGAGGGCAATTCGGGCAAAATCCGTATATCGGCGAGCGTCAGATCGGCACCGTTATTTCCGAGTAGGACGGCAATGTCGGTCAACAACATGGCAAGCCTGCCTCGTGTGAGCTCCAGCTGGCCTTCGAGTGCCAGGACCTGCTGATTCTGACGCGCAACGTCCGCCGCCTGAGCCTGTCCCATTTGAAAACGCAGTATGAGTAATTCGCGAAACCGACCGGCGGTCACTATCTGTTGTTCGATCAGATCCGCCAATTGTCGTTGCGCAATAATCGCCATCCAGACATCCGCAAGTTGCGCAGACAGCGTCACATCAAGCATACGCACGCCCTGCTCGGCGGCTTCTGCGCTGAACTGGCCCGCCCTATACTCGTCCCTGACGCGACCCCAGATATCCGCTTCGTAACTGGCCACCAGTGATGCCTGGTACTGATTAGCCAGTCCCGTATCAATCAGAAACGTGCCACTGCCAAAGCGGCTTCTACCTCGAGAGCCCTGCACCGTCATATCGAGCCTTGGAAGCAACCCGGAACGTGAGTTCTGTGCCAGGGCCTCTGCCTGTTCAAGCCGGGCAACCGCCACTTTCAAATCGAGGTTATCCAGCCCCATGCGCTGGCGCAAAGCTACAAACTCATCACCACCGAGAGTGGAACAGACGAGTTCAGCGGGCTCGCTGACCGCCGTCATCACAGGAAAGGATTCGGGTACAGATAGGCTTTCTGCGTCACCAATGTAGTCATGATGACTACAGGCGGTAAGCAGCAAAAGAATCCCGAGCGGCGCTATAAGTTGCCGATACAAAAAGTACACTCCAAGAACTGTTCGCTCTGATGATACCGCGCTGTCGTCCGTCGGGCTGCATCAAATTCAAGATTTAGCGGCGTTCGACAGCGCCGCGCTAGCACGGCAGAATGATCTGCATGGAAGAAAGCTGGAAAATCGTTTTTGAGAGTCGGAGCCTGAGCCACTGTAACGAGCGCTCGCTGGTACTGACCTCCCTAGACATCCAGCATGAACTGTTGGAGGGCGCTGATAGCTGGGCGATCATCGTCCCTGCCACCCTGGCCGAGAGAGCCTCCGCGGAGCTCGCTCAATACGCCCGCGAGAACCTGGCTAGCGGCCCACCGGCGAAGATAAGACATCCTCGTTATCAGGACGCACTCCCCGGCGTAATTGTTTACATAGCAATCCTTGTATTTGTCGCCTGGACCTCCAATAGCAACTTTCTCGGCCACAACTGGTATACGGCCGGCCGTATGGACGGGGAATTACTGCGCCAGGGGGAATGGTGGCGACTGGCTACTGCGCTAACCCTGCATGGCAGCCTAAAGCATTTGTTGGGTAACCTGGGCTTCGGCGCACTATTTGGCTTCTTTGCCGGCCGCCTCGTTGGCTCCGGTGTTGCCTGGCTCTGCATCCTGCTCGCGAGTTGCCTGGCTAACGATCTCAATGCAACGCTGCTTGATCTCGGCCATCGCTCGATAGGTGCTTCTACGGCGGTATTCGCCGCACTCGGACTGGTCACGGCCTACGTATGGCGTTCACGAATCATGGTCCAGGATCGCTGGCCCTACCGCCTGGGGCCCGTAATCGGCGGCATCGCATTACTGGCTTTTACAGGAACAGGCGATGCAAATACCGATATCGGTGCTCACCTGATGGGTTTTTTGTTTGGCTTCCTCACAGGACTCGCGCTTGTTTATGTAGCTCGCTACCTGGACAACATAGCACTGCAAAAATATTCCGGAGCGCTGGCCGCAAGCCTGTTATTACTCTCATGGATCGTAGCGCTGCGCTAAGCAAATCTCAGCAGCCTGATAACGGTAGCGCTCTCTTCGAATAGTTGTGCAGATAACAGCTGCTTCGGCTACCCTTCCCGCTATATCACACAAAGGTCACCATAATGCAGGTCATATTCCTGTACGCAATACTGGTGCTGATCTGGGGATCTACCTGGGCGGCAATTCATTTTCAATTGGGCACGGTGCCCGTGGAAGTCTCGGTCGCCTATCGTTTCACCATTGCGTCAATAGTATTGTTCGCATGGGCGCTACTCACAAAGCGCCGCATTCTGATTCCTCGTCGCCATTACCCGATGATCGTACTGCAGGGCCTGCTCCTGTTTTCAGCAAACTACTATCTGGTTTATTACGGTACGGCATTCATCACGACGGGATTGGTAGCTGTAATTTTCAGTAGTCTCGTATTGATCAATGCAGTCAACGAACGAATATTCTTCAAAACACCCATTGACCGCAGCATCGTCATCGCCGCAACCCTCGGATTAATGGGCATCGCACTAATCTTCTGGCCTGAGGTCAGCCAGCTGCATATGCGCGGCGACACCCTCCGTGGTTTCGGCTTTGTACTGCTATCCGTATTTATTGCATCGCTCGGCAATATGACTGCGTTCGCCAATACCGGCAAGAACCTTCCGGTCGTGGCGGTTAACGCACATGGCATGATGTGGGGCGCAATGGTGTCGTATTCTCTCGCCTGGATGCTCGGTCGCGATTTCGTTTTTTCCACCGAACCCTCTTATGTTTGGTCGTTGCTATACTTGGCAATTCCGGGCTCCGCCATTGCTTTTGGGTGTTATCTGGCGCTTCTTCACCGCATCGGGTCTGCACGAACGGCCTATAGTTCTGTATTATTTCCAGTCGTGGCCCTAACCATCTCGACCTTTATCGAGGATTATCACTGGTCGATAATGTCAGCGAGTGGTGTACTCCTGACCCTGGGGGGCAACTACCTGGCATTGGCCAGAACACACAAAATAATGAAATCAGAAATACTTGCATAACCGCCTAATCGGAAACTTATATGAATGATTTAGTAATACCGGGAACCGGATTTGACGTCGCCCAGCTTTATTCAAAGCTACAGGACATTACCCTTGAATTTGGCTTGCAGGTTCTCGCCGCGCTTGCGATTTTCTTCATCGGACGACGGGTCGCACGAGCAATTACGAGTGGCCTGCACAAGGTCATGCAAAAACAAGACGTCGACAAGACACTCGAAACGTTCGTTTGTAACTTTGCCTACCTCGGCCTGCTTACGTTTGTCGTTATCGCCGCAATCGGCCAGGTTGGTGTCGAGACTACGTCGCTAATCGCGGTAATGGGCGCGGCGGGGCTCGCCGTTGGCCTCGCACTCCAAGGATCGTTGTCCAATTTTGCCGCTGGCGTTTTGATCGTAATTTTCCGCCCCTATAGGGTTGGAGATTTCGTCGAAGCGGCCGGAATCGCTGGCACCGTTGAGCAAGTTCAGATTCTGACAACAATGCTTCGTACCGGTGACAACAAGCAAATAGTTGTCCCGAATAAACAGATCATGGATACGGTCATCACGAACTACTCCAAAAAAGACACGCGCCGCATCGACCTGGTCGTGGGTGTCAGCTATGGCGATGACATTGACAACGTCCGTGCCATTATTCGCTCGCTGGTGGATGCCGATGCCAGGATTCTGAAAGATCCGACATGCCTGATTGCGGTCGCAGAACTCGCTGACAGCAGCGTTAACTTCTTTGTTCGCCCGTGGGTCGCCACTGACGATTACTGGGCGGTACGCTTCGACCTGCTGGAAAACATCAAGAAGACGTTTGATAAGGAAGGTGTACAAATTCCCTTTCCTCAGAGGGACGTACATATTTTCCAGCAAGCCAACTAATACAATCCGCAATGCGAAAAGGGCGCTTTTTAGCGCCCTTTTTTATTCCACAATCAATAAGCTAGTTCGTGTGATCCGGCTCGATAAAACACCAGCGCAATTTCGGCAGTGCTTCTTTCAGCTGTCGCTCCATTTCATTGATGCTGTCAATCGCAGCGTTCAATTCCATACCATCACGCATACGAATCTTTGCGGCCAGCATCGTATCCGGCCCAAACTGAATCGTAATAATATTATAAAGCTCCGCGATGTCGGGCTGTGCCGTAATGATTTCAATTATCTTTTGCTGAACTATCGGCTCAGCCGAACGACCAACTAATAAAGAACGAACTCGCGTTGCTATAAAAATCGAAATAACGATCAAGATCACACCAATGGAAATCGAACCCATCGCGTCGTATACAGGATCTCCAGTGATATAAGCCACCAATAAGAAAATAAACGCCAGACAAAGCCCGATAATTGCAGCGATGTCTTCGCCCAGCACGACAACCAGTTCTGAATTTCGTGTATGTTTCAGCCACTGTCTAAAGGGTTGCTCGCCGCGAATGCTACGTATTTCTCTCAGGCAACCGAGCAGTGAAAACGTCTCCAGAACGACAGCGACGCCCAAAACCAATAGGCCAAGCCACACCTGACTGATCGGCTCGGGTTCGTGGAGTTTGTGCACACCTTCGTAAATCGAGAAGATACCGCCAAGACTGAACAGCAAAAGGGCGACCACGAAGCTCCAAAAATAACTTAATTTGCCGTAGCCCAATGGGTGATCTGCGTCCGGCGGACGCATGGACTGACGTAGACCCAGATACAACAGGACCTGGTTACCCGTGTCAGCGTAAGAATGAATAGCCTCAGCCAGCATGCTGCCTGAGCCTGTAACCCACGCCGCCCAGGTTTTTGAAAGTGCGATACCGAAGTTTGCCAAAAAGGCATATAAAATCGCTTTCGCGGATGATTCATGTGCGGAACTGGCCATTTGTCTAATTTCGCCTGATTGTAGATTATTGGAGATCGGCACATACCGACCGATCAGCTTAACCAAGCTGACCGCTGCCGCCAAGTCGATTCAGCCTCTATTCAGCTGATACGCGCATAATAGCCGAGGATCGTACAAATATTGGAGAACACAATGGGTACTATCAGAATTGTTTGCCTGCTATCGATCAGCGCTGCCATGGTGAGCGCGTGCGCAGCCCATCCCGAACCGATAATTGACCTCAAAGGTGTCAATCAGGTTGTCTTTGAACAGGATTGGGCCGAGTGCAAAGGCTATTCTGAACAAGTCAAAATTGAGCAAGGCGTTGCCAAGGGGGCTGCAACCGGTGCAGTGGTCGGCGCGGTCGCTGGCGCTATAGGTGATCACGACGTAGCCCGCACTGCCGGCCAGGGCGGACTGATTGGAGGCACTAAATCGGGCCTTCAGGCTGATCGCGAAAAACAAAAGGTCTTCAAACGCTGTATGAGCGGCAGGGGCTATCGAGTCCTCAACTAGTAACAATCGACAGAAGACGATCGTCGGCTACCTCTTTACATGGAAGAACCCGACTGGTATCGCCAGCCCACAATGATTTCATTACGTCATGACTGGCCACGCCCCAACTGTCTGGAATTGCCCCTTGCCAAGCACCCCGAAGCAGGTATATTGAATTGCGGCATTGCTGCCGGGCTTTTTTGACAGAACTTCAGCCGTAGCGCCAAGTCCAAGAACTGAGAAGAATCATATCTGCATAAATTCCAATACGGAACCTGATCATACTACGCATGAAACACTCCAATCTGGCATCCAGCATTCTCATCTGTACTCAACTCACACTCGCCATGTGGCTGCCAACGGACGCATGGTCTCAAGACAACGCGGACGGCACCCAGACAGATAATACTGCTGCCCTGGACGACTCAACAACGCCCGCTGAAACTCCTGATCCTGCCATGATTTCCGATAGCATTAAGGAGACTGGCGAAGCTGTTGCAGTACCCGCACCTGCAGAAGCAGGTGGCGCCAAAGGCAATGCCGAAAACCTCATTGCCACAGACGCGGGCACGGCCATCGTCGCTGAAGATGAACCAGCATCGACAAACACAGATAAGGCGACTATTAATGGTATAGAAGTAGCGGTCGACGAACCTGCGCTTAGCTATGAGGATCAACTGAAACAGATCTTTGCGCTCTACAAAGAACAGTTTCAAAGCCAGCAGTTTGACGAAGCAGAAATCACGGCTAAACGTGAAGTCGAAATTACCATTCGCAATAAAGGCCCGCGGCATAAAGATACTGCCGCCGCACTAACGAATCTGGCCATAGTTCAATATCGACTTGAGCAGTACCAACTTGCAGCACTGAATTTTGAAGCGGCTATAACCGCTTTGGAAATAAGCGAAGACCGGCTTTACTCGGGTCTTGTCAACCCACTAAAAGGGCTGGCTGCTACCTATGTGAAAATTGGGCTTGTGGACGATGCTGTTGTCAGCCTGGATCGGGCCATACATATCAGCCGTGTAAATGAAGGCCCACAAACCCTGCAACAAGTCGAGATGCTGGACTCACTCACCGAAATTTACCTCGGCCTCGGCGACTTTGACGAAGCCGACACATTGCAATCTCAGGCCTACAACCTGCAGGCTCGGCAAATCGACGATGAGAGTATAGATATTCTCCCCGCCCTCTTCCGTCGCGCGGACTGGCAATTACGAACGCGTAGAATTCAGGCGCTCAAAGGCACGTACTCGCAAATAATTCGCATCATTGAAGAGCATCGTGGCCTAACAGACATGTCATTGATCCGTCCACTCACGGGCTTGGGTAAGGCCTACCTCTACTTCGACCCAGCTACCGACATTTCGCCGGTACAGAGGTCGTCGTCCAGCTATGGCGAAGTGTATTTAAAACGTGCACTGGATATCGCAACGGAAAACCCTGATGCAACCTGGCGAGACTTGGCCAATGCTTATCTTGAGTTGGGTGATTTTTACACAATGAACAACAATCAGACGCGTGCTCGTCGGCACTACAGCGAAGCATGGGAAGTACTATCGATTGACGAATCCAGACTCGCTATGCGAGCCCGTGAACTGGAAGTACCGCGGCTTCAACAAACGCCCTTCATTCCCGAATACCTTGAAGAAGACGCGGCCATCAAACCAGGGACGACGCGCCCCAATCTGAAATCTGGCTCAATTACTGTGGGTTTTGATATCAGCTACAGGGGCCTGATTTTAGACCCGAAGATTATTGAGGCAGATCCCGCCGGCATCGACGAGATGGAAAAGAAAGTGCTGCGGGGAGTACGACAATTGATCTACCGACCACGCTTCGAGGACGGAGTAGCCGTGCCGACACCGCAGCAATCCTATCGCCACAAATTCTATTACCGGGACAAAGACTTGCCTGAAAAGGTCGAAGAATCGACACCTGAAGCAAGCAACTAGTCCCGACCCAGACAATTTGATCACTGGCCGCAAGAGCCGGTGTTTGTCTATACTTCGTTTCTACATTTTCAAACCACGGGCTCCGCCATGTTTGCAGACAACCGAAAGACCACATTTCCCACGGATGCCCAGGTATTGCCGGGCCGTGATGACATGGTGGTCATTTCTGACACTCATTTTGTGAACAATAACCGTATCGTTGCGCCGTTTCCTGCAGGCCTGCGGCAAGCCATATTTGGCCTCGGTTGTTTTTGGGGTGCCGAGCGAAAGTTCTGGCAGACGCCGGGCGTCTATTCTACGGCGGTCGGTTACAGCGGCGGCAAGACGCCGAACCCCGACTACAAAGAGGTCTGCACAGGCCTTACTGGACACACAGAAGTCGTTTCGGTCATCTACGATCCACAGCAAATTAGCTATGAGAACCTGCTAAAGGTGTTCTGGGAAAACCACGATCCAACTCAGGGTATGCGACAGGGAAATGACACGGGCACGCAGTATCGCTCTGCAGTTTATACGCTCGATGAAGCGGACACGACGGCAGCACAAGAATCCATGGCGGCCTACGAGAAGCCATTGCTGGCGGCCGGTTTTGGCAAGATCACAACCGAAATTCGGCCACTGGACGTTTTCTACTACGCCGAGGAATATCACCAACAATATCTGGCTAAAAATCCGGATGGCTATTGCGGCATAGGTGGAACTGGTGTCAGCTGCCCAATCGGTCTCAGCGTAAATCCTTAATACAAGCTGCCTTTTCTACGCCAGGTCAGACCTCGACTGCAGTGTACCGGCGCTGTTAATCCCGGTAACATAGCTAGCGTTACGCCAGACAAAAACCCACAAGGAAACATGCAATTGGCCACGTCGAAAAAGACAACGCAGGCAAGAAAACCTCGTCGCCCAAGCCGTAAGCAGGCGGAGGAAGCCGTTAGCACATTATTGCTTTGGGCTGGCGAGGACACACGTCGCGAAGGATTAATTGATACCCCATCACGCGTTGCACGCGCCTATGAAGACTGGTTTAGCGGCTACAAGGAAGATCCGGTTGCATATCTCGCAAGAACGTTTGAAGAAGTCGAAGGCTATGACGAGCTCATCGTCTTGCGCGACATAGGCTTTGAATCGCACTGCGAACATCACATGGCACCAATTATCGGTCACGCCCATGTCGGATATTTGCCGAGCAACAAAGTAGTCGGCATTAGCAAACTGGCTCGTGTCGTGGAGACGTTTGCACGACGCTTTCAGGTGCAGGAAAAAATGACAGCACAGATCGCGCATTGCATCCAGGATGTTCTGAAACCCAAAGGCGTCGGTGTCGTGATCAGTGCGAGCCACCAGTGCATGACCACGCGCGGAGTACATAAACCCGGCGTATCAATGGTAACCAGCCAGATGCTGGGCGCCTTTCGCAAGGATGCCCGAACTCGCTCCGAGTTTCTCCGCATGATTGGCGGCGACAGCTAAGTCATGCCTTTGCCACGGTCAGCCGGTATCAAAGGCTTCCTGGCAGCGCTTGTCCTGTTGCTCGCGTATCTCCTGCTCTGGCCAGTGCCGGTTGCCCCGGTTGCCTGGCAAGCGCCGGTGAATTACGGCTTAACGGGACTGTTCGCAGTTAACGAGCAACTATCTGTTGCACGTCCAATAGATATAGGCGGATACGAAGGTCCTGAAGACATGGCTCTCGGTCCTGACGGCTACATCTATGCCAGTACCAGCGGTGGGCAGTTGATCCGCTTTCGTACGAACGGTAATGATCTGGAACTATTTGCCGAAGTGGGCGGACGTCCGCTTGGAATTGAATTCGACAGCGACGGCATGCTTCTCGTTGCTAACGCGTATCTCGGGTTACAACGCGTGAGCCCCGAAAGAAATATCGAACTACTGACCGACCAAGTGCGCGGCGAGTCGATTTTGTATGCCGACGATGTTGCGGTTGCTGCCAATGGCAAAATCTATTTCAGTGACGCCAGCAGCAAATTTGGCGCACAAGACAACGGTGGCACATTGGCTGCCAGCATGCTCGATATCCTCGAGCACGGCGGCCACGGTCGAGTGCTCGAGTACGATCCGGTTAGCCGAGATACGCGGGTTATCATGGATGGGCTCAATTTTGCCAACGGTGTGGCGGTCAGCGAAGATCAGCAATATCTACTTGTGAATGAAACCGGTAGTTACCGCGTCTGGAAGTATTTTCTGGACGGGCCGCGCAGCGGCCAGAGTGTTGTGCTTATCGACAACCTGCCCGCTTTTCCGGACAATATTAACAACGGTTTGAATGGGCGTTTCTGGATCGGTCTGGTAGCGCCCCGTGATGATATTCTCGACAAGCTTGCGCCGAATCCCTTGTTGCGCAAGATCATCCAGCGCCTACCAAAATTTATGCAACCGCCACCGCAACTGAGCAGTCACGTAGTTGCCATTACTGGCGACGGCGAAGTATTGATGGACATGCAAGACAGCAATTCGCGATTCCCAACGCTTACCGGCGTGCTCGAAACCCGTCAGGATTTGTATCTGACAACATTGGTAGGGCATGAACTCGGATGGATTCGCAAAGCAGATTTGCAATAAGAAAATCGCGACGGAAAATACCGCCGCGATTCTGGTTTACTCACGTATCAATAAAAATGGCTGACAGCCGCATTCAATCCAGCTTCAGCTCCTTAACCCCCTGTATGAACGTAATGTCCACCGGAATATTCGCATCGGTTAAGCGATCCAGATCACTCTGCAACTCGGCAGGTACGACACCCTGGCTCTCGGTCAGCTTAGCCACGCCCTCGTAATCACCATCTCCCTGCAAAGTTAGCAATATATTCGACAGTCCGTTCATCGCTTCCTGCATACGATCGAAATCGACTTTGTATTTGCCGGTAGCTGCATCCCGACTAAAGGCCTGATGGTCAGCAAAATAATTGAAGCGCACCATATTCGCTTTACCGTGAGCATCGCTTGCTCCGAATCGTACGGAGCGAAATATACCGGCCATGAAAGTCACGTAATTATCCATAAGATCAGCATCACCCAGCTCGCCTGCTTCGTGCAATTTGGTCACCATGTACAAACCCAACACGTCCGCCTTGCCCTCTTCCATGCTACTGGCAAGATCCAACAACGCGGTACGCACTGGCCCTTTGTCGGTCAGGGTGTTTTTAATACCTAAACCATGTGCGACTTCATGAAACATCGTGTTGGCAAAAAAAGCGTCGAAAGTAACATGCTGGCGCTGCGAATCATCGACCAGAACATCCGCGATCGGCAACAATATTTTTTCAAATTTTGCCTTCATTGCGTTCTTCAATTGCAGCCGCCGCGTTCCTTTTTGCAGCTGGACGTTTTCATCATTTGGCAAATTAATAGCAATGGTTTTTCCACCCGCATTGCTGTGACCTGCGTAATAAATGACGTCGTAAGCATTCAAATCAGAATCGGTTCCGGGTTCTTCCGCCTTGTACTTTTCAGGCACCGGCAACTCGCGTTGCAGCTTTGGCAAAAATGCGGCAAACCGTGCCAGGCGCTCACTCCATACCTGATCCTTGATGAGCACGTACGCCTCGTAACCCGCCCTGAACCCAAACAAACGATCTTCATAGGTTTCGATCGGGCCGATCACAATATCCACGGGATTGGTCTTGGCATTCATCCATGCGATATCACTTGAGAAATAGTCGTCGTTCAGCAATGCGGTAGCTCGCAGCTCGAGGTATTGACGGAAAGCCTGGTCCTCTGCCAATTGAGCTGCCTGCCTCAATAAGTTAGCAGCGCGGGCCAGCGGTTCTGCGTAAGCAACGTGATAAGGGACCCTCGTCAGGGCACCTGCGGCATCGCGTTCAATCAACGAGTACAAGTCGATTTTGCCAGGCAGCGGCGACGCTTCGAATTCGTCGCGCGTCATATCCAGTGGGTAAAAACGTGCCCCTGGCGGCTTCTCGCCTATGCCTTTGATGAAAGGAATTTCATCGTTCAACCTGTCCCACGGGCCGTAGTTGAGCCGCGCAAATTCGCGAGTCCGGTCATCTGCAATTGTCTGCAACCATTTTTCATGATCGGGACCAAATGCTTGCTCCCAAAACAGGTCATCCATTATTTCAGATGCTTCAATAAACAAGGGCAGCATTTTCTTTTGATTGGCGCTCAAGCCTGACAGATCGGCGGTCAGCACAACGGGTGCATATACTTCCGGACCTGGCTCAACGAATCTTTCTGCGGCTGCTTCTGGAACGACAGGCGGAGGCTCGATGGCCTCTCTTTGACAGGCACTGAGCCCTACAATCAGCAAGCCAACCGGCACCAGCCGAATGATTATTTTATCCAGATTCATGGCTATCCTCCCTGAGAATATCTGCTAGCAGGGCATTATCGCACAAGCAGCAACTGGAGCGGACTTTCATGGGGTTTTTCGTCAGATATCAACCAATTCAATATCGTCAGCCGACACATCTTCCTCGAGAAACATGCGCCCTACGCGCGCGAACCGGCTGGGTCCGTCAGTGGCTAGCAATTGCAGGCGCGGAGCAGTTGCAGAGAGCCGGCGCAATTTGCGCTCATCCAATGTCCGCTCAACAGCCTGGGCTGTTGTACTCGCTGAATCAATGATAAGTGCGTCATCACCGATAACTCTTCTGATTGATTCCCGCAGCAACGGAAAATGAGTGCAGCCCAGTATGACCGTGCACGCTTTGGGTCCCGCGGTTTCACCCAGCCACGGCTCGAGATACCTGTGGACGATCGCATCAGCGACCGGGTCATTCAACCAACCCTCTTCCGCCAGGGCCACCATGAGCTCGCAGGGTTGTTCAGCCACTACCGCTGACGCGTCCAGCGCATTGATAGCCCGGCTATAGGCGCCAAGCCTGACCGTGGCTTCAGTTGCCAGCACCAGGTGGCTGCCTGCAGGTCGTAGTGCGACGGCCGCGCGTGCGCCAGGCTCAAGCACCCCCACGACCGGCAGTGGGGCAAGCTTCTTCTGGAGTTCGTCGAGCGCTACAGCGGTAGCCGTATTGCAAGCGATGACCAGTAACTTGATGCCGCGCTTGCGCAAATGATCCGCGGCCTGCAACGCGTAGCGCGTGATTGAAGCCGGACTTTTGGTGCCATAGGGGACGCGAGCCGTGTCACCCAGGTAAAGCAGGTGCTCATGCGGTAATTGCTGACGCAGGGCTTTCAGGACGGTTAGGCCACCCACCCCGGAATCAAACACACCGATTGGCAATTCGTTGCTCGCCGGGTCAATCACGCCATGCTCCACCTGCTGGCCGGGATAATGTTTTCATGTGCTAATCCTGCGTACAATCGAGCGTAAGGATGCCATTGTGCCCAAGCTTGTCAGCAAGCGCACTACCGATTGATGGAGATTCCAAAGTCATCCGCTGCGCAAATAGCCATAACTCGCAAGAGAATTCTTATGAATGCAATAAAGAAATCACTACTGGCTTTGCTTGGCATGGCTTTGCTGCTTGCGGCGGTTGGCGTCTTCCTGCCGTCGCGGGCGACGTTGGATCGCAGCATTTCGATAATGGCTCCGCAAGCGACCGTATTTGCACTGCTGAATGATTTGTCCCAGCAACAAAAATGGTCGCCCTGGGTCAAACAGGATCCGAATGCACAATTCAGCTTCAGCGGTCCAAGGCGAGGTGTGGGTGCGACGATTAGCTGGGACGGTAATGTCATCGGACAGGGAACCCAGACCATTGTCAGTAGCACCCCTTTCTCCCTATTGACTAGCCACGTTGACCTCGGCAACAGTTCGCCGGCAATGGCGACCATGAGCCTCGACAGCGATGGTTTCGAAACCACCGTACATTGGTCGCTGGCACTGGATTTTGGCCGTAACCTGGCAGCTCGCTACTTCGGGCTGGTGGCTGACAGGGTGATTGGTCGCGATTACGAAAATGGCCTGAAAAACCTTAAATTAATGGCTGAGAGCCTTCCACAAGCGGATTTCTCTGCGCTGGAAATCAAGGAAATGATGGTGGAACCGGTCAATATCGCCTATTTGCCAACCGCAAGTTTGCCACAGGCGGCACTTATCTCCGAAGCAATGGGAAAGTCATTCTTCAAGATCCTGGGGTTCATAGACAAACATGGCCTACAACCCGCCGGGCCGCCAATTTCCATCAGCCGCTCATTTAGCGGCGCCGAACTCAAGTTTGACGTTGCGATCCCGGTTCGGGGCAGCAATCTGAACGATATTGGTAATGATTCCGATGTGTTACTGGGGTTGACTTACGCTGGCCCTGTACTGCGCGCCAGGCATGTCGGACCCTATAGACAATTGTCTGCGACCCACGCCAAAATTGCCGCATATATCGCTGCGCTCGGCATTGAGCGGAACGGGGATGCCTGGGAGTCGTACGTCAGTGATCCAACGCAGACCAATGAAGCGGACTTGGTGACCTTCGTTTATTACCCGGTCACAGCAATAGTACCGAACTGACGCGGTTCCCCTGAAGACCGCCCCTGTCTAAATCAGGATTTGGCTAAAAATGCCGGTACCTTTTCTGCCGTTGGTACGGCTGCCAGTTTTGGATGACTCTCTTGGCTGGCCAGTTCGGCCATCTTGGCATACAAAGCGACCATTAGATGCGAGCATTCCTGGGCATCGGCCAAAGACATCTTGCGCACAGATGCGCGAATGTGGCTTTCGCCGTTTAGCGGCGCCACGCGCTGCATCATCGCCCGTAAGTCAGCAAACAATTCGCTGACCGAAACGGGTATTTCATCGTCTTCAAGGTCAGCGAGGTTATCCTCGTAGGCTGATATAAGTCTTTGTTTTATATGGCCATTACCCGACAAAACCGAGACGGCTGCCAAAAACCGGTTGAGATGATACGTCATGTGTACTCCAGCGCTTTTTTATATGTGCCGCTAATGCATCCATGCACGGCAAACTACGCTTTTCAGAGTCAACTATCCCTAGGCAATTCGAAGAGACTCTCTCTCCGTGCGCTTTTATTGTGATTGGGACTCTTGGTCTATCAACTACCTGCGTCTGGTTCTTATATCAAATTTCGGGAACCTTCCGCAAGTAGTGGAAATGTTAGTCCATACGGGAAATTTCTATCGACCATACTTCTTCATCCAGATTTCTCTCGGCGGTAAACAGCGCGTCCTTCTGATTGGTCTGCCACTCTGTCGCCAAGGTCTCCGTCATCAGATACGGTCGATACTCCGCGAGGGCCGCTTCTACTCCAACTGACCCGGCAACGCCCAGACGAATCCGATCCGACACTTCAAGACCTGCCTGCTTGCGTGCATCTTGAACTGTACGCACCAGCTCTCTGGCAATACCTTCCCGAATCAGCTCTTCATTCAAGGCTGTATCAAGACCCGCGAGGTAACCACTGTCTTCTGCACAGGCATAACCTTCCGCGGAACTCGTTTCAATCAATACGTCTTCAAATCCAAGCGAGATGGTTTCGCCATTCACGTCGATGGCAAATCCTTCTCCGTTCGCGACCGCTGACGCAATCGCAGTACTATCGCTTTCTTCCAACGCTTTGCGAATGAGTGGTATCAGTTTGCCGTAGTGCTTACCTATGCGCGGCAAATTTGGCTTAATTCGGTAACTCACAAGTTGCGCATCACGAGCGATAAACTCAACATTCTTGACGTTAAGTTCTTCAAGCACCTGATCCTGATGAGAGGAAATTGCGTTAGCGGCCTCATCACTTGGTACACGCACCAGCAGCCGTGACAGTGGTTGACGTGTTCGCACACCAGACGAACTCCGCGCAGCGCGTCCAAGGCCGACAATTTTCTGGACGACGGAAACATCAAATAATAACTGTTGATTCACGTGCGCTTCTTCGACTTGGGGCCACTCCGTCATGTGCACGCTCAATGGTGCATCCGCAACGACACCACGCACCAGATTTTGATAAACCTGCTCCGCAAGGAACGGCAGGAATGGTGCCATCAATTTATTAACCGTTGACAGACACTCATACAAGGTCAGGTAGGCCGCCTGCGTGTCGCGGCGATCAGTCGACTTCCAGAAACGCCGCCTATTGCGACGCACATACCAGTTACTTAATTGTTCAACAAAACTTTCTATCGCTTCGCCGGCTGACTTCGCATCGTAATTATCCATTGCATTCGTGCAGCGCTGAACCGTATCGTTTAAAAGTGCAATCGCCCAGTGATCTATTTCGGGGCGTTCGGCAACCGGAATATGATCGGATAAATCTACGTCATCAAGGCGTGCGTAAAGCACAAAGAACCCGTACGTATTCCAAAAAGTATTAAGAAAAGAGCTGGCCACATCAGCAACGATCTCCACCGAGATGCGCTTCGGCATTTCTGGTGACAGTCGCGCCAGGAAATACCAACGCAAGGCGTCGGCACCGACCGTGTCGAACACGTCATACGGATTAACAATATTGCCAACCGACTTCGACATCTTTTTGCCATCTTTGTCGACAATCAGATTCAGACAAATGACATTCTTATAGGCAACGCTGTCGGAAACTAGTGTAGAAATAGCATGCAAAGTATAAAACCAGCCGCGTGTCTGATCGATGGCTTCACAGATAAAATCTGCAGGAAAGTGCTGCTCGAACTCACTCCGATTTTCGAATGGATAATGCCACTGCGCGTACGACATGGCACCCGAGTCAAACCAACAGTCAATCACCTCTGGTACACGATTGTAGACCCGACCCTCTTTCTCAAAACTGATCTCATCAACTGCCGGTCGATGCAGATCCAGATCGCTCAACGTCCTGCCGCACAAGGCTTCCAGCTGCTCCACGGATCCCACACAAACATAGTCGCCGTCGCCATCGGTCCAGACTGGCAAGGGCGTACCCCAAAAGCGCTCGCGTGACAAAGCCCAGTCGATGTTGTTTTCAAGCCAGTTGCCGAAACGGCCTTCCTTGATGTTTTCCGGAACCCATTTGATCGAGCGATTCAGCTCTACCATGCGATCTTTGACGCGCGACGTCTCGATGTACCAGGCATTTTTCGCGTAATAGATAATCGGATCGCCGGTGCGCCAACCAAAGGGATAGTTATGTACGCATGTCGCTGAGCGGAACATCAGCCCGCGCTCTTCGAGAATAGCAATAAGCTTGGGATCCGCATCCTTAAAGAACATGCCAGCTACCGGCTCCACTTCGGGCAGGAACAGGCCGTCGAGACCAACACCATGAACAACCGGCAATCCATATTGCTGACCTAATGCCAGATCATCCACACCGTAGGCAGGTGCGGTATGCACAATTCCAGTACCATCCTCGGTGCTTACGAAATCAGCCGCCAGAACGCGAAATGCATTCGCTTCAGCCGGAACGTCAAGATAATCAAAAAGTCGCTCGTACTGCATATCGACCAGTTCAGCGCCCTTGCTGGTCTTTACGATCTCATGTTCAATATCACCGAGGACTGCGCCGCGTAGCGCATCCGCCAGAATGAGTATTTCATCGCCGACTTTGACCCACACGTAATCAACATCACGATGTACTGCGAGCGCCAGGTTTGATGGCAAGGTCCAGGGCGTCGTAGTCCACACCAGAAAACTGGCATTGGCTTCGCCGACGACGGGAAAACGAACTGTGATCGACGGATCTTCAACTTCTTTATAACCAAGAGCGAGTTCGTGCGACGAGAGTGTTGCGCCAATCCGCGGATCGTAGGGCACGACTTTATAGCCGCGATAAATCAGTCCTTTATCCCAAATGTTCTGCAATAAACTCCAGACGGATTCAATGTAAGTGTTATTGAGCGTGTAGTACGCCTCTTCCAGGTTCACCCAGAAACCCATGCGTTCGGTCATCTTCTCCCAATCGGAGATATACGTCATAACCGACTCGCGACAGCGGCGTGTGAATTCATCGATGCCGACTTTTTCTTCTATTTCTTTCTTGTCAAAAATGCCGAGCTGCTTTTCAACTTCATGTTCAACTGGCAAGCCGTGCGTATCCCAACCGGCCTTGCGCGGCACGTGATACCCACGCATCGTTTTGTAACGCGGAAATGCATCCTTGAAGCTGCGCGCCAACACATGATGAATACCGGGCTTACCATTTGCGGTCGGCGGTCCTTCATTGAAGCTGAAGCGTGGACGATCCGCCGTCATCTCAAGTGTCTTCGCGAAGACCTTTTCGTCACGCCAGAACTCCAACACTTCCTGTTCAAGAGTTGGCCCATCGTAACGACCAGTGATTTCCTTAAAACTCATTTATAGTGCCTCAAATACAAAAAAACCCCGGGCGCAGAACCTGCGCCCGGGGCGACGAATTCGATGTCATCGCGGTACCACCCGGATTCGCAGCAACTTCACAGTCGCCGCCTTGCTGGGTCATGAGACCCTGGCCTATATCGAAAGCCAACCGGCTAGACCTACTCTGCACTCAGCATTTCAGAAAGCGACTCCAGGGTGATATTCGGCGGGTTCCGATCCAGGCCTCACACCACTCGCCTGGTCGCTGTCATCGAAAATTTCCGCGAACCTGTCCCTTTCTCAGTCCTGAGCGCGAAACTAGCCTTGCAAGCCAGAAATTACAAGAGCCATCGCTATTTACGATACGAAATTGTGGAAATTCGGCCATTATCTGGCCAACTTCGCATCATGACCCAACCTGCAGGCAACAATGACCGCCGCCCCGATATCGGGCATCATCTGCCGAGCAGCACTAAAAATAGACCAAAAACTGACAACGAGAATTTTCATGAACAGTGACTTCCCGGCCCCCCATTTGGTAAAAACCAACGGTATTGAGCTCGCTTGCTACGAATCAGGCCAAGGTCACCCCATAGTTTTGCTGCACGGTTTTCCAGAGCTGGCCTATTCATGGCGACACCAGCTACCTGCATTGGCACAGGCCGGCTACCGGGCGATCGCCCCTGATAACCGTGGCTTTGGCGCCAGCAGCAAACCGGAAGGGGTGACTGCTTACACAATTCAGGAACTCATTAAAGACGTTACCGGCCTGCTTGATTCAATGTCCCTGGAAAAGGCGATGTTCGTCGGTCATGACTGGGGTGCTCTATTGTTGTGGCAAATGGCGTTACTAGCGCCGGAAAGAATGGCCGGACTTATTCAGCTCAACATCCCATTCATCCCGCGCACAACGATCGACCCGATCGAACTGATGCGGCAACGCCTCGGTGATGAATTTTATATTGTAAATTTTCAGGACAGTGACGAAGCTGATCGCGCTTTCGCCGCTGACCCACAGCGTTTCTTTCAGGCAATGATGCGGCGTCTGCCAATTCGCCGCGCCCTGTTTCGCTTTCTACCCAAAAAGCACCATTCGTTCAGCATGCTGCGATCAATGCGCAGTAGCCGCGTGCGCGGCACCGACTTGCTCAGCGATGATGAACTCAAAGTTTTTATCGATGCCTATCAGGCGGGTGGGTTTACCGGGCCGATTAACTGGTATCGCAATTGGAGCCATAACTGGCGCAGCACGGCGGGAGTGGAGCAGCAAGTCCGCATTCCCACACTGTTTGTTGGAGCCGTCGATGATGTCCTGATCCAGCCATATCAAATTGAGAAAATGAAAGACCACGTCAGCGATCTTGAAATCAATATGATCAGAAAATGTGGTCACTGGACCCAACAGGAACAACCAGCCAAGCTCAACAAGATAATGCTGCAATGGTTGGCGCGACACTACCCGGCTTGATAACGGAAAGTCGATTTAATGCATGATCGGCGCTACCGCCTGCTCATCTTCGGTGCCAAACATAGCGTGATCAAACGCGTGAATAAGATCATTTGTTTTTTGTGCACCCATGACCAGCACATGACGGTTTAGCAAAAAGTCGGGTACGCCTTTGACGCCGCTTTCACGCGCACTCTTTTCTGCTGCCAGCACCGCCTGCCGCGTTTGATCATCCTCCAAAGTCTTGATGACACTTTCAGCATTAATGCCGTGACGCTTCGCAATTTCGATAAGAACATTGCGGTCGCCGATGTCTTTGCCTTCGCTAAAAAAGCTCCGGTAAATGTCCTCGGCGATTGCCGTAACGTCTCGGCCTAACTGACGACCCAGCGCCATAAGGCGGTGCGCGTTAATGGTATTTGGAATCTTCGTCAGGCGATCGAAGCGAAACTCTATGCCTTCCTGGCGGCCGAGTTCCACAAGTTGCTCCAATGCGACCTTTAGTCGATCACGCCCCCCAAACTTGAGCTCGAGGTAGCGATCAAAAGGCATGCCCTCCATCGGCATCGCGGGATTAATTTGAAACGGATACCAGCGCACCTCGCTCGGACCCTTGACCGCTTGCATTGCGACATCCAAACGCCTCTTCCCCAAATAGCTCCATGGGCAAATCAGATCTGCAATTACATCCACCCTGAGCGACGCAGGTATTGAAGAGTCACTGGGCCTGGTGTCGTTGGGCAACAATTCATTCACAGCTTTCGTACCTTCTGTAAAAATGTCGACAAAAATTTGCCGTACTATCGCAATGAAGTAGGGGCAAAAGTGCTAAATTCAATATGTGCAAGTTACGACAGGTTGCCCCTATAGCAAGGCGGGAAAGCTCTGCCGACAATGCATTATGCGCCCGCGCCGGCACCAGGAAAAGACAGAAAAATGGTTTTTTGCTGTAATATCAAGATCTTCTAGACCCATGTCGGTACGACTTTGAGCCGCGACAATCGATCGAAGAAAAGCCGGCTCTGATCTTTGGCACGAATTATTACTGGCCTGATGAAATAAATTTGTCATTTTGCAGGTCATCTAAATAGTTACCCTTTGCTGGAGACGTACGTGCTAATCAAGAAGCCCAATGACATTAAATGGTACGAAATTACCGACAAAGCAACCTACCTCAACCGCAGGGCTTTTCTACGCTCTGCCGCGATGACGGGTGCGGCGCTCGTGACAGGCTCGGCCAGCGCAGCAACGCTACCGATAGAACGTGGAGCCAAATTGGCAGGCGTTGTGCCAAGTGCTTTCAGCACAGACGAGACGCCTAACAGTTATGAAGATATAACGACGTATAACAACTTCTATGAGTTCGGCACTGGCAAGAATGACCCAGCGAAAAATGCCACCGGTTTTCAAGCACGGCCCTGGACGATCACCATTTCTGGAAATGCTGAAAAAACGGGCGCGATCAATCTCGACGATTTTCTCGCCCCCCACACGCTGGAAGACAGAATCTACCGCTTGCGCTGCGTAGAAGCCTGGTCGATGGTCATCCCCTGGGTTGGAATCCCGCTCGCCGACGTCATTAAGCGATGTCAGCCGTTGTCATCAGCAAAATACGTTGTCTTTGAAACTCTGAACGACAGGCAACGCATGCCTGGTCAAAGATATTCGGTACTTGATTGGCCCTACATAGAAGGATTAACAATAGCCGAGGCAATGAACCCGCTGAGCATCCTCGCCGTAGGAGTTTACGGAGAAATCCTACCCAACCAAAACGGCGCGCCAATTAGATTGGTTGTGCCCTGGAAATATGGATTTAAAAGCATCAAGAGTATCGTCAAAATACATTTTTCCGAAACTCGCCCAAAAACCAGTTGGGAAAAAGCCGCCCCCAACGAATACGGTTTTTACGCCAACGTTAATCCGCAAGTCGATCATCCGCGCTGGAGTCAGGCTCGTGAGCGGCGCATAGGTAGTGCCGATGCAAATGATGATTCGTGGCGCAGCATTTTCGGCACATCCAAACAAGATACAAAAATGTTTAACGGCTATGGCGAGCAGGTAGCGCATCTTTACGAGGGTCTCAATTTGCGTCGCAATTTTTGACAGCCGCTCTGGTCACCCACTTTCATGAATATGACCCAGCAAGTTCGTCAAATCTGGAAGCCCCTGGTCTTCCTGCTGTGCTTGGTGCCCGCTCTATTAATTGTCACTGATCTGCTTACGGACAATCTCGGCAGCAACAAAATCGAGGCTATCCAGGATCGCTTCGGAATCTGGGCGCTGCGCTTCATCATGATCACGCTTGCTGTGACGCCGTTGCGACAAGTGAGCAAGCGCAACTGGATCGGACTATTCCGCCGTATGCTGGGGCTGTTCGCATTCTTCTATGTACTCATGCACTTCCTGACCTGGCTAATACTGGATCAAGAACTCAATGCCACCGCTATCGCTGATGACATAGTAAAACGCCCATTCATCACCATTGGCTTCATTGCATTTCTGCTTCTTGTCGTAATGGCGGCAACGTCGACCAATAATATTCGTCGCAAGCTTGGCGGTCGCTGGCAATTAATCCATAACAGCGTGTACGCAGTCGGAACTCTCGGCGTCTGGCATTATTGGTGGCAAGTAAAAAAGGATATTAGCGAGCCATTGATCTATGCCATCGTACTTGTGGTACTGCTCGGTTATCGCGTCTGGCGGAAAAAAAGATGAATCTTGTTTATTGAAGGAACATCATGGGAGTCTGTGCGAACTACTAGGGCCCGCCCACTGAGGTAATTTTTTGTGATCGATCGGCAAGAAAACATTCACTGGTGGCAACTTTTTAAGCCATCCATTATTCAACACCTGCGCGCCGGCTATTCCCTGGAGAATTTTCGCCAGGATCTATTTGGTGGACTGACTGTTGCGGTAATAGCGCTACCTCTTGCCCTCGCTTTTGGCGTGGCTTCCGGCGCTGGTGCGATAGCTGGTCTGTACAGCGCCATTGCCGTCGGCTTCTTTGCTGCCCTTTTCGGCGGCACGCCGGCGCAAGTCTCCGGACCGACCGGACCCATGACCGTCGTCACAGCCGCAATCGTCGCGACCTATGCCAACAATCTCGCTGACGCGTTTACGATAGTCATGGTTGGTGGCTTGCTGCAGATTGGCTTCGGCTTGCTGCGTATCGGCAAATACATCTCGTACACGCCGTACTCGGTTGTCTCCGGATTTATGACCGGGATCGGCGTAATTATAATGATTATTCAGACGTTGCCATTTCTCGGCCTGCCCGCCTCCGCGGGAGGCGTGAATGGAACTCTAGCCGTTCTCCTGAGTCTTGACGCCACCACCATTGATTTGCAAGTTCTGCTATTCGCCCTCACCGCTCTCGGCCTCATAATCTTTTGGCCTAAACCATTGCAGCGCTGGCTGCCCGCGCCGCTCGGCGTGCTCGTCATCGGCACGACCATATCAGTGTTATTTCTCAACGGTATTCCCGAAATCGGTGCGGTGCCGAGCGGACTGCCTTCATTCATAACGCCGGTATTTACTGACATACCATTTCCGACGTTAGTACAAGCCGGATTCGTACTCGCGCTGCTAGGCTCCATAGACAGTTTACTCACGTCACTCGTAGCTGACTCCATTACACGCAGCGAACACGACGCCAATAAGGAACTGGTCGGACAAGGTATTGGCAATTTTTTTGCGGGCCTGATCGGGGCGATACCAGGTGCCGGCGCCACTATGCGGACAGTGGTTAATGTTCGCGCCGGCGGACGAACCCCAATCTCCGGAATTGCGCACGCTCTGTTCCTGCTCATGCTGGCACTCGGACTCGGACCGGTCGTTGCTCACGTACCGCATGCGATTCTTGCGGCAATCTTGCTTAAGGTGGGCTGGGATATTATCGACTGGGGCTACCTAAAGCGCATGCGTCGTGCACCACGTGAAAAGTTTGTCATCATGCTCATCACCTTCGGCCTGACCGTTTTTGTCGACCTGATAACCGCGGTAGCAGTAGGCATAATCCTGGCAAGTTTCGTCAACTCACGCTGGCTCGCAGAAGAGCAGCTTAAGGGCATCAAGTCGTCCGCGGATCCTGATGACATTGAACATCTCACCGCCACTGAGCGCGAACTATTGCGCACGGCCAAAGGTCGCATTTCGTTAACGATGCTGCATGGGTCGTTCTCCTATGCATCAGCGCGAGAATTGGCACGACGGGCGCCTAAGCCGCTGAGCGGTCATGAGGTGGTTATTTATGACTTCTCGCATGCGGGCTATATCGATACGAGCGCTGCGCTGGCCATCGAAGAAATGATTGAGCTCTCTCAAGAAAACAAGCAACACGTTTTAATTACGTCCCTGCAAGGACATGCGCTGAAAACGCTGGACGGATTGGGCATACTCGATAAACTGCCCAAATCGGCCCTCTTCGTTAGCCGCGAAGAATCAATCAGAGCCGGTATTGAACTGCTGTCGAAAGAGCAGGAAGTGGCGTGAACGAAAATGCACCGCAAATGTCCAAGTACTACGTTGGATAGGAGTCAGTTTTATGAACCGATCAGGGCAGTACATGTCATTTTCTGTGTTAGGTGGCTTGCTCCTCATGGGGGCCTCGGCATGTTCAAACCAGCCGGCAAAAACAACTCTCTCCGAAGAGGAAAAATGCCCATTTGGAGAGCATTACATTTGCGTGGGTGGTTCATCATCCAAACTTGAAACTGAGCAAAGCAAGCAAGGTGAGTTCTGTAGCTGCCGCAACCTTGCTGATATGCCACAGGTAGACCTAAACGGTAGCGCACCATATTAGTCAGGGAATTCTTGCGAGACAAAAAAAAGCCCCGCTAAGCGGGGCTTTTTATTTATCGGCTAACAGAGCTGCTTACATCATGCCGCCCATGCCACCCATTCCGCCCATGCCACCCATATCTGGCATACCACCACCGGCAGGCTCATCTCTCGGAGCTTCAGCAACCATCGCTTCGGTGGTCAGCAAAAGACCAGATACAGATGCAGCGTTCTGCAATGCGTAACGGGTCACCTTGGTCGGATCCAGGATACCCATCGCAATCATGTCGCCGTATTCGCCCGTTGCAGCGTTGTAACCGAAGTTACCCTTGCCTTCAGCTACTGCGTTCAACACAACACTTGCATCGCCGCCGGCATTTTTGACGATCTGACGGAGCGGCTCTTCAACCGCACGACGCAGAATGTTAATACCAACAGTCTGATCATCGTTGTCGCCAACCAGCTTCTTGATTGCAGAAACCGCACGAATCAAGGCAACACCACCACCAGGTACAACACCTTCCTCAACGGCAGCGCGTGTGGCATGCAACGCATCTTCAACACGAGCTTTCTTCTCTTTCATTTCGATCTCGGTGGCAGCGCCAACCTTGATCACAGCAACACCGCCAGACAGCTTGGCTACGCGCTCTTGCAGTTTTTCCTTATCGTAATCCGATGTGGACGCAGCGATCTCGGCGTTGATCTGCTCAACGCGCGCCTTGATGTCTGCAGCACGACCGGCACCATCGATAATGGTCGTATTTTCCTTGGTGATCTGAATCTTCTTGGCTTCACCAAGATCATCCAGGCTGGTCTTCTCAAGTGACAGACCCACTTCCTCAGAAACCACCTGACCACCAGTCAGCATGGCGATGTCCTGCAACATGGCTTTACGACGATCACCAAAGCCGGGAGCCTTGACGGCTGCGACCTTGACGATACCGCGGATATTGTTAACAACCAGCGTAGCAAGCGCTTCGCCTTCAACGTCTTCCGCAATGATCAACAGAGGGCGACCTGACTTTGCAACGCCTTCAAGGATCGGCAATAAATCACGAATGTTGGCAATCTTCTTGTCGAACAACAGAATCAGCGGATTTTCGAGCTCAACGTTCTGGCTCTGCTGATTATTGATGAAGTAGGGAGACAGGTAACCACGATCGAACTGCATGCCTTCCACAACGTCCAGTTCATTCGCCAGACCAGAACCTTCCTCAACCGTGATCACGCCTTCCTTACCCACTTTGAGCATGGCTTCAGAAATGATGTCGCCGATCTCAGTATCAGAGTTAGCAGAAATACTACCAACCTGGGCAATGGCTTTATCGTCCTCGCAAGGCTTGGAAAGCTTCTTCAGCTCTTCAACAATCGCCAGAGTAGCCTTGTCAATACCGCGCTTGAGATCCATAGGATTCATTCCGGCAGCAACAGACTTCAGGCCTTCACGCAAAACGGCCTGGGCCAAAACGGTTGCCGTTGTCGTGCCGTCACCAGCGATATCAGAAGTCTGAGAAGCAACTTCCTTAACCATCTGCGCGCCCATGTTCTCAAATTTGTCTTCTAACTCGATTTCCTTAGCGACAGATACGCCGTCCTTGGTCACTGTCGGTGCACCGAAACTCTTGTCCAATACAACGTTGCGGCCCTTAGGACCGAGCGTAACCTTTACTGCATTCGCCAGAACGTTTACACCTTTAAACATTTTCTGCCGTGCGTCGTCACCGAAGCGTACTTCTTTAGCAGCCATTTTTAATTCCTCTTTGCTTTAATTCAGTAGAGCTTGTAAATAAATTGATCAGATTGAAAATCAGGCTTCGAGAACCGCCACGATTTCTTCTTCTTTCATTACCAGCAGCTCTTCGCCATCAACCTTGACTTCGGTACCGCTGTATTTGCCAAACAGCACCTTGTCTCCGGGCTTAACATCTAACGCACGGATTTCTCCGCTATCCAGGATTTTGCCTTTGCCTACGGCAACGACTTCACCTTTGATCGGTTTCTCGGTAGCTGCATCAGGAAGTACGATTCCACCCGGTGAGGTGCGCTGTTCTTCCATGCGCTTAATGATGACGCGATCATGAAGTGGACGAATCTTCATGGATTGATTCTCCTATAAGTTATTGATTATAAACCAAGTCTTTCGAAACCTTGAATTCGGAACTTGTTAGCACTCGGCCACAAGGAGTGCTAATAATAGGGCCGGTCCGGCAAATATCAAGGGCGCCGGGGAAATTTAGTCTGCTGTTCCGGGAGACAGGTCAATGACACGAACGGCGGCGGCGGTTATGCTGCGAAGCCTTTTCTGAACCGCCGCGGGTGTGGCGGGTCATATGAGAATGGCTGAGAATGACTCGGCAAACAGAATACAGGCGAAGCAGAGGACCTCCATGCAATACACCTACATAAGTCGCGCAATCAGGATAATGGTGGCCGTGCTCGCCCTGGCTACCGGCCCGGCCAACGCGGTCAGTCCGGACGACCTGATCAGGCCCGCGGAAGCGTTCAAGTACGACGTGACTGACGAAGGCAATGCGTTGCGACTGGACTGGGACATTGCGCCGGGCTATTACCTTTATAAGAAAAAGGTTTCATTTGAGATCACGGGCGATGGCATCCAGGCCAGTGACTACGAATTACCACAGGGACTCGAGCATTCGGACGAATTTTTCGGTGAACAACAAGTCTACCGTAACAATTTCAGCGTGCGCCTCCCCTATACCTCTGGCAGCTCTCGACCCGACTCGCTAACGCTCGTAACAAAGTCGCAGGGTTGTGCTGACCTCGGAATTTGCTTTCCGCCACAAACATGGAGCCGCGAGGTTAGCCTCAAGGCGGCGTTGCCCAGCAAACCCGCAAGTCGGCTAAGCAATCTGTTCCGCCCAAGCCAACCCGATATGCTGCCTGTCGATGAAGCTTTCGAGCCGCTCGTTATTATCGTGGATAGTAATACCATAGAGGTCTCATGGCGCATTGCGCCCGGTTACTACCTCTACAAAGACAAGACAAAAATCACCATCGCGTCGGATCAGGTACAAGCAGGCCAACCGAAGTTTCCTGCTGGTGAGCTCAAGTTCGACGAGTTCTTTGGTGAGTCAGAAATCTACACAGAAGATGTATTTGTGCGCGTCCCGCTGGCACGTGCAACACCAGATGCGATTGATCTCGACATTGAGCTGGGATACCAGGGTTGTGCAGAAATTGGCATTTGCTACCCGCCAACGAGCAGAACCCTGACTGTGGCAATGCCGGCGGCTACGGCCGCCAGTATCGATTCAGCGCCCGTAACCGAGCAAGGCCGCCTGGTTAAGCTGATCGCTGACGGCAACCTGCTTCTGGTTCTGGCTACATTTTTCGGTGCCGGTCTGTTACTGGCTTTTACGCCCTGCGTGCTGCCGATGGTACCGATCTTGTCAGGCATCATTGCTGGCGAAGGTGAGAACATCAGCGCTGGCCGGGGATTTACCTTATCGCTGTCATACGTGATGGGAATGGCGACGGTGTACACGGTGGCAGGAATTGGTTTTGCAGCCGCCGGTCAACAGGCCCAGGCAATCTTTCAACAACCATGGATCCTGATCACCTTTGCCGGGCTGTTTGTGGTGTTGGCCCTTGGCATGTTCGGGCTGTACGACCTGCAAATGCCATCAGCCATTCAAAACCGCCTGACCGCCGCAAGCGGCAAGCAAAAAAGCGGCACCATGATTGGCGCCTTTGTTATGGGCGCCCTGTCCTCCTTGATTGTTACTGCCTGCGTTGCACCACCTTTGGTAGCGACGCTCACTGTCATCGGCCAAACCGGCGACATGCTGCGAGGCGGAGCCGCACTCTTCGCGCTGAGTCTTGGTATGGGAACGCCGCTGCTACTGGTCGGCGCGTCGGCCGGCAAACTCCTGCCCAAAGCCGGCGCCTGGATGGCGGCTGTAAAAAACGCATTCGGCGTGATGATGCTCGGCCTGGCTATTTGGATGCTCTCACGAATTCTGCCGCCGGCAATTACCCTCGCTCTGTGGGGAGTGCTCGCGTTTATGTCGGGTATCTATCTGGGAGCTATGAACCGCCTCGAAACGAAATCCACCAGTGCTGACAAACTGGGCAAGGGGCTCGGCTTGCTGGCAATGCTGTACGGTGCAATTCTGCTCGTAGGGGCTTTTATGGGCGGCCACGATCCGTTGCGGCCATTAGCCAACCTGCAAACAACGGGACAACACGGCGCAACCGCTAAACAAGGCCTGGCTTTTACGCGTATCAAAACGGTTAACGATTTGGACGAGGCCGTAGCTCAGGCAGCCGCGAACGGTCAAACTGCGATGCTCGATTTTTATGCTGATTGGTGCGTTTCCTGCAAAGAAATGGAAGCCTATACGTTTACCGAAGCTGACGTGCAAATAGCGCTGGCCAACACGGTGTTGCTACAAGCGGACGTCACCGCGAACGATTCCGCTGATCAGGCACTGCTACAACGCTTTGGTGTATTCGGCCCGCCAACCATTGTCTTTTTTGATCGCAACGGTTTGCAACGCAGAGGTTATGAAGTCGTCGGTTACATGCCTGCCGCCGACTTTACTGAGCACTTACAAAAAGCTCTTAACACAGCGCCACCAGTGAGCAACTAGAAATGAATTACCGAGGAATCCTGATTTCGGCAGTGTTGGTGATTGCAGCAATGGGTGGTCTCTTGCTGCGCCAGTACGAGGCGCAGCAGCTTGTCGTCGATACGCAGGCAGAGACGAAAGAAGTTGCACAACAAATGCAGGCGAACCATAGCAAAGCGCCACTTAAACCAGCATTTCGGCTCGCTGACACAGAGGGCCAGTATCATGAACTCGCGGACTGGGACGGCCAGCCGCGCCTGGTCAACTTCTGGGCTACCTGGTGCGCCCCATGCCGCCGCGAAATCCCGCTACTAAAATCGCTGCAGGCCGCACATACTGATCTGGGTCTGCAAATCATCGGTGTCGCTGTCGACGAAGTCGAACCCGTTGCTTCGTATGCAAAAAATGCTGACTTTAACTATCAAATATTGGTCGGTCAGGAAGACGCCATGGATGCCGCTGAAGCGTTTGGCATTGAATTTATCGCGCTGCCATTCACCTTTGTCGTCGCAAGTGACGGACAATTACTTGCCACTCACGTCGGCGAATTGCTGCCTGAGGATGCCGAGGAAATAGTTGCCGTGTTGAGCCACCTCGCCAATAACGAAATCGACGTCACAACCGCACGTGACACATTGTCTGCGCTATAAAGGCCACCTGTTATCGCTGCATTTCAGGCAAATTCATATTCCTCACAAAAAACTAGCCCAACTTTCACGAACTGGTATAGAATTGCTGCCATCTTCGGCTATCTCGCAAATAAAGGGACTACGTGGCAACACTTTTACTATTAAATGGCCCTAATCTAAACCTGCTTGGCAGTCGCGAACCCGGCGTCTACGGCAATATCAGCCTTGCTGAAATCGAAAAAAATGCGGCCAGCCAGGCCTCCTCCCTTGGCCACGAACTGCAGGTTTTTCAGAGCAACGCTGAACACCAACTGGTCGACCGGGCTCAACAAGCCGCCAGGGACGGGGTCCGGTTTATTGTGTTAAACCCAGGTGCCTTCACCCACACGAGCATTGCCCTGAGAGATGCGTTGCTCGCGGTAAATATTCCCTTTATTGAAATCCACTTAAGCAATACATTTGCCAGAGAAGAATTTAGACACAATAGTTATTTCAGTGATATCGCGGCCGGCTGCATAATCGGCCTCGGTGCATACGGATATGAATTAGCCATTAACGCCGCTTGCAAACACATTGCGGTATCCGGCGAGTAATTTTCCTGAGGATTGTAGATGGACATTAGAAAAGTTAAGAAGCTGATTGAATTGCTCGACGAATCGGGAATCGCCGAAATCGAGATTACCGAAGGTGAAGAATCAGTTCGCATAAGTCGCTACTCGCAGCATCCACCGGCCGTAATACAAAGCGCGCCTGTGCCAGCTCAAGCGCTACCGACAGCAACTCCGCTCGCACAGCCCGCCGTCGCTGAAGCGGAGCCAGAAGAAGAAGGCTATGCAGTAACCGCGCCTATGGTAGGCACTTTCTACGCATCACCATCACCCGACTCTGCATCATTTGTGCAAGTAGGTGACCGCGTCTCTCAAGGCGATACACTCTGCATCATCGAAGCCATGAAGATGATGAATCAGATCGAAGCAGACGTAGGCGGCACGATCAAATCAATTCGAGTACAGAACGGAGACCCTGTCGAATACGGGCAGATCCTTATCGTGATTGATCAAAGACATTCTGACTAAACGGATCGCAACAATATGCTCGAAAAAATTGTTATCGCAAATCGTGGTGAAATTGCACTGCGGATTTTGCGAGCTTGCCGTGAGATGGGTATCAAGACAGTTGCCGTTCATTCAACCGCTGACACAAATCTCAAACACGTATTGCTCGCCGACGAAACCGTCTGTATCGGTCCGGCGCAGTCGTCCGCCAGCTACCTCAATATGCCAGCTATTATCAGTGCCGCTGAGGTCACCGATTCGGTAGCTATACATCCAGGTTACGGCTTCCTGTCGGAAAATGCTGACTTCGCAGAGCGCGTTGAAGACAGCGGCTTTACTTTCATAGGCCCGAAATCAGCGTCCATTAGATTAATGGGCGACAAAGTCTCGGCCATCAAGGCCATGAAAGAAGCAGGTGTTCCATGCGTACCTGGCTCTGACGGTCCACTCGAAGACAACCCGGACGAAAACCTTCGTATGGCCCGCGAAATTGGTTACCCAATCATTATCAAGGCATCCGGCGGTGGTGGCGGACGTGGTATGCGAGTCGTACATGCGGAAGCCTCTTTACTCAACGCCATTACACTGACTCAGGCTGAAGCGCGCGCAGCATTTGGCAATGACGTTGTGTATATGGAGAAATTCCTCGAGCACCCGCGCCATATCGAAGTACAGGTACTCGCTGACGGCCAGGGTAACGCAATTCACTTAAACGAACGAGACTGCTCAATGCAGCGCCGCCATCAAAAAGTAATTGAGGAGGCGCCAGCGCCGGGCATTACCCCGGAGCAGCGTGCCGAAATCGGCAAACGCTGTGTTGATGCGTGCCTGAAAATCGGTTATCGCAGTGCCGGCACTTTCGAGTTCCTGTACCAGGATGGTGAGTTCTATTTCATTGAAATGAATACCCGCCTGCAGGTTGAGCACCCTGTTACAGAAATGATCACCGGTATCGATATTGTGAAACAGCAACTGCGCATCGCAGCCGGTGAAAAGCTGAAATTAACGCAAGATGATGTACATATTTACGGGCATGCAATCGAGTGTCGCATCAATGCAGAAGACCCCAAGACCTTTATGCCGTCACCCGGCTTAATAAAGCTGTGGCACTCGCCAGGCGGTCCCGGCATTCGCGTTGAAACCCACATTTACAGCGGTTACGCCGTACCGCCCTACTATGATTCGATGATTGGCAAGCTCATCGCCCATGGTGAAGACCGTCCAACAGCGATTGCAAGAATGAGAAATGCACTTTCCGAAGCCGTAATTGAGGGAATTAAAACCAACATACCTCTACATCAGGAAATTTTTCAGCATTCAGCATTCAAGGGTGGCGGCACCGATATTCATTATCTCGAAAAACGTCTCGGCCTCTGATTGATCTTTCAGACTAACAAGCACTGACACGTATGGAATGGCAGCAGCTCGTTATGAATCTTGAGACTCTGGATCCACAGAGTGTCGAGGACGTCTTCATGGAACATGGCGCACTCGCTGTGACACTAACCGACGCAGCTGATCAGCCCGTCCTCGAACCAAAGCCAGGTGAAACCCCGCTGTGGTCGCAGACTCGCATCACCGGATTGTTCGCGATGGATACAAATCTGAATGGATTGCTGAAAGGTCTGGCCGACAAATTTGCGCCGGATAAATTGCCGCAGCACCGCCTGGAGATACTTGGAGATCGGGCGTGGGAACGGGAATGGCTGAAGGACTTCAAACCTATGCCTTTCGGCAAGCGCCTTTGGGTACTGCCAGGTGAATACACGCACGACGACCCGGAAGCGGTGATATTGCGGCTCGATCCGGGCCTGGCATTTGGCACCGGCACGCACCCTACGACCGCACTCTGCCTTGAGTGGCTGGACGGTCTTGAGCTAGATGATAAATCCGTCCTTGATTATGGCTGCGGATCCGGAATCCTGGCCATCGCCGCACTGCTTTTGGGAGCGCGTACAGCCGTTGGGTACGACATAGATCCGCAGGCCGTTATTGCAACTCGAGATAATGCGGCACGTAATAAAGTTAGCGAACTAATTTGCGTCAGTACAAATGAACCTACAGAATCAGAGCAATACGATATTGTCGTGGCCAATATATTGGCCGGACCGCTGTGTGAGCTGGCGGAGAAAATTTGCCAGACGGTGGCTCCTGGCGGTTCACTTGCACTATCAGGCATCCTGAGCGCCCAGGCCGAAATGGTCATGCAAGCCTATCAGGAGTGGATTACATTCGAGCCCGTCAATGTGTTGAATAACTGGGTGCGATTGACCGGAACGAAGAACTGAGGCAATAGCATGTATACCGAATGTCCCAGGTGCCATACCGTTTTCCGCCTCAGTGCAGCTGCACTGCAGAAAGCTAGCGGCCAGGTACGCTGCGGCAACTGCAAAGCCGCGTTTAACGCACTGGCTACCTTGTCAGAAGATCCTCCCCCAGAAGAAGCCCCGTCAAAGCCCGCCCGGCCAGGTCTCGTAACCGAAGATCAGCAGAAAGCTCTCTTGGAGTCCATTAAGAGAATAGAAGCTCCCGACATCGAAATTGAGGACACTGGCATCGAATGGCGGGTCCTGAGCATTGATCATGAGCTCCACGACAACGAAGACGAAGATTTCATCGTCGGCGATGATTATCTTGTCGAAGAAGACCGCGATACCCAGCGCGACGATCGCGAAGAAATCTCCAGGCATACGACCGACTCATCCACAATTAGCGAAGATACGGGGCGCGCTGACGACGGTAGCTATTCTGATGCGCCAGATGCAGATATATCCACTACCGACGACGAACGGACTTCCTACCTGAATAAAGATTTGGAAGATAATGATTTAGATGCACAGGATAATGAGCCCGCCGACGACGATGAAGACTGGCATGAATATGAGAGCTCCGTCGCCAGGAATATAGAAGCCTCGGCTCTCGACGAGTTGGAGGTGGAATCAGACTCTGAGGATAATGAAGGCCCTGAGTTGGACGAGCTGCGTGCCAGCATCGATGAGTCCGACCATGATGTTGATGAATCTGAAGAAATTACAGATTCGGACCAGAAAGACCACGACACTCTTGTCGAAGATACTGGAGAACCCGACGAATACCAGGAATCTGAAGCGGACTACGATTCGAACGATGAAGACAGCGCATTTGATCATGTGGGTGACAAAGCCCCTGCCACCAATGAACTGGAAGCACTTATAGAAGATACCGGCGAGGATAATGGCCAATTCGTCGCAGATGTCGATTCAAGCTCAGGTAGTGACAAGTCCGACGAAGAAGCTGTTTCAGACCCAGCAGACGATGACCTTTCTCTCGAAATTGCTGAGGACTCTGACGAATACGACGAATACGACGAATACCGCGAGACCGATACAGAGTCGGATGACGATGATGGTAACGAATCCGACGAAGAAGATGATTCAGACCCAATGGGCGATGACCTTTCTCTCGAAGATACAGAGGACTCTGCGGATTCTGACGAATTCAACGAAGACCGCGAGGCCGATACAGAGTCGGATGACGATGATGGTAACGAATCCGACGAAGAAACTGATTTAGACCGAATAGGTGACGACCTTTCTCTCGAAGATGCGGAGGACTCTGCGAACCCTGACGAATTCGACGAAGACCGCGAGACCGATACAGAGTCGGATGACGATGATGGTAACGAATCCGACGAAGAAGATGATTCAGACCCAATGGGCGATGACCTTTCTCTCGAAGATACAGAGGACTCTGACGAACTCGACGACGAAGCACTTGCGTTAGCCGAGTTGGAGGCTGCAATCGAGGCGTCCTACAACGAAACAGCCGAATCAGACGTGGATAACGACCCAGGAGCGAGCAGCGAAGAACCTGACATCGCGAAGAAAAACGAATTCACTTCAAATGCAGTGGCAACAAGTATCGCAGACGATAAAAAAGCAGAAAGCGCTGTTGAATCTGGGGAGAGTGAGGACGAGCCTCGCTACGACGATGACACGCCTTTGCCTGATGATTTTCTCGAGCACTACTCGGCCAGCGAGCCAAAACAGGAGCAGCCGACAACACCTAAGAATGATGATGACCCGGCGCAGGAAGAAATGGCCCTCGATGATGCCGATGACTGGGCGGACTTGCTCAATGAAGTGGATGATCTCATCACCACCGAGGAAAAAAATCAGGAGCCGTCTGCAACTGAGGAAGATGCCGAATCGGCAGTTACTGAGTTAGCGCAGGATAGTACCGATTTGGAAAACACGACTGACGACTCTGAAAAAACAGAGAAACTAGTCGAGGCGGATGTTGAGGACACTAGTGCTAGTGGCCAAGTTTGGGCTATTAGGGACATGCCCACCGTGGAGGAAATCATTATTCAGGGTGACGGCAGTTATGACTCTCTGGACGAACTAACCGATTACGCGCCCGATGACGGCAATGGCGTCGGGATACTTGGCGACGCTAACGACAAGACAGAGAGCGGCAAGCGCAAAACATCTCCATGGCTGGTGATGGTTGCAATAGTGTTGATTCTCGTTTTACTGGGGCAGGTGGCGCATGCCTGGCGAGAACAACTCGCGACTTTGCCATATTTCGAACAAACGATAGGCAAACTGTATCGACTGCTTGATGGTCCAGTCACTGCCGATTGGGATGTAAAGCGCTGGCAATTTGAGACCACAGCGGGAAACACCAATGACGACAACAGCTTACTGACAATTCAGTCAAAACTGAGCAACCAAAGCGACAAAAACATGCCCTACCCTCTGTTACACGTCGCACTGACCGATCGCTGGGAACAGGTTATCGGCAGTCGTGTAATAGAGCCTCGGGACTACCTGGGCGAAAATGCCGATTTGCGCAACGGCGTAGCCCCGCACGCCAGCTTCAATGCCTTAATTGAAGTTAGAGACCCGGGTAAAGAGGCCGATGGCTTCAAAGTCAACGTCTGCTATCGGGCAGATGATGAACAACTGCGCTGCAAGACAGGTGATTTTTTGCACTAAGCCCAGCAGGCGCCGTTACAATACGGTTTCCGGCCACACGCCAATTGTGCAACACCCGACGTTACCGCATGCAAATAGGTCCCTATCAACTAGACAGCCCCTTCGTATTGGCGCCAATGGCGGGCATTACAGACGCACCGTTCCGCAAGCTCTGTCGGCGCTTTGGCGCAGGCATGACAACGTCCGAGATGACGACATCAGATACACGCCTCTGGAACACGGACAAGTCCCGACTGCGCTTGATAATTGACGAAGACGCGGAACCGAGGTCAATCCAGATTGCCGGATCTGAAGCGGACCTAATGGCAGACGCAGCGCAGCAATGTGTTGCGCTTGGCGCACAAATCATTGACATCAACATGGGCTGCCCGGCCAAGAAAGTCTGTAACAAAGCTGCAGGCTCCGCGCTGCTGCAAAATGAAATACTTGTCGAAAAAATCCTGACCGCCGTTGTCAATGCGGTCACTGTACCTGTGACATTGAAAATCCGCACCGGCTGGAATCCGGAAAATCGGAACGGAATTCGCATCGCACAAATTGCCGAAGCGTCAGGAATTCAAGCACTTGCTGTTCATGGCCGAACACGTGCATGTCGTTTCCTTGGAGAAGCTGAATTCGAGACGATTGCGCAAATCAAGAGAGCAATCAATATTCCCGTCATCGCCAACGGTGATATTCGAAATGCGGAGAAGTCGCTTGAAGTACTGCGTGTAACTGGCGCAGATGCCTTGATGATCGGTCGGGCTGCACAAGGACGTCCGTGGGTCTTTCGCGAACTAAATTACTACCTCGCAACAGGTGAAAAATTATCACCTCTGGCATTGAGCGAAGTCCGTGATATTATGCTCGACCACCTGCGAGATCTTCACCAGTTTTATGGAGAAGAAAAAGGTATTCGGGTGGCACGAAAGCACCTCAACTGGTATTGCATGAGACTGCCTGAATCAGGCTCCTTTCGCAGCCAGGTGATACGCGTCCAAACTGCTGCTGAACAATTACAGCTAACGCTTGAATATTTCAGCGCCGCTCCGAAGCATGCAATATTGGCCGCATGATAGTTTGCTCTAAATATATATAACTAATTGAACCAAGATTGACACTCGGGGAATACAGATAAAGTGGCCAGGAACAATACGGGCAATGACAAGCCGACTTTGGCTAACAGCAAACCATTGCGAGCGCATACCGAAGACG
>JAHEFE010000113.1 GCA_024640365.1 Woeseiaceae bacterium | reverse complement strand
CACGTGTCCCGCGAAGCGCTATCTCAAGATCGTCAAGCGATTCGCGACCGAACAGCGTCGACCATGTCATCCGCGGCCCGGAACTGGAGAACGGTGGCAAACCCAGCATCTCGGCGAAAGCGGGGTTGTAGCCGGTAAACGCGCCGAACTCGTCCAGTGCAAACAGTCCGATCGGCAGGGAGTTGTAGTTGTCACGATACTGACGCAGCGCTCCTACCGCCTGGGTCTGCGCGGCGAGCCGTCTCGTCTTCTCCATCTGCAACCGTTCAGCTAGAGCAATAGCGGTCAACAGCGCAGAAACGACTGCACCGACTTGAGCGTTCAGGATGCCGGATGGCTCGGATGTTAGACCGGTTACGAAAGCGACTTCGGCTAGCAATCCTCCGAATGTGAAGACCCACGACAGTGAGTACCAAATCGCCACACGGGACTTATTCTTAACCAGGATGTACGCAAGCGATCCTATTAAAACCATTATTCCCACGACACTGATTCCCCAGAGTGCCGGTAAGAATGTTTCCGTGCGTACAAAGAATGCAATCCCCGTCAAACCAATACACAGCACCCTGAGCGAATAGAACACCTGCAAGACACGTGGTCTTAGGTGATGTGAAAATAGTGCTCTAAACAACTCAACAGTAAGTAGCGCATGCAAAGACAATGTCGCTAGCAGTATCACTTCTATTGAATTTGGGCTGTAAGCCAAACCTAGCCACGCAGCATCCCATCCGTTATTTACGGATGCCACTCTAAGGGTAGTGATTAGCCAGCCGGAGAACAACCAGAACACACGGTCGCGATTGAGGACCGCGATAATTGCACTAAATAGTGCCAATATGATTAGTGTTCCGGCTAAAGCACCACCACCACGCTCAAACAAAGGTCCAGAAACATCGAAATCAGCGGCGCGCCAAAAAAACGCTTTTGGCCTTGATATTGATGTAGGAGACAGTTTCGCCAGGATCTCTAACTTGCCAGCATACGGCATGGATATATCTAGAGCCGTGCCGCCCTTGGCCATTCGATACTTGATGGGCGTCAAAAGCTCTCCTGCCGCATTCGAAGCACCACCTTCAGCGTCTGTCACCATCCAAAACTGGCCAGAGGACACTCTGAGGAGTCGCAGTTCTCCCACAATACGTTGCTTTGGCAGATCACCTACTTCGAAGCGCATCCAAAAGGTCTCTCTTGGATGCAGCGAAGTACTCTGTGTACTCTGTCGCGCCGATGACCGCAGCCGATCCAATGCCTCCTTTACGGTGACTCCGGCGGAATCCTCTAGGTAGTCGGTCCTCTGAGTGACCTTTAGTGGCTGCACCCGCTCGGTCGTTAGTTGGGTAACCCCAATGGCTACGCCGCCCACCAGTAGAACGAGAACGAGCCACATAGTCACGCGCTCGGCCCCCGACGAGATGCCCGCGCGAATGGCTAGCGTCCTAATCCAGATCGCCTGAAGAAGAGATGTACTCAAAGCCGCTCCAATGTTGCTGGCCGAACATTAACAACAAGGCTCGGGAAAGCGGCGAGGATTCCGATCAGCGGTTCCAAAGCCTTGCTAGACGGCTTAGAGCGTGGTCTAAACGACGAGAAAATTTGGAAGTTCTATCGGACCTGGCGGCCTTCTGACGCGACGTGGCTGCGACCACATGCTGCTTACCGACTGGAAGATTTCAATATCAGGATGAAATTCTTGAATCATAAATTTGTAAAGGGGATGTTTTGCGTCACGCCAGCGCTGTTCTGCGGTGGCTAGTTCAAAAGCCATTACTCGCACAGGAATCCCACCGGAAGAAGTAATTGACACATAAGCGTCTTCACTGAATACATCCTCAAATCCGAGTCTTTCATACTGTCGGTCTATAGGAGGTTTGCCAGCCACCATCATATAGTCAATCTGTAGCGCTAAGCAGTACCTATGAAGTGCTTTAAACAAAGAAAGCTTGACTAGCCCGGAAAGAGGTCCATTGGCTACTGCTAGCCTTGCGACATGCGCAATCGTTCTACCCTGATATCGCTCTGGAAGCTTTAACTCACGCTCAAACTCAACCAATTTGCCAGAGTTTGTGTGAATTCTCATCGTCCCTAGTGGGGCTGCTTCGACCTTTGCTGTCGCCAATAGGACAATCGTATTTTCTTGTTTATCAGCTTCCTCTGGTGCCGTGAGTAATTCGGCCAGAGTTGGAAGATGCCTTTGATAGACCGCATGACGGATGCGAACAGCGGAGTCTAACTGCTTATCATTACGAACTAATTGTATGCGGAAGGGAAGAAGCGTTCCCTTGTTAGCCCCCGACTGAGCTATTGCTTCTTCACTCCCGCGCGATAATGAATTGTGACTCTTGGCACGTTCAGTTGGGCCAGCTGGAACCCCAAGAGGCCACCAGTGTTTACCGCCTGCACTTTTCATGATCGATTTTGTCCCATTTTCTAGGCCGAAATTCAACATCGCCTAGTGACACTTGAGCAGGTGCCTGATGCGCCGGTGGCTGTCTAAAGATTTTCAAAAACACCCTCGATCAGTCGTTGATCTCGCCCTCACAGAGGGGCTGACATCTGCATTCCTAACCAAGAGTGTAAAGGTTTTGCCGCAACCCGTTGTTTATCTTGACATCTCGACGCCAACCGACAACGCGGATTGTATTAATTTGTTGCTAAATTGAGACGATCATCAGCAAGAATCTAGCCACTGCATTCACTTTTGGCGAATGCAGGCAATCGAAAGCGTGACGTGCTAGGCCTCGATAGATATATGTGATACTGCGTTGCCACCTATAGGGATCAACAGGGCGCGACTGCGCGACGAAGAAATGCTCGTGAGCGATGACAAGTCCACCATAGGAATACTTCTAAGTCCGCCGAG
>JAHEFE010000028.1 GCA_024640365.1 Woeseiaceae bacterium | reverse complement strand
GCATCAGACTCCATGATGTGCACGTTGATCGCTTTCGGCGATTCGCTCATGCGAATCACTGGATAGGTGTCAAAGTTACCTTGCTCGACCACCCCGCCCGCAGCGGTAATTTGCCCGTGCAACGTGAGGCTCATCCCGAATATGCCGGCACCTTCCATTTGCGCCTTGACGCGATCCGGATTGACCACCGTACCCGCATCAATAGCCGTCCATAGCTCCTCGACCTTGAGTTTGCCTTCTTTACTGACACTGA
This sequence comes from Woeseiaceae bacterium, assembly GCA_024640365.1. Taxonomy (GTDB): domain Bacteria; phylum Pseudomonadota; class Gammaproteobacteria; order Steroidobacterales; family Woeseiaceae; genus JAHEFE01. Next base: position 35,573 of record JAHEFE010000028.1, on the reverse strand, counting down.
CTTCCGCCGCCGTCGCGACGTAACCAACGAACGAGCGATGCACGGCGATACCCAGTCCGTGCCCAGCCGGCACGTCGCGTCCCCAGTCCGCCATTTCGGCAGCCTTCGCGAGAACGCCTTTCAAACGCGCCGTGTCTATCGGGTGATCCGCCAGAGAATGCCCATAATTTTCGTACGTGGCACCGCTCTCCGCCGGATCGACATTCCTGTCCGGACCAATCAGATCAAGCAAATAATCTTTGGAATCTCGGCCTGCCGCGTGCGCCAACTCATCGGCAAAACTACTGGCCGCGAAGGCGTGAAATATATTGCAGACGGAGCGTAACCAACCAATCCTCAAATGCGCCGATGCCTTGCACGCCTCAATCTTCATGTTGTCGATTGCGTACGGATTATCCAGACAGCCAAGAGAAAGCTCCAAAGGCGCAGGGCCATCTGCAGGACCAAATGTTGACATGATCGAGGGGAATACCGTGCGTTGCAGCCACGCTGTAGCGTTGCCGTCCGCATCAAGACCTGCCTGTAAATGCTGGCAACTTACAGAGTGGAAATAGCCGTGCTGAATGTCGTCTTCTCTGGTCCAGGTTACCTTGACAGGCTTGCCGCTCTTCTTCGCGAGCAGCGCTGCTTCGGCAATGAAGTCTGGTTTCGATTTCCTGCCGAAAGCACCGCCTAACAAAGTGACATTGACCGTTACCTGACTGGGGTCGATGCCCAGCGCGCCGGCAACGACGCCCCGAGCGGTTTGCGGATCCTGTGTACACGCCCAAACAGCGCAACTGCCATCTTCATTCACGATAGCAGCCGCGGCCGGGGGCTCCATCGGCGCCTGCGACAAGTACGGTGCGTAGTACGTGGCCTCGAGCTTCTTGGCTGCACCAGCGAGTGCCGCCGGAACGTCACCACGTGCAAGCACCGTCGAGCCTTCTGCATTGACGGCCGCTTCGAGCTGCTTACGATAATCCGCTGAGTTATGACTGGCATTGGCTCCAAGGTCCCACTTGATCTGCAACGCTTGCCGGCCTTTCTGTGCTGACCAGGTATTGGTCGCCAGTACAGCGACGCCACCGAGTGGATTGAAAACCGGCGGCGATGTGCCGTCGCCTAGTTGAATAACATCGACAACACCCGCAACGGCGCGTGCCGCTGTGTCATCAACAGAAACCAGCTTGCCGCCGACCACCGGTGAGCGTTCGATTGATGCATACAACATTCCCGGCAGGACCGCGTCGATGCCGAAAGTTGCAGCACCAATCGTGAAATCCATTCCGTCTATCGTGTCCACCGGCTTGCCGATGTAGCGGTAATCGGACGGATCCTTGAAGTCCACGTGCTCGGGAATCGGGAGCGTCGCGGCCGATCCAGCGAGCTTGCCATAGCCAAGCTCTTTGCCCGATGCATCGTGGTATACGGCGTGATTTCGAGCCACGCACTCAGATGCCGGTACACTCCACGCTGCTGCCGCCGCCGTAACCAGCAATTGGCGGGTAACGGCACCTGCGTTGCGCATCAAATCGAACTGATTACGAATACTCGTTGAACCGTCTGTATTCTGATCACCGTATTTTGCGTCGCCGGTGGCTTGCAACAACTTCACCCGACCCCATTCGGCATCCATTTCGTCGGCAACAACCTGCACCATAGAGGTCCGAACACCCTGACCCATTTCCGAACGATGGCAGACAATTTCCACGTCGCCGTTTTCGTGCAAGTTTACGTAAACGTTGGGTGCAAAATCACCGCCCGGTAATTCAGGCTCTTTCGAGCACGCAGAAAAATTCGCGGCAATAATAAGGCCGCCCCCGGCAAGGCCGGTATTACGAATGAAATCGCGACGACTAATCAGGCTGATGCCCTGGATAATATTTTTCATGACTTCGCCTCCGCTGCTTTGTGTATAGCTGCACGAATTCGCGTGTAAGTGCCGCAACGACAAATATTGCCGCTCATCGCACTATCGATATCTGCATCGGAGGGATTTGGATTCTTTTCAAGGAGCGCGACGGCGCTCATGATCTGTCCAGACTGGCAGTAACCACATTGCGGGACATTTAATTCACGCCATGCCACCTGTACCGGATGACTGCCATCAGCGGAAAGACCCTCGATCGTGGTTACCGATTTACCCGCAGCGGCTGATATGGGGTAAGAGCAGGAGCGAACCGGCTGCCCATCAACGTGTACGGTGCAAGCGCCGCATAATGCTTTACCGCAACCGAACTTGGTGCCTGTCATACCCGCCAGATCTCGAATAGCCCACAGCAGCGGCATGTCCGGATCTGCGTCCAGCGATAATGTCTTACCGTTGAGCTTAATCTCTGTCGTCATTGGATTCCCCACGCAAACCAGGCGTTCGAGAAGTTGTAACCCCACGCCTGGTTACAGGCCACAACCCATGCTCGGCAAGCAATCTATTCTGGATTAATTCTAGCTGAGAAGCGAGTGAAGCGCCCGACTAGCGAACCTCAAATGGAATCAGCGACTTAAGTGAGAATCCACACCGTCGTCGTCTTACGAGATTCCATTAAGCGAAAGAAACTCATCAGGCAGCAAGCTGGTTGCGAGCATCACGCTGTTAATATCGCGATGATCGAGCCACGAACGCGATCGCTGATTGCCGGGTTCCCGCCAGAAGCTTTCGATGGTCGTGGCCAGAGGCGCATATTTACCAAGAGCCTCAAACTCTCGACGCAAGCCCGCAATATTGGGCGTCGAATTGATGTCGACCATATGTTGCATACGAGTAACGGCGTGTAGCCCGATGGCTAATCCCAGTTCTCGAAAAGCCAGGCGTCGATCAGCTGAGATCTCTGGATCAAAGTGTCGCGCAAAAGCAGTCATACTTTCACGCGCCGCTTTTAATAACTCGAGCGTAATAGTACGACAGTGACGACCCATCACTGCCAACTGTAGCGTTCGACACCCGTCAAACAAAAGTCCGCCAATACCAAGCGGGTCCGTAGTCTGCCAGCGCTGTGCCTCCATCATTGCCTCGGTCTCGGTAATTTCTTTATGTAAGTCGGATGGCATTCCTGCGCTCGGAAACCGCTCGGCGCACTGCAAAATTTCGTTGTAGGTTATGTAACCGTCGAGAGGATCGTGCATACCAGCCGATAAGACCAATGGGCGAGACAGGTCGATACTCATTTTCCAACACAGATATTTTCTGCCTCCAAATGGATCAACCGTCGTAAATCCAGTATGTGCTGCCTGGGCCAACTCTTCGGCCCATCGACAATAGTGAGGTTCGTCCAGCACAAGCGCCGCTCGACTTAGAGCGTGCATCCACTTGGTCAGGTAATGGAAATATTGTCCATCACGATCCCACTCGAGGTGATCATCGAATGCTTCGTTGACTCCTCGTTCGTTGAGCGTCTTGCCTATCCGCAGACCACCCGCTGTCGGATGCTGCTCTCCATCTATTGCGCTCAGCCCGCTGATCCAGCCGCGACGCGTATCGTCCGCCCGGTGTTTACCAAGCACATGATGGACCTGGTTAATCAGGTCTATAGCCAAATGACGGAACTGCGCATCGCCGCTCGTTTGATACAGGCTTAGAAAGTTGCAAACGGCATGCGCATCCGTCCAGAGATAACGAATCGGTGACTGCGCAGCGAGCGCCAGGCCGGACCGATCAGCATACTCGAGCATGATCTGCCTGACTTCGTTGCTCATAGGAAAACGCTCCGTGACGCGATATCGGTAAAACTAGATACCGAAAGGATAGGTATCCGGAACGCCGCGAAGTTCCGCCGTTGTCAGTGGCGTAACCGCCGAACTTCGATCCACCCAGATGTATTCATCAAATTGCCGCGGCAACTCAGCTTCGAAGTAATGACTCGCTACTTCGGTTTCCGGCCTGTAGATCACACCAATGGCCCGTTCAAGGCGGCGCTCCGCGAGCTCACCGATGACCTCCAGGTTCTGGTTGTATTTGAGTGGCAAGATCAATCCGGGTTGTTCCGTCTCGTGAAACAATCGTTCATAACTTTGCGGGATAGAGGGGCGAACCGTTTTTATTTCCATCGGCCCGTCCCAATTGGACGCCGCCGCGACTGTGCCATGATCAGTCCCGAAACCAATGCGGTAGGAATCATCGCCAAACGCCTGTCGACATAACTGGCCAATGTTGTACTCCCCGCGGGCCGACATCTCCGTTGCAGAGGCATCACCAATGTGCGAATTGTGCGCCCAGACGACCGCTTTTGAATCTGGACCATGCGCCTCCATCACGTGTTTCAAGGTGTCGAACATATGTGAGTCACGCAGATTCCAGGATGCGCGAGAACCGTAATACATGACGCGGTAATAGCGCTCGGCATTCGCAACCAACGTCGCGTTCTGAGCGGCATCGAGAAAACGTGCGCCATCCTTGTGAGAATAGGTCTGCCTTTTTTCAAACAGTTCTTTCAGGATCTGAGCGACCTCTTTTTCACAATTGTGGTACTCGCCGGTTAACGCGGCATAACCGTACGCTGCCGGATCAGCCTCCCAGGGACTCAGGCAAGCGTACCGCCAGCGCGCAACGTCAGCCAATGCCGGATCCACGTCCTCCAGAAAATTGATAACGGCCCGCGCCGATATATACAGACTATAGAGGTCGAGGCCATAGAAACCGGTGCGATTTTTCGTCGGCAATGATTTGTTGTATTGGTGCAGCCAATCAACGAAATCCCGAACCTCTGTATTGCGCCACATCCACGTTGGAAAGCGGGCAAAAGCCGACCAGTCAGATGCTGCGGTTTCGCGATGACGAACGTAGTGGTCGATGCGCGCCGCATCGGGCCAATCAGCTTCAGCCGCGACAATTTGAAAGCCTTTTTCCTGGATAAGGCGCTGCGTAATTGCCGCGCGCAGCCTATAAAACTCTGAAGTGCCGTGACTGGCCTCGCCAATCAGGACAACTCGGGTGGTACCAATGCGATCAATCAGCGCAGTGAAGTTAGCGGCTTCCGGCGAGTCAAAAGATTCACTGTTGCGAAGAATCAGGCTCGGCAGCGTTTTGCTGATCGCTGTCTTTTTTTTTACAACACGAGCAGGTGTTGCTCCGGCCTCTTCCTGCTCTACCTCCCACCCTTGTTCGCCTATCAACGGTACAAAGCGGACGTCTGCAAGATCCTCTACATCATACTTGCCGTTGCCCAAATTAGTAATTCGCAATAATTCCTGGGCGCGTTTGTCACTGCCAACGGGCACTACCATGCGCCCTCCCACCGCGAGCTGACTTTTCAAGCTTTCCGGCACAACAGGCGCACCGGCGGACACCAGGATGGCATCGAAGGGTGCATTCTCAACCCAACCGCGCGTTCCATCGGCATGCAAAATATGGACGTTTTTGTACCCCTGATCACGAAGATGGGCGGCAGCGTCCTTGGCAAGCTCGCCAATACGCTCTATCGCAAACACCTCGCAACCCATCTCCGCCAGCACAGCAGCTGCATATCCCGATCCGGCACCGATCTCGAGTACTTTCTCGCCGCCGCTGAGGTCCAGCGCCTCCGCCATGTAGGCAACTATGTAAGGCTGGGAAATGGTCTGTCCAGCCGCAATCGGCAGCGGAGTATCCGAATATGCTTCATCGCGAACATCGCTTGGGACGAAGGCGTGGCGGCGGACCTTGCGCATTGAATCCAGTACTCGACTGTTACGCACACCGCGTGCGGCTATCTGTTCCGCAACCATGCGCTCGCGCTGATCGGCGTAATCGCCCATCGATGATCCTTGATATCCCTTCCATAATGAAGCTAGTTCGCGTTGGATCCGCCAGCCATAGGGACAAGCCCTTATTTTGACCTCGATCGTGATTACTGAAAACTCAGGTCGTCCCGAGGGCGCTGCTCTGACATCGGGTTTATACTGGGTCACTCACCAACGTCAGAACAATTGAAAACGGGCTACTCACTCATGGCGGGACTTTCCAGATGCTGAGCTATCGACACTCATACCACGCCGGGAATTTTGCCGATGTGATGAAACACGTCGTGCTCACAGCATTGCTTAAATATCTGACTCGCAAGGACACCAAGTTCTGCTACATCGACACCCACGCCGGTGCGGGAGGATACGACTTACACTCCGAGCGCGCCCGCAAAACCGGTGAAAGCGATCTCGGCATCGCAAAACTGTGGGAAGTTAACGACCCACCCGAGGGCGTGGCTGCCTACCTTGCGCTCATCCATCAGTTCAACCCCAGTGGCAGGCTTGTGAAATACCCGGGATCGCCATGGATTGCCACGCAGATACTGCGACAGCAAGATCGCTTGTTACTCTGTGAGTTACACAGCAGCGACTTCCCGCTTTTGCAAAACATGTTTGCAAAGGACCGTCGTGTCTACTGCTACGAAGAAGACGGCTACCGATTCAGCAAAGGCCTGGTGCCGCCAATCGAGCGACGCGGTCTGGTGCTAATGGATCCTTCTTATGAACTGCAGGACGAATACGACACGGCTATTACCAGTATCGCTAAAATGCATCGCCAATTTTCTACGGGCACTTACGCGCTGTGGTATCCGATCCTGGATGAACGACGTACTGCACAGCTTCGACGCCACTTTGAGGCCTTGAAGATACCCGATGTACTTCATCTCGAATTACGTGTTGCCGATCATCAATCGCTTCCCGGTATGTACGGCAGCGGCATGATAGTAATCAACCCGCCATGGACCTTGCGTACCGCGATGGAGGCTGCGCTCCCTTACCTGGTATCCAAACTGGGAATAAACGACAAAGCGGCCTTTCGTATCGACCAATGGGCCGACGAATAGAGGGTCGGTTCACGTATCTATGTCGTTGAGAGATTAGCAGTTGCAGCAGACGATCCGTCACCATTGATGAGCTTGCGTACAAACGGAATTAACAATACCAGTGCAATACCCGCGATTGTGCTGCCCCAACCAAGCCTTGCAAACAAAGTCGCATAAACAGGATTGGTAATCAGTGCCGCACCTTCGGCTGCCTCAGGAACCATGCCGGAAAAATCACCTGCAAACAAAGAGGCGAGACCGGTGACCATCATCCAGCTGCCCATCATGACGCCCTGATATTGGCGGGGAGCCAGCTTGCCGATCATCGCGTACCCGATCGGGGAGATCAGTAACTCACCAACACTTTGCAGGACATAACTACCGAATAACCATACAAACGCGACCATGCCCGCACCACTAGCCATTGAAATTCCAACCGGCAACGCGAGAAACCCGAGGCCCATCAGGATCAATGCCATCGCAAACTGCTTGGGTAAATCAATATTCCAGCCGCGCCTCCGCAACCTTCCGAACAGCGCCGCCAGCAGCGGCCCGCCCACAACAATTACGACCGTATTAATATTCTGAACCCACTGGGGCGCAACGCGGATTCCCCAAACCTGCATATCTACATTGTTGATGGCAAATAGCTGCAGTCCGTTTGGGGCCATCATGTAAAGCGACCAGAACACCAGCGACCCGAGCGCGAATATCATATAAGCCCACATCTTGTTGCGTTCAATCTTATTCCGATGCTTGATCGTCAGATAAATCAACGCCGCCGCGACAATCGCCGCCACACCTTTGAGTAATGCCTCAGTTGGACCAGGATTCTGCAGCATGAAACAGACGATGGGCACAATGCCGATCATAATGACCGATCCGGCGATGAAGCGCTGCTTGTATTGTGTTCGAGTAACCTCGAGCAGCGGAGTATTAAGATCTTTGAGTACCTTCCAGTTAAAGATTGCCAAGACGATTGCAAGAAAGTTACCGACAGTCGCAAAGAGGAACAGGCTGGCATAGCTCTCCGTCAACTGAAAGTGGCCGGCGACTGCGAAGCCTATGAAGAATCCGATATTCATACCGGCATAGTTCCACAGGAAAGCACCTTCGCGACGGGTGTCCTCCGGTTCGAAACGTTGCGTCAGCATCATGTTGAGACAGGTAACATTGAGTCCGCTACCCGTCAGAAAGAGTGCCAGGCCCCAGTACAATGAGTTGAGAGTTCCAAACGCAATTAATGCGGAACCAAAGACCTGCAATGCCATGCCGCCAACAAACAGGTTGCGATTACTCAGAAAGCGACCGCCAAGATAGCCACCGAAAAGGTGCAGGCCGTAATTGAAGGCACCGAACACTCCCATCATGATTGCAGCGTCAGCCGGTGAAAAATGCAGGTGTCGGGTGGTATAGAGAACCAGCGTCGAATACAGCACTGCGAAGCCCAGGGTTGAAACGGTCTGGATAAAAAATAGCGCGCCGGCGCCCTCCGGAATGCTGTCTAGTTTGCGGCCTAACGATGACAAGGCTTTCTCCCTGAGAATTGAGTGACCGTGGCGCAGAGCCAGCTGCCGGTTGCGATCATAGCCCGCCCCGGGAAGCTTGGGAAACTCTATTGTATTGGGAGCGCCGGGAGGCTCATTGTTTCCCTTGCCAGTGTCAATCCTTCGGGCGCAGAATTACAAACGCTGGCGGGCGCACGTTCACACTGCAACGGCCTGTCGCCGTCCCTATCAAGAGGGGCCGATCATGAATAGTTCACGTGGTGTATCACCGGTATCGATTATTCAAAGTATTGATGCCACAAAAACTCTAACTCATGCTGTTCTATTGCTGAGCCTGCAATTAGCAGGTTGTGCTGTAGAAAATATTATTTATACATTGTATGACCCAACGCCTCCCATGGTGGCAGAGCGAGTACACGAAAAGGATCAAATCAGACTTGATGTCGCTGATGGGTCCCAATTAAAGCTCGAGGTTGCCTCTGTAGATACCACGTCTATTCGGGGCAAGGATGGTACTTCCATACCGATTGCAGATGTCCGACAAATTCGCTGCAGCGACACGGAAACCTTTGGAGACGCGTTATGGGGATCAACCGTATTCACGGGATTGTTAGTTACGAGCATCTACTGGATACCTGTTGCGCTACCCATAGCGTTGATGCAAGACAATGAAGAATTGGACCGATGGCCCGACGACGCACTGTGCAGGACTCTCCGCCATCCAGAGCAGTACGGCTACTCGGACCAGGGCATCAGTACATTGGTCGATGAGGCACCCACGATGCAGGAAATTGGTGACGAGATTCAACAACGAAATTTATCCTGCGACGAGATTCGACGCGCACAAAAGCGTTGCGCGTTTATGTACGACAGCGGTCCCGTTTTCACCGAATGCGTCAGTATAGTTGTCGAAATAGAGCAAGCCGGCCTAGCCGAAGTTGCGGAGTGGGGCGACAAGGCGGTGTGTGAGGCGGCTCAGAATCCGGACTTCCTAAGATCAGTCCGTCTATGGCCAACGGGGTCCGAATTCGATGCTGTAATTACATCCTCGAGGCAAGAGGTCGACAATAGAAAACTGGAGTGCAATCGGCCACTGGGTCCGCCGCACTTTGTCCCTTTCAATTAGCGAACAGCACAACTCAGGGCCCGGCCAAGTGACTCGCGTTTCGCCCGTGAAACTTTGGAACTTACGAGAAGTAGGTACATATTCGGACTGTATTGGTGGGTTTTCGGCACTATCTGTAATGTATGGAAAAGATGTCACACGCAAACAATAATCGTCTGGCGCTAGCACTGCTAATCACCTTTGGCGTAGTTTTTCTGGTTTCTGCTACAGACCCCTGGTACCCGAAAGATTGGTGGCTTGAAAATGTACTGGTCTTCGTCGGTGTACCAACGATCATCTACGCACACCTCCGTTCGCCGCTGTCATCAATATCCTATATCTCCCTATTCGTCTTTCTTTGTCTGCATGAAATTGGTGCCCATCACACCTACGCGGAAGTGCCCTACGATCTTTGGTTTGAAAAACTTACCGGTTCTACATTGAGCAGTGTTCTTGGTGTTGAACGAAATCACTTCGACCGCCTCGTGCACCTTTGTTGGGGTCTTCTTTTGACGTATCCCGTTCGGGAAATCGTGTTACGCACATCACGCATGAGAACCATGTGGGCGGCGCTCGTGCCTTTTTTTATCGTAACCGCATCATCAACGGTTTATGAATTAATAGAGTGGGCGGCCGCGGAATTATTCGGTGGGGATCTCGGCATGGCGTATCTCGGAACACAGGGCGATGAGTGGGATGCCCATAAAGATACTTTGATGGCAATCGTAGGTAGTGCTATCGCTACGCTGATCATCGTCGCCACAAAATCTCAGCCTGCCGACGATGAAGTGATAATAGAATAAAAGCGTGCAACGGGGCTGACCACTCAAGCATGCTTGCTGCTATTCCCCCATCGACTCGATGAGCACACCGGGGTTCATTATTCCTTGCGGATCCAGTCGTTTTTTCACATCGGATAGTGCTGAGCGCAGTAGCCCCGGCGCTTCCTTTTCATACGCGCTGCGATGATCGCGACCGACCGCATGGTGATGGGTACAGGTACCACCAAGGCTGACCACCGCCTCGTTTGCGGCGGTCTTGATGTCTCTCCAACGTGCCAGTGCAGAGGCCATATCGCCTACATTTGTACCGACGGCATAGAACGTAAAATACGGTGCCGGCCCATCCGGATAGACATGCGTGAAGCGACAGGAAATTAATGCGGGGTGTCCGCAGCTGTTTTCAACTGCCTTGCCAACACGCTCTTTGACGCCCGCATAGAAATCGTCGAAGCGATCCCAGGTGATGGCTGTTTCGAACGTATCGGCAATCAGGCCCAGCGGCGTCAAGAAGTTTCTATAGTAGGGCATGCGCAGGAACGCATTGCGCCAGGTGTCGCTCGCATCGCCGGTTGCACTCCTTTTGGTCTCCGTGCCGCCATGATCAGCACACAATTCCAAGGCTCGATTTAACCAGGCATCGAGCTCGTGATCAGCCGATTCAAATCCAAGCACCAGCATCGGGGATGTGCCAACACCACTGGAGAATGCCTCGGCCGCATCAAGCAAGCGACAATTGGCAGGAAACAACGCCGCTTGCGAAATCGCACGCACTGCTTCACAGGCCGATTTCAAGTCGGAGAATGCAACGCTTGTGGACGCGCGAAATTTTGGTCGCTCCTGCAAACGCATCCAGGCTTCAGTTATTACGCCGAAATTGCCTTCAGAGCCAATCAAAAGTCTATTGGGATCGGGGCCTGCACCAGACCCGGGCAAGCGAGTGGTTTGCAGCGCACCGGCCGGCGTCAGTACTCGCAAGCTTTCAACGAACTCGTCTATGTGCGTGTAGACCGTGGCGTAATGACCGCCGGAGCGGGTGGCAATCCAGCCACCCAGCGTGGAGAACTGAAAGCTCTGCGGAAAGTGGCGCAACGTAAGGCCGTGAGGTCGCAGATGATCCTCAAGCTCCGGGCCGAAAATCCCTCCTTGTATGCGTGCGGCTCGACTGAGGGCATCAATCTCGATTACGTTGTTCAGGTACTGGAGGTCCATCGAAATGATTGCAGAATGCTGGCCTGAACTGGTTGCTTCAACACCACCACAAACACTGGTACCACCGCCAAAGGGAATCACTGCAATTTTCTCGCGTTCAGCCCACTCAAAAACATCACTGATTTGTTGCTCATCGCGTGGAAAAGCAACCAGCAACGGCTGTGACGGTAATTGTCGCAAACACATCCGAGCACCATCGGCCCACGATTTACCGTACGCGTGTGTCAGCCGGTCATAGGGTGTTGTCGATATAATCGTAGCGAGGTTCTTGGGAATCTTGACACCCGCTTCGGGAAAATCGAATTCCTCCACGCGGGGCGGTGGCGTCGGCTTGAAGCCTGCGGGCGATAGCAGTTTCGCCCTCTCAAGGAGGTGCTGCTCCTCGTCCGGTGTCAGGCGTTCATCGTCATTACCCCAACCCCAGAATCGCAGTCGTGGACGGTGGGACAGAGTATCGCCTAGGGACACGTGGAATCTCCTCTCAACAACTGATCACTGACATGGTACTACCAATCCACGCCTGAGATAGGCCGCCCCGACGATGACCGCATGTCTGTTATTTGCCGCCCCCTTAACAAGCATGGCATTTCCTGTTGGTCAGTTGCGATAATGCCTGAATACCTTTCCGAATGAATTTGCCGGACAAAATGTTGAGTGGCAATAGTCGGTTAGCATTCGCATGATTTATTTCCGTAGTTAAAGATGGCAGGATGATCGCGGATCGATGGAGCCGTGAAAAATCTGGCGACCCATTCCTTCCCCGATATAGACCCTGTTGGCAATGAGGTTGGACATGAATCGAAGAATCATTGGCTTGAGTCTGGTTTTTATGTTTGGCGGATCTGCATTGCTGGTAACGTGGGTATACCTGTCCAGCGAAAACCACTTCCATTCCTTTGCGCTTCCACCGCCATTCACTTTTGAAATTCCCAACGACAATGCAGCGATAACAAGAGGTGATCACCTCACTCGCACTCGAGGCTGCCGCGGCTGCCACGGTGAGGATCTCACGGGACAACTTATGTGGGAGTTTGCAGTCGCTCCCAACCTGCCAGAACTTGCTCGTAACCAAAGCGCGGCGACACTGGAGGCCGCGATTCGGCATGGCATTGACCACAACGGGCGGGCCATGTATTCGATGCCGAGTTATAACTTCGTGCGCCTAAGGGATGCTGACATCGCCGACATCATCGCCTACTTGCGCAGCCAACCCGTGATGCAAGTGGAATTACCAGGAACACCGTTGCCATGGTCAATTCGCTGGGACATTGCCCTTGGAACTGATTTTGCCATTGCGGCCATTATTGAGTTGGTGCCAGCACTCAAACGGGATGAATTAACTGACGGTGGAATTGCACGCGGCGAATATATTGCAATGACAACTTGCAATGAATGCCATGGCCTCAGCTTGCACGCCGACACTCCGTGGGATGACGAAACAGCGCCGAGTCTGATTATCGTATCGGCATATGATTTCGAAAATTTTAAAACTCTTATGCGAACGGGAGTCGCGCTGGGTGGGCGCGAGCTGGAGATGATGAGTGGTGTGGCACGATCTCGCTTTGCCTATTTCACCGATCAGGAAATCATCGACCTCTATGCCTTTCTTAAGGATATGATCGCCCGCGACAATGAGAAACTCTCTTCTGGGCAACCGTGAGTAACCCTGAACGAGCCGGATTGTCTTGCTCCTGTATTGCGGGTGGTCGATTCAGCGTGAAGTCGTTTCTGCTCGCGCGCAATCACGATCCCATTCAGGCGTTCCCGCGAATCGCTCTGCAAGAAAATCAATAAACGCGCGCACGCGATAGGAAAGATGCCGAGTCGGCGGATATACCGCGTACGCCGGCGATGTCTGCCAGGTGTAATCAGTCAATATAGGCACCAGGGCTCCGCGGCGAATAGACTCGGCCGCGATGAACGTCGGCTGAAGCACTACGCCCATGCCGTGAGCGGCGATGTTCGCGAGGAAGTCACCGCTGCTTGCGTGCATGAAGTCGTCGACCTCAAGCGAGTGCTTGTTACCGTCTTTGTCCTGCCAGCCCCATTTTCCGGGATCGGGCAGATTCGAGTAAACCAGGCAGTCGTGTCGTTTTAGGTCATCGGGTGTTTGCGGGGTACCGTGGGTCCGCAGGTAATGCGGTGAGGCACAAACGACACTTCGCACGTCGAACAACCGTTTCGCAATGAGGGATGAATCGGCAAGATGGCCGATGCGCAATGCGAGGTCGACCCCCTCTTCCATCAGGTCTATACGTTTATCATTGAGATCCATTGCAAATCGGATTTTCGGGTGCAGCTTGCTGAATGCTGCTATCGGCTTGCCCATATGCCGCACACCAAACGAGAGTGGCAGTGCCACCTTCAGGGTGCCGCGCAGCTCCCCGTGCTCCTGCTGCACCGCGGCCTCTGCCTCGTTCAGATCTGCGAGTATGCGGGCGCTGTGTTCATAAAAGCTTTTGCCGGTATCCGTAACATTTATGACCCGGGTCGTGCGACGGAGCAATTGCACACCAAGCCTCTCTTCAAGACCCGAGACTCTGCGGCTGAGAGCGGATTTGGCCACATCCAGGCGATCTGCTGCCGCCGTGAAGCTTCCCGCCTCTACAACGGCCACAAAAGCCTGTATATCCTCGAATTTATCCATATTGTTGCCTTTTGGAGAACAATCAGATTCCCAGAATAGTATTTATCTCTTGATTGTCAACAGTGACACTGTGTACTCACTAGCACGACTGAGCAGGAGCACAACAAATGGACACCACCCACGAACTCAAGATTTTGGAAATCAACAGCAGCGCCCGCGGCGGCGACTCGGTTAGCAGCAAGCTATCGGCCGACCTGATCGCTGCGCTGGTGGATCACCACAGCAAAACGTCAGTCGCTCGCCGAGATCTCTCTGCAGGCGTGCCATTCCTCGACGAAGCCTGGGTAGCGGCAAATTTCACGCCGGACGAGGATCGCACTGAGTCGCAGCGTCAAACGCTGGCGCACTCCGACTCCCTGATTGCAGAACTGAAGGACGCAGACGTTCTGGTTATTGGCGCGCCGCTGTATAACTTCTCAATTCCGGCAACCCTGAAAGCCTGGATCGACCAGATAGCCAGGGCACGGGTAACGTTTCGCTACACCGAAAACGGTCCTGAAGGTTTACTGACCGGCAAGAAGGCATACATCGTGGTGGCAACCGGCGGCGTACCAGTTGGAAGCCCAATGGACTTCGCCACACCTTATCTGCGTCACGCGCTGGGATTTGTTGGCATCACCGATATTGAAATCATTGCAGCGGATCGCATGAACAGTGATGCTGACAGCGCGATGGACAGAGCTCGCTCACGTATCGCAGAACTTGTGTATCTCACCTCTCGTGCCGCGTAGGCAAAAAGGAAGCAAAAATGATTGAGATTTTGGCGGCAGATTCCCGAGGGCAAGCCGATCATGGCTGGTTGCGAGCGCGCCATACTTTTTCGTTCGCCGACTATTACGATCCGAAAAGAGTTAGTTTCGGCGACCTCCGCGTCATTAATGAAGACGTGATAGCACCGGGCCAGGGGTTTGGTACGCACCCTCACAAAGATATGGAAATAGTTACCTACATTATTGATGGTGCTATTGAACACAAAGACAGCATGGGCAACGGAAAAGTCATTACCGCTGGGGAAGTTCAGCGCATGACTGCGGGCACTGGCGTTAAACACAGCGAGTTTAATCACTCCAGTGCCGATGAGCTGCACCTGTTACAAATCTGGATTTTTCCCGAACGAAATAATCTTGAGCCCGGCTACGAACAAACTCGATTTTCCCGCGAGACAAAACTCAATCAGCTGCGGCTAGTCGCGTCACGTGACGGTCGCGACGGCGCAGTTACGATTCATCAGGACGTCGATCTTTTTGCTAGTGTTCTCGAACAAGGCAACACTGTGTTGCACCAACTCGCCACCAGTCGCAAAGCATTTGTTCAGGTCATCTCGGGAAGTATCAATCTAAACGAGCACACACTCCACGCCGGTGATGGTGCACAGATTACAGAAACGGACAATTTCGCAATCACGGCAACAACGGAAGCCGAGTTCCTGCTATTTGATCTGCGCTAACCTGGCGGAACCTGTTTACGGACGGATAGCCCGCCAATCATGCGTTACCATCGGTGTGTACTGATTGGCGAGCAATGCAAATTTATAACCACACCAGTGCCTTCATTCGGGGAGAAAATGAAACTCCAGCACTATCTCGATCATATCGGCTACGAGGGAGTTCCAGCACCAAACCTGGAATCCTTGCTTAAGCTGCAAAGGGCACACGTACAGACGGTGCCCTTTGAGAATATTGATGTGCAATTCGGCCGGACGCTAACGACGAGCGTCGAAGATGCGTACCATAAAATTGTTAACGGCAAGCGCGGCGGCTGGTGCTATGAACAAAACGGTTTGTTCGGTTGGGCACTTGGCGAAATCGGCTTTGACGTCACGCGCATTGCGGCCGGCGTTATGCGCCATGAAATAGGTCGCGCCGCGGATGCCAACCATCTCTGTCTGTTGATCCGATTGAAGGCGCCCGACTCCGAATACCTGGCTGACGTTGGATTCGGTGGCAGCATGATTCAGCCAATCCCGCTGCGAGAGTGTGCAATTAGTCATCCGCCGTATCGACTGGGCTTGAGAAAGCTAGCTGCTGACAAATGGAGATTCTGGGAAGACGCCGGTAGCGGCGAGTTCAGTTTTGACTTTGAGACCCGCCCCGCGTCGGAGCCGGCTCTCGCACGAAAGTGCAAACTTTTACAAAGTGACCCCGCATCGAGCTTCGTATTAAATCTGGTCGCCGAACTTCGCGAGCCTGAACGGCAAAAGATTTTGCGTGGGCGCGTATTTACATTACTTTCATCGACGGGAAAAACCGAAACGCTAATCAACTCCGGGGAGGAACTCATTGCCATTCTGTCCAATGAGTTTCGAATTGACCTCCCGCAAGTAGCTGAACTTTGGCCGCGCATATTGAATCGCCATGAGGAAATTGGCACTGGCTGAGTTCGGTGAGAAACTGAGGAGAGCCAAAAGCGGCTGGTTCGTAACATCGTGTAACAATTCTCCACCAGCGATTCCTTCAGCACCATCTTGCTGCTACTGTCAGAGGTCACTAATTCAGGGCCCATTGCGATGAGACTTGTCACATTAATCTTTCTTACAAGCTGGATTTCGCTGGCTCAGGCCGCAGACATCTCGGTGCGCGTGCAAGGTGCGCCTGCGGAAGGAGTGCTGGTTTTTCAGGCCTACGATTCAGCGAATGCCTTTGGCGATTTTCGCGACCCCGTCAGAGAGATGCGTACGCCCGTTAATTCGAGCAGCCTATACCGGATTGATGAGATACCCGCAGGTGATATCGCGGTTTTGGTCTATGTGGATGAGAACGGAAATGATGTTCTCGACAAGAATTTTATCGGCATCCCGAAAGAGCCCCTCGGTATTTCAAACAACTACCGCCCGAAAGGCCCACCTGCATTCTCTCGCGCCATGTTCGAAGTTAACGATGGCGAAACTGCCACTATCGATATCGCAATCTACAAGGTTTTGGGTGAGCGTGGTCGGCTGGGAGTCGGGCTCGGGGTCATTGGACGCAGTAGCCCTTACGTTGGTTCCGATACGTCGGTGATGAAACCCATACCCGCGATCACTTACAACGGGGACAAGCTTCAGTGGCTTGGCCCTAACGTTCAATATGGTTTGCTCGGCAGCGGTAGCTGGCGCCTGGCCGCATCCGCGTCATATCGAATCGGCGTTTATGAGGAAAGCGATAGCCCGGCACTCATAGGCCTGGGTGATCGCGACAGCGCTCTCATGGCGGGGCTTGGATTTCGCGTCGACATCCCGGGCGGCTTAAATATGTCACTGCGCTACGAGCACGATGTATTCAACACGATTGGTGGCGGAGCGGCGACCGCGAGACTTTCGAAAGGATTTCAGGCGGGCCCGGTGCGTTTTGCGCCGCAGCTTCAGGTGAACTGGCTTAGCGCTGACCTGACAGACTACGATTTTGGTGTGCCGCTGAGCGCGGCCACACCAACACGCCCCGCTCACAGCATTGGCAGCTCCGTCAGCTACGAGGCTGGAATTGGTAGCTTCATAGAGCTGACTGAAAACTGGGTTGTCATACTAAGCCTGTCTGCGGAATTCTTGCCTGACAAGATTGCCGCAAGCCCTATCGTCACCGACGATCGGGTAATCAAAGGGTTTGCTGCGATTACTTACGTGTTCTGAGTCTGGAGCACTTTGTTAATTTCTCTCTAGACCTGAAACAATAGACACTGTCGATTGCTACGACCAAATTAGCAGGCTCATCTGGTTACGGAATAGGAAGGCATACTCACTCGATTATTGTCTCGTCCAGACAGACCAGATTCCTGCGCTGCTCCTCAGCACTAATCGTAGTCGCCATTGCCGATATTTGCTCAAAGGATAGATCGGCGAATAATTCGTACTCTTCCGGTTGTTGATGCGAACGGCACAAGGCTTCATCAGACCATTCATCGAAACGGACGAAGCCGGCCTTTTCCTTAACTGTTTGGGTGGCAGCACACTCAGCGAATTCGGCTCCGCTTGTTGCTGTGTAGGCACATTGGCGTTCGGCGCGGACTTCCGGATTGCAGGTCAACTCCCGTTTCGCGACTTCATCTAAAATTTCCTGCATTGTGGGTATGTCGTCGTCCTGCTCGCTCGCACCAGACTCCGAATACACGTAATGCTCCGGATGTTCCGTAACTCGACAAAGACGGTCGTCGTACCAGTGCCCTACGGAGTCGAGGTCCATCATCAGCAGTAGCGGCACAGCTGGAAGCGCGAGAACAGACAGTCCCATTAAGCCGCTATATAGCACTACCCCACCCGTTGCCAAGGCCAGGTTAGTACTACTCGTGCATTGTAGGTCGCTAATATCCTCTATTAGCACCGCCAATCCCTCCTTCCCATGGATGGAAGTTTCATCAACAGCAGTTACTTTAAGATGGAGAGGTGTGCCGTCGTCAAGGACAATATCGAGCTCGTCTTTCTCGGACACGCGGTAATGCACGAGCTTGGGCGATGGATCATGTAAAGAGTAACGAACATGTTCGTCCACAGTTACGCAACCGGCCGTTGCACTCATGACAATGGCGAGGAGGACCACACCGCAGTTTCTGAAGCGACACCGACTCTGAAACCACGAACTCGGTGCGAAGAAGCACGGTAATTTCAACATCGTCTGACTCCCTGACGTTGGTAAGTCAAAAAAGGATTTGCTCAGATGGACAGGCAGGCAACTTATTTAATGCTTCGCCAGATCAGCCAATATCTCCATAGCAATCTGCTGCGAGCCGAGCCTAAGGCTCCGTTCTGCAAAATCATTATTCCAATCAAGCCAAACTCCTAGATTGGTGTAGGGACTTAGGTACTCGTACACCTTTGGCTCTTTTGGACTTAGTCGCTTGGTCTTGTTGTCTCTAACAATTGCGGTGACCCGCAGAATCATACGTAACTGATCTCCGTGATCAGTCGCAAAGATGAGGTTGGTCACAAGCACGTTGACGGTGTAGTCAGACTCGTCAGGCGTCAGCGTCCAGCGCTTTGCTGCCTGCTCTGTGATATGCGCTTCCAGGTCAGCTCGATGGTCGTAAGTCTCACTCAAAGTGATGAACCTGGCACGCAACTTTGTTGCTTCTTCTTCTGACAGGCTGGCA
Organism: Woeseiaceae bacterium; assembly: GCA_024640365.1. Classification (GTDB taxonomy): domain Bacteria; phylum Pseudomonadota; class Gammaproteobacteria; order Steroidobacterales; family Woeseiaceae; genus JAHEFE01. Next base: position 16,521 of record JAHEFE010000028.1, on the reverse strand, counting down.
GTGCCGGCACCCACAGCCGCACCGCCAACGGCACCGGAAAGCGCCCCTATGCCGGCGGTGACAGGAACACAAAAGAATGCAAATGGACCGCAAGTGAGCCCTATCGCACCGCCCGCGATGGCGCCACCTTTCGCACCCTTGCCAGCGTCTTTGCCCACGGCATTGTTCTGTATTTGGCTCCCGCCAGGCGTGACGGCGGCCGACGTGACGGTAATCGACAGTGATGCACCATCGTCTATGCGGGGCAAACTGGGCTGGCTCGCACAACCGCAGAGAACTGCGAGCGCTAATACACTGGCTCTTTGGATTTTCATTTTGCGCTTCCTTGAAGTGGATTTGACGTGACACAGGCTACGATTGCCTAACGAGTTTCGCGTGACTAATCACTGACTTTTTCAGAAATATTGAGTGAGTTTTGGCATTTTCGGCAGAAAGTACTCCGGTTTGCTCAGATTAGCCCCAATTATTTGGAAACTGACTTTTAGGTTACTTATCGATGGTTTGTGACAATGCAGCCGGTGCGCGCCCGCTGGCAGCCCCCATTCAGCGCTCGGGAACGCCGTACTTTGTGGTGCGACGCACCATAAATAAGCACTAACCTACTGTTATTAAATAAGAATAATCTTCACACAGATAATAGTTAACATTATTTCTTGTCTGCGCTAATATTGACAAGCGCGAAACCGCGCAGGATGTCGGGCCGGAGAAAATACATCGAATAAAAATCTCGCCGACAGGGCACCGAGCATATTTCAGAGGAAAGATCATGAGAGTCCATCCTATTAGTGGCCACGCGACGTGGCTTAGCGCACTGGCATTATCGCTATGCTTGAGCAGCACAGCAGGCGCGCAGTCAGCCGCGTCAACGTCAGCTGCCGATAACACGCGATCAGACGTTCTTGAAGAGATTATTGTTACTGCTCAGCGCCGCAATGAGAACCTGCAAACAACGGCAATTTCCGCATCAGTACTATCCGGTGAAGACCTCATCAGACTCGGGGTCACGGTCGTCGATCAGCTGCAGTTCGCGACACCGGCGGCGGTTGTTAACAACTTTGGTCAGGGCATTGATTTCAACATTCGCGGTATCGGCAAAGCCGAGCACAACTCGCAAACTACCACGGGCGTTGTGACGTACCGCGACGGCGTTGCGACCTTCCCCGGCTACTTCACGGCCGAACCGTATTACGACATCGCGTCAGTCGAGATCTTGCGCGGTCCACAAGGGACCTTCGTGGGCCAAAATGCAACCGGCGGCGCCGTGTTCGTAAATTCGAATGACCCCGTTATCGAGGGCGGCGATCGCGGCTACCTGGCAGGCCAATTTGGGGAACATACTGATCTGGCCGCGCAGGGAGCGATCAATATGCCGGTCAGCGATACGTTCGCAGCTCGCTTCGCCTTTAATGCTGAGTCACGCGACAGCTTCTATGACATCACTGGCCCTTACACCGGAGATGATGGTGTAAACACGCGAAGCGCGCGACTAGGATTGCTATGGGAACCAACGAGCCAGCTAAAAGTATTGTTCAAGACGGATTACAGCTATCTGGATCTGAGTGCGTATCCAGCCGATCCCGCTCTTTCGTCCAACGATATGTTTGAGATTACTGCCAATGCCGAAATGTTGGCGAAAGACACTTTGATGAGGTCCGTCCTAAAGGTCGACTACGAATTTGAGAACGGAATCAAGTTACGATCCATTAGCGGATACCAGGATGGCAACACTAAATATCGGGCTGACCTGGACGGTACGAGCGCCGGTAATTCGATATTTCGCGACTCGGTCGACGAGACAATCCAGTCTCAGGAGTTCAACCTCATTTCTCCGGATTCCGAGAAGTTTTCCTGGGTCTTTGGTGTCTATCTGCAAAAAGACGTACTCGACTTTCCGGATGGCGAATTTGTGATCGGAGTACCTGAGGGTGATCCAGCCACTGAATACGTGCTCTGGGGAGAAAACCCAAAACACGCCAGTGCAGTATTCGCTCAAACCAAATTCGCAATAACAGATGAGTTTGAGGTCGAGCTGGGAGCCCGTTACTCGAAGCACAAGACTCGTAACGATGTCTATGTCATGCAGTACGGTCTGCCGATCGTTGCCCAGCAAGAAGCCAAGTACTCAGACACCTCGGGCAAGGTTGCATTGAACTGGCTTCTTGATGACAACCATTTCGTATACGCAATGGCGGCGACAGGTTTCAGGCCGGGCGGTCTCAACGTACCGGTTGGCCTCGGACTTCCTGATCCGTTTGACGAAGAAACCGTCACCCTTTATGAGTTGGGATGGAAAGGCGTCTGGGCAGATGGCCACGTGCGCACGCAATTCTCCGCATACAAGAACTACTATGACAACTTCCAGGTAATTATCGGCTATCCCGATTTCCCGGTTTTTGGCATAGAGCTCAACACGCCTGAAACGACAACGATTGCCGGTTTCGAAGCCCAAATTCAAGCCGTCTACGGTGACTTCACGATGGATGCAGGCCTTGGAAAGTTGAGCAGCGATCTCGGAACTTTTTACGCGACCGACCCCAGGATCGCGACCTTAACACCATGTGATCCCACGACCGGGCCGGCTAGTCCGTCCTGTATCAACCTAAAAAACAAAGACCAAACCTACGCGCCTGATTTTACGTTCAACATCGGACTGCAGTACGACTTCCATTCGGGTGACGACACGATAACGCCGCGTCTTAACTACGGGCATGTCGCCACGCAGTGGGCAACATTATTTCAGAACGAGGCTCTCGGCGACCGAATCGAATCACGCAATATCCTTGGTGGCCAGATCGCGTGGCAACACAAGGACTATGTTGTGACGTTATACGGCACCAACATAACGAATCAGCACTACGTTGGCGCCCTAAACTCCGGGCTTCGTTTTGCCGGTCCGCCTCGTCAGTACGGCCTGCGTGTAATGAAGGTGTTCCACTAGAAAAAGAGCTGTCGACCATCGGGCCGCCATTCGCGGCGGCCCGATTTTTTCATGGTTAGTGATTCGATACATCCATGCAGCACTACACACTAACGATAGATAAATTTCTCGATCATGCCGCCAAGTGGTCGTCAGAACGCGAGGTTGTGTCCGCGCATTCCGGCGAAGTGCTCGGCCGCATCGGCTACGCGGCGCTTCGGGAGCGCAGCAATCGCCTGTCTGGTGCCCTAAACGCTCTGGGCGTCCAATTCGGAGATCGGATTGGCACGTTGGCGTGGAATACCCAGCATCACCTCGAAATGTACTACGCGTCTATGGGCGCCGGGTTGATTTGTCATACGCTCAACCCGCGCTTCACTACCGCGCACCTCGCAGCGATTATCAATGAAGCAGAAGATCGCGTCGTCGCTGTAGCAGTAGACCTTGTTCCAATGCTCATCAAGCTGGCGCCACTATGCCCCACGATTGAACACGTGATCGTGATGGACGGCGACGGCACCGATTTAATTTCAGGCACGACGCTGAAGCCACAAGTGTGGGCTCAAGATGACTTAATCACATCCCACGACAGTGCTGTAATTTGGGGAGATTTTGAAGAAGACACGCCGGCTGGACTTTGTTACACCTCGGGCACTACCGGTAAACCTAAGGGCGTTCTCTACACGCATCGCTCAAATTATCTGCACACGCTGCGCGCGCTGCAGGCAGACGCAATGGCCATCAACAGCAGTGATGTGTTATTGATCGCAGTGCCAATGTTTCACGCCAATGGTTGGGGCCTGCCGTTTGCCGCGCCCGCGGTAGGTGCCAAGCTCGTGCTTCCCGGTCGCCATACGGACGGCGCGAGCCTAGCCAAGTTAATGAAAGACGAAGGCGTGACCATCGCGGCGGGAGTGCAGACTGTTTGGCTGGGTGTTGTTGAACACCTGGAAACTACCGGCGGCGAACTGCCGCAACTGAAGCGGATCCTTATCGGTGGCTCCCGGTGTCCTGACGCACTGTTGCGGCGCATGGAGGAGACTCTGCAAGTACAAGTACAAACCAGCTGGGGGATGACCGAGATTTCGCCGCTCGGTACGATTACCGCGCCGGGCGAACCGCCGTCGACAACCAATTTGGCATCTGGCCGGCCGCCGTTGGGTCTCGACCTCAAGCTGACCGATGCTGGTGGCGTAGCGTTGACTCGCCAACGAGGAGTTATTGGTCATCTCAAAGTGAAAGGTGCCAGCGTTGTCGAAAGGTACTTCAAAGCCACAACAGATAGCCTCGATGAAGAGGGATTTTTTGACACCGGTGATCTGGCGAGCATCGACAACGACGGAAACCTCAGTATACGCGGACGGTCAAAGGACCTCATAAAATCCGGCGGTGAGTGGATAAATCCGATGGAAATCGAAAACATTATTGGCGCCAATCCCTCGGTCGGCCTCGTTGCGGTTGTGGGCAGGCCTGATGAAAAATGGGGTGAGCGTCCTGTCATCGTCGTTGAGCCGCGTGCGGGTCAGTCGATAGATTCTCACGCTCTGCTCGACTCTCTCCGCGGCAAGGTCGCGGACTGGTGGATACCAGATCATGTAGAGCAAGTCGGTTCTATGCCACTCGCGGCAACCGGAAAAATCGACAAGATCAAATTACGTGCATATTATGCAAATTCAGATGTCACAACTGAATGAGAATTTGTACAACGATCAGGAATTGATTTACGTGTCCTCGATATTAATACTCCGATTCAAAACACCGACCCTGTTATGTAGGACGGCGGAATGTCCATGACCACGAAAAAGCGCGCGCCGCGCAAAAAAGCGGATCAACGCGCAGAGAGCATCGAGCAAATACTTGATGCAGCCGAGTATCTATTTTCCAAAAACGGGCTGCACGGCGTAACCCTGCGCGATGTTGGCAAGCGAGTGGGCATTCACACGACACTCGTTCACTACTATTTCAAGGACAAGAAGAACTTGTTTGAAGCCGTGTTTGCGCGGCGCGCCGGCGTAACCAGCGATCGCCGCATGGTGGCACTCGAGCAATACGAAGCCAAAGCAAAGGGCAAACCCACGGTGGAAGGAGCGCTGCACGCATTTCTGGATACCGACCTGGACCTCTATTACGAGGGCGGCGTTAACTGGATGAATTATGCCGCCTTCTGCGCCCGCGTCAGCAACACACCGGAAGGCGCAGAGCTGATGGATGTCTACTTTGATCCTGTGGTGCTTAAGCTCGTTAATATTCTGAAGCGCGCACTACCGGACTATTCAGACGAAGATATTTTTTGGGGCTACCACTTCGTAACCGGTGCCTTGATGAATACACTGGCCCGCACCGGGCGAATCGATCGCCTTTCAGGTGGCATTTGCCACTCCGATGATTTCCCTGCCGTTAAAAAACGCATCGCCAGGTTTATGGCTGCGGGGTTTGTCACTCTTAAGGACTAAAGGGGTCGTGCCTGATCAAAGGCAAGGCGCATCCTCGTGAGCAGTGAGCTCAGGTGAAAGAATACCTGCGTTCCAGTTCCATGGGTACTTGCCACTCACCTGACGGCGGCAAACGGCTTCCTGATGCAGCTCATACATCCCTGGCAGCAGGTGTTCTGACATGCGCGGAATATCCTCGAATCTCATGTAGGCCTTTGCTGACCCATAGGGCAGCCAGTCCGGGGCGTCCGCGGCACGCGGTTGGCCATCGCGAGTAAAGCTACTCCAATACGCGATCATTGCAGTGGACAGTGCGCCCTCTTTGGGCGTACCCGGAATTTTTGGCCACAGTGATGGCGTGCGGTCGTATGTGCCAAACACGTAAGGCAGTTCGCTGGCGTGAAATGCATGCAACCCGGCCGCATCGGCACTCGGATAACCGTGATCAAACAAGTACAGATATGACGGTAGACCTATCTCGGTTTGCTTGCGGATCAGTCTTTCTGCGGTCCAGCCATACAATGCGTCTCGCGTTGTCGCGAAAATACTCTCCTGCATATTGCTGCCAGGATAGAGACGCAAAAACTCATCCGCCAAATCCACATAGCGTGTACGAATAATGCTTTCGTATTCTTCAGGCGTTTTGGGTGGCGGCGGAGCAAGCATCGTTAACGATCGAATCTCGCCGCTGTTGAATCCGGCGAGCAGCGGCACGGGTGCCTGCTCACCTTTAGCGAATACGTCCACGAGCTGACGCGGAAAGATCTTTCCGTCGACCGTGCCAAGCGGGAAGTACCCAGTCATCGCTGCAGCGTGCGCCAGCTTTTGTGCATCCATCTGTCGCAACGCCTTGATGTCCGACACCTGCAGCTTAGCCACAAGTGCTGTACCAATATCTTCGGCCGATGGCTGACCGTGCGCGCTCTTTTTCAACTCGGGCGTTGAAATCATGTAGGCGCTTTCCATGATCGCTCTTGCGAAAAGCCCTCGAGCGTCGGGTGCCGCAAGCAAATACATGACGCTTAGTGCGCCTGCGGATTCGCCCGCGATAGTGACCCTCGAAGGATCTCCACCGAAAGCGGAGATGTTTTTGTTGACCCAGCGCAGCGCCTCGATTTGATCGAGCAGACCGTAGTTGCCGGAAACACCAAGTGGAGACTCGGCACTTAGCTCCGGGTGCGCCAGATACCCGAGTACACCGAGTCGATAATTAATCGTAACAACGATGATGCCCTGCTCGGCCAGACGCGTGCCGTCATAAAAAGGTTCTTTGCTCGAACCGGCCACCAGGGATCCACCGTGAATCCAGAAAAACACCGGTGCATCTGTCGCGTCAGCGGGCGCCCAGATGTTAAGCGTCAGGCAATCTTCGTTTACGGGGGATAGGTCTTGCGCGTAAATGCTCCGGGTTGTCGCTGCAAGCTGCGGACAAGCCGGGCTAAATTCGGTTACTTCTCTGACGCCTGTCCAACGCGGCAATGGTCTCGGTGGCTGCCAGCGCGCAGACCCGGTCGGCGGCGCAGCGTACGGGATACCTTTGAAAACGTGCAACTCGCCTTCTGCGCTTCCCTGCATATCGCCGGCAGGCGCATTAACTGTTTGTCTGGATTCAATGCGAGATGTTGTTGCCATGGCTGTCCCTCGCTCGACGCAGGAAGAAATCATCATTGTAGAAAAAACTATCAGGAGACCTGACAGTGCACAGCGGACAAATGAGTTCATTATGCTGTTCCTGTTTTTTCCAGACTCTCTTTTTTAAGCACGCGTGCCAGACGGAGGAAAAGTGCGATTGCAATAAAATAGAATGGCACTAACGTGTATAGCGCAATTTGCAGGGAGTTGTCGGGAAAGTCGGGTCGAAAATAATCGCTGGCCGCACCGACGTAGGTAGGGCCGAGACCGAGACCAATGAAATTCATGACCAGCAACAACAACGCACCCGACATCACCCGCTGATTTGGACGAACCTCCTCCTGGACGAGCGCGACCGATGAAGATAGGTAGAAATAATTCAGGAACGACGGCCCAACGAGTAATAACAGGGAAAGCTGCCACGTGGGCGCCCAGACAAATGCGATGTAGAAAGGTATCGCCAAGGCGAGTGACGCAGCTGGAACCAGTGCATAAGCCTGCTTCGAAAGGCGGGTGAACCGATCGATCACGCGGCCGGACAGGTAAATACCGCCGCCCATGCCAATAGCAACGACCAACGCATAATAGATGGCTATTTCGTTGAGCGTCATACCTTTTTCACGCATCAAAAAGAGCGTCGTGAAATTACCCATACCGTAGGTAATGAACTGGGTTGCGCCACTCCCAAGAGCAGCAAGCCTCAGACTCGGTTTGGAAAAAAACATGACCAGGGTTTCGAAGAAGCCTGCTTTCGCGGGGCCACCATTTTCGATTTCAGCGGTAGTCGGGTTATCAAGCCCCCCGAGACGAGGTTCCCGCACAAAGATGAAAACAGCTATCGCCGTGACAATTCCGACCGCGCCAAGGACGACAAAAGCGACCCGCCAACTGTACGCCGCGGCGATAGACGCACCGAAGGCAATTCCCAGTGCAGCGCCTATCGGTGGGCCAAGATTGTAGATACCGAGTGCCGTTCCGCGGCGACCCGGGGGGAAATAGTCGGAGATTATCGCGTAGGACGGAGGAACGCCTCCAGCTTCGCCGAAACCGACCAGCATGCGCGCCACCACCAGCTGCGGATAGGATTTGGCGAGACCACAAGCCGTGGTCGCCGCGCTCCAGATGGCACAGGCGAGGGAGAGCACAGCGACCCGGTTGGTTCGATCCGCCAACCAGCCGACAGGGATGGCAATGAAGCAATAAAAGAAGGCGAAATAGAGCCCGCCAATCAGCCCCAATTGTCCATCTGTAATGTTGAGGGTGTCCTGGATTGGTTTCGCAAGAATTGCCAGGAGCTGACGGTCCAGGAAGTTAATGACATACACAAACCACAGCGCGGCGAGAGTGGCCCATGCCCTGGTTGTTGGCATAGCTGGCGATGTTGGCGAGCTTTCAGCGCCATGAACTACCGTGGTGGCATCGTGACCGGCCATTTAACAGCCAGCTCGCTGGAGGCGGCGGTCGGCCCGAACGATATGCAGCGGGCTGTAGTACCAATTTGCCCTAATCGCGATCGCTCGCGCCAATGTTTGGTTCCGCACAGACCACTCCTCTATTGTGCCTTCCATTGCACGCCGATCGATCAATGTATCATGCAGTCAAATCCTATCGGGGTCAACATTCACTATCACGTGCGTGAGTATCTTTTACCAGGGAAGATCGGACCGGTTTTTGCCTTTCACAATCTACTCGCCGGGTAAAGTGTAAGACCCCGGACCACCCCAGGGCCGACATGAAAAAAAGCCGGTCAAAGAAACTCATTAAACACAGGCGCCGGGAGTTAAGATAGGCGCTTAACGACTCTTTCGATCGATATGGGACATCATCCAATATGAGGGAAATGACGGACCTTTTTTACTTTCTTGGATTCACTATCGCTGCGGTGGTATGCGGGTGGATTCTGGTCCAGGTTATTCAGGCCATTGGGAATTTTTTCGTCAAGAAGAAAAACAAGGCAAGAACTGAGGACAAATGACTACAGCAGGTAATGCTACGCGCTGCGATTGGGGCTAGAATCGGCTTATGGCAGTTGTCTTTGCAGGGGAATCGACATGAATAAGTTTGCATTAATCCTGACAAGTATCAGCATATCCTTGCTTCTTTCGGCGGGAGTTGTGCTGGCTGACGATAGCGCGATCCAGACCATGGCTCGCATCACTATGAACCTGAATCACTTTCCGTCTGATGAAGATAAAGCAACATTGCAGACCATCATTGACAGTGACGACAGTACCGACGATGAGGCAGATATCGCTATGGCAATCGTTAATATCCAGCATAAAGTTCTGGAGAAAGACACGCAGCGCCTGCAAGAAATCATCGACGATGACGGTGCCGAAACTGGTTCGCGGAAGCTTGCCAGCATCTTACTCAGGATCAACCACGCACCGAGCGACACAGACAAAATTGCATTGGCTGCCCTTGCGAAAGAGTAATACGCCGACAACATGTCGACAGTGAGCCAGGACAAATAGTGTTTCTGACTAAAACAATTACTGCTCTACAGCAGCGCCTTAGTAATCGCCCCGACCCGGAGCACATTCAAATGGCTCTGCGAGTCGCAATTGTTTCGGTTGCGATGGTCTATTTTAACTCAAGCTATTTTGCGGCCAACGTCGATAATCCAGACCACGTGTTTTGGGCACGCTGGGCAGTCTGGACTGCGTTCGTCATAACATTTGGGCTCGTTGTTGCTTTGCTGATTCAGCCGGGGATATCGGTAGTTCGCAGAGTCATCGGCATGATTCACGACGCCACTGCAATTTCCACGGCGATGTTCCTTGGCGAATCCAGCGCCGCAGCCGTCGCGGCAATTTATCTTTGGGTAACACTCGGCAATGGTTTTCGATACGGGACGACATACCTGTACTGGAGTGCGGCATTATCCATAGCCGGTTTCGGCATGGTATTCCTGTTCAGCGACTACTGGCATGAGCAATTCATGCTGAGCATCAATATATTGATTCTATTGGCAGTCGTTCCGCCTTATGTCGGCAGGCTTCTCTCCTCACTGAACAAAGCCAAGGAACAGCTGAAGCAGCGCGCAAGTTTCGACGGCCTGACCGGATTAATGAATCGTTCCGAAATGGAGCAATGCGTCGCGTCTGTTCTCGCCAGCAAGCATGATGACCACTTTTTGCTGTTCTGCGACCTGGATCATTTCAAGGACGTCAATGATGCGGCAGGTCACGCTGCCGGAGACAAGCTACTCACAGACATAGGACAAACTATTCAATCGTGTGTACGCGGGGATGATTTTATCGCCCGGCTTGGAGGCGATGAGTTCGCTGTTTTTCTCAAGAACTGCCCGCAGAACAAGGCACAAAATATAGCGGACACAATATGCAGCGCTGTGGCGAACTATCGCCTCGCATGGGGCTCCGAACATTACGGAGTTGGTGTAAGCATTGGCGTCGCCCCCAGCATGGCGGCCAAAGACATGGATGGCCTGTTTCGTCTTGCCGATGCGGCTTGCTACGCGGCCAAAAACGCCGGCCGGAATCAAGTATACGTTGTGGATGAACAGGCCGATCTCTTTGACACGCAGTCCATCAGAAACCGCTAGATATCGGTTCAACCACTTGTTGCTGACTGGCGGCCCTTGCTAGCGCGATGTTCCTGCCACCACTCTTGATTCCGGTCGTCGCGTGAATACGTCGAAGATATGGATTGCTGCGACGCCGTACAAGGTTGCCCATACAAACATCAGCAAGCGATCATAAAAACGCGCGTCCGCGCTGCCGCCGGAATCGCCATCGAGCAACGCTGGCGCCAGAATTATGATCATCGTGAGAAACGCATAGGACCAGGTTGCGCCATCTGCCCGCAATTCCCGGCCGGCGAAAATTCGAGAACCAAAAATTAGCCCTGCCAGAGCAATCAACAATGTATACATTGTGAGCGACGGCCAGATACTTAGAACATTCCAGCCAATTACCGCCCCAACTCCGCCGATCAATGTCGACATGATGAGCGATTTCGCCGCAGCTCCGGCTTTCTGATTGGCGGCCTCCTGACCCATCGCCGCAACTTTGATCATGACCGCCATGTTGCTTGCACTAGCGGCTGATGCCAAAAACCAGAGCGTGACAGGAAACACAATTGCCAATGAGCGCATTGCATTACGGCGCGCTACTGCGAGGGGAACAGGCGCCGGTTTATTCTTGTCTGTAGCCGCCAATTCGCCCGCGGGCCGCTCAATGGGGTCTGTGATTAACAGGTGGCTGAACAATGCGATTAAAGCACCGACAACGGCGCCTACCGAGGCCCCACTAGCTACGGCCAGCAAAGCGTCAACCGAAACAGAGCCCACCGCAGCGGTCAAAGCAAGTCCGATTGTGACCAGCGTGCCAACTACGGCAGCGCCGCCTCGTGCCGAAAAATAGAAACTATGGAACAAGGCAAGCGCCAACAGCAAGACACCTACCAGTTTTTGATGTAGCAGCAGCGGCAGAAAAATGAAACCGCCATAAACGCTGACGATCACGGCCAGCACCACGACTACAAAAAACTTCGGCTGCGGGCGTGGGATCGGCATGGCTAGCAAGAACATCGTTATGACCGGAGCGAGGTACGAGAGACTCCAGCCGACCGCTTGAGAAATCCAGAGCGAAAGTGCAGTGCCAAACGCGAGGCGCAATATTCGCGCGTTAGGAAGTGTCAGGCCCGACCCCGGCCGTGTTTTCGATGTGTCATCAATAGGCATACGACAAGAAGCTTCCAATGCGGATGTAAAGCTTGCCGAGCATGTTGAAGAACCCGCTGTCACTCGCATAGATGATGACTGACGCTTGCGAGCCAACCTTCAACTTACGCATATCATCTGCCGGCATCTCAAAATCAACAATGACCGGAAAGCGCTGCGCGTCCCTTAACCACTGGCGGTTATTATTTATCGTCGGCAGAGAACCCAATGGTGCGTTGTCGACGGCCACACCAAAGCCGGTCGTGCGCACCGTTCCTTTGAAGACCCGCCCTGGGAAGACATCGAAGATGACGCCAACAGCATCTCCACGATCAACGTTACCGAGATTGTTCTCGGTAAAATCCGCTTGTACCCAAACGTCATCGGTTGAGATGAAAGTCATCTGCGGCGCTCCGGCGCCGGCAAAATTGCCACGGTCAACGCGCACATCTGTTACGACGCCAGAAGCCTGTGACCGAATTACAGTTCGATTGAGATTCAATTGAGCACTCTCGAGCGCCGCTTGCGCTTGCTGAATTCGTGAGTTCTGCTCTCCGTTTTCGCCGAGGCTTTGCCGAGCCTGCTCGAGATTGGCACGTGCTGCAACAAGCTGTTGTTGCGAAACTGTCAATGATGCTTCGGCAGACTCCAGTCGGCGATCCGAAATTGCCCCTGCATCCTGACTCTTGATTCGACGCAGGCGCACTGCATCCTGCTCGGCGCGCAAAAGGCCGGCTTGTGCCGAGTGCACTCCCGCTTCTGCCGCATTGACACTGGCGGCTGATGCCCCGGTTGCCTGGCGCGCAGACTGCAAATTGGCCTCGGCACTTGCAACGGCATAACGATATTTTTCATCGTCTATCCGAAACAGCACATCCCCGGCATGCACGGCTTGGTTATTCGTAACCGCCACGTCGACAACGGTGCCAGAAACATCAGTAGCAATCGGCACTACCAGGGCATGCACCCGGGCCTGTGAGGAAACAGGTGTAATTCGATCGGCCACAAGGTAACCGATCAGCAACACAACGCAGAGCACAAGTATCCGCAGCGTCCACTGCCGCACCGGATCTTTCCCCACCGGCTCTAATTCATCGGCGTCTTGCTGTTCGGCTTGCTGAGTTCTAGACATAGTATTTTTCCACTGGCAACGGTAGCCAGATCAATTGGCCCGACAGCATCAACGTGGCACCTGGCCTGAATTGATCGCCCCGGTTTCGGTCTCGGTGGTCCCTATCAGGTCACCCCAATCGGTGCGCTCGGTTAGCGCTTTACGTGTTTCTGTATCAAGAAGGTCTGTTTCATAGCGCACTTGCCAGCCACCACCTAAAGCCAGGTAAAGAGAAATATAACTGCTGACGACTTTGCTTCTATTCGTCACATACCGGCTTTGTTGCGCAAACAAAGCCTGCTGCGCGCTGAGCACGCGCTGATAATCAGCAAAGCCCTCGTTAAATCGCAACTGTGCGACGTCAGCTGAGCGCTTTGCCGCGACCACCGTGTCTCGCAGCAAGCCGTCTTGTTGCCTGGCCCCTTCAAGCGCAACGATCGCATCCTCTACTTCTCTCGCGGCCTGCAATGCGGTTTCTTTGTAGGCAAAAAGTGCCTGCTGCAATCTTGCATCCTGCACACGCACACTATTGCGTATGCGATCGTAATTCAGAAACGGCCAGACGAAACTTGGGCCCACCGCGTAGGTCACGCTATCTGTATTGAACAATTGACCAAGACCGCTGTTGCCAGAGCGTGTGGTGTCGGTGTTGCCGGCCGCTACAAGACCGAGCGAACCATTTAGTGAGAAGCTCGGATAGAGATTTGCCTGGGCCAGTCCTACCCTGGCGTTTTGCGCCATCGCCAAATATTCAGCCTGGCGAACATCGGGACGTTGCCGTAACAAATCAGCCGGCAGAGTGAGGGCGGTCTCTTCGGGAATTTTCGGAATCGAGGTGCCTGTACCCAGGAGATCGCTGATATCGGCTGGAGCCATTCCGAGCAAAATGCTCATTGAATGTTGGGCTTGATATAGCTCAGTCTGCAATTGAGGTATTGATGATCGGGTGCTTAGAAGCTGCGTTCGCGCTTGCAGGACATCAAGCTCCGAGGTTGAACCATTTTCGAACTGCACATTGACTATGTCGTAACTGCGCTGCTGGAGCACAATATTTTCGCTGGTAATTCGGATCTGTTCCTCAAGAGTGCGAATGGCGAGATATGTGCCACAGACCTGGGCTGTCACCAACACCATCACCTGATCATAACCGGCAACAGAAGCGAGGTAGGCAGCATCGGTCGCCTCTATGCCGCGACGAAACTTGCCCCAGAAATCAATTTCCCACGATGCGCCGATACCAACATTATATTGGGTAAAGCTCAAATCACCCGCCGCCGTATTCGCAGCGCTCTTGCTCGCTTGCACCGCCGTCGCATCGCCCGCCACTGCTTGCGCTTGTGGATACTGGTTGCCAACCGCAATCGCCAGTTGAGCACGCGACTCGAGGACCCGCAAACCCGCGATTTTCAGCGAGTTGTTTTGCTTGTGCGCCAGCTCCACCAACTGATCGAGCACCGGATCATTCAGCCGGCTCCACCAGCGTAGCTGCTCTTCAACTGTTGTTGTAAGCCCGGCGCGCTCGGCCTGATACCACTCCGGCGCCAGCGGTGATTCCGGCTGAACATACTCAGGCCCAACCGTTGTGCAGGCGCTGAGATAACCCAATAACAAACAAAGTGATAAACGAGTTGTTAACGTCATTACGCGGTGTTAGTCGGTCTTTGCGGCATCTGCAGCATGCGCCTTACTGCCCGACGATTGCAGCCAGTCGGAAATGATCGTATAGCCGAGACCAAGAATTACGGCACCGAGGAATAAACCGATGATGCCGTACTGGATCATTCCGCCTATCGCGCCCACGAGAACAATTACCGCCGGCAGATCAACGCCGCGCCCCAGTAGTATTGGTTTAAGAACGTTGTCACTCAGACTGACAATCAACGCGTAAATTGCGAATATGGTTGCCGGTATTGGGTCGGCAATTGAGAACACCCAGACGACAACCGGACCAAGTATAAGCAGAGTTGGAATCTGAATAATTGCGGTAACCAGCACCACGCCCGCAATAATTCCACCGTGCGGCACACCCATAATCATCAACCCGATTCCGGACAAGACCGCCTGGATAGCGGCAACACCGAGCACACCGTTGGTAACGCTACGAATAGTGGCGATCGAGACATCGGTTAAATGCTGACCACGCGCAGGACTGATCCTGGTGGCGATCGCACAACTTAATTTGTAGCCGCTCTTTGAGTACAGCGTTGCCACCCCGGCGATGACGATAGATGCCGCAATTTGCAGTAGACCTGCCGCCAGCGAACCGATCTTGCGAACGAGCCACTCACTTGCTTCGCGCGGCGATGGGTCAAAACTCCGTAGAGTTTGTTCTAGATTATTCGCGGCCGCACTCCACACTTCATAAAGCCGATTGCCAATTATGGGCCAATCCGCAACATTATCTGCCGGAGGGTTAATCACGAGGCTGCCTGCTTTAACGTCGGCGGCAAAAGCCATAATTGAGGCAATCACTGATTTAGTTAAGAACCAGCCCGGCAATACCACAAGTACCAGGCCAATCAATATCATCGTCGTGGCGGCAATTTTTTCATTGCCCCCCAGCGCCGACGCAAGCTTCAAATGCAGCGGGAAAATGGCAACCGCCAGCACCAGCCCCCAAATAACCAAACTTACAAATGGGCCGGTGATTACCAGACAGTAATTGATCAGCACAACCAGAGCGGCAATCTGAATAAACGACGTCATCATGTTCCGCTGGAACGTCGCGTCTTCCGCCGAGCTATTGGAATTTTGCATAGCAGTCACCTAATTCGAAAGTTAATTTTTATCGCCGGGCACTTGCCAGGCTCGTTGCAGCACGGCGAACAAAAACGCCGTAGTCCAGCCAATCAATAAAATACCGTCAATAGCCTCAAGTCCACTGAGCAACCGCCAGTCCGAGCTCAGGGTTATGTCCCCGTATCCCAGTGTGGTAAATGTAACGGCCGAGAAATACAAAGCCGACTCCATAGTTTGTAGTTCGCTGGAAGGAAGGACAATCATATATGCCAGCGCCCAGACAAGAATCTCAAGCAGGTGCAATGTAATCAGCACCAGGGCAGTACTTACAAGAATGCTGAGGACTTTTGCGGGCCGGAACTGCCCACCGGGCACTGCATGTCGCCGCAACAAGTGACGAAGCCATGACGTCGTCCCAATACCATGAATGATGATCGTAGCTGCTATCAATACAAATGCAGTGAATACCAGTGTCAGCATACTATTTCAGAGCCCAGTGAAAGGTGTCCGAATCATACTATAGAAGGGACCTGTCATCGGCAATCAATGTCTGGACGATACTTTTTTGTCCGCCAACGAGGGAAAGAAAGCAGACTTCGCACGCAATCGGAGATCGTCCGATAATGGTGCTTCCTGGGATGACATGTATACCGCTGGGAGACGACGGCCCGGCTGGGCCGACGCACTTTCACGGTAAAAAACTATAAGAGGTCGACCGCAATAACTCGCATGGAATTACTGTAAACCGGTTCGACCTCTTGTCGTCACTGCCCTAGCGAAGCCGTGCTGCAATCCCATTCAGGGTCTCAGCCAGCGATTCACGACGTTTTTGCGTCATGGGATCACCACTACCTTCCTGAACGGCTTTAGCCAGCTTCGCCAATTGCTTCGCGAGCCCCTTATCTTTTTCATTTTTACCAAGCGCTGTGGTCGCCGCATCCAGCGCCGCACCCAGATCATTTCGTGTTGAACTTCCTAGCGACTTGCTGCGCGTCAGCTGATCAAT
>JAHEFE010000112.1 GCA_024640365.1 Woeseiaceae bacterium | reverse complement strand
CGCTCGTAGCGATGGAGTTGCCGTTCGTAATTCTTGTTCGGCGGGATCAATGCGCCGCCTTTCGCGAGTTTTCTGACGTTCTTGAGGAGTCGCCGTTGCTCGTCGGTCCTGATTAAAGGTCAGTTTGCACCGAGCAACAAAACTCATGTCATTGATGCGGGCAAATCGAGTTCGATTGATTCAGCTCCGCTGGCGCCGACCCTTTCTTAGGGGTGGGCGTTTGTTGCAAACGTATCAGTAATCAACTGCAAAGCCTGCGGAGCATCCCATGCTCTGGCGCCATAGATTTTTTTGAGCACACGACCATCGGCATCCACGAGCACCGTGAGGGGTAGCTGCCAGGCGCCGAGCATGTTTTCCAGTTGCAGGTTTGAGTCGATGAAATGCGTGATGGTCGCGTTTGATGCCTTCAACGCGCCCTTGGCATTTTCAGGATAGTCGTCCGTCGAGATCCCGATCACGACGAAGGATGCCGCTGCTTCCATCCATGCAAGGCGTTCAAGCGACGCCATTTCGGAGCGGCACGGGCCGCACCAGCTGGCCCAAACGTTTATGACTAGCGGTTTACCGTGAAATTCTGAAAGCTTCCTTGGCGGGCCATTCAAGCCTTGCATCGTAGCCTCGGGCAATGTCTCACCGACCTGAACCTCGCTGGGTGCGTCGGCGAACGCGATGGGTATCGCGCCGCAGGCACCAAGCAATGACATCAAAAGAACGAGTCGCATCATAGGAAGCACGGTGCCAGTTTGTGGCCCGAAGCGCAACGTGCTGATTACGGTGTCATCTGAAGACTCCAGCGGCGCAAATGGTTTGGCGTTCCGAATGAGAGGGGCAGTGATCATTATAACTTGGGGTCAGAGTAAAAATTAACCCTCATTCAATTCAGCTAGCGCTATATTCCTCCGCAGCTAATCTCTCTCACCCGATATCCTGGTTCTTACTCTGACTCCATTTATTACTATCGAAGGTTTGCTGCGCCGTCAGCTTGCAGCGGGTGACAAACTACTGGTCATCTGTGTGGGCGGCATAGCGAAGCACCGGAAATATACACCCACGAACTGTCAGTAATTTTATACACTGGGGACAATTGCGGCCCAGCAAGCGGCGACCTGACAGAAACCATGAATACATTGACGATAACAATTGGCGTCAGTCTTTTGATTTATATTGTGGTTGGCAGTTATGCCGGACGCAGCATCAAGAAACTGGATGACTATTACGTCGCGGGGCGGCAAGCGCCCACGCTTTTGATTCTCGGAACACTGGTTGCCAGTGTTATGAGCACATCCATATTTTTGGGTGAGGCGGCGTTTACCTACGACGGCCAATTTGGCGCCTATTTACTTTTTCCGGGTATTGCCGTAACCGGCTACATGCTTGGCGCACTATTTTTCGGCGTCTATTTGCGGCGCAGCCGTGCACCTACCGTGGCGGACTTCTTTGGACGCCGTTTTCACAGCCGCCGGCTGCAACAGTTTGCCGGGTTCACCATCATTCTCGGCCTGGGCGGCTACCTTCTGATCGTCACTCAGGGCGCAGCTATCTTGCTGTCCGATATCACGGGAATGTCTTTTATCGAAAGTCTGGTCGTTGCCTGGCTCAGCTACACGCTCTTCACGATGTACTCTGGATCCAAGGGTGTGATTATCACCGATACACTCATGTTTCTGTTATTCATGGCGGCAACGGCTGTTTTTGTTGTGTATATCGTCGATAGTTTTGGTGGAATCAGCACCGCGATCACAGATCTATCCCGACTGAAAAGCAAGGAGGGCATCGCCTCCTGGACGGGAATTATCGGTGAAGGCACCAGCTGGCCAACAGCTCTCGATTACGTGATTTGGGCGGTCGTTATGGATATTGCCTGGGCCTTTGTTTACGCGGTCGGCCCCTGGCAGGCCAGCCGTCACTTAATGGCGCGCGACGAACATGTTGTGCTGCGCGCTGCGATCCTCGCGAGTTTCTGCGTGATTGTTCTGCAAATGCTGATCTATGGCATTGGCGGACTAATCAATCTGGCAAACGCGAATATCACTCCGTCCGAAACTGTCATGATATGGGCGGCCAGATCGTTGGTGCCCGAAATACTGGGCGCTCTTTTGTTGACAGGTATAGTGGCCGCCGCATTGTCGTCAGCGTCTACTTTTCTGTCACTGGTAGGTTTCAGCATTGGCAACGACATGGGTAGTAAGCCGCTGGCAATTACCGTGCATACAACTCGCAAAATCATGCTGATAACAAGCTTGATTGCACTGGTTTGTTGTTACTTTTTTCCTCCCAACATTTTCTGGTTTATGCTATTCATCGGAACAGTTTACGCATCCAGTTGGGGCCCGGTTGGCCTGATGAGCATTTGGAGCAAGCGCATCACAAAAGACGCCGCGTTCTGGGGTATGTTTTCAGGCTTCTTCATGAATGTGATACCAGCAACCATTGATTATCTCGACATTTATCACATGCCGGAGTACTACCCGCCAGTTATTGGTACCGTCGTGAGCCTAGCTGTAATTCTCGTTGTTTCAGCACGTGGCACGGTCAGTCGTGAAGAAAATGTCTATCGCCTGCGTTTGCACCGGCCATCGCCATCCGATATCGATCGGGCCAAGACAAGAAAAACTTTGTTAGCGCCATTGGGCTTGATTGTTTATGGCGTCACGATGCCTTTGGTGATGTTGAAGTACTACGTGATCCCCTATCAAATTGGAACCGGCGAGATTTTGTCCGATGGCTCGGTGAACTGGCATACGGGTGAAGCGCTGATCACGTTGACTATCTTTATGCTGCACGTTCCCCTTGCCATCATGGCCATGAAAGTAATCAGGGATCGCTATGACCCGCAAAGCAAAGCGAACCAGAAAATACTTCGTCGGGCTTTTTTGAAAGACAAAACATAAAGATCG
>JAHEFE010000111.1 GCA_024640365.1 Woeseiaceae bacterium | reverse complement strand
ATGTCCCGACGTGCTATCTACATGTACGGCAGAGACTTGCCGCGCTCGGCGCGCGGGCATGTTGATTCGGGTATCGGCAAAACGCCGGCATTTGGTACTCACGCCATTATCGCCCCGACAGAAATTGTTGACGCAACCGGTCAACAATTGGCTATTGACGGCGTGCAGGTCGTTTTTCAAATTATCTCTGGATCGGAGGCACCCGCTGAGTTTGCTTTCTATCTGCCGCAAAAAAAGGTCTTTTGTGGTGCGGAGCTCGCGACGCACACCTTGCATAATCTCTACACGCTCCGGGGAACCAAGGTACGTGATGGGTTGGCGTGGAGTGGATTTATTCAAGAGGCGGCGCGAATGTTTGCGGATGCCGATGTTCTGATTGGTGCACATCATTGGCCTATGTGGGGTCGCGACAGGATTCAACGTTTTCTGCAGGTGCAAGGCGATACTTACAAGTACATCCATGACCAGACGCTGCGGCTGGCAAACGCCGGTTTCACGCCGAGAGAAATCGCGGAAGAACTTGAGTTGCCCGCTGCGTTGAGAGGGTCGTTTGGCAATGCGGATTATTACGGTACGGTAAGTCACAACTCCAAGGCCGTGTACCAGGCTTATTTTGGTTGGTACGATGGTAATCCTGCCAATCTCAATCCATTACCACCGACCGAGGCGGGCAAGCGCTATGTCCAGTTTATGGGCGGTGCGGAAAACGTGATGTCGCAAGCGCAGGCCTCATTCGATGCTGGCGACTATCGGTGGGTTGCCGAAGTGTTGAACCACCTGGTGATGTCGAATCCGGACAATGTCCAAGCAAGGGCGTTGTTGGCACGCACTTATGATCAACTCGGCTACCAGGCCGAATCGGCGCCGTGGCGCGACGTTTATCTGGCGGCTGCCTATGAGCTGCGCTTCGGCGCGACCAAGCAGGGTGTAAACGTGGCAGATGCAAAAGACCTGTTGAAAGAAGCCTCTGCTGAGGATTTTCTGGCGGCATTGGCAGTTCGGCTTAATGGTCCTGATGCGGAAGGTAAGAAGATTGTCATTAACATGGACTTTACGGATCTTGGACAAAATTATGTCGTCACGCTCGAAAATTCCGTTTTGCATTTTCGCGAAGCGCCGGTCGATTCCACTGCAGCAGCTACCCTGCACCTTACGCGGGACGCTTACCTGAGTATGAGTATTGGCGGCAAGGCGACCGTGGAGGCGTTGTTGTCAGATGACATATCGTTTGAAGGCAGTACCGTGGAGCTCGTCAATTTCTTTACTTTATTTGATAAACCGAAAGGCCTGTTTCCAATCGTAACCCCGTAACCGGATTGCTGAGGGCATTGCTCTTGTTGCCAGCGTGTGAGAATGTCGCGCCATGATTTTGCAGAAGATAGCACGCGCATTACTTCGCCTGATGGGTTGGAAGATCGTCGGCGAAATTCCCGATTTGCAAAAAGCGGTGCTGATTGCTGCGCCACACACGTCCAACTGGGACGGTTTTTTATTGCTCGTCTATAAAGTCGCTGTTGACCTTGATGTAAAGTTTTTTGCCAAGCACAGTTTGTTCTGGTGGCCGTTGAGCGCAATCCTCAATGCGCTGGGTGCGATACCTGTGGACAGGAACAAACACCTCGGTTCTGTCCAGCACGCAATTCAGAAATTCGCCGAGGAAGATCATTTTCTTCTCGCCATGGCACCGGAGGGAACGAGGCGTTGGAAGCCTTATTGGCGTACCGGCTTTTATCGCATAGCAATGGCAGCAAAAGTGCCAGTCTCAATGGGTTATGCCGATTACAAAACAAAAACGCTGGGCCTCGTGAAAACGATCGAATTAAGCGGCGACCCTGCACAAGATATTGAAGTCATACGCGAGTTCTTTACCCCGATTACACCGCGTCGCCCAGAGAATATGGCGCCGATTGAATTTCCACCGTCGATGTATGAGTAGTGCTTTGCGGCTGATTAGCCGGCGCTAACATCTGCTCAAGTGCCAGGTAGTGGCTATTATTTTGCTAACGTTGGAAGACTGAATGCGCAAGCACAATATTATTGGCCACGTGCGTGGAATAGTCCTTCTTCAGGCCCTCGAATTGTCGCAGGATCGAATCTCGAAAGCCCTATTTTCGATTGGACCAAACCTGTCCAACAGGTTAACGGAAATCGCTCGTTAGATAGGCTTGTTTATCTATCCAAGGTGTTGCCTGAAAAGCCTGGCAGGCGACCATTGGTTGATTACGCTTCCACTAAACATTAACCAGGAACAGACGGAAACGCTTGTACCTATCCCGGATCGATCGCTGATCGATTTGCAACCGACGGTGTACTTCGGCGTATACTTTGTTGCATGAATAAGCGTGTGAACATAGAAGACGCAATAGCCGCAATTGAACCGGGCGCTGTCATTATGGTTGGTGGTTTTGGCGATCCCGGGACTCCCTTTGCCTTGCTCGACGAGTTGCGCAGGCAGGGCCAATCGCAATTGACCCTGATCAAGAACGATGCCAATGAACCTTCGATTGGAATCAGTCTCCTTATCGAGAACCACCAGGTGGCCAGGCTCATCACATCACATATAGGTCTCAATCGAGTTGCAATTGAGCAAATGAACAGTGGCGAACTCGATGTTACGTTTGTCCCACAGGGAATTCTGGCAGAAAGAATACGAATGGCGGGCGCTGGTATTTATGGTTTCTTATCGGACATCGGCATCGATACAGAAATTACGAATCCGTCGGATCTTGTGGAAGTGGATGGTCGAAAATTCAGGATCGAGACCGCTTTGAAGGCCGACGTTGCGTTAGTACATGCCGCTAGTGCTGATGAAATAGGAAATCTGACGTACCGGGCAGCGGCACGAAATTTTAATCCATTGATGGCAATGGCCGCCGACTATGTGGTGGCAGAGACGACGTCTCTT
>JAHEFE010000110.1 GCA_024640365.1 Woeseiaceae bacterium | reverse complement strand
GATACGGGCGATCGAAATTGTGGATAGCCGAGAATCAGAAAAGCCATGTGTACTGTGAACGCGAAGAGCCCGGCGCCCGCCAGCATATAGCTGAATGCCCTTGCATAACGGGCCCATTGGACGACCTGAACAAGCCCGTAAAGGAAGAAAAGCAGCAGCAGAAAATTCAGTATCAGGAAGAACTGAATACTGCCAGGCAATCGAAATATCTCCCACTCGTGCCAATACGCCGAATCGATCTCGTGCGTGGCCAGCAATGCCATATTGAGCAGATACAATTGTGAAGCGCGTTGGGCAACCATGAGCCCGACCCTAACGTCCCATTGATATTGTATCGCCCTGTTCTGTAGTGGTCATCGCTACTTCTACGTACGCGATGACCAGTACAGACCACTGAGTGAACCCAACTCAACAAACCACTCGTTCACAAGCAGCGAGTTTTGGTTGCGATACAGACTATGAGAGCAGCGAGTATTAACCGTTTATTAGTGCTACCAGGCCAAGCGCAGCAGCGTATGCAAGATGCTAAGCTTTAGGACGATATACTTACTCGGCAAACGCGAAAACCAATTCGCGCTACCAAGGAGCTTCTCATGGGGTTGTTTGAGTTCCTGATGATCTTGATATCTGTCGTCGTCGGTCTCGCGCTGAGTGAGTTGCTTACCGGCGTGGCCGGACTTCTGCGAGTCCGCGAGACGATACGATTTCACTGGATCCATATCTTGTTTCAGATCGGAGTCTTTTTTGCTCTCTTGCAACAGTGGTGGGAGAGTTGGGATCTGGTCGACGTTGGTACTATAAGCTTTGGATCAGTGCTATCGCTGCTATTTCCGTCGGTGATGCTCTTTCTGATTGCTCACCTTTTATATCCGCGGCCCGCAGCGGATGCCAACCTTGAAGATTATTATTACAGGCAAGCCCCAATTCTCTGGGGCCTCGTCATTCTAGGAACTGTTGTTGGCACGTTTTCGGGTCCTCTTCTTGAACAGGAGCCCGTTTTTCACCCAAATAATCTTTCAGGATTTCCGGTGATGGCGATTTGCATTGCCCTTATCATCTCGAAGAGTCGCCTGGTTCATTCAATTCTTGCGCCGCTGATCATGGTTTTAGTTGTTCTCGACACGTGGCTCGCGACTCCCGCGATATCAGCTAACTGATAGTCACCGTCCGCTTCAGATGCAGCACACGCTTGGGAGTTAGTGCTAGAGTTCCTGTTCGATGCATAGCGCGGCGAAGTAACACATCTTGCCTTCCTCCAAGAATTTTCACGATCTCGAACTGAAACCAGACTTACTCGGCAACCTGGCCGATCTCGGTTATACCGAGATGACTCTGGTGCAGGCCGAGACTTTGCCGTTGTTACTCGCTGGCGTAGACGTGCTGGCACGTGCGAAGACGGGCAGCGGAAAAACGGCCGCCTTTGGTCTGGGCATTCTCAATATGCTGGATGTGTCATCGTTCAGGGTGCAAGCGCTGGTGCTATGTCCCACTCGCGAATTGGCCGATCAGGTCGGCAGAGAAATTCGCCGACTAGCCCGGTCGATTCCGAACATCAAAGTCCTAAGTGTTTGCGGAGGTGCACCGTTACGCGATCAAACGGCGTCGCTACAACGCTGTCCTCACATTATTGTCGGTACCCCAGGACGCGTACACAAACATTTGCGCGACGGCAATATTGATCTTGGTCCTCTGCATGCGCTCATACTGGATGAGGCAGATCGAATGCTGGACATGGGGTTTATGGATGAGGTTGAAGCGATCCTTAAGTATGTTCCGCCGAAGCGGCAGACGCTGTTGTTTAGCGCAACGTATCCTGAGGCAATCGCTGATATGAGCAGAAGAGTGCAGCACGAGCCACGGACGGTTGATGTTACCGATGATGAAGAGCCGGCGCAGATTACGCAGACATGGTGTTCTGTGACTCGCGAAAATCGAAACGCGGAACTAGTGCGAACATTGCGAGCGTGGGGCGGGGCGCTCAACCTCGTATTTTGTAACACCAAAGTCGATTGCGCGGAAGTTGCCAAGCATCTGCAGTCTGAGAATATTAGTGCGATCGCACTACACGGCGATCTTGACCAGGCACAGAGAAATCAGGTCCTCGTGCGTTTCTCAAATCGGAGCGCGAATGTGCTTATTGCCACTGATGTTGCAGCCCGTGGACTGGACGTGAAAGATATCGATGCCGTCTTCAATTACGAATTGCCGCAGCAAGCTGAGATTTATGTGCACCGCATCGGTAGAACCGGGCGTGCCGGTAAAACGGGCGCCGCGATAAGTCTCGTTGAGGATCGCGAGATTTGGCGACTGCAAGAAATTGAGAAATCACTGCCGGATTCGCACATTCAGGCACGCGGCATTCCCGATGCGAGACGCGGTGACGAAACACTCGTGCCATCGATGACCACAATCCAGATCAGCGGCGGGCGAAAGAACAAATTACGTCCCGGTGATTTATTGGGCGCTTTGACAGCGCAAGGCGGCATCCCCGGAGACGCAGTTGGCAAGATCGACCTGTTTGATAATGTCAGCTATGTCGCCGTGCAGAATAAACACGTGTCGAAAGCAGTACGGCAGCTAAGTGATCGTCCAATTAAGGGCCGGAAATACCGCGCACGGACCATAAAATAGCGGGGACTACTAGGGTTGACTGGTGAAGGCTCGCCAAGGAGCACAAAGCCAGCGTCTTGGATGACAATTGGTTCTGTAGTTTGAATCGACAGCCGTATTGATCGTTTGTATGGGGCAGGGCAGGTATTACTGTCGGAATTTTCGCTCTTAACCATTGTGTAATAGTTGGGGAGTAACGGTTCTAATCGATCTTTGTGAACTTGCTCTGACTAGCGATGCACATCTTGTGAAACACAATCTATGAAGCACAGGTTATGTATTCTGATCGTCAATGA
>JAHEFE010000109.1 GCA_024640365.1 Woeseiaceae bacterium | reverse complement strand
GGTTTGACGGGAATGGCTATGGCTGCCGCAATTGCTGTCGCACTCGCGATATAGCGACCTTGTTGGAACTTGTATTATGAGCAAGATTGAGAAGGCAATTCGAAAGGTAGCAAAGGACCGTGAATTCGGCCCGGACCAGGCGGACAGCGCCAACGATGCCGCGAGTGCTGAAAATGCCACTATCTCCCGTCAACGCGTGCCTGCCGTCATCAAAATCGAGCCAGGCCAGAGATTCGAACTCGATCCAGTAGTTCTGGAAAGAAACAGGATAATTCATCCCGGGTTTCCAGAGTCAGCATTGAACTCCTACAAAATGCTACGCACGCGAGTTGTCCAGATGATAGAGGATAACAACTGGCAGACTATTGCAATCGCCTCTGCGAAGCAGGGTGCTGGAAAGACAGTAACGGCGATAAATCTGGCCATGACCATGGCCGGCTATCGTAACCACCACGTGTATCTGCTGGATCTCGACCTGCGCAAGCCTGGTGTCGCACCCGATCTCGGTTTGCCAGAAGACTTCGTCGGATTGGAAGATTATCTAGCGGGCAAGTCGCCGATCAACCAGGTACTTTGGGACATCGGCATTGACGGGCTAACTGTTGCACCCAGCTGCGATTCCGTAAGGGATTCGTCGGAGTTGATTGCCAGCGGAGGGATCGGAAGTCTATTCTCGACAATACTGTCATCTGTAACGAATCCGGTCATCATTCTTCACCTCCCGCCGATTCTGAGCGCGGACGATGCACTCGCCATAGCACCCAGCGTTGACGGGATGCTGCTTGTTGTTGCGGAAGGCACAACCGCGCGAGAGGATCTGAGCCGCGCTATGGACTTACTACGTACGACGAATGTTATTGGCGTCGTTCTCAACAAGTCCGTCAGCGTTTAGTCGTACGTCGGCCTGTTTTACGACGAATTGCCAGGCGCCCCTACTCTTGGCGATGTCATATCAGTCTACGCCTGCCTGTCCATGTCAGAAACCAGGCCGATCAGTAAGCCATGTCATCCTTGAGCATGATGCGCAACGTCCTGAGGATAATTTGCAGGTCGAGAGATAGCGACCAATTCCTCAGGTATTCCAGATCGTATTTCACGCGGTCTCGCATCGCCTCGACAGTTTTGGTTTCTCCGCGATAGCCCGATACTTGCGCAAGCCCGGTAATGCCAGGATTGACCTTATGGCGAACCATGTATCCCTTGATCAGAGGACGATATTGCTCGTTGTGCGCAACGGCATGGGGTCGAGGACCTACGACACTCATCCGGCCCTGGAGCACATTAATGAACTGGGGCAACTCGTCCAATGAGTATTTTCGTAGGAATGCCCCTACCCTGTTGACCCTGTCATCATTTTGAGTCGCTTGCCGGACATGGTCAGAGTCCTCGGAAACCTTCATCGTCCGGAACTTGTAGACAATGATCTCGCGACCATCGAGCCCATATCGACGTTGCTTGAAGATTACACTTCCAGTTGACGTTAGTTTGATAGCTAGCGCAATAGCAATCATTAGTGGGCTTGCCAGCATCAGCACAAGCATTGCAATCACATAATCGCTGGCAGTTTTGATCATTCCGTGGGTACCCTGAAAAGGCGTTTCGCAAAGCGCGACAGCAGGCAAACCATTGATATCGGCTGTACGACACTGAATCAAGTCGAAAACGAATACATCGGGAACAAAGTAGATTGAAGCTGTCGTGTCATGTAGATGGTCCAGAAGCTCGGTCACACGCTGAATATTACGAATTGGCAGCGTGATAAAAATCAGATCCGTTTTGTGCGCGCGGACATAATCTGGCAGGTCTTTGAGTTTGCCAAGCAATGAAAAGGAGGACACATTGGGCAGTCGCTCCTCGCCCCGGTCGTCAAAAAAGCCTTCGAGTTCTGCTCCGACGATCGGGGACGAGCTGATCTTTAATGCCAGTTTTTGACCCAACTCGCCAGCACCGGCGATTACGGCTTTTCGAGCATTACCGGCGGACAACAGCATGCGCGCGATAAAAATCTCAATTGCAATCTGAATGAGTACGATGAGCGGCGGGGTCACTATGAACCAAGTAAATAATGCCTTACGTGAAAATACCGCCGAAGTTTTTGTTGCGTAACCCAGTAAGAGCAGTACCAGAATAAGCAAAGACCAACGAGTGGCGACCGAGAGGGAAATGTTCGATACATGTGGCGCAAGATTACTGCCCTGTTGGTATGTCCCGGGAAGTAGCATCAAGGCCAATAGTGTAGCGATGATCAGAAGTGCCTGATAAAGCTCATTGAATTGGGTTTGGAACGCCCCAGTCACGACGAAAAATGAAAGGACGACGACCAGTGCTGCGCTCGCTCGGCGCAAGGCGACGAGCACCATATACGGGAATCTCTGGTTGGCGTGGCTATTGTTTACCATTTTCTCGTTATTTTTTGGGTGCCAAAGCGCTTGCTTAGGGTGTGATCGGTTTGACCCGATTGTTACTAATCAAACTAATCCTATTGTCCGAAATTTACGTCATCAGGCGGGCTGACATGCTAGAGTCTGCGAGGTTTGCAACCTCATATTCTAAAACTTCTGTCTCACAAATTTACCAATTTGTGGCCAAAATCAACAGTACGGTATTCACCTAATAAACTGATACCTAGTTCACATTCCTATCGGGAACTGGTGCAGAGAGAGCGTCATTGCCGGCTCGCTGCTGCTATTTCTCTTCGATATTGTTTAGCAGTTGGTCACTTATGTAACCTGGCAATGGCTCCCGAGAATCGCTGCCGATCCGGTCGCGAAAGGTAATTTGCGTTATAAGTCCAGCGCTGGGCCTGAACGCCATGCCTAACGCACTCGAAGTAGGCGCAGACGTTCCGAATGTACAGTTAGGATCAGATGGTTGTTACCCCGACACCGGAGAAACTAATCGGATTGACGGCGATCCCA
>JAHEFE010000027.1 GCA_024640365.1 Woeseiaceae bacterium | reverse complement strand
CATCGAAAGTGAGTGGCAAGTCTATCAATACACAGGTGACGCCACGCGAACTCAAAGTACAGCTCGCTCCACCCTGAATTGGATACGCGAGGCTCAGGACCGCGGAGTTGGCGAAATCGTTCTTAATTGCATGAACAATGACGGTGTGCGCAGTGGTTACGATATAGAGCAACTCGCGATGGTACAGGAGCGTTGTCGAGTACCGCTGGTTGCTTCGGGAGGCGCCGGTGCGATGACACACTTCCGGGATCTACTGGAGCAAACTTCTGTCTCAGGCGCGCTTGCTGCAAGTGTGTTTCACAGCGGGGAAATCGCTATTCCGGATTTGAAAATGTATTTGCAAGACGCTGGCATTGAGGTGCGCATATGAGAAATTTTCATCAGGAAATTGACTGGGAAAAAGGTGACGGGTTAGTTGCCGCAGTTGTCCAGGATGCGATTACTGACAGGGTCTTGATGCTCGGCTACATGAATGCCGAGGCACTGCACAAGACGCTCTCCGAAAAATATATAACATTTTACAGTCGGTCGCGACAGGAGCTCTGGACCAAGGGCGATACTTCTGGCAACAGGCTCGAGCTGCGCGGCATAGAAATAGATTGTGATGGTGATGCATTACTGGTGAAAGCGTTTGCGACTGGACCCACTTGCCATTTGCAGAAAGTGAGTTGTTTTGATGACGGCGTAGAGCGGCGAGGATTGGGTTTTCTGGGGGAGCTGGAAACTATCATTAAGGAACGGCTCCAGGTCCAACAAAGTGACAGTTATACCGTGCAACTTGCAAACCAGGGTATGGCGAGAATTGCGCAAAAGATCGGTGAGGAAGGAGTTGAGGTCGCAATTGCAGCGATGAAAAATGATCGGGCGGAAATCGTAAGCGAGGTGTCCGATCTCGTTTACCACGTATTGGTCTTGCTGGGAGTCTGTGATCTAAAGTTAGCAGATGTGGCGGAGCAGTTAGCGAGTCGGCATACGCGTTAATGATACTTCGTAACGGGCTTGTTGCGGTGGGAGTTGCCCGCTGCGCCGGAGTCCCGATAACGTTAAATTCGGAATACTAAAAGCACTGACTGATAGTGCATCTAGAAGCCCGAATGCTTACCGCGAAGTTATAGATGGGTGGCGGGTGCACAACCTGGGTTTCCGACTACAACCTATACTCAAACCCGAGGCGTGCAGCTTTCCGAAATAGCAGAAAGTGCCGATCGAAATGGGCTAAATGCAGCGGAAAAAAGGCTTATAATCCAGATTACCGGGTGGTTGATAGCTAACCGCAGGTTGTTGGCTGGAGCTAAATGATGCCAAAAAAAAATAGCTGGAAAGAAGTATTCCGCTCCCACAAGGGCAAAGCAGTCGGAGTTCGCGTGGCTGGCAAAGTCGAAGAAATGACCAGCACTCAGGCAGTCAGATTTGAAGATCTGATGCAAAAAAGGTTAGCTGAGTCCGCATTGGACTCGGTACCGGAATCTGTCAAGGCAGGATTCTCGATTGAGGAATCGGCTAAGCGACTGAAGATTAGTGTGGCCGATCTTTTTGAAAAAAGTTCAGCCGGGTTACTCAGTTTTTACATCGACGCTACGGGCATTGCGGGTCACTGGCGACGTCCTGATGCAGCTTACGATACTGCTCACGACTCGGCGCAGATGGTCGTATCCGGTTACCTTGCTTTGCCGTCCCAGCTGTGTGGCGACATGGGTATCATAGGTAGCGTTCTGGTTCATTTTCTTGAGTATAGATCTCACTCGAATCCGTCAGCCACCGACCTGGATACGAAAACACTGGCAACACTGGCTTCTTTGGGCGAGGGCGAAAAGCTGTTTTATCTTGACGAGCCAATGTGGGTCGATCCAAAACACATAGTTTTGTTGGACCCGTAATCCGTTGCTGGCAAATGATCGCGATTTAGACTATGCCAATGAAATTCGAGTTGCTCTATTTGGATTGATTCAATTGGCTATGCGTCCCATTTGCAATTGAAGTGACGGTTGGGCTAGGCGAATGCCTTGGCGATTGAATCGATGAGCGCCTTTTCCAGTTACAATGCCCCGTGTAATTCTGACCGGCAGGTTCCGCTATGACGCTGAAGTTTTCTGACAAAATGTCGCCCACCAAGGCGGAAATTCTTGAGCAAGTCCACAGTCATTTATATCCAGGTCGGGTTGAGCGTATGCTCGAAGGTGGTATTGATTTCGTACCGGGACGGCGCGAAGGCTACCGATTATGGGATGTGGATGGGCGCGAACTGCTGGATCTGCACCTGAATGGCGGCACGTTCAATCTGGGTCATCGCAATCCGGAATTGAGCGAACTCCTGATTAACGGGCTCGTCGATTGGGATATTGGCAATCATCACTTTGCTTCGGCGCCGAAAGCAGTACTGGCAAAAGCATTGGTCGATGCGACACCAGGGCGGATGCAGTACGCGGTTCTGACCAGCAGTGGCAGTGAAGCAATAGACGTGGCGATACGAGCGGCGCGCTGGGTAACCGGCCGTAAAGTGATCGTGGGGCTGGACAACGGATTTCACGGGCGTACTGGACTATCGGGCGCCGCGGGCAATGACGACAACGCTCGTTATTTCCACAGCGACCAGCCGAGTGAGTTCAGAAAGGTTCCGTTTAACGAGCTTGCTGCCATGCGCCAGGCGCTGGAATCTGGAGACGTTGCTGGAGTATTGCTGGAAACTATTCCTGCCACCAGCGGGTTTCCAATTCCTCATGACGATTATTTGTCAGGCGTTAAATCGCTTTGCGAAGAATTTGGCGCCTTGTATATTGCGGACGAAGTGCAGACAGGACTCGGCCGTAGTGGCCGTCTCTGGGCAATAGAGCACTGGAATGTCCAGCCCGATATTCTCGTTACAGGCAAAGGATTGTCTGGTGGACTTTATCCCGTTTCCGCCGTTGTACTCAGCGAGCGGGCGGGACGCTGGTTAATCGAGAATGGCTGGGGACATGTATCCACCTTTGGTGGGTCGGACCTCGGCTGTGTAGTTGCATTACGCGCACTTCAAATCTGCGCTGATCCCCAGAATTTGGCTAATGCGAACCGCCAGGCTGATTACCTGTTGAGTGGCTTACAGAAATTGGCTGAGCGCTTTCCGTTTCTCGAAGAGGTGCGCCACAAAGGTCTCATTATGGGGCTGAAATTTGTCGATAACAGCACAGGGCTCGGCATGATGAGGTCTTTTTACGAGAACGGCATTTGGGCAATTGTAGCTGGATTCGATGAGTCGGTGATTCAGTTCAAACCTGGCTTCCTGATCGATCGAGAATATTGCGATGAAGTTTTGCATCGCGTTGAAGAGTCCCTAATATGGTTCCTGGCGGCAATGAATGAAGTGATGGGTGGCGGTACGATCACCCTCTCTGATCCACGTTTGGCCGAGGTGATTCCGTTGGCGAAGGCCTCGCTCAAGCACTGGGATTTGGAGACTGCGCGGCTC
Organism: Woeseiaceae bacterium; assembly: GCA_024640365.1. Lineage (GTDB taxonomy): Bacteria > Pseudomonadota > Gammaproteobacteria > Steroidobacterales > Woeseiaceae > JAHEFE01. Next base: position 32,897 of record JAHEFE010000027.1, on the reverse strand, counting down.
GACATCATCAAGCATCGCGAAAACAGTGTCTTTAAAGTTACTGATAGGGACGGTCGCCACGCCGTCTTGCGCTTGCATCGGCCCGGCTATCACAGTGATGCATCGCTGCAATCCGAGCTCGTGTGGATGACCGCGCTTCGCGAAAAGGGAATTCCAACGCCGGCTGTTATTCCAACAAAAAGTGGTGAACTTTTTGTGCACGTCGAGAAAGGCTCCGAAACCAGGCAGTGCGATTTGCTGGAGTGGATCGAGGGCAGGCTGTTTAATGATCTGGGTCGCGTTGAAAAAGGCATGCGGGTTGAAATGTGCGATCGCTACCACCGCCTCGGGGCTCTGGCAGCTCGTGTTCATACGCAGGGCGAGGATTGGCAGCGCCCGCCCGGTTTTGTGCGACTGGCTTGGGACGAGGAAGGACTGCTGGGCGAGAACTCTTTATGGGGACGATTCTGGGAGCATCCTTTACTGACGAAACAGCAGAAACATGAAATTCTTAAAGCAAGGATGGTTCTGCAGGGGTTGTTGAAACAGATTGGCAAGACCAAGGCCAATTACGGTCTGATGCACGCGGATTTTTTGCCGGAAAACATAATTCTCCAGGATGGTGAGTTGACGTTGATTGATTTCGACGATTGCGGTGATGGTTGGTATATGTTCGAGATGGCAACATCTTTGTTTCCACAAATTAATCAACCGTTTTTTGATGAACTTGTCGACGCCTATGTTGCCGGTTATCGAAGCGAACGGGAATTCAGTGACGCAGATCTTGAAATATTGCCGGCATTTTTAATGATTCGTGGCTTCACCTATCTTGGTTGGCTGATGACACGAGGCAAGGATATGGAGCATGCGGATAGGATAGCGGGCGAAATTGTAAAGGGTCTGGTTGGGTTTATTCCAGATTTGATGCAGGAGTTGACCGCGCTGCAACGGTTGGCGGTAAGCGTTATGGCCCGGTTTTCCTGAGTTTGTATGGCGCTGGATTAGAATGAACGGGGAGTAGTCGCAATCGAATCAAGGCCAATCATCGTCTGGTTTAGGCAGGACTTGAGATTGTCCGACAACCCAGCCCTGCACGCCGCTGCCAGTGCGGGTCAGCCGGTATTTCCTCTCTACATACTGGATGACGCAGATGCAGGCGAATGGGCTATGGGTCAAGCCAGCCACGTATGGTTGCATCAGAGCCTTTCTGCACTGAATAAAGATCTCGGCAGTCGTATGTGCTTCTTCAAGGGCCGTGCTGAGAAAATAATTCCAAAGCTTGCGGCCAGCATTAACGCCTGTGGTGTTTATTGGAACCGCTGTTATGAGCCATGGCGAATTGCTCGCGATACCCGTATCAAAGCACACTTGAAGGAAAGCAAATGTAGGGTTCGGACCTTTAATGGCTCGCTATTATTTGAACCGCAGGACGTACTCAAGTCTGACGGTTCTCCGTACAAAGTGTTTACACCTTTCTATCGCAATGGTTGCCTCACGAATGCGCCGCTGCCTCGCGTCCCGTTGCAAAAACCACAACTTAGCGACCTGTATTCTGCCAATGAAGGATGCACCCTTGCTGGTCTGGGTTTGATGCCACGCTTAAGGTGGTCTAAATGTATTGCCGAGCAATGGGAGGTTGGTGAAACTGCTGCGCAAAGACGCTTGCAGGGGTTTCTCCAAACCGGTGCGTGTCACTACAAAGAGGGCCGAGATCGTCCTGACCAAAACTACGTTTCGCGTTTGTCGCCGCACTTGCATTTCGGAGAAATTTCGCCACAACAGGTGTGGCATGCGGCACGGAAAATTGTTGTCAAAGATAATTCAATCGGCGAACTCGAACATTTTTTGCGCGAACTTTGCTGGCGAGAGTTCTCCTATAGCTTGCTGTACCATTGGCCGCATATTCCTCGTGAAAACATGCAGCGCAAATTTGATCGGTTTCCCTGGCGTGAAGATCGACTGGCCCTGCAGCAATGGCAATCTGGTCAAACCGGAATTCCGATAGTTGATGCGGGTATGCGTGAGCTTTGGCAAACCGGCTATATGCATAACCGCGTACGCATGATAACGGCCTCATTTCTCGTCAAAAACCTGTTGTTGCATTGGCATCATGGGGAAGACTGGTTTTGGGACACGTTGGTGGATGCAGACCTCGCCAACAACAGCGCGAGCTGGCAGTGGGTGGCGGGCTGCGGGGCGGATGCGGCGCCTTATTTCCGGATTTTCAATCCTGTAACCCAGGGCAAGAGATTCGATCCCAACGGTGCCTATGTCAGGCGTTATGTACCCGAAGTCGCCAGACTGCCGGACAAGTTTGTGCATTGCCCGTGGGAAGCTCCTGACGAGATCCTGAAATCCGCCGGCATCGCCCTTGGCACCCAATACCCAAAACCGATGGTTGATCTCAAGGAGTCGCGCTTGCGTGCTCTGGCTGCAGTCAAGACCCTTGGTTCGTTGCCAACCGATTAGCTTCAAGCGACCCGCACACATCCTGAGATGCCCTTCGAAAGAATTATGTTAAATAACATAATGTGACTCAGGCCACGGTTATTTCATTTTGATTCCGTATAGTTAACGGTGAGTAAGTGGATAATTTTTGGAGTTTCCAATGACTTCTGATTTCGATGACGACTCGAGCGACGAATACGCAACTGATTCGCGTGGTCGGGTAGCAACCAATGGACTCGGCCATCAGGTATGGGAGGGTACGATCAGGACGGTCAAGCTATCACTGATGAAAACCGGTCTGTTTTACAAATCCGAGGCTCAGCAGCGTCTGATGGAGCTCCGGGATAGAGACAGTGACGAATTGTCTCTGGAACCGACTGTCGAAGATACGGGCGGTGGATTTGATCCGTACAACTCATCGCGAAAACGTTAATTAGAGGCGCCCTGATTATCGATCCGTTCTTGATTTAGACAGGTCGATTTGGATAACTAATACGGGCAGCGAAATACTGCAGGTATGTATTTCCTGGCGATTTACGCTCTCACTCTCGCTACAGCCACTGCAACCAGACTCCAAACACCATTATGCCGGCGATGTCTATGCCAAAAATGGCCGAAACCACTTTCGCTTGGGTCCCCGTGGAGGGCAAGTCATGGACCCAAAACGAAACCGCAAAAAATGGCAAATAGCCGAATAGAAAAATCAGCCATGGCGCGTCCCGATTCCACCACGAATAGTCCCAGGTCAGCGCGCCGATAGCGTTTAGCCAATACTCGACAACGACGCAGAATATTGAACCACTGATGGCGATAAACCAGCGATTTGGAACGCCCATCACTTTTAGCCCGACATTTGCAGGCAGCATTTTCCCGAATGCAATTCCGGCGATGGCAAACATGAAACATATTTCAATATTAAGACCAATCAAAATGAGATAGGCCGTATCGGCCGGAGCTCCCCAAACCGGGGCATAATCCGTAAAGTGAAATACGAGTGAGTTCCAAATTTCGTTAAACCAGTCCATGCCCCAAAATGCCAGTCCGGCAAAAAAAAGACTCCAGTTTTTGCGCTCGACCTCGACAGCGTAGACGTAGACAACCAATGCCAGCAATGGGATTACATACCAGGAAAAATGGTTGCCATCGCGGAGTATATCAAGTGCTCGCGTTGCCGCTGCGGTCTGCATATCATCTGTCCTGGTGGGCTATTTGGTCTATTCAGATTTTGCCCGAGCACTCCTAAAGAAAATTGCGTTAGAGCAAAATTCTGCTCGACAGCCTCACCGCCAAAAAGTCAGTAGCACAGCTGCGCTAACGGCTGTGTACTGTTTTTGGACTGCTATAATTGTTGATTAAGAACAGGCGAAAATGCCTGAATTCGGGTCGTAAGCCGGCCTTCGATTTTCTGCATGCTGATCACAGCATGACGTCTGCTTTCGGTCTGAAACGGGCATTTCTGTATTCGCAGTCTGGTTGCAAAAGGTCACGACCGAGCATCGTTTTAAATCGACGCTTATGCTCGACCGCAGACCAGTTCAGATAGGTGTCCAGGGATTGGTACGTCATTTTCATCATGAATTTAATACGCGCCTTCGGCAGATGGTGCGCGCCAAACTGTGCCGAAAGATATTAAATCCAACCCGTTGACGACGTATGCCGGGTGAAGGAGGAGGCGAGGTACTTCAGCATGGTTTTTAAGTGTGGCTACGGTTCCCGGATGGAACTGTCTGAGTTAACCGTATGAGCAGTCGATTTAACAAGAATCCCAAAACGGATGGCCAGAACATGGAGGACACAAAGTGAAAAAGATAATGATCTTCGCAAGCTGCTTGTTGTTGACGACAACAGTGTTGGCAGCAGGGATGTTGGGCTTACCCGATGTGCCGATTCCCCTTGATAACCCGCAAACGCCGGAAAAAATTGCTTTGGGTACGCGTTTGTTTAATGACGTGCGCTTCAGCACAACTGGCAAAGTAAGTTGTGCCACATGCCACGCCGCGGACAAGGTATTTACCGATAGCCCTTTGGTTGTCTCCGAGGGAATTAATAAACTGACCGGTACACGGAATGCACCCACCGTCGTCAATTCGGCGTTTAACAAGACGCAGTTTTGGGATGGCCGCTCACCGGACCTTGAGGACCAGGCCCTGCATCCGTTTACAAATCCGGTAGAAATGGGGCTCGCCAACCACGAGCCGATTCTGCAAATCATTCGCGAGGACAAGGCGTATCTGCAGGCCATGCATGACGTGTTTGGCATCAATGCAAAGGACATCACAATACGGGAAGTGACCTTGGCGATTGCTGCCTTCGAGCGCACGATAGTTTCCGGAAACTCGCCTTTTGACCGTTGGTATTTCGGCGGCGAGAAGAATGCTATTAGCGCCGAGGCTCAACGCGGATTCAATGTCTTCTTAGCCCGCGGTCGTTGCGTATCGTGTCATACGATTGAGCAAAACTTCGCCATTTTCACGGACCATTTGTTCCATAACATTGGCGTCGGCATGAACGATATTCAGGACAAGGTTCCAGAACTCGCAGAGGCGTTTCTCGTGGCAAAAAGCAAGGGGCTGGACGTCAACGTAGCAGTACTCGCGGATGCGGATACGTCTCATCTCGGTCGGTTCGTCGTCGATAATCAATTTAGTTCAATGGGTGCTTTCAAAACGACAACGTTACGCAATATTGCCGTCACGCCGCCATACATGCATGACGGTAGCATCATGACCCTGCGGGACGTCGTTTTGCACTACAACAACGGAGGCATCAAGACTCCTGGCGGCAAGGTAAACCCGTTTCTCAGTGGTGGCATCAGACCACTCAACCTAAGCGAGCAAGAGATTAATGACCTCGTTGCCTTTATGGAAACACTGACCAGTCCGGAATATGAACCTGCTGTCAAAGCAGGCGCCGCGACTAATTCAACGGGAGCAGGAAAATGAATCACGATATTGTAAATGACAGAAGACGCTTTCTGAAAGCAACGATGTCTGGCCTTGTAATCAGTGCGCTGCCAATCAGCCTGGTTCGATTGTCCTATGCAGCTCAGGGTGGCTCAGACTTTACGTTTGCGTACATTTCAGACGCGCACATACAGCACGTGAAAGGCACGAAGTTCGTCAGGAACTGGGACCGCGGTCTAATTCGCGCCGTGGCCGAAGCAAACCTGCTTGAACCAAAACCTGACTTTGTTTTTTTTGGCGGCGATCTGGCGCAGCTCGGCACGAAAGCGGAGCTGGATCATGGTGCTGAGATTTTGTCGGGACTCAAGCACAAGATGCACGCAATACTCGGCGAGCACGACTATTACCTGGATCTTGGCGAGTACTGGAGCAAATTGTACGGTGATCATTACCGCAGCTGGGACCACAAAGGTGTGCATTTTATTGCTTTGAATAGCATAAAAACTTATGACAAGTGGACTTTTGATCGGTGGGAATCGCCGGAGCGGCGTATGCATGAAATGGCAGGCCTCGACAATCCAAACAGCTCCCCATTCATGGTGGGCGAAAAACAGATGAAGTGGCTGCAGAAAGATTTGTCCAAGGTTTCAAAGAACACACCGATCATAATATTCTCTCATTCCCCGTTGCAGAAGATATACAAAGGTTGGAACTTCTGGACCGAGGAGGCGGATGAAATTCAGCAGATGTTGAAGCCATTCGACCAGGTTAATGTCATTTACGGACACGTGCATCAAATCCAATACAATCAGATTGGCAATATTGCATTCAATTCAGTGATGGCTACAGCGTGGCCGTGGCCCTATCCGGAAACCTATGCGCAAGCAGAAAGCCACTTGCCGATACTAACTGTACCGATGAATCGTGCTGATCCATTCAACGAGCGTGATGCGACTGGCTGGCAATTTATGAATGTGCACTCCGGCCGTGTGGATCTGGAGTTTAGCTTGCATAACAACACGAATCGAAAGGTGGCCTTTAACGAGGCGGCGGGTCATCCGCAGGATATGTCCTACGTTGACCCAGCAAACCGTAACCCGGCGCAACGCCACTACTAGGAGAGACGGGCATGAAAAGGATCACAATATTTATGGTGTTTATTTGCCTCGCTGGCCCGTCCTTTGCTGACGAGTTTACTCAGGCAGACGCCGATCGCTGGATGGCGGAGTTTAATCTGGTGGCGGAGGAAGGACGCCGCTTGTGGAGTAGCCCGGAAATCGGAACTAACGGCGTAGCATGCGGACAATGCCACCCGAATGCGGCCAATACGCATCCGGAAACCTATCCCAAGTTTCAGAAACAGTTGGGTCGCGTAATCCAGCTCTGGGAAATGTTTAACTGGTGTCTGCGAAACCCGTTGGAAGGCAAGGAGATGGCCGCAGACGATCCGCGCATGATCGCCCTGCAAGCCTATGCGCTTAAGGAGCGGCGAGGCGTGAAACTGGATCCTGGCAAGCACTGATCCACTAACCGACCGTTCGGCACCTGACGTCGATCCGGACGTTGGGTGTTGAGCTCGCGGATACTGTACCAAGTGGTCCACCGGTTTTTCGGTGTTGTCAGCGTTCCACGGCCATCTGGTGGTACAGTGACGCAGTGCGATCAAACCTACGGAACACCTATGGCCCTGATGCAAGTTTCAAACAAGCGACCGGCTGGCGATTTGCAACGCATTAGCGCCTTGCTGCTCGTGCTGGCGGCGACGAACGCAGCAATGGCGCTCGATTTCGATGACGTCGATGTCACCAGCAAAGGCGGCGTATACCACGTTAAAATGGAGTTCGAGGTTGCTGCGACGAGTGACCAGGTTATTGCGGTGCTCACTGACTATGCGAACCCTGCGCGGCTGGACTCGGATGTGAAAAAACGTGAGGTCCTCAGTGAGCATGATGGCGTTACGAGAGTGCGGACTGAATCGCTAGGTTGTGTTTTCTTTTTCTGCAAAGAAATTATGATCACGCAAGATGTCACGGTTGTCGCCGACGTAATCGAAGCAGATATAGTTCCAGAGCAGAGTAATTTTCGATCCGGCTATCTGCGCTGGTCTATAACCTCAAACACCAATGGTAATTCAAACATAGGTTTCGAGGCGGTTATCGAACCGGATGCGTTCATTATGCCGGTCATAGGTAACTTGTTGATTCGCAAAAAGCTGCGGCAGCAGGTTTTGATGACGGCGAAGAATTTGCAGACGGAAGCAGTTCGTGAACGGAATGCAGCGTGTTTGCAGACGGCTGCGGATAGCAGGAATTGCTGACTGCAGTGCTGCACTGGACTGACAACGGCAGCGCACGGCCTACCTAAAGATCTCAATCCGGTTTTTGAGTATGCAGCTCGGTTACCAGGCGTTTTGGTCCGCTGTATTCATCAAACAACGCTTGATGCTCTTTCAATGACATGTTGCCATCACGCTCGTAATAATCAGCAACCCACTGCAACAAGAATTCAAGTTTGGTGTCTTGTTCTTTCTTAGACGAATACTTATGAGGTTCCCACGGCCGATTGCGGCAATTACTCAGACAGGCCTGCAGCCCTGGCTCAAGGAATATTAGTTCCGCATCGTATTGTAGTGCAGCATTAATACAGTCTGCGTAGCAGCCTTCTATGACCCAGTTCGAGTAGAGCGTGCAAAATTGCTTTATATCCTGCAGCACACGCTCGTGATCGCGTTGCACGGCAATTTTTCCGGGCTCAAAGACGAGTGTATCCAGGTCGAGAACTGGCGTTTCGCTACCGGCCGCGAGCAATCGTGCCAGTGTGGATTTTCCGGAGCCAGAATTACCGAGTATCGCTAAGCGCATGATAATAGTTTTGTTAATGAGTAAGAAGATAAAGTCGGTCGTCGTCTGTTGACGAGGCGGCATCTTATCGTTGTTGGCTTGCGCTCTGCAAATTGCGTCTGGGGAGGCAGTGTCTTGCCAATCGTGTTAGCGCTTGAACACTAGCAGCATTACGCCACCCGCTACCATGGCGATGCCGCTCCAGTCTCTTATCGAGGGTCTTTCGCCGAGAAAGATGACGGCGAAAATTGCCACTAGCACAAGACTCAGTTTGTCGACGGGCGCAACTTTCGATGCTTCACCGAGTTGCAATGCACGAAAGTAGCAAACCCATGACGCGCCAGTGGCGAGACCAGAAAGAGCCAGGAAGCGCAGCGTTCGTGCCGGTAGCTCAAGCGGATTACTCCATTTGCCCGTGAACCAAACGAACGCGAATAAAGCTACGATCACGACGGCCGTTCGCACCAGTGTTGCCAGGTCTGAGTCGACACCCTGGATACCTATTTTGGCGAAGATTGCAGTCAATGCCGCAAACATTGCGGATAGTAGTGCCCAGAAAACCCAGCTGTGTGGTGTTACTGTCATCCATGCACCTATTGCGGTCGACCCAAGGGTGAGGTGTCGTCGTTGTTCAGTCTTCTTTCGACAGGGCATTAATGCCCTGTGTTGCACATATTGAGTCGTAAACGATTGTCAGATATTCGGCTTAATAAGCTTTGTGTCACCGTCTTCTCGAGATTTGGCCTCGAGTCGAACGTTCAATATGCGCATACCGAGCCAGTAAAATATTGCCGGTACGGCGAATGCTGCCAGTGACGCCGGCATATAAGCGAACAACCAGTGTGCGTCACCGGAGATCGGGTTATAGAGCGCGAAGTAGGTTAATTGTCCCAAAACTACTCCGCCAATCGCCAGTGGATTAAATCCCTTCCAGAAGTAATACGCACCATGTGGTGCATTGTCGAAAATTGATCTCAGGCAGAGTTTTTGTTTCCGCAATAGAAAAAAGTCGACGAACATGACTCCGGAGATTGGTGCGTACATTGTGCCGTTATAAGCGAGAAATGCGTCACCCATGCTATAGAGTTCGTCCGACCAGAAGATGAAGAAGCAGCAGGGTAAAATTGTGATTACCAGTATCTGCCACCATGGGCGGCGTTTCAGACCGGGAATGTGGCGCAGTGCCAGACCGCTGGCAAATATCGATACGCCTGTGGATGTTACGTTGGCGAGTGCAACAAAGCCCAGAGCGATCAGGCCGAGAACCAGGCCGCCCAGTGGCACCATCCATTGTGTGGGGTCGTCAGAACCTACGACCAGCGCCGAGTACAGAGCGATCGATGAAACGATACCCGACGCAAGGCCCAGTTGTAATACCTGTGGGTAGGTCGCGGCACGACGGGTTTTTGTGTTTCGTGCTATGAATCCAATGCCGCCCCACCATGAAAAGCCATTGGCGATGCCGAGTTCCAGTGCTGTCGCATAGTTCATCCGTGGATCCGGTCCAGGCGCCAGTGGCTTGGCAGCCAAAACGGCTTCATAGCCGTGAACTGCGAACAGCATGTAGAGCATATAGATGATAACCAGGCCTAACGCTGGAGTGACCAGGTTGTTGACTACACCAAGCCGATCAACACCGTGTTTTACCACCATGAAGGACAAGACAATGCCCAGCGCAACGCCAGCACCCACGACCCAGTGTCCAGGGTGCAGTTCCAGCGCATTACCAATGTTGAAAATGCCATTGCCAAACATCACGAGCAGCAGTCCTGACCAACCAAGCATATTGATCAGGTAAAAGACCAGCACCACGTGTGAGCCGCGTTGGCCAAACGCGCTTTTACAAAAGTCCATTTGCTCCAGGCCATAGCGCTGGCAACCTATCGAGAGAGGCATGGTTGTGAGAAACACGCCAATCAAATTTCCGGCAATCAGGCAGATTGTTCCTTCAACCGCACCTACAAGGTCGGCTGTATAGCTCCCCACCAGGAAACACCAGGTGGCAATCGCATATGCGAAGCAAGTTCCGTGTGCGCCCCACGAGCCGTATTCGCGTTCATGGAGGTGCAGCGGCAGGCGGGAAAAAACACTGCTTTCGTGTGACCCGGATGAATGCGAGTTATCTGTCATGGCCAGAACCAGAGGTAGCAAAGATAAGGCAATAGAAAAGAACCGGCGATACAGAAAAACCAGTCAAGCTTGGTGAATTCGCCAAACTTGTGGTGCTCAAGTAATTCCAGTTCGTGGATGCGATGTTCCAGCTCAGCGATCATCGATAGATGATGGGCCGACCCGTCGTCTGCCCCTTGATGATTGGTGGTATCTTTTTCTGCAGATTGATTGGGCTTCATTGGCAGGGTCAGAACTCCGGTGGGTACAGCTGGACGTCGGGTGACAGCCATAATGGCGTAAGTTTTAACTAAGCGCTAGTACGCAAGGGGGCCAAAAACGTCAATTTTTGGGCCGTGGCTAGTTGAGATTGCTCGAACCAAAGCACCAGTTTGAGCTAGTCTATGCTTAGATGCTGTCAATAATTGAAGGCGAAGTCATGACTAAATTCCGGATGCCCCGATTCGTTATCCTGTCTCTGTGTGTGCTAACAGCCCCGGCTCTTGCTGAGCTCCTGCCTGGCCACAGTCTGCCATCGGGACAATTTCAGCCAGTTCGCGAGCGACAAGTCGACGTTCTCGATCTTCATGCTGACCTGAGAGTTGATCTGACTAAACGAGAAGTTGCGGGTACCGTTGCAATTACATTCACGCCGTTGGCGGACAATTTGCAGGTCTTGTCTCTGGACGCGGCCAAAATGAATTTTCGTTCTGTCACGTTTAGCGCTGCCAAGGAACAAGGTAAGCCGCTCAAGTACGACTGGAGTTCAAGGAAGCTGAATATCGAGTTACCAAGAACCGTTCAGCCGGGCGAGCAGGCCACGGTGCAAATTCAATATTCGGTAAAACCTGAGAGTGGTCTGTATTTCTTTCCGCAGACGAAGCAACACAGTGCTGAGGCATGGAATTACGGAGAAGCGGGGCGGCACTATGGCTGGTTGCCTTTGTATAACGATACCAACGATCGTTTTACTGTCGATATGACACTGACGGTCGACGCCCCGAACATCGCGCTCGGCAATGGTTTGTTGCAGGGCGTTAAGGACAACACGGATGGCTCTCGCACCTATCACTGGATGCAGGACAAGCCGATCCCAAATTATTTATTGGCACTGAATGTTGGGCAGTTCATCGAGATTCCCCTGGCGACAGCGAAAGTCGGAAACAGAGAAATTCCACTGAGTGCATGGGCGCATCGCGGTGAAGAAGATCGCGCCGCCTATGCGTTCAAACGTACCCCACAAATGATCGAGTTTTTCTCACAGCTGTTTGGCTACGACTATGCTTGGGACAAATACGATCAGGTGGTGCTGAGAAATTTTTCAGGCGCGATGGAGACCACAACGATGGTTGGTTTTCAGGAGTCTAATATCAAAACACCCGACGACCCGGTTGATGATGGTCCTTATTACGCTGCGGCGGCGCCGACCTGGAGTTTTGAAGACACGATTTCTCATGAGCTTGCTCATCATTGGTTTGGGGATTTGCTGACGTGTCGTTCGCTGGCATCAATTTTTATAAATGAATCTTTCGCGAGCTATTCGCACACGGTGTGGAACGGACATATAAACGGCGAAGATGACCTGACTTACCAACGCTGGATTTATAACAACGTCTATCAGAACCACATTGCCAAGACCGGCAAGGTTCGACCACTTGAATATTTCCACTACGACGTATCCGCTGATATGTATACGCAGCCGATCACTTACATGAAGGGCGCGATCGTTTTGCATATGTTGCGGCAGCGCATGGGTAACGATGCATTTTACCGAGGCATCAAACATTACCTGCAAGCGAATGCGTATTCCGAGGTGGATTCCCTCGATTTCCAACGCGCTTTGGAGGAATCATCGGGCCAAAATCTCGAATCGTTTTTTGAGGACTGGATACGCGGGGGAGGTGGCTTCCCGAATCTCGCCGTTAGCAGTTTCTGGTCCGCGGAGCGCAAGCAAGTGGATCTCGTCCTGGATCAAAGACAGGCTGATCTTCCGTTTGAAAACGCATTTGATTTATGGCTCGACGTAGAAATCGTGACAGAATCGGGCAGTACGTTACATCGCGTGCATCTTAATGACTGGAGCGCTTCTATATCGCTGCCAGCCGATAGCCAGCCATTGATGGTGAACGTCGACAAGGGCAACTGGTTGGTTGCGAGCATTCACGAGCAGCGCAGTTTGCCGGAGACACTTGTGGCTCTGTCTCAAGGCGACCTCTCAGTGGCTTTGCGTGCCGCACGACAATTGGCTGAAGACTTTGCAGCGGCTCCCGCAGCTAGCAGAGGTCTGGCAGATATCCTCGGTGATAAGGGCAAGCACTGGGGTTTGCGGCAAGAGGCGGCGTTGAATCTTGGGGCGATCGGCACAGATAACGCTGTTGATGCTTTGGTCGGTGCTATGGACGATCAGGATGCACGCATTCGACGGGCGGCAGCCCTGGGTCTGGGCAAAGCGGGCGGGGAGAGCGCGGTTGCAACGCTTAAAGGAGCCTTGATTAATGATCCCAAAGAGGAGGTCGCCGGTGCCGCCGCATATTCACTCGGGTTAATGCATGCGCCGGGTGCTCTTGCAGTGCTCAAAGCTCAGCTGGAACGGCCGTCTGCATATTACGATTATCGGCGACTGAGTGCATTGGCCGGTCTGGCAGAGCTGGAAGACCCCAGTCTTGCACCCGTATTCAGTAAATACATCGGTACAGAGTTGTTACGCGAAACACGCCTGATGGCGCTCGAAGGGTGGGTGCGCGCTGCGCCCAACGATAAGTCATTGCCAAAAATACTTCGAGATCTGAGCCGGGACGACGACACAGGCGTCCGGGACGCTGCGCTAAGTCACCTGGGTAGCTTGCATCGTGCGGAGGATCTGGATTACTTGCTGCAGTATGCCGCCGCTGAGGTGGATGGGGATCTGGCGGGCACAGCCCGCGCCGCTGCCGACGAGATTGCGAGTTTCAATCCTTAACTGATGGTCATACAGCCGGCACACCGCGACAACGGTGCGCCGGGCTTGTGGATAGCAAGGAATTTGCCGTTGGTAACGGGAGTGTCGATGTTGCCTCACTGCTTTACTTTTATACATCGTTGACGCGGCTCGATAGCGCCCGGTTATCTTCTTTGGCGATAGTCGGGGAACTTTTGTGACAGGTTTTGTAACGAATTTTGACCGTCTTTAAAAACGAAAAACATTGGGCGTGTTTTGGCAATTGTCCCGCACATTACAGAATTCTGATTGGTTACCAGGATTATCGGTGCTAGCGTTTACATTCACGGATCAATGCGAGTTGACAGGTTCAAGTCAGTGTCAAATAGATCAGTCCTCGCGTCGAGTTTTTCGACCATACTGAGGCATGTGCAAGCGCGGAGAAATTATGCAAATATGGATATTCGAAAAAGCCGAAGTCGCAAGTAATTCAGCAGTTCTGCAGAGGCTGGAATCGCGGTATTACTGCTATACAGGATTAACAAATGGCCGACCCCTCTGACAGAATCAATCAGCTCAAAATTAATCGTGATGTGCCTGTAGAATCTGGCCGCAGCTGGCTGATTCCTGGCCTCATCGCAATCATTCTCTGTGTTGCAGGAGGGTGGTGGGCGTATCGCAGCCTCGGCGTGTCTGCTGTACTGGTGACGACGGATGTTGTACGCAAGCCGCCGAGTGCAATAGTCTCCAATAGTGTCCTGGATGCATCCGGCTACGTCGTGGCAAGGCAGCAAGCGACGGTGTCGTCAAAGGTCACGGGGAAAGTCGTTGCGGTATTTGTCGAAGAGGGCATGCGTGTCGAGAAAGACCAGGTCCTGGCGAAGCTGGATGACTCCACTGAACAGGCCCAGCTTGCGCTGGCCTCAGCGCAGGCGGAATCTTCTCGTGCAAGACTTGAGGAAATCAAGGCCGTACTTCGCAATGCGGAGCTTGAGAGGAATCGACTACAGGATCTCGCTAAACGAAACCTGGCCAGTCAATCCAGTCTTGATGCCGCCGAAGCTGCGTACGAGCAGCTTGCTGCAAGTCTTGAAACGGGCCGCGAAAATGTGAAAGTCGCAGAGCGTGGCGTAGCGTTGGCTCAAGATGCTCTGTCTAACATGACTATCACGGCGCCGTTCGCGGGTATGGTTGTATCCAAGAACGCTCAACCCGGTGAAATGATTTCTCCAATATCGGCTGGCGGTGGTTTCACTCGTACAGGCATTTGCACGATCATCGATACCAATTCACTGGAAATTGAGGTTGATGTCAACGAAGCCTACATACAACGCGTGAAGCCCGGCCAAAGAGTTTCCGCCACGCTTGATGCGTACGCGGATTGGCGTATTCCTTCTGAAGTTATCGCGATAATTCCCACAGCAGATCGACAAAAGGCAACTGTTCAGGTTCGAATAGGTTTCGCTGAGCGCGATGATCGAATATTGCGCGATATGGGTGCGAAAGTATCATTCTTGGGGAATGAAACACCGTCCGAAGCGTTGCAAGAGCAGAAGGGCGTCATTATTAGCAGCGAAGCACTACATACTGAATCTGGTGATGACTATGTCTGGTTGGTGCGAGATAGCAAAGTGGAAAGACGCGCGGTGAAAATTTCCGGGCAGCGCGATCGAGCCCAGTTGCTTGTTGTCGAGGGCCTGAATGTCGGTGATACTATCGTCCAATCTTCAGAAGAAACGCTGGCCGCCGGGCAGTCGATAAAAACAAAATAGAACAAGGAGCAGACAATGACGGAAATCCTGGCTCACCTGAGCGGTGTAAACCGCACCTACCAAAAGGGAAAGGAAAAAGTTGAGGTGCTGCACAATCTCGATCTGGATATTCCGCAAGGGGATTTCGTGGCGATCATGGGTCCATCCGGATCGGGCAAGACAACGCTTCTAAACCTGTTGGGAGGTTTGGATAAGCCGAGCGCCGGCAGTGTGCGGGTCGGTGATGCAGAGATTTCTGCGATGTCCAATAGCCAGCTTTCGCATTGGCGCTCAACCAATGTTGGCTTTATCTTTCAGTTCTATAATTTGCTGCCGGTACTCACGGCTCAGCGCAATGTGGAGTTACCGCTGTTGCTGACGAAGTTTAATGCCAAGGAACGGGCAAGACGGGCAGCTATTGCCCTGGACATCGTTGGATTGTCAGAGCGTGCAAAACATTATCCGCGCGAATTGTCCGGAGGGCAGGAGCAGCGCGTTGCGATTGCAAGAGCCATAGTGTCTGATCCGTCGTTGCTACTGTGCGATGAGCCGACAGGTGATCTGGATCGCGAAACGGCTGATGAAATTCTCAAATTGCTACAGCTACTGAATAGCGAACACGGCAAGACAATCGTCATGGTAACTCACGATGCGCAGGCAGCCAGTTATGCGAAGCGAACATTGCATTGCGATAAAGGGACTCTTGAGGTGAGGGAAGCAGCGTGAAATATTTTCGCCTGGTATGGAAAAATGCATGGCGTAAGAAGATCCGCACGTCGCTTACGGTATTGTCGGTATTTGTCGCGTTCCTGCTTTTTGCTTTGCTCTCTGCAATAGGCCAGGCATTCGAAGGAGGTGCCGACGTAGCAGACGCCGATAGACTGGTGGTCATTGACAAGGTTTCTCTGATCAACTCCCTGCCTATGAGTTATTTGGATCGTATAGCCGCCGTTGATGGCGTGCAGTCTGTTACGCATTCATCCTGGTTTGGCGGCTACTACCAGGATCCCCGCAATCAATTCGCGCAGTTTCCAGTAGATCCTAGCAGCTTCATGGCAATGTACCCCGAATACAAAATACCGCGGGAGCAACTCGATGCGTGGGCAAAGGATCGGACAGGTGCCATTGTTGGTCAGGAACTCGCTACGCAGTATGGCTGGAAAATCGGGGACCAGATTCCGATGCAAGCCACAATCTGGACGAAGGCGGATGGCGGTCGTACCTGGGAATTCAAGCTCGACGGCATTTTTTCAACGGATGATCCACGTGGCAGCGCGGCGATGATGCTTTTTCAGTACGACTATTTTGATGAGGCAAGAGCGTTTGGTAAGGGAACTGCAGGTTGGTACATTCTCAGGGTCAAGCCCGACGCGGATCCAATACAAGTCGCAAGAACCATTGATGCGCAATTCGCCAATTCACCGAGTGAGACCAAAACGAGTACCGAGGCGGCATTTGCTCAATCATTTACGAAACAGTTCGGCAATATTGCATTGATCGTATCGCTGATACTTGGCGCTGTGTTTTTCACTCTATTATTGGTTTCAGGAAACACCATGTCGCAATCGGTGCGTGAGCGCATATCCGAGTTAGCCGTGTTAAAGACTCTCGGCTTCGATGACCGGACTGTTCTGGGAATTGTATTGTCCGAATCCATACTCATCATGATGGTGGGTGGAATGCTCGGCCTCGGCGTTGGCTGGATAGCGGTGCAGGGACTTGCCAAGGAACTTGCCTCGTTCTTGCCGGGATTATTTCTGTCGCCAGCTGCGATGATGTTGGCAGTAGCGTTTATGGTCGGCGCCGGTATTCTCGCAGGAATATTTCCCGCTCTAAAAGCAATGCGTTTGTCGATAGTCGACGCGCTGGCGCGAGCCTAGGGGGATAGTATGAGAGCGATACGACAAATTTTGGCAGTTACCTGGCTCAATCTGCGCAATTTGCCCAGGCGGCTTGGCACATCGGTAGTCGCTGTGGTCGGAGTGGCGGCTGTCGTGCTGGTATTTGCAGCGGTGCTGTCCATGGCAAAGGGATTTGAAAAAACGATGGTAGCAGCCGGTTCGGATGACACGGCAATTATCATGCGCAAAGGCTCCACCTCCGAACTCAACAGTGGCTTGTCCAATGACCAGGTGCTCATCATTGCGAATGCACCTGGTGTGTTCAAAGATGGAAACGTGCCTGTCATGTCTGCTGAGTTGTATGTCGTCGTTGACGTCAAGAAGAAATCAAACGATGGCGACGCGAACGTGCCATTTCGTGGTATTCAGCCAGGCGCATTTGCTGTTCGCAAGGACGTGACCATTGCGGATGGCCGAATGTTTGAGGAGGGCAAGAATGAGATAATTGTTGGCCTGGCGGCGCAGCGCGAGTTTGCGGGTTTGGCAACAGGCTCAACTATTCATTTTGGTCAGACCGAGTGGAGTGTTGTCGGGTCATTCGATGCGGGTGGTAGCGTCTCTGAATCTGAACTGTGGACCGATGTGCGCGTGCTGCAAAATAGCTATCGGCGTGGCAATTCATTCCAGTCAGTGCGGGTCAAATTGCAAAGCAAGGAGAGCATCACAGAACTTGAGGCGGCTCTTGAGACCGATCCCAGAATTGATCCCGATGTGATGACCGAAAAAGAATATTACTCAAGCCAGGCAGCACCGCTGAGTCAATTTATCAAAGTTATTGGTTATCCGTTGACCGTCTTGATGGCTATCGGAGCAATATTCGGTGCGCTGAATTCGATGTATTCCTCAGTCTCAGTACGTGGCAAGGAGATTGCCACGCTGCGAGCATTGGGTTTCGGGCCGATCGCGATTCTTTTTTCTACAATTATTGAATCGACTTTGTTGGCCCTTACTGGCGGCTTGATTGGAGGAGGTCTCGCGTTTCTGGTTTTCAATGGCTTTCAAGTTTCAACGCTAAACAGCGCGAGTTTCAGTCAGGTGGTCTTTGATTTCGCTGTAACCGGTGACTTGCTTGTTGATGGTCTCTCCGTCGCGCTCATAATTGGCGTTGTGGGCGGCTTGTTCCCGGCGGTACGAGCCGCGCGCTTACCAGTGGCACAGGCGTTGCGGGAGCTTTAATTCGATCGCTAATTAATTACGCCCCGTGGCAGGCTAAGGCGCCATCCTCGCCCAGACTATTCCTCGCGTTATTGCGATGACTTCGCCCTCGGCGACCGGTTCCCACGGCTCATCCGTTAACGGCACACTTGCGATGAGTACCAGTTCTTGAGCCACAGGGGCCAGCATGACGCCCGAGGCCGTCAGGTCTACAGCTTCTTCGTTGCACGAACGTACGAGCAGGTGCAGACCTGGTGGTCGGATGTCGCCACCGCTCTGAGTTCTCCGGTGAGCATGTACAAATAAAGTATCGCCGTCGGAATAAATAAAATTGAACGGGCCCAGTGGTCGCAGCCAACCGGCAAAGTCTGCCACAATTTTTAAGCGCGCCTCAACCGATGGCGGTAGCTCGGTTGCCTCATCCCACAGCTTTGTAAGGCGCTCGAGCAAACAGCAAAACGCGTGTTCCGAATCGGTATCGCCCATGGGTGTAAAGCGGTGTGACGCAAGATGACATTTCTCTGCGATGCCGGGAAGATTGCCATTGTGCGCAAACACGTGCGCGCGTCCGCCGAGTTCGCGCTGGAAGGGCTGCGTATTGTGCAGAGCCGGCTTTCCCTGAGTCGCTTTACGAATATGTGAAAGCACGAGACTACTTGGTGGTCCGTTCTTTTCCATGAACTCCACGAGAGCGCTTTCTGAGGCGGGGCTAGCCTCGCGGAACAGAGAGACATCGTTCCCCTCCAGATAGGCGACACCCCAGCCGTCTTTATGGGGACCGTCGTGTCCACCGCGCCGGGCTAGTGTTTCCAGCGAAAAGCCGACGGATGTCGGGTAGCGGCTCGACATTGCAAATAACTCGCACACGTCGCTCATACCTTCTGGGTAACTGTATGCGCGAAAGTATACGCCAATTGATCGTGGGAAATTCGTGGACGCCTTGGTGATTGATGGCCCGTTCGTGAAAGCGCTGCAATTTCTAACTAATCTGCGTCGAATAGCCGCCGAAACGGCATCGAATAAAATGGCCAGGGTGAGAGGATTTGACCCGCAGTAATGCCCCTGGCTTGAGTTCGGTCGTCAATAGGTGCCTCGGTGTTACTGCAAAAGCTGCAAGCTATGTGTCGGTGAGAATGACCAACAAATGACTCTCGGCGAGCGTTGGCAGCATCTGAAGCGTGTATGTGCTCTATTCGCCGATGCGCTATCATGGGTTAGGTGCGACTGAGGGTCAACGCAGTGAATGATGTGATAGTCAAAACCAAAAGTGGCGACGTTCGCGGCGTACACGACGGCGAAATCAATCGCTTCCTCGGCATACCCTATGCGGCCTCCCCACTAGGTAAGGGGCGCTTCAAATTGCCCGAGCCGCCGAATCTGTGGAATGGAGTTCGTGATGCTTTGGATCCTGGGCCCAATGCACCGCAGATATTCCGGGAACTTAAGAAAATTGACGGGAAGCCCATTGTAAACACCGGCTGGCGGCCCGGCGATGATTTCCTGGCGCTAAATGTCTGGGCACCGCACCGACAAAGTGGTCGGTTGCCGGTCATGGTCTTTATTCACGGTGGCGCATTCGTCATCGGTGACAAGGATGCGCCGGTAAACAACGGAGAGGCATTCGCACGGTCGGGTGTCGTTTGCGTTGCGATTAACTACAGAATGGGTGTGGAGGGTTTTTTGCCAATCGAAGGTGCGCCCACCAATCTTGGCCTGCGTGACCAGATCGCCGCGCTTACGTGGGTGCGGGAAAACATCGAGGCATTTGGTGGTGACCCAGGTCAGGTTACTGTGTTTGGCGAATCGGCTGGTGCCATGTCAATTGCGATCCTGCTGGCATCACCGATGTCTCGCGGATTGTTCCAGCGCGCGATCATTCAGAGCGGCAGCGGCTCAATGGTGCGACCGCGTCACATTGCGAACCGGCTCACGGAAAAATTCGCCAAGGTACTGAAGATCTCGCCCGACGTTGATGGTTTTCGCAGTCGCAGCGTAGAGCAGTGCCTGAAAGCGTTGGAAAAAATCATGATGCCTTGGTCTCGACTAGACCTGCGTGATGAAGACGGGCGAGACCCTTCATATGGCCTGTTGAAATTCTTCCCGGTATACGGAGATGACGTACTTCCGGACCACCCAATGACTGCACTGGCGAACGGAGCTGGCGCCGACGTTGATGTGATGATAGGAACGAATCGCGACGAAATAAATCTTCACCTGGTCGCGACCGGTGCCGATAAAATGCTGTGGCCGTGGCTGGCTCGATTCATACTGCGTCGCCTCGAGCCCGAGGCTGACAGAGTGCTGAACGCCTATGGACTCGGGCAATCCGGGAAAAAGGCCAGCGAGGTATTTGCCGACGCTACTAATGACCTGGTGTTTCGCTTGCCGGCACGACGCTTTGCCGCTGCGCACCAGGGCAAAACACATATGTATGAATTTGGCTGGCGGTCTCCTGCGTGCGACGGACGCCTCGGAGCCTGTCATGCACTGGAGCTACCGTTTGTCTTTAAGACGTTGGAAACCTGCACTGGACCCAGAGGTATTTTGGGTTTTAGTCCGCCGCAGGAGTTGGCCAATAGCATGCATGCGATCTGGGTAGAATTTGCAACCAGCGGCCAGCTACCGTGGCCCGACTACGAGGCCAAATCGAGGCAAGTGTACTTGCTTGATCGTGGGACAGTGGTGACCGATCCGGATATGCCGGCCGAGAGAATTATTCCAGGTTAATTTCGGGGCCTATTAAAATAGGGTCGCGATTTCGGAGCCATAGGTGCGCGCGCCATAATGACGCGTAATCATCCTGTTGAATCCTCCGGCTGTGTCAACGGTGTTGATCGAGTCTGCTTGTCTATTTTGCGTGCTCGACGATCAGGTCAATGATCTCAGGCCATAGTTGAAGCGGCAGGTTATGACCCATGCCATCGAAAATCTTCAGTTGTGCGCCGGGAATGTGCTCAGCGGTATCGATGCCGCCGGCAAGTGGCACCAAGGGATCTTCGCGGCCATGAATGACGAGTGTTGGCACTTTGATGGTACGCAGCCGGGCGCGACGATCGCCGTCCTGAAAAATGGCGGCGACATGACGGGCGAATCCTTGCGGATAGAAACAACGGTCATAGGCCATCGATGCCACGGTGCGCAGCAATTCCGCATCAATTGGAAAGGCCGGGCTACCAATCAATTCCACGGTTCGCACTGTATGAGCAATAACAGCCTCGCGATCGGGATTGGGCCGGGCGTGAAATATATGGCGCTCCACCACGCCGTCGGCCTGAGGAAGTGATCGGTGGCCGCTGGAGGACATGATCGACGTCAATGTACGGACGCGGGTCGGGTATGTCGCGGTAAGATTCTGAGCAATCATGCCACCCATCGATACTCCAACGATATGTGCGGTTTCTACGCCGATCCCGTCCAGCAGAGCAATGGCATCGTCCGCCATGTCCCGCAGCGTGTAGGGCGCCTGCATCGGCAGGCGGAACGCCTTGCGGACAAACATGGACTTCATGCTGGGCGTTTTTTGACCCTCGAATTTTTTTGAAAATCCGGTATCGCGATTATCAAATCGGATCACTCGATAGCCACGTCCTGCAAGCTCTCGGCAGAATGGCTCAGGCCAGGAAATCATTTGCATACCGAGACCAGAAACTAACAGAAGGGCAGGGTCTGACGATGTGCCAAATGTCTCGTACTCAATATCAATCGTACTGGTGTGAATTTGCGGCATGATAATCCAATATTATTAGTCGTCGTTTAACAGTGAGGCTACTTCTGTATTAACTCATGGTCCATCTGGGCAGCGATCGATGTCCGCCAGCAGTTCCCGGCAGCCAAGAATACCAATGTGCCTAGATAAAATCGCTATACGATTTTGGGTCGTTTGATGCGTTAGTCAGATTACTGCAATTTTGGACAAATTGCGTTCAACAATAGTCGACATGGCATCGAACAAAATGGTCGGGGTAAGAACATTTGGCTCGCGGCGCTGCCGCAAAACTAACAATATCCAATGATGCTCTTGGTTGTCCTGGTTGTATCAGCGTGGTGGCAAATTGGTGTCGGGCACCTGTTGCTTAGTAGTCGGGACTGTTGTGACCGTCGTTTGGTCGACCAGACTATTACGGAGTTCAAATACGATGGATGACGCGACCTTGTCCTGAACCGCGAAGATGTCACTGTCTCTATGATTGAAAGACTTACTCCAGATGCTGAATCCAGAGTACCCATCCGTGAGCTGCGCTGTTACCCGTACATTGTGAGCCGACCGCTGAACGCTACCTGTCAGGATAGCAGTCGCACCGATTTCGGCCGCAAGGGATTTTAAATCCGCCGTATCTTCCGCCACCACATTGGCGAAATTATTTGCGATGACCGATATTTCTCCTGTTTTGGATGCTCCGCTTCGGATAGTTGTGACGAGGTCGTTGGCAAAGAAATCATCTTCGGGGTAACCGGTAAGGTTGTTGAAAGGCATTACGTAGATTGAATGAGCCGGAACCGTAATGACGCTGATTTCCGACTCATCGCTATTCCTCGTAAGATGTTCGACCTCATGCGTCACGAATCTTATCAGTAGGGCGGTAACAACGACTAAGAAAAGTAGCTTGGTAGCACGAAACTTTCTCGCTCCGAGATTAGCGGTCACCACAGGTGGTATTTCGGCGTGATCAGACTCGGATTCAATATTATTCGGTTGGCTGGTACCGGGTTCCAATCTAGATGGAAGGAGAGTGGCAGCAAGGTTTGAGCAGGGCGCAACGAGCCGGTAACCTTTCTTTGGGATTGTCTCTATGTATTGCGGCTTGTGGGCGTCGTCGCCAAAACAGGAACGTAACTGGGACACGCATCGGGTGAGTGCCTCGTCGCCGGAAAACGTCCTTGGCCATACCTTATCCAGTAATTGGCGCCTTCGCACAACTTTGTTCGGAGTCCTGGCGAGCTCTAAAAGAACAGCCATCGCCTTGGGTTCGACGTGGTGGCAGGTTTCGCCCCTCCTCATATGGTTACACTCTGGTGAGACGTTCCAGTCTCCTATTTTGAGTGAATTCTCACCATGCATTTCAAAAAATGCCTCTTCAAAGTATCGAATTCCTTAGGGTCCCTGCTTTTTGACCGTATTTTTCGATTAGGCACAATACATTCAAGTATAGGAAGTTATTTGGAAATAACCTTCCTAATAAAATCTTAAGAGAAATCCCATAAAAATCCTCGGCTTTCACAAGGTCTTTTTTCATGCCCTCACGCACGCTTACGATCGTGGACACAACGAATAACGAGGAGAAGGTCATGAGCAAGAAAGTAGAAAACGGCTTTTTGGTCCCTGCGCTGTTTTTGGCGCTATTGATTAGCTTTACAAGCAGCTCCGCGAGCGCCGAAGAAATGGTTATGGTTACGATTACTACCGATATGGCGGGAACGGATGAGATTCTTGATGGCAAGTACCTGGAAGCTATTCCAAAGAGTCTATATTACGTAGACACCTCGTCGAATATCCGTCGAGTTGCGGCAAGGACCAATCTGTGTGTGGCTTACACTGCAACTCGCCAGTACGACGAAGCGGTCAAATGGTGCGATGCCGCTGTCGAGGTTGGTCGTCGTGCTAAGGTCACTAAGAATAATCGGGCGATCCTCGCTTACATGATGGGTGATTATGACACCAGCGCAAAATTACTGAGCGAGGCCGGTGAAGCGCTAGGCGGTAATATTTTTCTGAATCTGGATCATAATTCTCGAGTGCTTGAGCATAAAGTTGCGGAACTTGAAGAGAAAGCGAAGACGGAATCCTTCGCGCAAACCGAATGATAAATGGCAATTATTGGTTGATGCCTATAGCATCAATTCCTGCGGAACCACCTCGCGTTGCTCAGTTGCCCTGATTTGTTGCACAAATCGGTGATCCCAATTCGCCCGCACCACATATTAAGCAGTTGGTGGTAGGTGCGAATTGATCTTTAGTAAGGTGGGTTTGACCGAGAGCTTTCGTTATTCGACAAAATCGCAATACGATTTTGGGTCGTTTGATGCGTTAGTCAGGTTACTGCAATTTGGAACAAATCGCGTTCAACAATAGTCGACATGGCATCGAACAAAATGGTCGGGGTGAGAGGATTTGGCTCGCGGCGCTGCCGCTCGGCCCTGCGGGCCCACCTCGCGTTGCTCGGTTGCCCTGATTCGCTATGCGAATCGGTGAACCTCTTATTCGGTTCCAATTCCCTGCCGAATTCCAGAAACAAAAAATCGCCTCCCCCCTGTCGGGCGAGGGAGCCGATTTTCCTTATTCTAGAAATGGTCGGGGTGAGAGGATTTGAACCTCCGGCCCCTGCCTCCCGAAGGCAGTGCTCTACCAGGCTGAGCTACACCCCGATGGTAGTGTCAAACTAGGATCTGCGTTTTACAGCGAAATTGGCGATGGTTATCAATGCCTGTTTGTAGTCCGACTCGGGTATGTCGGCCAGTGCATCAATAGCGGCATCGGCAGCCTCCTGCGCGCGAGCCGCAGTGTACTGGAGGGCCCCTGTAGATTCAATCACTTGCTTGATTTCTGCCAGGTGTGCCAAACCACCTTCTTCAATAGCGCTGCGAATCATCTGGCGTTCGGCCTCGCTGCCGTTTTGCATGGCATAGATCAATGGCAGTGTTGTCTTTCCTTCGGCAAGATCGTCACCGAGGTTCTTGCCCAGTTCTTCGGCGGTTGAGTCGTAATCCAGAGCATCATCGACGAGCTGAAAAGCCGTGCCGAGGTTTTGTCCGTAGGCAATCATCGCCGCTTCATCCGCTGGATCGCGATTGGCCAGGATTGCCGCGATTTGTGCACCGGCTTCGAACAGGCGTGCGGTCTTCCTGTAGATCACCATGCGATAACCGTCTTCGTCGAGATCCGGGTCATGCACGTTCATTAATTGCATGACCTCGCCGGCGGCGATGGTATTGGTCGCATCGGCGAGAATTCGCATAATCTGCATGCGATCGATGTCCACCATCATCTGGAATGCCCGCGAATACAGGAAGTCACCGACGAGCACACTGGCCTGATTGCCAAATACCGTGTTGGCAGTGTCCTTGCCACGGCGGCGTTCCGAATGGTCCACGACATCGTCATGGAGTAGGGTCGCTGTGTGAATAAACTCGATGATGGCAGCGGTATGTATATGGTGTGGGCCTTCGTATCCCAACGCCCGGGCTGCGAGCAGCACAATCAGTGGTCGCAAGCGTTTGCCGCCACTGGTCACGATGTACTCCGCAACTTGAGATACAAGCAGGACGTCGCTTTTGAGGCATTCGCGGATGAGCTCATCCACGGCCACTTTGTCGGCGCCAATCAGCTGGTTGATCTGTTCGAGCGAAAGTTTGTCGGTTGTTTTGGTGGGTTCGTGCATAAGTTTGCGGATAATGCCTGAAATGATGCCAATTGGCGACCTGAGAGGCGCAAAAAGGTCTAAAATGAACGAGTTCGCAAGCTGTTGAAATAAAACCAGGATTTGGTTGATGTTTACATTGACCCGCGGCGCTCAAGTCTATAAAATTCCCGCTCTTTTGAGGCGGCTGGCTCCGGGTCATTTGTGTCCGGATGCTTATAGCCCTCGCAAAATCCATTAATTCTCAGTAAGTTGCGCGATTCGCGATTTGCAATTTGGAGTACATAACGATGTATGCGGTTTTTCGCTCCGGCGGTAAACAATATCGAGCAGCCGAAGGTAATCGGTTGAAACTCGAGAAAATCGAGGCCGACGAAGGCGCAAGTGTGGAATTTGACCAGGTTTTGCTGGTTGGTGAAGGCGCTGACGTGAAAGTTGGTACCCCTTATCTTTCAGGCAGCGTAGTTACGGCCAAGGTTATTGCCCAGGGCAAGACGAAGAAAGTTTCTGTCGTCAAGTTCAAGCGACGTCAGAACTACTTGCGTCAGGGTTCGCATCGTCAGTTCTTTACGGAAGTTGAAATCACCGGCATTGCTGCGGGTAAGACAACAGACAAGGCTCCGGCCAAGAAAGCGGCTGACAAGCCAGCCGCAGAGCCTGTAGCCAAGGAAGCACCTGCGAAGGCCGCTCCCAAGAAGAAGGCTGCAACCAAGAAGAAGGCTGCAACCAAGAAAACCGCTACAAAGAAAACCGCTGCTAAGAAAGCGCCGGCAAAGAAGGCAGCGGCCAAGAAAGATTCGGAATAACGTCGGAATTAAGGATGCCTGATGGCATCAGTAGTTTCAGAGTAATAATGAAGGTCGGGCAGTCTAATTAGTTCGTCCGATCCAGAGATAGGAATAGTACAGTGGCTCACAAGAAAGCAGGTGGTAGTAGTAAGAACGGTCGCGATTCAGAATCCAAGCGCCTTGGCGTGAAGATTTATGGCGGCCAGGCGGTTATTGCCGGCAACATTATCGTGCGTCAGCGCGGTACCCGGTTTCACGCTGGTGTAAATGTTGGCCTCGGCCGTGACCACACGCTGTTTGCCAAATCAGACGGCAACGTGAAGTTTGAGACGAAAGGCCCGAAAAACCGTCAGTTCGTTAGCGTGGTTAGCGCCAGCTAGGACTTGCGCGGAGCAATTCTTCGAAAAGCCCCGCGTTTGCGGGGTTTTTTGTATGAGCTGCAGATTTCTGTTCAGATACCCAATCAAGATAGCCCGGATAATTAGCCATGAAATTTGTTGATGAAGCGAGCATTGATGTCTTTGCCGGCAATGGCGGTAGCGGCTGCCTGAGTTTTCGTCGGGAAAAATTTGTGGCTAAGGGCGGTCCGGATGGGGGTGATGGCGGCGACGGTGGCAGCGTCTTCCTGGTTGCTGAGCCCGGCACCAATACCCTGGCTGATTTCCGTGTCTCTCGAAAATTCCGCGCCGTTAGTGGCACACCCGGCGCCGGCCGCAATATGACCGGTAAGTCTGGTGATGACCTTAATGTTGTGGTTCCCTGCGGCACTGTCGTCTACGACGTAGATACCAGCGAACTGATAGCCGATCTTACGAAACCTGGCCAAAGAGTTCGTGTCGCTCAGGGCGGCAGGGGTGGACTGGGTAATACGCGCTTTAAAAGTAGCACCAATCGCGCCCCTCGAAAGACCACCAAGGGCACGCCTGGAGAAGCTCGTAATCTGCTCCTGGAACTCAAAGTGCTGGCGGACGTTGGCCTGGTGGGAATGCCGAATGCTGGTAAGTCCACCTTGATTCGCTCCATGTCGGCAGCGAAACCCAAGGTCGCTGACTATCCTTTTACAACTCTGCATCCCAATCTGGGCGTTGTATGGGTGGGACGCTTGCAAAGTTTTGTTATGGCGGATATCCCCGGTTTGATTGAAGGCGCTGCGGAAGGCGCAGGACTGGGTATTCAATTCCTCAAGCACTTGCAACGTACGCGTCTGTTGTTACATCTTGTTGATATTGCACCGTTGAACGAGACGATCGACCCGGCTGATCAATTCAAGGCGATTGAGGCAGAGTTGGTAAAATTTTCGTCCGAGCTCGCTGAAAAGCCGCGCTGGTTAATCATAAACAAGGCGGATCTTTTGTCCGTCGAGGATATGGCAGTGCTGCGTCATGAGCTGCTGGAGACAATCGGCTGGAAAGGGCCGGTCTTTGAGGTGAGTGCTCTTGCCTCCCAGGGAACGGTTGAGCTGGGGCAGGCTATCATGCGTCATCTCGAGGAAATGAGAGAGCAGGAGGCCGAAGCGCAAGAAGCGGCCGCCGAAGACGATCTATAAGCCAAAGTGATCAGATAAAAAAAAGCCGGAGAAATCTCCGGCTTTTTTACATCTGTCTCAAGAACAACTAGGCAGCTGCTAATGCCTTGACCATCTTGTTCAGACGGCTTTTGTGACGAGCAGCTTTGTTCTTGTTCACAATGCCCTTGTTGATCATGCTATCGATGACTGGCGTTGCAGCTGCGTATAATGCTACCGCTGCTTCTTTATCGCCTTTCTCGACTGCTTTAAGGACGTTCTTGATTTGCGTACGCATCTTGGAGCGCAGGCCCATGTTCTGAAGGCGCCGTTTCTCGGATTGTTTTGCACGCTTTTTTGCTGACTTAATGTTTGCCACAGCTTAAATTCCGTCTACCTGATATTGGAGAGCCGCGTATTATTCGTGTCTGGAGGGTCGTTGTCAATGCCTATAGTGGCTGGATATGTAATTAGGCGACTTTGAATACGGTCAAATAGCTAAATCACTGATTCTAAGCGCCATTCAGGCTAAACTTGGCGACTGATATGACCACAAAAAAACCACAAGATTCACCCTCACCAGACACCCCGGATACACCTGCCAACGAGGTAGGTGCACGGGGTCTGCTGCGGTCTACCTCAGTGGTCAGTGGGATGACTCTTGTGTCTCGAATCCTGGGCCTCGTTCGGGACGTGGTTTTCGCGCGCTATTTTGGTGCCACCATCGTGATGGATGCCTTTATCGTCGCGAATCGTATCCCCAACATGCTGCGTCGGTTCTTTGCAGAGGGGGCATTTTCCCAGGGGTTTGTGCCAGTCATGGCACAATACAAAGAGAATAATGACCACGGTGAGGCGCGTCAGCTGGTCGACGCTGTTGCCGGTACCCTGGGTCTTATTCTTTTTGTCATTACGTTGATTGGGGTCATAGCGGCGCCTGTGCTGATTTTGTTGGTTGCGCCCGGTTTTGTTGGGGACAGTGGTCGATTTGATCTCGCCGAGGGCATGTTACGACTGACGTTTCCCTATTTGTTTTTTGTTTCCTTAACGGCTTTTGCTGGCGGCATTCTCAATACCTACGGTCGTTTTGCGGCGTCGGCATTCACTCCGGTCATCTTAAATGTCGTGCTCATCGGTTTCGCGGTCTGGTTGTCGCCGTTAATGGAGCAGCCAGGAATGGCCCTGGCCTGGGGTGTATTTGTTGCCGGTATCGTGCAGTTGTTGTTTCAGATTCCGTTTCTGGCAAAAATTCATGCCGTCCCGAGGCCAAAGTGGAATGCGAAACATCCTGGCGTAAGACGCATCGGCGCACTCATGTTGCCGGCAATATTTGGTTCGTCGGTGGCTCAGGTCAATGTATTAGTCAGTGGGGTTATCGCGTCCGTGCTGGGCGTTGGCAAGATCAGCATGCTCTATTACGCCGATCGACTAATGGAGTTTCCACTAGGTCTGTTTGGTATCGCATTGGCCACTGTGACATTGCCATTTCTCTCCCGACAGCATGCTCGGCAGTCGACCAAGCTATTCAGTGATGCCCTGGACTGGTCGCTGAAACTGGTTTTCCTCATAGCTTGTCCGGCGGCCATTGGATTGTGGTTACTCGCAGAGCCTCTGATAGCGACTATCTTCTATGGCGGCGAATTCACTCGCCTTGACGTGGAAATGACAGCGCTTGCCTTGCAAGCTTATTCAATTGGGTTGATTGGTTTTTCGCTGGTGAAAATCCTGGCCCCCGCTTTTTTTGCTCGCCAGGACACCAGGACTCCGGTGCGCATCGGGATTGTGGCGCTGATTGTGAACCTGATTTTGAGTATTGTCCTGGCATACGCTATCAGTAAAGCCGGGCTTGCAGGGAGTCATGCAGGGCTCGCGCTGGCAACGTCAATATCCGCAATGGTTAATGCGTGGCTTTTGTATCGGGGGCTGAGACGGGACAAGGTTTTGACCCACGGGCGTGACTGGCCAGGACTGCTGTGGCGATTTGCTCTTGCCAATAGCGCGATGGCCGTTGCGCTTATTTATCTGGAGCGGCCGCTGGCCTGGTGGTTTGACGCCAGTCTTTTTGATCGCGGCACTTGGCTAGTGGTTAACGTGGCGGTGGGTGGCGGCGTCTACTTTGGCATGCTCCTGTTGGTCAAACTGCATCCGCAACAATTTCGCTTGCATCAGCGGTAATCGCGCGACACAGCCATTACAATAGAGCGCTAACGTCAAATTCTAACAATCTGGATTTTTGTGTTGATGTATCTCACCCGTAGCAGTCAGTCCATGCCCTATCAGTTGCTCGACCGCGGCTGCGTAGCGACGATTGGCTCGTATGACGGCATCCATCTCGGGCATCAAAAGTTACTTGATCGCGTGATGGCTGTGGCCGACGAGAAGAAATTGCCTTCGGTCGTGATGAGTTTTGAACCGACGCCTAAGGAATATTTTGCCGGTGATTCACCGCCGGCCCGTCTTATGCGTTTCAGAGAAAAATTTGAAGCGTTACGTGAATACGGCATCGACATGTTCTTTTGCCCGCGTTTTGATGAAACGATGCGCAGTATTGCAGCAGATACTTTTATACGTCAGCTTTTGATACAGGCGTTGAATATACGGCACCTGGTTATCGGCGATGATTTTCAGTTTGCGCGGGCACGTAGTGGCGGTATAACCGAGTTACGTCGGGCGGGTGCGGCGCTGGGCTTCACTGTAGAGCAGTTGCCCAGTGTCATCAGTGACGGCGAGCGCGTTAGCAGTACAGCGATTCGTGATGCTCTGTGGCGGGGCGATTTGCAACATGCCACTCGTCTTTTAGGGCGGCCGTATCGAATGTCGGGGCGCGTGTTGGAAGGTAAACACCTGGGGCGTGAGCTAGGCTTTCCCACTGCTAATGTTGCTCTGCAGCGCAAGCAAAGCGCCGTCATGGGTATTTTTGCCGTACGCGTCCTGGGTGTTGCTGGTGCGCCACTCGACGGTGTCGCAAGCATTGGTACTCGACCGACCGTTCAAGGCACGGTACCGTTACTTGAGGTACATATTTTTGACTTTGAAGGCGATATCTACGGACAGACTATTCATGTAGATTTCATTGCACGTTTACGCAGCGAGGAAAAATTCCCTGATCTGGAAAGCCTCGTTGCTCAAATGCATGTCGATGCGGCGCAGGCGAGGTCGATACTGGCGGCCTGATATCAAGGACTCTGATTTGAAGAAGAAAACGAAAATGACAACTGGAAAAGAGGCAGGAGCGAGTATTTGGTTACGATTATCTGTGGCCGTTATTATTTTCGATCAGCTGTCGAAATGGGCCATTCTCAAGTGGATGAACCTTTATGATTCATTCCCGGTTAATGACTATCTGGATATAACCTATTTGCGTAATACTGGTGCTGCATTCAGTTTTCTCGCTACTGCGTCGGGTTGGCAGCGCTGGTTCTTCATTGCGCTGGGAATTGTTGTCAGTGTGGTCATAATGATTTGGTTACGGCAAATCAAAACCAAAGAAGAACGTTATGTCGCCGTTGGGTTATCACTGGTGCTCGGTGGTGCACTCGGCAACGTGATAGATCGTGCCTATCACGGTTATGTCGTCGATTTTATTCATGTGCATTGGCAGGATGCCTATTTCCCTGCGTTCAATGTGGCAGATTCGGCAATCACTGTTGGCGCGGCGTTTTTGATTTTTGACGTGTTGTTCTTATCTGGAAGGCGCCAGGTCGAGTAATTTTTTTGCCTCATTTGTGCACAAAAAAAGAGGGCTAATGCCCCCTTTTTTTGCCTTGCCAATACGCCTACCGGGTCCGGGTCCAACAATCAGTGTACGGTTCTGACGTTTTGTCACCGCGGCCATCGATCGAGAATGATGCACAGCGATCAGCTTCTGCGTCAGCATTTTGATACGTGGCCGTCGCTGTAAAATTGTTCGCGTCTGCAGCTGTTACGTTAATCTGATAGGAGCCCGTATCAGTGATGTAGTCGGCGGCAACCGGGAATCCAAGCAGAGTTAAATCGGCGGTATACGCATTGTTGTTCAAGTAAGCTCGCTCCTGATTCGTCGCAATTTGCAGGAGCGCTGCTTTGGCTTCATTACGTTTTGCACGGGCAGAGTAATCGCGGTAACTCGGGTAGGCAATCGTGGCGAGTACGCCAATAATAACCACCACGATCATGAGCTCTACCAATGTCATACCGCGCATCTGTTTCCACATTTTTCTAATCTCCATTGGATGGATGGCTATGTTCAATTGATGCCGTCCTGGGTCCACAGGGTTCTGACCGGGTTATTGGCAAATCCTGGGTCGAAACACTCCACGCCGACACAACCTACAGGTGGTGGTGAACAGGCCGATCCTTCGCAGTTTGAATCAGTCGGGCTTGGGAACAGGAAGGTCGGGCTTGGTGCTATGCCGCCCTGTTCGAGCTGCGTAACACGCGATTCGTTAATCGAATTCGGATCAAAGGGATCCATGTAATCGCGGATCACCGCAGGATCACCATTGTCAACCGCGACCCGATACAGGCGGTTAACACTCAGGCCCGCCTGACACGGGTCTGATGATTCTGATCTAGGCTCGAAGGAGACAAAGAAAATGGCGTCGTCAAAGGTTCTTGAGTCGGCCAGGATTTTTTCATTCGGTGGCAATGTGAACTTCCAGCCTCCGGCTGTCTTCGGAATGACCGTATTTAGTTGTCCATTGACTTCAACAAGGTCGCCATCTTTGATGATCTGGTAGTTGGTGTACTGCGTTTGGGTCAGGGCATTAAATACGTCGCCATCACGGATTGAAAAGAATCGATCTTCAGCTGTGCCGTCCAGTGGGTGGGCACGATATCCTGAACCGAGGCTCAGCGCCAGATAGCGCTTGTTCTGTTTCAAGTCCGTAAAGAGTGAGACATCGGGCGTTGAAAAGAACCGCCTTGTATCCGCTGCGGTAGCACCGGTCAGCCCTTCAGCACCGAGCTGGGCGATAACGCCGCCAGCGACCAGGCTTTGTGGTGTTGCACCATTTTTGATGTCAAACCGCCATACCTGACCACCCAGGTCAGCGGCGTACATGCGATCCGCGAATCCGTCTCCCGAAATATCGAGAACGCGTATTCGACTCGGGAATCCTCGCGTCATCTTCGCCAGTTGCAGATCACCACTGAGTCGGCCTGCGCGCCACAGCTGTTCCCCAGTCTCCAGGTCAAGAATATAGATGCCGGCACCCTTGACGTCGGGAGTCGGAGGATTGACGGCCGTATCATGCACGACCTCATAGC
>JAHEFE010000108.1 GCA_024640365.1 Woeseiaceae bacterium | reverse complement strand
GGTAGCTGGGTATTGCCCATCAGGTCGCGGTCGATTTCACGTGCAGCTTCGCGGCCTTCATTGATCGCACGGACCACGAGATCCTGGCCGCGCCGACAATCAGCCGCTGCGTAGACCTTCGGCACGCTGGTGCGAAAATCCTGCTTGGTTGCCGTAAAGTTGCCGCGCGCATCGGTATCCATGCCAAGCGTTTCGTTAACGTAGTGCTCGGGTTGCAAAAAACCCATCGATAACATGATGAGGTCGGCTTCCCAGGTCTTTTCACTCCCGGGGATTTCCTTAAACTGGTTATCGACGTTGACGGTGATGATGCCAGTCAGATTACCATCTTGATCCTTGAGAAACTCTTTACTCATGATGGAGTAGACTCTTGGGTCATCACCAAATTTAACAGCGGCCTCGGCGTGGCCGTAATCGACGCGATAGATTTTAGGCCAAAGCGGCCACGGGTTATCGTCGGCACGTTCGGCGGGCGGCTTTGGTAAAAGCTCAAAATTCACCAGTGATTTGCAGCCGTGGCGCAGGGAGGTGCCGATACAGTCGGTACCGGTATCGCCACCACCAATGACAATCACATTTCTGTCCTTGGCCGAAATGTAATGGCCGTCTTCAAGTCCGGAGTCAAGCAGGCTTTTGGTATTAGCTGTCAGGAACTCCATCGCCATGTGTACGCCCTTGGCATCGCGCCCCGGAATAGGGAGATCGCGCGCCAGCGTTGCGCCCGTTGCCAGCAGGACGGCGTCATTCTCTGCAACCAGTGTGGCAGGATCGATGTCCCTGCCAACGTCGGTATTGACGATAAACTCGACACCAGCATCGCGCATCAGTTGCACACGACGTTCAACAACATTCTTGTCGAGTTTCATGTTGGGAATACCGTACATCAGCAATCCGCCCAGCCTGTCGGCGCGCTCATAGACAGTGACGCGATGCCCCGCAGAGTTCAACTGCTCCGCTGCGGCCAAGCCGCAAGGGCCAGAACCGATGACGGCTATTTTTTTGCCAGTACTGGCTGCTGACAGTTTTGGTGTAACCCAGCCCTCGTCGAAGCCCCGATCGATAATTGCGCACTCGATGTTCTTAATGGTTACTGCCGGGCTGGTGATGCCAAGTACGCAAGCACCTTCACACGGAGCCGGGCAGACACGACCGGTAAATTCCGGAAAATTGTTGGTCGAATGCAGTCGGTCCAAGGCGTCGCGCCAGCGCCCGTTGTACACCAGGTCATTCCACTCGGGGATAAGGTTGTAGACGGGGCAGCCGTTGTTTGACTGGCAGAAGGGCACGCCGCAGTCCATGCAACGCGCACCCTGGGTCCTAAGGTGTGATTCCTTGTGCTCTGTATAAATCTCGTTGAAATCGACGAGACGAACCGCAGGGTCGCGATAAGGCTCGGTTTCACGGTCGTACTCTTTAAATCCGGTGGTTTTTCCCATAATCAATATTCTTCCTAGGAACCGACTGCTGCGGTTATTACATTTGCTCCTGCCATTTCTTCAAGGACCCGTTTGTAATCAGTCGGCATGACTTTCACGAATCGAGCGAGTTCGGTTTTCCAATTGTTCAAGATATCCTGTGCGACTGTTGAGCCGGTGTATTTCTGGTGATCCTCTATTAGCCTGCGCAATTCGTTGATGTCGTCCTTAGACTCCAAAATCTCAAGTTCAAACGTCTCCGTATTGCACATGCGCTCGAAGTCGCCGTCCTTGTCCCAGACGTAAGCAATGCCACCGCTCATACCAGCCCCAAAGTTTCTGCCGGTTTTGCCCAGCACTACAACGCGCCCGCCGGTCATGTATTCACAGCCGTGATCGCCTATTCCCTCGACGACTGCGGAAGCGCCACTGTTGCGTACGCAGAACCGTTCGGCAGCGATGCCGCGGAAATAGGTTTCGCCGGAGGTGGCGCCGTACATGACCACGTTACCAATCAGGACGTTGTCTTCGGCGTTGAAAGTACTGCATTTTGGCGGGTAGACGATGATCCTGCCGCCGGACAGGCCTTTGCCCACATAGTCGTTACAGTCGCCCTCAACTTCCAGCGTGATGCCCTTGGCTAACCATGCGCCAAGACTTTGCCCTGCTGAGCCATTGAGCTTGATGTGAATCGTGTCATCGGGAAGCAGCTTGCCATTCGTTGCTTTTGCCACTTCATGGGAGAGCATGGTGCCGACCACGCGATTGATGTTAATAATCTCGTGTTCGATAAGCACTTTCTCGCCGCGCAGAATAGCCGGCTGCGCAAGTTCGATCAGGACATTATCGAGCGCCTTGTCCAGTCCGTGATCCTGTTCGATGGTCTGGTAGACCTCTGTCCCCTCGTACACGATTTCTGCCGGTGTAAGGATGCTGCTGAAATCGAGGCCGTTTGCCTTCCAGTGGCTAATGGCCTTGTTGGTCTCCAGCAGGTCCGCACGGCCCACCATTTCGTTGATGGTTCGTATGCCAAGACTCGCCATGATCAGGCGCAGTTCCTGGGCGACCATGAAGAAATAATTCACCACATACTCCGGCTTGCCGGAGAACTTTTTGCGCAGCTCAGGATCCTGCGTGGCGATACCGACCGGGCAGGTATTGAGGTGACACTTGCGCATCATGATGCAACCCAGCGTTACCAGCGGTGCCGTGGCAAAGCCGATCTCTTCTGCGCCAAGCAGGAGTGCCATGGCAACATCACGCCCCGTCTTTATTTGTCCATCTGTTTGCAGTACCACCCGCGAGCGCAGGTTGTTTTTCACTAGTGTCTGGTGCGTTTCTGCTATGCCGAGTTCCCAGGGCAGCCCTGCATGCTTGATTGAAGTGATGGCTGAGGCACCGGTACCACCATCATGGCCGGCGATGACCAGGTGATCGGTCTTTGCCTTGGTAACGCCTGCTGCAATCGTGCCCACGCCAATCTCGGAACCGAGTTTGACGCTGATCCTTGCGTTTGGATTCGCGTTCTTCA
>JAHEFE010000107.1 GCA_024640365.1 Woeseiaceae bacterium | reverse complement strand
TAGGGGCTTGGGGCGGTTTTCGAAAACGAACTTACACGATGTTAATGGGGACATTTGGATTGGGGATTGGTATTATGATGGTCGCTTTTGCTCCAGCTAACATGTTGCCGCTGGCCATTATCGGGTTTCTCGTCGGTAGTGCCATGAACGCTATCACAAATGGCTCAGGATTTGCCTTGTTACAAACCTTAGTTGCACCCGAAATGCAAGGTCGAGTTTTTACGGTCGTAATGAGTATGGCTGGGGCGATGAGCCCCCTTTCTTTGGCTATTGGCGGACCCATCGCGGATTGGTTCGGCGTCCGGACATTATATTTCATCGCTGGGGGTGCTTTAATACTTTTATCGGTAATTGGATGGGTGACGCCTGTTATCCTGAATCTAGAGGATCAGGTAAGTGCTCATACTTCCTCCCCAGAACAGCAAAAATAACTTGCGCAAGTTAGCCAATAAATGAAGTTGATATTTATTGGCCGCAATAGTTTTTGAGTAAATAGGAGAATGGCACCCAACCCCACATAAACCATGACCCGCCTTTGCCGGAGGGGAAATGGCGCGATTTCAGGCAATTCAAGGTAAGTCAAAGCGAGTTTCGAGTGTAAGACGCCGGGTCAGTAAGGGCTTGCATTCAGGCGTATGATTTGAGCAAAGGAT
This sequence comes from Woeseiaceae bacterium, assembly GCA_024640365.1. Lineage (GTDB taxonomy): Bacteria > Pseudomonadota > Gammaproteobacteria > Steroidobacterales > Woeseiaceae > JAHEFE01. The sequence continues at coordinate 2,301 of JAHEFE010000107.1, read as the reverse complement.
CGAATTAACCCCAAACGCCGGGCAGCTAAACTCACCGTTAGTTGCCTAAAATTTCAGCACTTGCGAAATTGTGTAAAATCGAAGTTTTCAAGTACAATGAAGATACTTGAAGAAGACCATGAACATAATTAGTCTTGATACAGAAAAGATAGCGCATGTTTGTCAGGAGAATGATATTGCCATGCTAGGTGTTTTCGGCTCCGTCGCTAGAGGAGAAGATACTGAGAAGAGCGATGTTGATCTGCTCGTGCGTTTTTCCGAACGTAAAAGCTTACTAGCCATGGTAAGATTAGAGCGCATCTTCTCCGAAACATTGGGGAGAAAAGTTGATTTACTCACCGAAGCTGCCATCAGTCCCTATATCCGAGACAATATTCTTAATGATTTGCAGGTACTCTATGGCGCACGCTGATCGCGTTTACTTGCAGCATATTATGGATGCCATCACGCTGCCATCACGCGGATTGATGAATATTTACAAGGCTTTGGTGAGGATGGTTTTTATCGTAATAATCTGGTGCAGGATGGGGTTATTCGTCAGTTAGAAATTATTGGAGAAGCTACCAAGCAAATCTCTTCAGGAACACGTAAAAAGCATCAAAATATTCCGTGGAAAGACATGGCGGGCATGCGAGATAAGCTCATCCATGATTATTTTGGGGTAGATGTGGAACAAGTTTGGTTAACGGCAAAAAGTGACATTCCCACCCTGGCAATTGAAATCGAAGAAGTGCTTAGCAATTTATCATAAGTTCTGCGGCAACTACCGATAAGTTGCAGTGTCAAGGGTAAAGGAAAAAAGAGAGTAAAAACCGCTGACAAATAGGGGAAATTAAGCAAGCAAACAACTGTGGTGGACCCGGGGTGTCCTGAGTTTGAGCGAGCCTGAAGGCGAGCTCGAACTCAGCTGGGGTCAAATACCCAAGTGATGAGTGAATCCGTTTTGTCATGTAAACATCTTCGATAAAATACCTAATCTGGCGGGCAGCATCGGCTTCAAGCTCCCGCTTATTAGCAACAGGCAACAACGACACACTCTACGTCTTCGGCTGTCTCGACCTCTCCAAGGGGCCGCCGGTCTTGCATGTGCCGGACATGGACGGTCGCTACTACAGCGTGCTATTCACTGACTGGTCTGACGGCACCGACTTTGCTTATGTCGGCACACGCACCACCGGCACGCAGGCCGGCGACTATCTCATCACTGGACCTAACTGGCAGGGGGCAGTGCCGAGCGGCATGACGCAGATATCCTCACCGAACAATTCGATGCTCGTGTACAGCGACAGCGATCTCCCAACCGCTTACGGCCTTGCAAAGCTGATACAGCTTGCACCGCTAAACTCAAACTGATAATATAAATAATATGAACAACAGAACATCCACTTATCTCTTGGTATTCAACAGCGTGATATGTGGCTTTTTCTTCATCCATTCATTCTTTTTGGGTCACTTTTTTACCAATTCAAGAACTATACGGAATGACGTGGTGCAGGGCATCCTCATTGGCTTCGCGCTGGCATTTATCACAGCCCAAATTTACGCCAGGATCAAGGCCACGAAGGTCAACGGCTGGATCACCATGTTCGGATTAGGCGTGCCCAGCAACGGCATGTTGCTGCGAGCCGCGCACGCCCAAATATTTCCTGGTCCGGTAAACGTACCCCAAGAGGCGATGTATTGGACAACGTCCGGAGATGGCGCGGGCCACGCGCTCGACGGCCAGCGCAACTACATCATGCACTTCCCGCCGGGTGGGCTTCCGCCAAACGATGCATTCTGGTCACTGACAATGGGGAATGCGAAAAATCGTTTTGTGGCGAATACGATCGATCGGTACAGCGTCAGTGATCGCTCCGGTCTCGTGCTGAACGCCGATGGTTCCGTCGACATTTACCTTCAGAACGCCGCTCCGGCAGGCCATGAAACCAACTGGCTGCCCGCGCCGGCGGGCAAATTCATCCTCTGGCTGCGCGTGTATATGCCCGGCGCGGCCATTCTCGATGGCGAATACAACGTGCCGCCGGTGGTGGAGATAAAATGATGGAGTACGAGCATTTACTTATCTTCGGTCCGATCATGGTCGCGTCGTGGTTCCTTTTCACCTACTTTTGGCCACGCATGATGCTGTCCGTGTACAAGAGAGCGCTCCTCGTTAAAGGAGGCGGCGACGGTCCCATCCCGGTCAATACGCTTTATACGGAGCCTCAAGCGCTTTTCGCAGATCCCCTCCACCCGCCCACCTCGGCCTCAAAATTGTGGACGACTGGCGTGAACCGCGACACGCTCCCTACGGGTGGC
>JAHEFE010000106.1 GCA_024640365.1 Woeseiaceae bacterium | reverse complement strand
CGGCTTCTCCAATTTGTTAACAGTACAAATGTCCGCCAACCACCCCAAAGCTGCGATTGGTGGAAACTAGGCTAGAATGACTGCTGCCGACCCACAGGCAACATTAATTTTTCTCGTAATCGCAGGAGTGCGCACATGAACCTTCGCTTTTCGACCTGTCTTTCCAGCGGGCTCCTGCTGACCTTGATCATGTTCGCAAATGCTGCCGCTGAAATCGTCGTAGGCGACCGCAGCGTGAGTTGTGCCGAGGATCCGGCTTGCATCAATCGCCTTCACCCTGAAATCCCGATGGTTGCCAAAGCCGACCCCGGTGAGCGCATCGTATTTTTCGGTCGCGATGCTTTCGATCTGACACTCGACCCGGACAAGTTCTCAAGCGCCAAAAGCATACCCCGGGAAGGGTTTGGCATTGTCCATGCACTGACCGGGCCGGTTTTTATTAACGGTGCCAAAGCGGGCGACGTGTTAGCTGTGACCATTGAGGCGCTCGAGCCTGACAATGTGGGCTGGACAGAAGCTGGACCATTCGGATTTGCCGGAGACCAGTTCGGAACCGATGAGCGCTTCATCGTATGGCGCATCAATGACGACCATGCCGTCAGTGATGCGCTACCCGGCGTGCGTATTCCGAACGCGAGTTTTCCCGGAGTTGTGACAACCTTACCGGGCCAAAAATTACTCGCCGATGTGCTGGCGCGAGAAACACAGCTGCTCGAATCGGGTGGTGCCGTTATGAACCCTGACCCCACCGAGGCCGAGCCGGCATTGCTTTGCGGGGTAGAAGGAACGAAACCGGCGGAGTGCCTGCGAACGATTCCGCCACGGGAGCACGGCGGCAACATGGACATTCGCTACATCACCACGGGCACCACCGTGTATCTACCGTGTTACATCGATGGCTGCGGGCTCGCGGTTGGCGACTTCCATTACGCGCAGGGCGATGGAGAGGTCGCGGGCACGGCAATTGAGATGGGCGGCAGGATGACAGTCACCACCCGTGTAGTCGAGGACCCGCCGGACTTGTCTCGCGGCCCTCACTACGAGGGCCCGGCATCGGTGCTTGGGATTCCGTCGGAACGCTTTTATGCCGTCACCGGTTTCCCGCTGAAAGAAAAAGGCAGCGTCCCCGCAGACCTTGCCTACCTGGAATCCCCGAAGATCGCAGGCTTGAGCAATCTGTCGGCCGATATCAATCTCGCGGCAAGAAATGCCCTGGCCGCCATGATTGACTACATCGTGTCGGAGTATGGTTATGACCGGACGCAGGCTTACATGATCGCGAGTATTGCTGTCGATTTGCGAATCGGTCAGTTGGTTGACGTTCCAAACGTCGGTGTGACCGCGGTACTTCCTTTGGACATCTTTGTCGGGCGTGACTAACCGACTCAAAGCTGCCATCACGACAAAAGTCACTGTGATAGTTGCCGATCTGGACGTACAAACAGGATCAATGCAGCGGCAACCAGCGAAAACATGGCCGCTGAGGCGATAGCAAAGGACCAGCCGAAACTGTATGCGGCCCATGGCACGAGCACAGCATTAAAGATACCAATTGTATTTCCGCCCGTATTCATTGCACCGCCGACTGCTCCGGAATACTTGCCGCCCACGGCCATGCTAGTCGTCCAATATGGACCTTCCATAGCCTGATTAAAAAAGAAACACGCCACGAGCAGGATGATTGATACGGTCGGACTGGAATGGTAGATCCCACCGATCAGGCATATGGCTGATGCAACACCACCAATTATTAGCGGCAATCGGCAGCCCCACCGCAACCCCATGCGCCTGCAAAACTTGTCGCAAAACCAACCACCAATTACGGCGCCGGCGCCACCGGCAATCCACTGAGCCGACGTGATGAAACCGGCATCGGTCATTTCAAACTCTCGGACTTCTACCAGAAAGTAGAAGAACCAGGTGAATACAACATAGAACGTGTAGTTCATGCAGAAATACGAGGCCGTCAGCCAAAGGACATCCCGGTTCTTCAACAAACGTCGCAAAGAAATGTTTTCCGGCCGGGTGTCAACGCGCAGACTATCCTGACGCCCCGCTTGTATCAGTTCGAGTTCCTGCTCATTGACCGCCGCATGATCTTTCGGGTTGTCTCGCGCATACCACCACCATAAACCTGCGAGAAAAAACCCAAGCGACGACATATATAGAAATGAGGTTCGCCACCCAAACTCGATAATGGACCAGACGAGAATCGGCGTTGAAATAGCAACGCCGAGATTCAGGCCCATGCTACTCAGGCCTAAGGGTAGCGCCCAGCCGCCAACAGGAAACCAACTGACGATGGCGGGATTTGTCCCCGGATAAACAGGTGCTTGAGCGGCACCGACGAGAAACCTCGCTGACATGAGCGAAGCCAGAATGATTCCTGTAGATGCGAACTCCTTGCCGGGAACCATGGCCGTTACCACTGTCAGCACAGCCCAAAGCACAGCAATGGCGGAGAGGAGCCGCCTCGGGCCGAACCGATCGCCGAGCATTCCGCCCGGGAGTTGGAATAGCGCGTAGCCGGTCAAGAGCGCGGCCATTACCCAGCCCCACTGCATCTCGTTCAGCCCAAGATCCGCCATCATTGCCGGCGCGGCCGAAGACGTGTTGTACCGAAGTGTGTAGGCGACGAAACTCGCGAGAACCAGGATGCTGAGTATTCGCCAGCGCACGAACGTCGGTCTATTGTCAGGCATTTATTTCCAACGTCCGTTTGAGGAACTTAAGATTAGCACGAGTCAAATCAGGTTGGTTCGACCGACTATGGTATCCATCACTCGCATTGATGAGCTGGGCGGTGACGCGAATCGTATTGCCAGCCTTCCGTACCCTACCCTCCAGCACCGACCGCAGAATCGGGCGTGTGAGGGGCGCTTATGGGGCCGACAATTATTGGCCAGGTGATAGACTCAGCAGCTGGAGGTAGCCCTTTGCAGCCGAGAGCGTTGGAACTGTACT
>JAHEFE010000060.1 GCA_024640365.1 Woeseiaceae bacterium | reverse complement strand
CGTTCATAACCGCAATAATGGTACTAAATTACGTCCTCGGCAAGGTTATCTGTCACCTGCGTCAGACTTTCTTGAACCGTGGCAGAACACCTGCGATGCCTCCGCCAATAAATACCAGTGCGAAAGCGATAACGTCCAGCCAGCGCGGTCCGCCACCATAGCCGAACATTGCAAGCGTCGAAATTCCGAAGCACAGCATGACTGATCCGACTATTTGCTGCACAGCCGCGGGGATCTTACTACCCTCAGCCCTCCCAACCCTTTCGAGTGGCGACAACAGCAACGCAACCGGGAATAACAAGGCTCCGAGAACGAGAATCCAGACAGGACGGCTCCACCACCACAATTCGGAGCCAGGCTCAATACCAAGACCGTAGCCGCCCAGCAAGTAGACCATTGCTACAAAGAAGATCATGACGGTGATGTGCCACAGATAGACGGTCATAATCATGCTATTGATCAACACCACCGCAGCCCATGGATTCGTTTTGGACAACCAGCGTCTGACCGGCGCCTCAATCGAAAGCAATAGCCCAAACTGAAACACGCCGAGAGCAAGTAATGTAATTTTCGGCGGTAAAGTATTGCTGATGTCATCGGGTGACCCGACCATTGCCAACGGATAGGGCCCCTTGAATATGAGCAACATCAGCGCCGCCAGACCCAACGCCGAATAAAACAACAGCTGTAGCGGCTTGCCAAGACGACCGTCACGCCAGGCATAACCAAGATGATGTACCGACAACCAGACCCAGAAATAATTTGTCCAGCTAGGCCACTTTATACTCGTAAAGAACATTGCATCGACGGCAACGGCGATAGCGACCAGGACGAACAGGGATGTAAAACCATAACTCTCCCAAGCTCGATACGATAATGGCGCGAGAATTACAATCATGATGTAGATCGCGAGGAACCAGGTCGGAATCATTGCAGCCTGCGAAACCATTTGAATCACTTCGCGTTCAACGCCATATAACCGCATGCCGGTAGCCAATGCGGCCCAACCCAGTAACAGAATGAGTAATGGCGTCACGAGGCGAGTCAATCGTGCTGCTAGCCATCCGGCATAGCCCACACCTTTTCGCTTGGCGCTCTCGAGGGAGACGGCATTGGCGTAGCCACCGACTATGAAGAAAATTGGCATTACCTGAAAGGCCCATGTTAACCACTGGGTCCACGGTTGCACTTCCAGCAAGTGACCGGGAATCACACTGTCGCCGTTAAAATATGCGGTAGCAATTAACCAATGACCGATTACTACTACACTGATTGAAGCGGCACGCAGGAAATCTACGTAACGGTTTCTATCCGCTGGCGTATTCTCTGCCAGCTTCTTAGCCTGTTCCCACATAGCCTTCCCCCGAAACTTTTATCCAATTAAACAGTTCTTTTTATTCATCAGCACAATCGCCGGTTTCAATTTCGATGGTCGAATGAGCTATACCGTAGCTCTCCTGCAATTTCGTTTTTATCTCACGAACAACCGGTGTCAAATTTGCTGGCGTCTCACGAAGAGTGACATGCATTGTCAGCATAAGGCGTTCCTGCGTCAGCCCCCAAACATGCACATGATGCACACTATCAACCAGATCAACACTGGCGACGAGGTCATCGCGCATCGCCCCAACATCAAGCCACTCCGGAGTCCCTTCCAACAAAATGTGAGCGCTACGCTTCAGCAGACTCCATGCACTGCGCAATATCAGTAATGCAACGAAGAAAGACAATAACGGATCAATGGGCATCCAGCCTTTCCAGATAATTACAGCCGCCGCGACAACCGTTGCGATCGAGCCCAACAAATCACCGGCGACATGTAACAAAGCACCTCGGATATTGAGATTCTCGCGACTGCCACCGCTAAGTATCAAGAATACAACGACGTTTACAACCAAACCGCAGGCGGCGACGACCATCATCTGAGTGCCAATCACGTGAGTCGGAGAGTAGAGACGCTGCACCGCTTCTACAAAAATCCAGCCGGTTATCATCAACAAGCTAAGCCCATTAACAAAAGCCGCGAGTATTTGAAAACGGTGATAGCCATAACTGCGTTTGGAGTCAGCAGGTTTGTCACTTGCATGAAACGCAGTCCATGCCAGAGCCAGAGCAATCGTATCGGTTAGCATGTGTCCCGCATCAGCCAATAATGCAAGCGAACCCGAAAGAACGCCGCCAACGACCTCAACAAGCATGAATAGACCAGTTAGAACAAGCGCAAATCCTACTCGCCGCGAATCACCGTGATTTGCCGAATGATGATGGTGATGATCATCATCGTGATGAGCGTGATTCATAATAACTTTCTCGGATTAACCGTTTTTACTTCCTGATTTGTTGATGCGATTTTCCCAGAAATCCGCATTTTTAATGCCGAGCTTTTTCGGATCAAATGTGTAGTGCTGCACCCCGGCACTGCGTTGTTGCTCATAATCACGCAGCGCGGTCAGCGTCGGTTTGGCCATAAAGAAGATTATTAGTATGCCGACGATATTGAGCCACGCCATCAAACCGACACCTATATCACCAAGCCCCCATGCCAGCGTCGCAGTACGAATCGTGCCGTAGAAGACCGAAACCATTAGAGCAATTTTCAAAATTGTCAGCTCATATGGAATCTGAAATGTGCGGCGTATGTAGGCAACGTTGGTTTCAGCGATGTAGTAATAGGCCAATAGCGTTGTAAAGGCAAAGAAAAACAATGCCACGGCTACGAAAATCTTGCCGGATCCACCAATGACACTTTGCAGGGCCAGCTGCGTAAATGCAGGACTGTCGATAATCGTATCTACAGGCAAGTTCTGCACCAGGAACGCACTATCCGCCGGATGCACGTTATAAGCGCCTGTAATCAAAATCATGAACGCAGTAGCAGAGCAAACAAACAGTGTATCGATGTAAACAGAAAACGCCTGCACCAGTCCTTGCTGAGCGGGATGCTCTACCTCAGACGCTGCGGCGGCATGTGGTCCTGTGCCCTGCCCGGCTTCGTTCGAATATACACCTCGCTTGACGCCCCAACCGATGGCCGCACCAACGCCAGCCATTGGAGTAAACGCATCACTGAGAATCATACTTATGACTCCAGGCAGTGCCGTTATGTTCATCAATATGATTACAACCGCCATGGCAACATAAGTGATTGCCATGAACGGCACAACAACCTGCGTGAAATGAGCAATACGCTTGACGCCACCAAAAATGATTACGCCAAGCAACGTCACGACAGTTACAGCGGTCACCAGCTTGGTCATGCTGATTGTACCGATGACAGTATTGACGAGTGTACCGCCACCAAAAGCAAGCTCTGCAGCATTGCCAATACTGTTCGACTGCACACCTGGCAATAACAAACCGGTAGCAATAATCGTGGAAATTGCAAATATCCACGCGTACCACTTTTGGCCCATGGCCTTTTCTATGTAAAAAGCCGGACCGCCGCGATACTGACCCTCGTCTACTTCTTTGTAGATTTGCCCAAGCGTTGACTCGACGTACGCCGTCGATGCGCCAAGAAATGCAACCACCCACATCCAGAAAACCGCACCAGGACCGCCAAAGCCAATGGCCGCAGCAACCCCGGCAATGTTCCCGGTGCCCACACGACCGGATAACGACACTGCCAGTGCCTGGAATGACGAGATGCCCTTATCGGACTCTTTGCTGGAAAAAAGCAGCTTGATCATTTCACGAAACAAGCGCACTTGGACAAAACGCGTCAAGATCGAAAAGAAAAGCCCGGCACCGAGACACAGGTAAATCAGTGATGAACTCCAGACGTAGCTGTTAATTTGACTAACAATTTCTTGCATAGTTGGGATCTTTTTATCGTATTGAAGGGGAATTTCAGTTAGCCGATAGTAACTGAAAACACACCACTGTCTAGATTTTGTGCCAACATCGCTGTTACCTAGGCCTTTAATTACCCGGTGCCCAGTTATGGCTGGCAGCGGATTTCCGGCCTGTAACCACTACATGCAGCGGACTACGTTGCCATTTTGGTCCAAGATCAGTACAAATAGCGACTTTCCACAGGGACATTCAGGAGTAACTCATGGCCACTGGCTGGGCCCGCGACGGGGCTGTACAAGAACAAATTGATGCCAGCGTGGAAGACGCCGTTAAACGCGTACGGCAAAATTTGCCGAGTGGTGAAAGCCTGAAGAACTGTGATGAATGCGATGCCGCAATTCCTGAAGCGCGCCGTCTGGCAGTGCCCGGCGTTCGCTTGTGCATTCAATGCCAGGAAAACCTGGACAAGTCACAGTCAAGCAATAGTGGTTATAACCGTCGTGGAAGCAAGGACAGCCAACTGCGCTAAGAAGAATGTAAGTACGTATCGCCCAACCGGAATCCTGTTTAGCGCCGCGTCCTTATTCCCTATGACTTTTTAGCTCGCCGCAACCGGCAAATATCGTACCAGCAATGAATATTCATCAATCGCCTTGCCCTCGGCCTCGAAGGGTATTGGAATATTGACAACGTGGCCGGATCCCGGCGCCACGTCAGTTCGCTTGCCGTCCAAGTTCAACATCTCGTCAAGATGAAATGTCACGTTGCCTGTCGGCGTCACGAGTTCCATCATATCGCCAATTTCGAATCGGTTTTTCACACCAATAGTCAACATGCCATTTCTCATGTCGAGCATTTCACCGACAACTTGCTGTCGATCCGACTGTGACGAACTCTGCTCGTAATTCTGAAATTCACCCGGCGGGTGGCGACGGTAGAATCCTTCCGTATAACCACGGTTGGACAATCCTTCCAACTCCTCCATCATCGCCATATCAAATGGCCTTCCCGCAGCGGCATCTTCTATCGCGCGGCGGTACACCTGAGTTGTTCGCGCCGTGTAATACGCGGACTTGGTGCGCCCTTCAATTTTGAGTGAATCGATACCAAGAGAGGCCAGTGTATGTACATGCTGTACGGCACGCAGATCTTTGGAATTCATTATGTAGGTGCCATGCTCGTCCTCGAACGCCGGCATTAACTCGCCGGGACGGCTGACTTCTTCGAGCAACGCAATTGAGGTCTCTTGCGCTTCAGCGGTGCACGCCGATTGCTCCGGCCTGGCAATTGGTACCATGTTACCAGTACTGGTTTCACGTGCTTCGTAGGTATTGTATTTCCAGCGGCAGGTATTGGTACACGCACCCTGATTGGAGTCCCTGTGGGCGAGATAGCCCGACAACAAACACCGACCCGAGTAAGCGATGCACAAAGCACCATGCACGAACACTTCAAGCTCGATATCCGGGCACTCCTCCCGAATTTGCGTAATTTCCTTCAATGACAGTTCGCGCGACAGAATGATCCGTCGCAAGCCCACCGATTGCCAAAACTTCACTGTTGCGTAATTGACGACGTTGGATTGCACAGACAGGTGTATTGGCATCTCTGGCCAACGCTCGCGCACTATCATGATCAAGCCCGGATCAGACATGATTAACGCATCGGGACCCATTTTTATGATGGGTTCCAGATCCCGAGCATAACTTTTCAATTTATTGTTGTGCGGGGCAATATTACTCGCCAGGAAAAACAGCTTGCCTGCAGCATGGGCCTCATCGATGCCCTGCTGCAGCACCTCGTCCTTGCTGAATTCATTATTGCGCACGCGCAAGCTGTAACGGGGTTGGCCGGCATAAACGGCATCAGCGCCATACGCGAACGCATAGCGCATATTCTTAAGCGTGCCGGCAGGGGAAAGTAGCTCAGGCTTTTTCATCACTAAAACTGCATGTTATGAGGGCGGCAAGTATATCTCAACTTGGCGAGTGGGCTACGGTAGCAGTCGCGGCCAAGAGAGTTGCACCGATTGCAAAAACGGGATCGAATGTCGATACGCCAATTAACAAAAGTTGGGTAGCTACGGGAGTGCCGGTATATTGCGAATTATGACTACAATTATGTGGCCCTCCATGTTCTCATCGCGCGGCAAGTCCCTGATGCTGATAAGCACTGTTTTGCTGGTTGCCGCCTGCGGACATCAAGCGCCAAAAGTGACCGAAACGACTCTGAATTCTGCCACGGTATCCTTTGAAGACAGTTTCAGGCAGTACGCAATGCGCTGCGAAGAAGGCACCGACCCCGGGAGGTCCATGGGTACTCTCAAGGTCACTATTTATCGGGTTGAGAGTGCGGCGACAGGTATAGCGGCTAGTCGACCGGTCGCTGCGACCACGGACCACCGTAACGGAGTCATTCAGAATTGCTGGATGGCAGACATTTATGGGGATGAAAACGCAGAAATCCTGATATTCAGCACGTCGGTCGGTTCTGGAAGCTATGGACAGCTGCAGGTATACAAATTCGACGGTACCCATTTGCGGCATGCAGAATTGCCGGATCCTATGCCGGACCTAATGGTCGGGTACATGGGCCACGACTGGTACGAGCTTATGGATGGAATTCTTTATAGAAAATTCCCTCTCTACCTGGAGGATGATGCGAACTGTTGCCCCAGGGGTGGTGACAAGGCCATCAAATTTGATCGCTTGAGCAGTACCTGGAAATTATCGGCCAACTAGCTTTGGAAGTCCCGGCGGGACAGCAACAATGCCTCGTCGCCTGCGGCTCCGCCTGTCGCGCGACGATGTCGCGCTCGGTACGAACCTAAGGTCCGAATCTGCTCGGGCTGAATACAAAAAACCCCTCTTCCGAGGGGCTTTTGTTTTTGGCGCGCCCGGCAGGATTCGAACCTGCGACCAATGGTTTAGGAAACCACTACTCTATCCTACTGAGCTACGGGCGCTTCGAAAAACACGTAATTAGGGGTTGCGATACTCTGGCCGCCCGCGATATTAGCAAATTCAATCGGCGACAGGTAATCGCCAATGTCGATTAAAGGTCTTTAGGCGGCAGCGGAAAGAATGCACTCGTACGTTGCTGATAGTCTGCGTACTCAGGACGCCGAGACGTTATCGTCTTTTCGAGCAACGAAACGCCGGAAACCTTGAGCAACAAAATCGTCATTAACAGCGGAGCAATAATGCTCCACCAGCCGCCGGCGGTTACCGCAAACAAGAAATAGGCCCACCAAATGCAGCAATCACCAAAGTAATTCGGGTGCCGCGTATATCTCCAAAAACCTGTATTCAACACCTTGCCGGCGCTATCAGGATCCTTGCGAAACCTGGCCAATTGATAATCGCCACCCGCTTCGAAAACGAAACCAACGGTCCATAGTGCCAGCGCTACCATATCAACGCCACCAAGTGAGCTAGACGACAAAATAGCCGGCATCAGTGGCAACGATATAATCCAGGCCAACACTGCCTGCAATCCAAAAACGATATAGAGGCTCTTGAATGCAAAACCGGGATCGTTGCGACGTCGAATTGCCTGGTATCGATAGTCCTCACCATCGCCCCAATTACGTGCGGTTATATAGATCGACAATCGCAGAGCCCATATCAGTACCAGAGCAATTACGACTACTCCTTTGGCGCTCAAATTTTCAACGGCCAAACCATAACTAATGGCGGCCACTGCAAAGAAAAGCGACCACAGACTGTCCACAATACTGACGTTCTTGATGATGATGCTGAGCACCCACGCAACAACCGCAAGAACCAGCATGCTGGAAAACACACTCAGATATAAATTCCAATCAAACATCGAATCCAGCTCCTAAAAAGTGACCATGAAATAGTTCACGTATATATCTTTCACACTTGGTCTATAATGCTCACAAGCAGATAACCAGAGACTTCGATAAAGGACTTCGCCATGCTCCAACCCGGTGCAAGAGCCCCCGAGTTTGTACTTTCAGACGACAACGACCAAGACGTGTCACTGTCTGATCTTCTGACTAACGGTCCCTTAATTCTATATTTTTACCCCGCCGACTTTACCCCAGGATGCACCAAAGAGGCTTGCAATATCAAAGATTTACACTTTGATATACATGCTGTCGGGCTCACTGTTGCGGGCATTAGCCCTCAAGACGTTGCAAGCCACAAACGCTTCAGAAAAGAATTCTCCCTGCCGTTTACCCTGCTCTCTGACCCCGACAAGATAGTCATTAAGATGTTCGACGTAAACGGACTCTTGGGGATCGGCGTGCGCCGAGCAACCTTTTTGATCAATCAGGACAGGGAAATTATTGATGCTGTATTGGCCGACGTCATGATTGGGCGCCACGCCGAATTCATTAAAAAGGCCATCGCCCTGCGTGAAGAGGAAGGCATGGCCCTCACTGACTAGTCCGAGCCACCCTGTAAAGTCAGAATAATATTGCGAGTATGCGGTGCGCTACGGTGCTCGTAGAGATAAACGCCTTGCCAGGTTCCTAACGCGCAGCGCCCTTCGCTAATCGGCACAGTCAATTCTGTTTGGGTCAAAATACTGCGTATGTGTGCGGGCATGTCGTCAGGACCCTCTGCGGTGTGCACAAACATCGGGTCACCGTCCGGAACGAGCCTTTGCATGAAGCTCTCGAGATCGCGCATGACGTCTGGATCGGCATTCTCACAAATGATCAGCGACGCACTGGTGTGACGCAAAAACAGATGGCAAAGCCCACTCTGAATTCCCGATGCCGCCACCTCTTCGCGAAGTTTCTCGCTTAAATCATAGGTGCCACGACCGTGGGTCTGGACACTGATCTTCCGCTGCGTGAACATAAATAATACTTTTTAATAACAATAAGATAAATCGGTTCTTTAAAGTAAAAAATGCAGCTACTCAACAATCACCGGTGTACCCCTGTAAGGCTCACCATAGCGCGCGCGAATCGTCTTCGTCTTGCCAAACCAGGGAATGCTGACGATATACATGTTGTCATATTCATCGTCCGCAATTTCCGGCACATTTTTACTCGCACCGAGGTGTGCAATCAGTAATGGCAAGGTGTCGCTGTGGCCCACTACCAAAATGACCTTCCCTTTGTGATGCGCGAGAATGTCTTTTAAAACCAGCTCCGTATCATCGGCCTGATAACTATTCACAACCAAATTCAGTGCGGCCGAAAGTGGCGCTACTGTTTCTCGCGAGCGTTTAAGAGGTGTCGAATAAATAACGTCCACGCCGGCAACCACATCTGCCGTCGCCATTTGCCTTGCGAGCTCACGTGCCCGCATCTGGCCGGCTGGACTTAGCGACGGATCAGGCTCCACCCCTTCGAGTTTCTCGGCGTGACGAACGAAAATTATCGTGGTGGTCGCCTGTGATTCGAAAAACCAGGCCAGACCAACCGCCATCAGTGAAAAAATGATAATTAGCCGGACTCGATGCCGCCTGCGGCGCCGCCGTCTTTCGATTTCTGCTTTAGTGTTTGCCATAGAGCGAAAGTTTACGTTTTATTCTCTTTTTTGACTACGACAAGTTTTACTCAGGAGGATTACGGCGTTCTTGGACTTCCTGGTACTCACCTTCAATGATACTTCCCGAGCTCGTCGGACGCGGGCGGTCTTCGCTCTCTGCTCGCGGTTGTTGTCTCATCAAGGTCCTTTTAAACCACCAGATACGGATTGCAACTACGCCGGCCAGGACAAGAATAATGCCTGCTATCACCGTAAACGTAAGAAATCCAAGGATAAGCGCCCCTGCAGCCACCAACGCGCCAACCACGATCGTTACGAAATTGACCAGCGGATTAGTCGATGCCGATGTTGGGTTGAAAGTGTATCTTCTCATTCGTTCACTCTATCAGATCCCGAGTCATTCATTGCGTCAGACCCTTTCGCGTGTAAAAACCCTCGAACCACGGCACCCAGGTTTTGCCACCGTCATTCGATTGCTCAAAAAATTGTCGGACCCGACCGTCCTCAAGCTTCGTCCAAAGCCCCCTGAATGGGGCCGTAGTGCCATTGGCAACGTAGTGTATTTTCCCATTCAGCAACATGCCCTGTGGAGTCAGCCCTCCACGGATCGAAATCTGGGTTCCGGACGCACTGTTCCAGACCTGGACCCATTCACCAGATGCTTTATCCAGAAAATTTATACTGGTTCCAGTACCGCCTTCTGCACCCTGCCAGGTTTCTTCGAGCAAGCAGTTTTCTTCTCGACTCACTATGGAATTGTGTCCCGCAAGACTGCCATCGGCGAGATGTACTACCCAGTCGCCAAGCCAGAAATCGAATTCATGAAACCGGACATCGTTGTTGCAAGGATATTTCATCACGGACTCCGCCTCTTGCTCTATATCCAGCGCATCGGCAGAACCCGATTCTGCAAATGCTGTTCCCAGGCAGCTCAAAATCAATATGACGCTGCCGAATATTTTGCTCCACATTTTTCGTCCCCCGCTTTTAACTGATAACTTTTTTATTGCTGTCCGGTTTCGACCCAAGACTGGTGACAAGGTTCGCGTCGGTACCCATATTGCTACTCTTCAAGTCGGTAATGGGTCGAAGAACCCCTTATTTCAATGGCTTTGGACGTTTTTGTTAAATTTAAACGTCAATTGGAGTTGAAACTCGGGCTGCGTACAAGCAAAATGCGCGGTCGCAGAATACCGACTACCGGAGAGGTGGCAGAGCGGTTGAATGCACCGGTCTTGAAAACCGGCAAGGGTTTGTAGCCCTTCGTGGGTTCAAATCCCACCCTCTCCGCCAAATACGACAAAAATGGACCCCACTCGGGTCCATTTTTTT
>JAHEFE010000059.1 GCA_024640365.1 Woeseiaceae bacterium | reverse complement strand
CAGGCACTTTGTCCGGCTGGAATTCCTATTTGGCGTTAATTCCTGAACTGCAACTCGGAGTGGTCGTGCTGACCAATGGTTCATCGGATAAGGCCCGCATGGCAATGATGTACAGCCTGTTGCGGCCCTACCTGGGCGTTGACGATGTTGACTGGATTGACTATCTCGAGGAGCAGGAAAAAGCTGACAACGCAGAGGCTGGAGCGATTGCAGAAGAGGAGCCGGACTTTTGCAGGGCTGCAGTGGTCGGGACGGTATTCGCGCCTCTTGATGCGTATACAGGTGTTTATCGAGACCGCTGGTTCGGCGACATATCGATCTATCGCGAAGGCGACGGTCTGGCTATAGCCGCCGCCAAATCACCGCGACTGCAGGGCCGGCTCATACCTTATCGCGGCAACACGTTCGTAGCCTGCTGGACGGATAGAACATTGGGCGGTGACGCATATGTGTCGTTCGCCGGAGATACGCCGGATGCGACCGATCACATGTCGATGCGGTCGGTGTCCGATCGTAGTGATTTTGATTTCGAAGAAATGCAGTTGCAGCGCGTTGTGGGGGATTGATCAATGAGTCGTCAATGCGAGGCATTGATCGACCTTGACGCAATTCGCGCGAACTTTAAATTTGCATGCGGCCTCGCTGCGGAGTCGCAGTCGATTGCGGTTATCAAGGCAAACGCCTATGGGCATGGCGCGGTTGAAGTAGCACACGCGTTGACTGCGAGCGCCCCCGCTTTCGCGGTTGCCATTATTGATGAAGCCAGCGCACTGCGAGATGCAGGAATAAACGCGCCATTGCTGGTGATGGAGGGCGTTGGCAGTGGCTATGAGTTGCAGTATGCCGCCAGGCAAAACATTGCAATCGTCATTCACAGTGACGAGCAGTTACACCTTCTTGAACGGACTAAATTGCCTGCACGAGTAGCAGTCTGGGTCAAGATCGATACGGGCATGCATAGACTGGGTTTGGCCCCGGAGAGGCTTCAGGACGCAATCAAACGCCTGAGAGCGAGCGACAACTGCGACCCGTCTATTGTAGTTTGCACACACCTGGCATGCGCTGATCATCCGGATTCGCTGCGCACGGATCAGCAGCTCAAAGTTTTCGATAATTGCGTGGCAGGGCTTGGCGTGTTGCAGAGCATTAGTAATTCAGCCGGTATCATGGCCTTTCCCCGCAGTCACCGTCACTGGAATCGGCCCGGCTATATGCTCTATGGAAATACACCCTTTGCCGGTGATGTCCGGCAGGCGAGTGACCTAATGCCGGTAATGACGCTGCAATCCGAAGTTATCGCTGTTCGCGACATAGCGGCGGCCGACTCAGTTGGCTATTGTGGCCGCTGGACGGCAGGCTCCCCCGCGACAATCGCGACAGTCGCTATCGGTTACGCCGATGGTTATCCGCGGCACGCACCGAATGGCACACCTATTTTGATTAATGGCCACATTGCACCGTTAGTAGGTACTGTATCAATGGATATGATTACCGTCGACGTGACTGCTGTTCCTGGTGTGAAGGTCGGCGACCCGGTTGTTCTGTGGGGCAAGGGCCTGTCCGTCAATGAGATCGCACATGCCGCGGGCACGATCGGTTATGAGTTGCTCACGAGCGTTACCAATCGCGTACCACGGCGTTATCTACACCAGTAAGCGTTGAGCAAAAGCGTAGTTGTTTCCTGTGGGGCCACGCTAGTCGAAATGCAGCATTGTCAGATTTTGGATGCTCTCGATTCCAAGGCCTGGTGTTTCATTGAGCGTGATTTCAGAGTTATCGAACTTAACGCCACCAATGATCGGATCCATAGCTGCGAGCGCCGGACTATCGAGGTCGATACGAGTTATCGAGCTGGATTTAGCGACTGCGAGGTGCGCTGCTGCGGCGACGCTAATACTGGTTTCGGCCATGCAACCGATCATGCAGTCTACTCCGTAGATTGCGGCTATATCAGCAATCTTGATCGCATTAGAAAGGCCGCCGGTCTTGGTGAGTTTGATATTGATGATATCGGCCGCGCGCATGCGAATGATATCGATGACTTCCTTCGGCCCAAAGGTGCTTTCGTCTGCCATCACGGGCGTCGTTACCCGTTCCGTTACGTAGCGCATACCGTCAATATCGTCACTGCGCACCGGCTGTTCCACGAGCTCAATTTCGACACCACTATCCTCAAGCTGGCGCAGCGCCCACACTGTTTGTTTGGGCGTCCAGCCCTGGTTGGCATCCAGTCTGATTAGTGCTTTGCCTTGAATGGCGGCATGAATTGCTTTGATTCGCTCAATATCCAGAGCGAGGTCTTTGCCAACTTTGACTTTCAGGGCATCAAAGCCCTGGTCTATGGCCTGTAATGCATCAGCGACCATCTTGTCGATGTAGTCGACGCTTATCGTCAGGTCCGTTGAAATGACTGGTTCGCCCCCACCCAGGATTCGGTAGAGCGGCATATTGAACGATTGCGCGAACAGGTCGTAGACGGCTATTTCCACTGCCGCTTTGGCGCTGAAATTTTTAAAGATCGAGTGCTGAATAAGATCAACAATATGGTTCAAATTGCGAATGTCCTCGCCGAGAATTCGAGGCGCAATAATCGTGCGAATGGCCTCGATAATAGAGCCATGAGTTTCGCCCGTGATCACTGCCGTCGCGGGTGCGCTGCCATAACCGCGATGACCCGTGTCAGTGTCGATAATTATGACGACATCTTCGACATGGTCGACAGTGCGCAGAGCCGTTTTGAACGGCGTTTTCATAGGAACGCGGAGTTTGCCGAGTTCTATCGATGTGATTTTCATGGTGTTGCCCGTTATTTTATTTGTTTGATGTTAGTGATCGAGTCGACATAGCTGCGACTTTCGTCCGCACGCAGGGGTAGCAGAGGGGTTACCGAAACGCCATTTAATACTCCGCTGTAAAAACTCCCATCATCCATCGTGTAGTTCAGACTGCTTACGTCATGTATGACATACGGCTGATCATCGACGTCGCCAAGATAAACCATGACGTGACCGGGAACGTAAATGAGGTTGCCTATGCTTAGTGACTGCAAGGCGTCAATCTTTGTAGCTGCCGTATCGGCCGCATCGAATCGAATGTTGTTGCCGATCGTGCTCTTGCCCTGATCGCCGGAATTGCGTGGTAGCAAAATACCGAAAGTCTTGAACACCTCGCCAATAAGTCCAGTGCAGTCCCTGGCGTTATAGGAGTGCCCCCAGCCGTAACGTTCCCCAAGAAACTTGAATACCTGGCGAATAATGTTTTGTTCCGTGTATGGGAGGTAGCCGTGAGTTACGTCCTGATTGCGGGCAATCAGTGCGGGTGCGAACCGCAGTTCACCGTCTTCAGTGCGGACTGGCAGATCTACCGCATAGCTTGCGTAGGGGTTTTGACCATAAAGGTTGTCTCCCGTCGCGGCATGACTGGCTAGCGGCAGCCGCGACCCCATCTCGAGTTGCAGTTCGGATAACACGGCTAGTTGCGGGTTAAAATTGGTAAAGACTTTACTTCCGGTAACGATGACGAAGTCGTTGCGACCCATGTAGTCAAGGATGTCATTCCTGGCACCAATCGCTATTGCGTCGGCGCGCACCCATGCCAGGTAGTTATAGCTTTGCACCAGTAACCATTGGTTGTCAGCACTGCTGTGCAGAATGGCGACCGCGTCAGCAGGAAACAATCCGTTTTCCTGGAAGCGATCAAGGTCTGTAGGTACTTCCGTTTTATAGATTGCATCGTCGGTCGGGTAGGTGCGCATGTTGGCGCGCTTCACGACCATGCCGAATCGCACTGGCCGGGATCCCACAATTGCCGCCAGATTCAGGCTCGTTTCATAACGACCATAATCGCTTTCGCTGACGAGTGTGCCATCCGGGTAATAGCGAGGACTATCGGGCACGTGACTGACTGAGCGCAGCCTCTCCAGTAGCTGGTCGGGGCTTAGTTCGGAGGGATACTCGTGCAGATTCACCATCGAGTCAGTAGCGTCGATTGAGTTCTTGTTGAAAGCGTCAATTTGCTGTGCGGTCAAAATCACCGCCTTACTATTCGCTTTTTCAATCCAGTAGTCGGGAGTCAGAAATCTATCCTCCATGCCGATGACATCCGTTTGCAGGGTTACTGCGGATACGGATACGGTGGGTTCGGTATGTCGGTCCGAACAGCCCGTGATTAATTCCAGACACAGTGCGGCGGCAAGAATTATTCGCGTATGAGTTTTCACGATCATCCGGCGATCATCGCTAACAGGCGTCCAACAAGAAGGCCTCCCGCCGTCCCAATGATATAACCCAGCATCGCCATCAAAACACCTACCGGAACGAGCGCTTGTGAGTAAGCACCGGCAAGTATTGGCGCGGAGGCGACGCCGCCAATATTGGCGAGTGAGGCAATGCCGCAGGTGAACAGGTCCAGCCGGAACAGCCTTGCTACGCCGGCGAGCAACACGCCGTGGACGAGCAGTATTAAGAGCCCGGATAAGATATAGGCCGGCGCCTGTGTTAGCTCGGCGAAATTTGCTCGAGAGGCGATCAGCGCAATGATGATGTACAGCATTACAGATCCCAGCTCTTCAGATCCCGCCATACGGCCCAGTGGCGTTACCGCCGCCGCAACGCCAGCCACAGTTACGATCAACACGGTCCAGGTCGTTGTGGTCATGAACGGTCCGGTCGGCAGGTCGACCGCAAGGAGTTGTACTCCTGCCGATATTAATAGTGCCAGGCCGGTCAGGAATAAAAGGTTGGTGGCGTCCAGCGGCTTCTGATTCGAGGTATCGGTATCACCAAGGCTTAGCCCAACGCGTTCCAGCGTGTCGGTGTCGGCGCGCGACCAGTGATTGAAGTGTTTTGCATACGGCACCAGTGCCAAAAGCAGCACTACCCAGATAGCGTAGTCAATGGAGTCGATCAGCAGGGTGTATCCCATGCTCGAGTCCGGTACATGTAAAGCGCCTTGAATCGCGGCCATATTGCCGGTGCCGCCCATCCAGCTGCCACTAAGTGCTGCAAATGTTTTCCAGGCGTCAGCTTCGAGCTGATTGTGAAAAACGGCGAAGGACACTGCGAAGCCGATAGCGATTGTTATCGATGCGGCGAAAAAGCCCAGCAACATCTTGCCACCGAGTTTGCGTATTTGTCGCAGGTCACTTTTCAACAGCATCAGAAAAATCATGGCAGGTAGTAAATTGCTTTTGACAGCGCGGTAAGCACCATCAATTTCGGCGTTGCGCGTCCAGAGTTCGGCTGTCGATAGCAGCATGGCTCCGAAGTACAGCAGCACGATCGCCGGAACATACTCAAAAAAACGACTGCCACTGTTACGCTCCAGCAGCTTAAGCGTGCCACCAAAAGCGACCAGTATCGCGATGTATGTAAATCCGTCGGTAATCACTGGGCAATGCCAGACAGTCAGGAAATGGTGGCAGGCTCGGGAGCCAGCTCATCAGAGGGTGTTTCGACTCTTAGCAATTCCTCAAGCTGGTCCGGGAAATACTTTTCAATCAATGCATATAGAATCGCAGCCGTTTCGGCCGTTGGCTCGCTGGAAACTTGCGATGGGCGGAAGTGCATCTGGAAAGCGCGCAAAACGTTTCTGGTATGTTCATCGAGCTCTCCCGTCGCATCAATGCCGTAACCGTATACGTTCAGTGCGCGTTGGATATTGCGTAATGGTAGGGGCGCAGATTTGAATTGATCCCAGTAACGAACCACGGTTTCATCATCAAACCAGGCGCCGTAGCCAAGGCGATACAGGCGCTGCCAGGGGAAACGCGGGCCAGGATCAATTTTTCTGTCGGGCGCGATATCAGAATGGCCAACAATATTAACGGCTTTGATTTCAGGATAGCGATCGACCAGTTCCTGCAGGAGTTTGATTACGAGCACCATTTGCGATTCGGGAAAGTCCGGGTAAAAACAGATTCTCGTATTTTCACTGCTGTCAGGAGCTATATTGGCGGATCCACGTCGGCAGTAGGTTTGGTTAACAATTTCAATGCCAATGGACTGGTCGTTGAGAGCTGTACGTCCGCCCCAGTAACTTTTGCCAGCATGCCAGGCGCGACCTGATTCAGGCACCAACTGATAGATTTCAAGCTTCTTGTTGGTGTAACTCGCGTCACCTGGCTCTGGTATCAGATAATGGGAGCTCACTGGGTAGCTCGAAGGCTTCGTTAGCACTCGTAGAGAATCCGCGAAATCATCGGATGTGTGGTGAATGACGATAATGCCAACCCGACTGTTGAAGTTCTCCGAAGTGGAATGAATCAAAGATTCGCTCGCGCAGCTTTGCAGCAGAAATGCCAGAATCAGTAAACCAGTGCTTGATCTGCCGGGGTAGTGTCGAAACAGGTGCTTAGTCATTTTGTCAGCCAGGATATTTGCGTGTAATGACCCCGAGGAGCCAGAAAATAGTCGAATATATTATTCCAATGTGTACGCGTAGCCCGTTTATTGTGGTAATCAAACAACTAGAGAGGGTCTCTTGGGGCTGTGCAGGAATAAAAAATTCTTTACTTTTCCGGCTCCGATGATATTTTAACTCCGATCGATTAGCTACACTTAATAACAATCCGAACTCAGCGTTAAGGGGAAAATATGATGCAACCACAAAAGTTGCTGAGAAATTCCATTTCGAATTTCAGAGCGGTTAGTGCTCAAGTAATATTTGCACTCGGCCTCGCATTCTTTGCGTCGTCAGCATTCGCCCAGCAGACCGGCGATATATCTGGCTACGTCACCGACGGTAGTGGCAACGCTCTGGCAGGCGTTACCGTAGAGGCAAGTAGTAATGTATTGCCTCAAAACCGCTCGTCGGTATCAGCGACTAATGGTCGTTACCGCATTCGCTTGTTGCCCCCGGGTGACTATGAAGTGACTTTCACTTTTAACGATGGGTCAACTTTGGTGCGGCCGGCCGCTGTCTTACTGCAACAAGACACGAAGCTCGATATTGATTTTGGAATGACCCAGGCTCAAGTCGAGGAAATCGTAGTGACGGGGCAGCAACTGGCGGCAGATGCGGGTCAGGGTTCTCTTAAGAACGCGATCAGCGCTGACACTATTGACTCGATTCCGGTTGGTCAGGAATATCGGGATCTGATGAAGCTGATACCGGGCGTCCAATACTCGGAGCTGGAAGTTCGTGGCCCAAGTGCTGGTGGTTCTGGACAGGATAACGTCTACCAGTTCGACGGCGTCGATGTATCCATGCCGCTGTTCGGTGTTCTGGGTAGCGAACCGTCTTCCCACGATATCGCTCAGGTATCTGTGGTACGCGGCGGTGCGAAAGCAGTTGGTTTTAACCGATCTGGTGGTTTTACGATGAACACGGTATCCAAGAGTGGTACCGACGAGTTTAAAGCGGAAGCTAGCTACCAGTTGCAGAGTGCTGGCATGACCGGCAGCCAGGATAAGGATACAGGGTCACTGGTATATGACGAAGACCGCAGCTGGACCGTGCTGAGTCTTGGCGGCCCAATTCTGCAGGATCGTCTGTATTTTTATACCTCCTATTACCGTCCGGAACGTACGCGCAGTAACATTTCCAATGCGTACGGATCAGTAGGCGACTACGACAACACGCGCGACGAGTTCTTCGGCAAGCTAACGTTCGCACCGACAGATAATATTTTGCTTGATGCCAGTTACCGTACATCCGATCGCGAAGAAAAGAACGCCAGCGTAGGCGCTTTAGAATCACCGACGGCGTCGGTCGGCTCAAAGGCTACCCAGGACGTCCTGATCCTTGAAGGATCATGGGTTGCGAGCGACAACACATCGGTAAATTTCAAGTATACGAATTACGAGAACCTGAACTCCTCGCGTCCTGATACGTTGTTTGATTTTATCCCGCAGCAAGGCGGGTCACTTGATGTGGCTAACCTGGATCAGATGGGTTATGTCGATATTCCATTGTACAGCACTGGCACTGCGCCTGAGGATATAGCTTTTAATACCTTCCTGATGCCGATCGTAGATGCATACAGCTACGACCCGGTTACAGGCGGTGGTGCGGTAGGTGGTTATTCTCAGATTGATGATCAGGACTTCTTCCGTGAAAGTTTTGAGATCGGGGTTGATCATACAATCTATTCCGGCAACGTCACCCATGATCTGCACGCTGGCTACCAGTGGATGGAAGTCGCCGAGGACCTCGCGCGCCGTTCGAACGGCTGGGGCTATATAGAAATCCCGGGTGGACGTGCTAATTCACCGATACTCGGTGACCCCGTGTTCTACCAGGCTCGCGTGCAACAGCAGTCGTTGCTGAGTGACTCAGGTCAGGAACTGATCCCGTCCATCTATTCTAGATCCGTGTCTGAAAGCATCGAAATCAATGATGAGATTTCGATGGGCGACTGGACCTATAACGTTGGCTTCCTGTTCAGCAATGATGTGTTGTACGGGCAGGGTCTGGCACCAAATGCAAATAATCCGGTTACAGGTCTTGAGCAGTCGCCAGGTACTCCGTACAAGATGTACGAAGTGGACTGGAAGGACATGATTCAGCCACGCTTCGGCGTTAACTGGGACTACTCGGATACTGGTGCCGTATACGCCAATTACGCACGCTATAACCCGGCGGCATCGTCATTGGCTCGTGCGGCCTCGTGGGATCGTAATCTGCGTAGCCGTATTGACGTCTACTTCGATGCGAACGGTGACTTTATCGAAAGCGCCCCTGTGGATTCATCGTCAGGCAAATGGTTCCAGGCTGGTATAGAGCCCCGCCATACCGACGAGTTCCTGGTGGGCACTGTCAAAGAAATGTCGGATGAGCTGACAGTCAGTGGACACGTACGTTATCGCAAGTCTGTGAATTTCTGGGAGGATACCTGGAATAGCTCCAGGACTTACGACAACGCGCCGAGCGATATTCCGAACGAGTCGTATATTCCGGATGCCGAATTTGCCGCAATCCGCGGTGAGATTGGTGGGTCTTCATATGTGATAGCCCAGCTTGATAATGCTTACACGAAATACTATGAAGCCAGCCTCGAGGCCGATTGGGCTCATGACGCGTGGATGTTGCACGGCTCTTACACCTGGTCCCATTACTACGGTAACTTTGACCAGGACAACACGAGTTCATTCAATGACGGCGCCTTGTTTATTGGCTCATCAAACCTTGCAGACGGCTACGGTCGCCAGCTCTGGGATAATAAAGACGGCAATCTCAAAGGTGATCGTCGCCACATGCTGAAGCTCTATGGTTCGTATCAGTTTGCATGGGAAGGACGTGCCGGTGCCTACCTGGTTTACCAGTCGGGCGAGCCTTGGGAAACTTGGGATGGCACGGTTTACGGTTACACACCCAGCACAGGCAACGACCTGATTCGTTATGCCGAGCCGGCTGGTGTTCGTACCTCGCCTTCGCACTGGCAGATGGACCTGAACTACACGCATAACTTTGCCATTGGTGATAAGCAGAATATCCAGCTGCGTGCGGATATCTTTAACGTGTTCGATAACCAGACGGGTTACAACATTGACCCTCGGGCGAGCAGTGGTGAATACGGTGATCCGCGAAGCTTCTATAGGCCGCGTCGTATTCAGCTAGCTATTAAGTACCAGTTCAACTAAGTAATTAGTTAACGGTACTTTGCAGACTGACATTGCGTCATGGATCTGCCTGACCCCGTCTACCGGGCAAGGCAGGTTCATGGCGCTTTTTCTTTTCTGAGTTTCGGAACAGCGAGCCAGGATTTCCAACTCATTGTCGAAGTGATTGGAACCGGTGTGTGTTCCGGCGGCGTATGCAGATTTGGCTCAAAACAGGGCATTTTCTTTGCATGGCCGAGGCTCCTTGGCGGGCAAACAACAGGTATCCCTGTGCGGCCTGGGGTTAAGGACCGTGTTTGAGCGAAGCGTCGTGAAACCATGAGTGAGCCTGTCACTACTGACAATGTGTCCCTCGTCCGTGCAACACGGAGCGATGCGATTGTGAATCTCGCCAAAATGCCGCGCGGCCTTATCTTGTTGATTTGCCTGTTCTTGCACACCGGGTTGACGGCCTGTTCGTCGAGGCCGGCTGCTGAGCAACCGACACGCGAACTAACATTGCCGTTTATTTCTACAGCGGATCTGCACTGGATTGGTACGCGTATTTTCAAAAACGAAACGGGCGGTCAGGCTCGCAACCTAACATACTGGGGTGCGGGAGAGGACTTTCCCTCTCTGGGTATTGGTCATTTCATCTGGTTTCCCGACGGTGTCGACGCACCGTTTGACGAAACGTTTCCGGCGCTCGTGGACTATCTGAAGGTCCACAACAGTGTGTGTGCGCCCACGCCGACCTGGGTCGAGTCGCTTACACCATTTGCTGCTCCCTGGCAGGACAAACAGACCTTCGATCAGGCGCTGGACTCGGATGAGTTGATGGCGCTGCGACAGTGGCTGGCGGGTACCACGGTTCAGCAAGCGCAATTCATTGCTACGAATTTCGAGCGCCGCTGGCGTGAACTGGACTTGTCCGTTGCGGAGAAGGAGCCCCTGACCGACCTGTTGCAAAAATTGATCGCAACGCCACAGGGACTATTTGCAGCGATAGATTATTTTAATTTCAAAGGGCTCGGAACCAATCCGCGAGAGCGTTATGCAGAACAGGGTTGGGGTCTGCTGC
>JAHEFE010000026.1 GCA_024640365.1 Woeseiaceae bacterium | reverse complement strand
TGCCTGCGGCGCACTGGCGAAAGAGCTAGTGCAATTGCAGCGCCACAATCAATGGTCGCATATCAAGATTCAATGTCTGCCAGCTGAGCTGCATAACAGGCCAGAGAAAATTCCGGCGCGCGTTCGCGAAACGATTGAGAAATACCAGGGTGAGTATCAGCATATTTTTGTTGCCTACGCTGATTGCGGCACTGGCGGATTGTTGGATGCCGTTCTGGATGAATACGGACTGGATCGTCTGCCCGGGGCTCATTGCTACGAGTTTTTTGCCGGTGGCGACGTTTTTGCAAATCTTGCCGAGCAGGAACCAGGGACGTACTACCTGACTGATTTTCTGGTTCGCCACTTCGATCGACTGGTTAAAAATGGCTTGGGTCTGGATAAGCATCCGGAGTTGATGTCGGCATACTTTGGTAACTATCGCAAGTTGGTGTACCTGGCACAAACAGAATCAGACGAATTAACAGAACGGGCGCGGTCCCAGGCGGCATTTCTTGGGCTGACATTTGAAAAATTGCAAACCGGACTTGAACCGGTTGAACGAAATTTAGCGGAGCATATTATTCAGTGGCAAAGTTAATCACTATTTTTTGGCGCGATATACCGGCACAGGTTATCTGTCGCGCGGGCAGAACCAATCACAAAAAAGAGTTGGAGCCGCGTTTTGCGAAAGCGATTGATCGCGCGGCAATGCGCGCCGGTCGCGGTTCAAGCGATGCGTACCTTGATGACTGGCGGCGCGAGTCCGAATCTGTCGAGGGTGATCTCGATGCCATTTTGAAACAGCGCGTTGCGGAACTGGAAGGCAAGTTTGATAGTGAATTTCTCGAAGCGGTCGTCAAGGCCGGTGGCCTAATCGATAACGTAAAGCCCAAATAGTTAAGTCGGAGCGACCGACTGAAAGCAGGAATAAAACATGACGCATACAGTAATTAGTTCAGCGAGCAAGGAAGTCATTATCGGCTTCGATCAGCCTTTCGTCGTCATTGGCGAACGTATTAATCCGACTGGCAGGAAATTGCTGGCTGAAGAAATGAAGAATGGTGACTTTAGCCGGGTCGAGTCTGACGCCTTGGCTCAGGTCGCGGCTGGTGCCCAGATACTCGATGTTAATGCAGGTATTCCGTTGGCCGACGAGCCGGGCATTCTTGCAAAGAGCATTAAATTAATTCAATCCATTACCGACGTGCCATTGTGTATTGATTCTTCGATCGTCGAAGCGCTGGAAGCAGGTCTTGCGGCCTATCAGGGTAAAGCATTGCTGAATTCCGTAACTGGGGAAGATGAACGCCTGGAGCGTGTGCTGCCGCTGGTGAAAAAATATGGTTGTGCGGTGGTTGCAATCTCGAATGATGACTCTGGTATTTCAGAAGATATAAACGTGCGTTTCAATGTGGCCAAGAAAATCGTAGAACGGGCACAGGATCATGGTATTCCTGCAAGCGATATCGTAGTGGATCCGTTGGTTATGCCGATTGGGGCGATCAATACAGCGGGACGACAGGTGATGGCACTCGTAAAAAGACTGCGGGAAGAGTTACACGTAAATACCACCTGCGGAGCTTCCAATTTGAGTTTTGGTTTGCCGAACCGGAACGGTCTGAATGCCGCATTTATCAGCATGGCGATTTCGAGTGGTATGACCTCTGCGATCACAAATCCACTCCACACTGAGCTAATGCAGGCAGTGCGTGGCGCGAACGTCGTTATGGGCAATGATCCGGAGTGCGCGGCATGGATTCGCGCTTATCGGGAACCGCTGGCTGATGGTGCGCAACGTCGCGGTCGCCGCGGCAGCCGTCGTCGTTCTACGGGTAGCTGAAATACATGACTGATAGTTCAACGCAAGATCCCCTGGTTGTTTTTTCGCCCTCCGGGCGGCGCGGCCGTTTTCCCAAGGGAACGCCGGTGTTACAGGCGGCTCGCAGCCTCGGTGTCGACATCGATTCGGTCTGTGGTGGACGCGCCATTTGCGGGCGCTGCCAGGTACAGGTCACCGAGGGAGAAATGTCCAAGCACGGTATCGTGTCCAGTGCCGATAACCTTTCGCCTGCCGGGGAAGGCGAAGGCCGTTACAAGGGTAGACGTGGACTTGCCGAGGATCGTCGACTGAGTTGTCAGGCCGGTTTGCTGGGCGATGTGGCGATCGATGTTCCAGCGAGTAGCCAGGTGCATCGGCAGGTCGTACGCAAACCCCATGAAGCGCACGACATTGATATTAATCCGATGGTGCATGCCTATTTTGTTGAGGTAGAGCAGCCGGATATGCATAAGCCGACGGGCGACCTTCAACGATTGCTGGCGGCACTCAAGAAAGAATGGCAATTGGAAAATGTTGTTTGTGATTTGCACGTGCAACAGGAACTGCAAAAAACATTGCGAGCCGGCAAGTGGCAGGTAACGGTCGCTGTTCGTGACGACAACCGTGTGATTGCGATTTGGCCTGGTTTCAAAGACCGCTTGTACGGCGTTGCAGTCGATGTGGGCTCTACCACGATTGCCGCTCATTTGTGCGACTTGCGCAATGGCGACGTGCTAGCGAGTGCCGGTCAGATGAATCCGCAGATACGATTCGGCGAAGATCTGATGAGTCGTGTTTCTTACATCATGATGAATCCTGGCGGCGAGATCGAATTGACGCGAGTCGTGCGACAGGCGATCAGTGATCTGGTGGCTGAGGTCGCCAAGGAAGCTGAGCTCGGAGTTTCCGATGTGTTGGAAATGACGGTTGTCGGTAATCCCATCATGCACCACCTCGTGCTCGGGCTGAATCCAGTAGAATTGGGGACAGCGCCATTCGCGTTGGCGAGTGATGCAGGCCAAAGTATTCCGGCTCGCGATATTGGCATCACGATTAATCCGGGCGGTTACGTTTATGCGCTACCTTGTATAGCGGGCCATGTCGGTGCGGACACAGCGGGAGTCTTGTTGGCGGAAGCGCCTTACGAGCGCGATGAAATTTCATTGATCGTTGATGTGGGCACGAATGCCGAAATGCTAGTAGGTAACCGCGACCGCTTGCTTGCTGCGTCGAGCCCAACGGGGCCGGCCTTCGAAGGCGCCCAGATCAGTTCGGGACAACGCGCGGCACCTGGGGCGATAGAGCGGGTGCGTATCGACGCGGAAACACTTGAGCCGAAATTCAAAGTCATCGGCTGCGACCTGTGGTCGGACGACCCCGAGTTCTCGGCGCAAGTTACCGAGAACGGGGTAACGGGCATTTGTGGCTCGGGCATTATCGAAACCGTTGCCGAGATGTTTCTCGCAGGCATCATTAGTCAGGATGGAACGATCGTTAATACGCATCCATCGGCTTCGCCGCGAATCGTTCAGGAAGGGCGCACCTTTGCGTATGTTCTGCGCGAGGGCGCACCCGCAATTCGTATTCAACAAAATGACGTACGTGCTATTCAGTTAGCCAAGGCCGCCTTATATGCCGGCGCACGCCTATTGATGGAAAAGCTCGGTGTTGAAAAAGTGGATCGCATTCGCCTGGCCGGGGCATTCGGAGCGCATATCGACGTCAAATACGCGATGGTATTGGGGATGATTCCTGATTGCGTTCTTGAAAATGTTTCGTCGGCGGGTAACGCAGCCGGTACCGGCGCCCGGATTACCTTGCTCGACAAGAATGCGCGGCCGGATGTTGAACAACGCGTGCGTGCGGTGGAGAAAATCGAGACTGCTGTAGAACCTCGTTTCCAGGAGCACTTTGTAGCGGCGATGTCGATTCCGCACAAGACTGATGCGTTTGAAGAGCTGGCGAAGGTTGTCAATTTGCCGGCACGCAAAGAAGAGAGCGGGCCGGTCGGTGGTCGCCGTCGCCGTAGCAGAAGGAATTGAGAAGTGAAGCTTAGCGCCCAAGAGCGGACGGCTCTTATCAAGTCATTAGAAAGTGCCTATATGGAGGTGTTTCCTACAGCGACGATTGAGGAAAGATTGTCAGTATTGAAACCTAATTCGTATGTCGCCGTGACCTGTTCCCCGACCAAAGGTATCCAGGAGACGTTGGAGATGTCAGCGCGTCTGGTTGACCGCGGTTTTCGCGTGATCCCGCATGTTGCTGCCAAGATGGTTCGTGATGACGCGCATCTTGATGGAATCATGGCTGAACTTAAGGTGCTTGGTGTGGATAGCTTATTTGTGCCGGGTGGCGATGCAAAAGTGCCAGCGGGGAAATTTAAGACGGCATACGAGCTATTGCGTGCCATTGCAGAATACGATCACAAGTTGGTTGATATTGGTATTGCAGCGCATCCGGAAGGTCACCCAGATGTTGATGATGAAGTTCTGCTCAATGAGTTGGTGAAGAAGCAAGCTGTATCCACGTATCTTGTTACGCAAATGTGTTTTGAGGCGGAAGCGATCAGGAGCTGGCTGAGTAAAATCCGTGCTATGGGTATTACGTTGCCGGCCTGGATAGGTTTGCCGGGTGTTGCGGATCGGAAATCGCTGTTGACAACGTCGATGCGGATTGGAGTGGGTGATTCCCTTCGCTTTCTGCGTAAACAGAGCAAAGTTGCGACAAAGATGATGTTTCGCACCAAAACCTACACTCCGGATGAGCTGTTGCTTGAACTGGCTCAGGAGTTGGCGGATCCGACTTGTAATATCGCGGGTCATCACCTTTACTGTTTTAATCAAGTAGAAAAAACTGATACTTGGCGGCATGAGTTTTTGGATACTTTAAGGGCGGGCTAAAACGTGTTCAACATCGAATTTTTCTATGCGGGTCGTCGCTAATGGCGCGCCGTAATCACCGCAGCAAGCGTGTTGCATCATCTGTAAAGCAGTTGCCATGGCGCACTGTTACCAATCCGTATTCGCCGATCGAAATTCTGAGTGCAGATCAGGTTGAAACAATTATTGATGCGGCTCTCGGCGTGCTGGAAGGCCAGGGTATGCGGTTTCTCAATGATGAGAGTCGCAGGATGCTCGCGGAGGCGGGAGCAAGTGTTGATGACAGCACCCGTATGGTGCGTTTTGATCGCGGCCTGGTTCTTGAGAAGCTGGCTTTAGCGCCGTCAAAGTATGGCCTGCGAGCACGTAATCCGGCCCGCAACCTGATGGTCGGCAACAATAACATCATCTTTTCATCAGTTGGCGGTCCCGCATTTGTTAGCGACCTGCAAAAAGGTCGACGGCCGGGTACCTATGAAGAGATGTGCGATTATTTTCGGGTCATCCAGAGCTTGAATATAATTCACCAGGAAGGTGGCGGTTGTTTTGAACCGATGGACTTGCCGCCTGAAACCCGCCACCTCGACTTGTACTACGCGCAACTGACTTTGCTTGACAAGAATGCGCAGGGCTATGCACTAGGTGGTGAGCGTGCCGTTGATGGTATCGAGATGACCTGTCTGGCGCTGGGTATTGATCGTGAAGAGCTCGCGCAGCATCCCGCCATACTTGCGATTATTAATACCAACTCGCCGATGCAACTGGACAACGCGATGTCGGAGGCGGTTATCGAGTTGGCGCGAGCTGGACAAATTGCCTGTATTACGCCATTTACACTGGCCGGTTCCATGAGCCCGGCAACGATGGCAGGTACCCTGGTGCAACAAACGGCAGAGATTCTCGCTGTGGTCACTTTTTCACAGACTGTGAAAGCGGGCGCGCCTGTGATGTATGGAGCATTTGCGTCGAATGTTGACATGCGTAGTGGCTCGCCGGCGCTCGGTACGCCTGAGTACACCAAAGCGGCGTTTGCGAGCGGCCAGATTGCTCGTCGCCTCGGTATTCCTTATCGGTCCAGTAACACGACTACTTCGAATTGTGGCGATGCCCAGTCTGCCTACGAAAGTGAGATGTCTCTTTGGGGATCCATCATGGGACATGCCAATCTCGTTAATCATGCGGCGGGTTGGCTCGAGGGGGGACTCACAGCATCGTTTGAGAAACTCATTATTGATGCAGAAATGCTACAGATGATGGCCGAAACGTTGCGGCCCATAGAAGTTAACGATGATCAATTAGCGCTAGCAGCCATCGCGGAAGTTCAGCCGGGTGGGCATCATTTTGGAACAAGTCATACTCTTGCCCGTTATGAAACCGCTTTTTATGAACCGATGCTGTCTACCCGCCAGAATTTTGAAAGTTGGCGCGATGCAGGCAGTATCGACACGCTGCAGCGTGCGAATACGATCTGGAAACAATTATTAGAAAACTATCAGCAGCCGGAAATGGATCCAGCTGTGGACGAAGCGCTTCGCGATTACGTTGCTCGTCGTAAACACGAAATTGCAAATCGACATCAGTAAAAAAATATTGGGATAAGTAGCATGCGACCGACACTAAAAGTCTTAAGTGACGAACTAATTGAAAAAATTCTGGACGAAGCCAAACGCATTATGGCCGAGACCGGCATGGAGATTCGTGGGCCCGCCATGAAGCAGCGTTTGCTGGATCATGGCCTCAAAACCGACGCCAGTGGCAAACGGATATTTTTCTCGCGTGAAGTGGTCGAGCAAGCCATTGAAGACGCACCGAAGTCGTTTACCTTATTTGATCGCGACGGCGCACCGTATACCGAGATAGGTGGTAATAGCGTTCACTTCGTTCCTGGATCCAGCGGCCTGAAGATTCTTGACCACCGTACTGGCAAAACGCGCCTTTCGAACTCAATAGACTTTATCGAGTACGCACGCGTCTGCGATACGCTTGAGAACATAGCCTATTTGGCGACGGCATTTTCGACCAATAAAGACATCGAGTCGCAGGTGTCTGATGCATGGCGCTTGTACATGACTTTGACGACTTCAAAGAAGCCTGTGGTCACCGGTTCATTCAGTGAGCAAGGCACCGAACGGATGGTCGATATGCTGCAGATGTTCCGCAATGATCGCGCAGATCTGGTTGCCAAGCCGATGTCTATTTTTACTATTACGGCCACGGGTAACTTCCGCTACGGTGAGGACTCCTGCCAAAATTTGCTGGATTGCGTTGAGGCTGGCATACCGGTTGAAATCGTTCCGGTAACATTGATGGGATTGATTGCACCGGTGACATTGGTCGGCGCGCTCGTTTTTCACTGTGTCGATGTGCTGACTGGTATTACGATGGCGCAGATCATTCGGCCGGGAGCACCGGTATTGTTCGGTGGCGCGCCGGCGACCTTCCATATGAAAGCCGCCAGTTCGCCTATGGCAGCAATTGAAGCGCAGCACCTGAACGTTGCTTACGTGGAAATTGCCAAGTCGATGAATTTACCGACCCAGGCTTATATGGCATTGAGTGACGCCAAGAGTTTGGATGCCCAGGCCGGTGGCGAGACATTCAGTAGTGCTTTGCTTGCTGCGATTGCGGGAGTTAACTCTGTATCCGGGCCCGGCATGCTGGATTTTGTACTGACCTTTAGTTTGCCGAAGTTGGTGTTCGATAATGAGGTTTGTGGGCAGGCATTGCACTTCGTCAAGGACATCAAAATTCTTGATGATTTGCCGGCTACGCAATTGGTGAAAGACCTGATGACGGAGGATCACCTGATTACGTCTGAGCATACCTTGAAGCACTGGCCGCAGGAGCTTTACCTGACAGATCCGGTTATTGACCGGGAAAACAGGGAGGCCTGGGAAAAGGCCGGGTCGATCGATTTGCAACAACGTGCAGTTGCTGGCGTAGAGAAGCGACTTGCAGCGTATCAGCCGATCGATACTGATCCCGCCGTCGATTCAGCGTTACGTGAGATCGTAAAGAGCGGCTTCGTGCAGCAAACAGACCTGCCTGATTTACCGCCACCTGCTGAGAGGTCGGCGCCCAAAGCCGTTGCCGGGCGCCGCGGCAGGGCCGGGCGCAGAAGGTCGAGATAGTGAGTATTATCAAATAGATAGGGAAGTAACTTGAGAGAAAAGAGCAGGCACAGCCTGCTTTTTTTGCCTGAATTCTGTGCATTTTCAAAAATTTTGATGTTGGTAAAAAAAGCCCGTATCGGTGTATAGTCGTTTTGGCCTAGTTTTGACACTCTTGTACAAAATAGGTTATCCGGGGTTTTGCGACCCCGTTCTTAAAAATCTGGGGGAAATTATGCACAAGTATTTAAAGTTATCTGTGATCGCCATTGTATTGGGCTTTGCGGCTGTTGCCAGTGCGGCGGATGAATCGCGAATCGTTAATTTGTGGGATTGTAAGTTGAATGAAGGTAAGACCATCAAGGATGTGCACGCAGCGAATGGCAAGTGGGTCAAATACGTCAACGCCAACGTTGCCGGCGGAGATATTCACAGTTATGTGCTGCAGACGGTGGTTGGAAAGTCGGGTACGTTCAAATATGCAGACTCTTTTCCTAGCATGGCCTCCTGGAGTGCGGCGAACGAAATCGACAATGCAGAGATGACGGCGATCACGAAAGAGCTTGATGCGGTTGCCGATTGCAAATCAAATACACTGCACAAATCCAAAGCCAGTTAAGCCACGAATAGAACTGGTTTGACCTATGAGAACCCGGCTTGGTCTTCCATGCCGGGTTTTTTGTGGTGGCTAAAAATGAATTTGCCCAACTTAATGCAGGCTTTGATTGGGAGTTGTTGCAGGATTCTTTCATTGCGGCGGCTTGTGATAGAGTCGTTGGCCTCTTGTTGCATGAAGATTGGGAGACATAACCTGTGAGAAGTTCGATTTTGCATACCAGTTTGTTGGCTGTTGTCCTGCTGGCTGCGTGCGGCGATAAATCGCCAGGAGTTGAGCCAGCCGATGCCTTGTACACCGAAGCGGCTGAAAACGCAGCATCGGCAATAACAGCGGCCGGTCTGAAACGATACACAACCGAGATTTCTGACGATAAATATGAGGGTAGAGGTCCCGGTAGTAACGGGGACACGCTTGCGCGCAAATATCTTGCTGAGCAAATGGCGGCTATCGGCTTTGGGCCAGGTGCTTTCGATGGCAGTTGGGAGCAGCCGTTCGAACTCATTGGATTAACTTCGACTGTACCCTCGACATGGAATTTTTCCTCAGGGGTTGATTCTCTGAGTCTGAATTACTGGGATGAATTCATTGCCTCCAGCGGTGTACAGGCGGAAGAGGCTGTTATCGAGGACGCCGAAGTTGTGTTTGTCGGTTATGGCATTCAGGCGCCAGAGTATGAGTGGAACGATTACAAGGATTACGACCTTAAGGGCAAAGTTCTGTTAATGCTAAATAACGACCCGGACTGGGATCCGGCGTTGTTCGAGGGAAAAACACGCTTGTTTTATGGTCGCTGGGATTACAAATACGCCAAGGCGGCCGAGCAGGGTGCAGTGGGCGCCATCATTATCCATACCCGGCCATCGGCAGGTTATCCGTTCCAGGTAGTGCAAACGTCATGGAGTGGCGAGGAATTTCAACTTCCTGACCGTGGAGAGGCCCGCATTCAGGTCGCATCATGGGTAACTGAGGATGCCGCCCGCAGGTTGGCTAAATTCGCGGGGCAGGATCTGGAGAAGCTCATCCAGTCTGCTCATTCCCGCGATTTTGAGCCGGTGTCACTCGGCCTGACGACGTCCATGGCACTGCAGGTGGCCAAGCGCAGCGTTCAAACGGCCAACGTAATCGGTGTGCTACCCGGAAGTGATGATGTGTTAAAGAATGAGGCCGTTATCTACACGGCCCACCATGATCATCTGGGCATAGGAAAAGCAGACGCCAGTGGCGACACCATTTATAACGGTGCCAGGGACAACGGCAGTGGCATGGCGGCGGTACTGGAAATCGGTAAAGCATTGGCGATGTTACCTGCAAAGCCACGACGCTCGATCGTGCTCGCATTTGTTGCAGCCGAAGAACAGGGACTGTTGGGCTCAGAGTACTACGCCCAGTATCCGACCTTTGTGCCCGGAAAAATTGCGGTCGACATCAATTATGACGGAGGCAATATTTGGGGTAAGACGACCGATGTGTCTTTCATTGGTTTAGGCAAGTCATCGAACGACGCCATCGTCAAATCGGTTGCCGCGCGCCAGGGGCGGGTCGTTAAACCGGACCAATATCCGGATCGGGGTTTCTTCTATCGATCTGATCAATTTAATTTCGCCAGGATCGGTGTGCCGTCAATTTATCTCAAGCCGGGTACTGATTTCATCAAGCCGTTTGAGGGTGATGGGGAGTCACCGCTTGAACACTACGAGAGTGTGCAATATCACCAGCCATCCGACGAAGTTGACGATTTATGGGATTTTGACGGTATGGTTGAAGACACGGTGCTGGGATTCTGGGTGGGGCTGTCGATTGCTAATGCAGACGACATGCCGGTCTGGAATCAAGGCGATGAGTTTGAAGCGGCACGTCTTGCGGCGTTGGAAGCGGCCAAATAACTGAGTAATTGGCTGGGGCAGGGCTATGCGTCCTGCCCCTATCGCCCTTCGGTTTCGCCGCCGCCAACGACGGTAGGGTAAGAGCATCCCAGTATCCAGTCCGTCAGTTCGGGCTCCGAAATCTCGCCATTGACCAGATTGCCGAAATACCAGGCGGCTTCCACTTCTGTCGGCCTGAACTCATAGGCATTGATGCGCTGAAATACGCCACACGTTGCCAAGGCCAGTCGCTGGTTGCCATCCGCAAATACCTGATTGCGCGCGAACTCCCACGCATAGGCCGCCGCCAACTCCGGCACTCCCTTGCCAGGATCCGCTGCGTGTAACGTCTGTGGGCGGGACAAAGAGGCGGTTAGCGCACCTGTCCTGGGTTTGGAGAACAGTCCGCCGTACTGCTTTACCAGCGCGCCATGAAAGAGCGTCACCTCGGCGCTCCCTAACCAGTTCATTTTGCGAGACTACGCAGCGCATTTCGCTGATTCCGCTGTGTATCGTCGAAAGCACTTAATTTGGTGTCGAAAGTGGGATCAAATGCAGTGATCATGTAGCTATCTCCGATTTCGATCAGGTGCAGTTCGTCACCTTTGGCAACGCCTATTTGCTCAATGATGTCTTTCGGAATGGTGACGCCAAAACTGTTACCAACCGCGCGAACCTTCAATTTGGTGATATTCATTGTTGTTAATCCCTTCCCAGGTGATTGAAGAGTAAATGTTATAACAAATGTTATAACATTTGTAAAACCCACATAATGAGAGGCCTGATTTATGCTTTTCGCGACAAAGCGTATTCTTGCCGCATCCTCCAAAGTTTCAAGGAATGCGAACATGAAGATCTCCGGAATCAGCCTCTTGGCAGCCCTATTTGGTCTAGTCGCCTGTGGGCAAAAAACCGAGGCGCCACAACCGCCCACTGCCGCTAAAGTCCCGTACGAAATAGTGACCCTTGGAAAGACCCGGGTAGATGACTACTACTGGATGAATCAGCGAGAAAATCCGGACGTTATTGCGTATCTGGAAGCAGAGAACGCTTATACAGATGCCGTGATGGCTCACACCAAGCCATTGCAGGATAAGATTTTCGAAGAGATGAAAGCACGTTTGCCGGAGGAGGATTCTTCAGCGCCTTATCGCTACGGCGATTATTTGTACTTTCGCAAGCAGGCACGTACCCAGGATTACCCGATCTATTTCCGTCGCAATGTTGAGCCTGATAGTGAAGATGAATTATTGCTCGACGTGAATGTAATTGCTGAAGGTCACGAGTTTTTTTCAGCGGCTGGGTTCAAAGTCAGTCCAGACCACAAATTGGCCGCTTATGCTGTTGATGATGTTGGTCGGCGTTTTTACACGTTAAATATAGTGGACCTGGAGACCGGTGAAGTAATCGACGACAGTGTCAGAAATATTACTCCCAACTTTGTCTGGGCCGATGACAGTCAGACTGTTTATTACGTTAGGCAAAACCCGCAGACACTGACTTACGAGAAAGTTTATCGACACAACGTTGCTGCCGCCGACGAGGAGTTGATTTATACCGAGCCTGATGAAACCTACACCGTTACTGTTAACAAGGACATCGCCGGCAGATTTATATTTATCAACTCAAATTGCACCGTCGCCAACGAAGTTCGGTATCTGGACGCCTCAGACGCAAAGGCGCAGCCGCAACTGATTGAGGCGCGGATCGTTGATGATGAGTATTACGTGACCGACGGTGGTGATCGCTTCTTTATTCGTACCAATGAGGACGCAGTCAATTTCAAGGTTATGGAGGCTCCTTATGCCACTCCGGGAAGAGAACATTGGACACCGGTTGTCGAGCACCGCGACGATGTTTTGATCGAAGGGGTTACAGCGTTTAAAGACTATCTGGTTCTCGATGAACGTCAAAACGGATTGACTCAGTTAGCGGTGATAGATCGGGCGAACGCCGAGCAATTCCTTGTTGGTTTTGAAGAACCCGCATACGCGGTGGCCTCAACGTCAAATTATGAATTCGATAGTCCAACGTTACGCTACAACTACGAATCGTTTACCCGTCCGAGTTCAATATACGACTATGAGTTCAAGCGTCGCGAGAGTCGCCTGATCAAGGCAGACGAAGTGCTCGGCGGTTTCGATTCAGCCAACTATCAATCAGAACGTATCTTCGTGACGGCACGTGATGGTGTCGCGCAAATTCCAGTAGAGATTGTGTATCGCAAGGGCATGAAACTGGACGGTAAAAATCCAGTCTGGCAATACGGTTACGGATCCTATGGCGCTATATACGATCCTTCGTTTAGTTCCACACGCATCAGCATGCTGGATCGCGGCTTTATTTTTGCGCTGGCACACATACGTGGCGGCTCGGAAATGGGACGCAACTGGTACTACGATGGTCGCCAACTCAATAAGAAGAACACCTTTACGGATTTCATCGATGTCAGTCGTTACTTCGTTGAAGCCGGTTACACGTCGCCACAACATTTATATGCAGAAGGTGGTAGTGCGGGCGGTTTGCTGATGGGCGCGGTCTCAAACATGGCGCCGGAACTCTATAACGGTATCAATGCCGGTGTCGCATTCGTCGACGTGGTGACTACCATGCTCGATGACAGTATTCCGTTGACGGCATTGGAGTGGGACGAGTGGGGCAATCCAGCCACCGAGAAATTCTACGATTACATGGTGTCCTACTCACCGTACGACCAGGTTGCAGCCAAGGATTACCCCAATATGCTGCTGACAACCGGATTGCATGATTCACAGGTGCAGTACTGGGAGCCTGCAAAGTGGGCGGCGAAGCTGCGGGCGATGAAGACAGATAAACATATCTTGTTGCTGAAGACAGATATGGAAGCGGGGCATGGTGGCAAGGCAGGACGCTTGCAGCGCTTGCGAGAAGCCGCTTTTGAGTACGCGTTTTTCTTTGACCTCGAAGGTATAAAAGAATAACGATGGCATGAAAAAAGCCCGGCGTGCCGCAGGGTACGCCGGGCTGTCTTTTGGTATCAAACAGTCGGTTTAATATTGGCGTTCAAACTGAACAGGTTGCCAGGATCGTACTTGTTCTTGATTTTTACAAGTCGCGCATAGTTGCCGCGGTAATTTGCATCGACGATCTTGGCCGCCTCGTCACCGACACCGTTGGTGTACCAGCCATCTGTGAAGCTCTCGAGTTTATTCCAGTAGCCCCTGAGATAACCCATCGTTGAGCTGTTATCTGTTCCCAACGGCCAGTCAACAGATGCCATCATGTTGTGACTCGAATAGCGGTGTGCAAACGCCGTTGCATCCTCTGCAACTCGCCCGATTGCACCGCCGGACTGTTGGAAGAACACAGTCGTGCCCCTGGACGGGTCGGTGTCGAACCCGTCAATAATGGC
This sequence comes from Woeseiaceae bacterium, assembly GCA_024640365.1. Classification (GTDB taxonomy): domain Bacteria; phylum Pseudomonadota; class Gammaproteobacteria; order Steroidobacterales; family Woeseiaceae; genus JAHEFE01. Next base: position 24,777 of record JAHEFE010000026.1, on the reverse strand, counting down.
ATCAACCAACTTGCCGTCAATTTCGCGTAAGAAACCGGCTTTCATGTAATGGCCTGATGTTCGTGGGTCGGAAGGGTCTCTGTCCCAGGCGCGCTGCAAGGCAACGTAATCCATCGGTTTGATGGCATCATTAATCGAGCCGCCGACTTTACGGAGTTGCTCCAGGACTTTGTCGGCCTCCTTGGCCGTGCCCGAGAAGCAGGCGCTCAACATGCAAATTCCATCGTCCTTGCCAATCCCGGACATCATGCCGTAATCGAGATACAGCTCATCCGGTGCACGCATGGAGTAGTCCGCGTAAAAACTGAGTACGTCGCGCGCTCTGGCCAGCGGGAAGATAATTTCGCCGCCAATTACCTGGCGTTGCATCGGATGCAGCTGGAAGCCAAATTCAGTCACAATCCCGAAATTTCCGCCGCCGCCACGGATGCCCCAGTAGAGATCCGGATTTTCCTTGGCATCTGCCTGCAGCAACTTCCCGTCTGCGGTGACGATGCTGACACCCGTTACATTATCCAGCGCGAGGCCGAAGCGTCGAGCGAGGCGTCCGAAGCCGCCGCCGAGGGTCAATCCACCCACACCGGTGTGTGAAACGGTACCTGCGGTAGTTACCAGTCCCTGCGCCATGGATTCATGATCCAGTTCACCGAGCAAGCTACCACCGGCAACATAGGCACGCTTTTCTTTGGGCTCGACGTGAGCGCTACGGAAGCTCGACAGGTCAATTTGCATACCCCCCTCGCAGGTGGATTTGCCTGAGTGACTGTGGCCGCCGCACTTAACGGCGAGCAATAAGTTTCTCTCTCTCGCGAAATCCACGGCACTCATGATATCGGCGGCGCCTGAGGGTTGAATGATGAGAGCAGGGTGTTTGTCAATCAATACGTTTAGGACGCCTCGTGCATCATCGTAACCGTCGTTACCCGGTAGCAGTAAGCGGCCTCGCAACGCGTCACTGAGTTCCTGCACGGCCGCGCGTTCCAGGGTTGTCTCCGCACCGTTGGCTGTTATGCCACGTAAGTCGGTCGAAACTTCGGTTAGCGCACTAAGCGCTGATGCCAGGGCGTGACCTGAAGGTAAGGCCGCAGCGACCGCTGCCGCAACGGATGTTTTAAAAAAACTACGTCGATTCATCGCACGAATCCCCCGTGTGCTAAATGCAAAATTACCGGTAACGAGTGTTACCAAGCTGTGGAACGATCATGTGCCGACCAATGCGCAAACAATGTGATTCGGCTTCATTATTGTGTCGCCACCATAGAACAAAAGTCGGGCAAGTGGAAGAGACGCAGAGAGGGAGTGGCGAGAGCGGGCCCTCGCCACTTGATCACTAGTGCTTGCTGAGTAAATCCAGTGCGGCCCAGGTCATCGCCTCAACGCCTGCCGTGACAGATGGCTCGGGCGCGATCTTGAACAATGGCGAGTGGTGGGAAGGTACAGCGGGACCGCCTTTGGCTTCCGCATCGAAATCCGCTTGGGGAGTTCCGCCAACCAAAAAGTAGACGCTCGGAATGGGTGGATCAACATTGACCAGGAACGGAAAATCTTCGCCGCCCATGTCCTTTTGCACGTACGGAAGCAATGAATCGGCGCCCATACCTGCCTCCATGGCGATACGTACACGTTTTGCTAAAGCGTCATCGTTGACCGTCGTTGGTGCGCCACCGGGCTGGACGACAACTTGCGGCAACATGTCTTCCGGCATACCGGCAACTCGTCCCATGTTTTCGGCGACGCGCTTGATGCTGTCACGAATTAACATCCGCACGTCTTCGCTGTTGGCGCGAGCGGTTAGCTCAAGTACGGCCTCATCGGAAATAATGTTTGGTGCGGACCCGGAGTGAAAGGAGCCAACAGTTATCAATGCCGGAACCAATGGGGAAATTTCACGGGTGATGATCGTTTGTAACGCCATCACAATTTCGGCACCCAAAACGATAGGATCCTTACCCCTGTGCGGCGCCGCCCCGTGCGCTCCGATACCGGGAATAATGATCTTGATCATGTCGACACTTGAGAACATGAGGCCGCCGCGGAAGACGATTTTGCCGGCGGGCGTCAGCGAATTGACGTGCATACCCAGCGCGAAATCAGGACGCCCAACTCGATCATAGAGGTGATCGGCAACCATATTAGCCGCACCATCCCCACCTTCCTCGGCAGGTTGTCCCAGCAATATCAGAGTTCCCTGCCATTGATTCTTGCGAGCGGCCATCTGGTGAGCAACGCCAACGAGCGAGGTGATATGCATATCATGACCGCAAGCGTGCATCACTGGATCTTCCTGCCCCTCAAGATTAATTTGACGTCGTTTAGAGGCGTAGGGCAAACCGGATTTTTCCAGTACCGGCAAGCCATCCATATCGGCGCGAATCAAGAGCGTGGGGCCTTTGCCATTCTTCATAACGCCAACGAGGCCCGTGCCACCAATTTTACGGGTTACCTTGAAACCGGATGCTTCCAGTTCGGCAGCCAGGCGGTCTGATGTCTCGAACTCCTGCGTTGACAGTTCGGGATGTTGGTGAAACCACTTGAACAGGGGATCCAGCGTTTTTTGGTAGTCCGCCGCAATGGAATCTCGCAGTTCACTGGCCTGTACCTTGCCGGGTACGGTGACCAAAAGTATGGCTGCGAGCATTACGCCGAGGGCGATTGAAATTCGTGCAAACATTATTGTTCTCCTTGCGAACAATTACCGACTGGAATCTAGCATTGAGTCTTACAATAAGACCGCCATCGAATTCCGTCAACGATATACATAGGGTTCCCTAGAAGCGGAAAATATAAGCAATCTTGAAAATCAGGTCTTGTGACGTCGACCTAAAACGACGGTCCAGCCCGGTTTCAGCAAATTCGCGATTCACGACGATGACCATTTCCCTGCCTGCGCGCGGTAAATAGCGAACAATGCTATTTACACCGACGGAGTTGGAGTAATTGTCGTATTGCACGTAATTTTCCCATGACCACGCTCGCGTAAAAGCAATATCTGCCCGGACACTTGCGAGGCGAGTTATAAAAGAACCCTCGGGCAATTCAATCTTGTTGATGTCCAGTCCGGCCGCGAACTTGAGATGTTGGGACGGCCGCCACGTCACATTTGTTCCGGCACCGAGTTGGGTGCCGGATAAAAAGTCTCCGTCACAAACATAGGTTTGATTGGAGAGGGTGCGATGTTCCCCGGATTCCGTGTGTACGCAATAGTTGGTATATGAATATTCACCAACAGGAACGATGACACCGTCAAAAATTTCAAAGGGCTCGAATAAATTCTCTTTGGACGAACTGATTTGAAGCTTCAGCTTGTCATTAGAATTGTTCTCAAACTCCGCAATTCGAAAATTGACGTATTCACTTTCTAATGTACCGTCAATTCGATCGATCCGCTCGGCATCCACACCACTGTATATCGTGCGTAACCAGTCACTCTCTGGACGATAGTTGTAACCGGCCTCCAGGGTGTAATCGCGAATATCGGCGCGATGAGCAAATCCCAGTGCGGGATAGAAGTTACTTTGTATTTCCTTAAAGCCAATGCCGCCACGCCAGCTGTTCTTATTCGGGGCGGCTATCGTGAAACCATACGCGGCATCGTCGCCGCTGACGTCCTCGGTATAGGAGCGCTGATACCATGCATTGCCAGTGACTATCTTGTCGTTTTTTAAGCGTGTATTGGCGTAATTGAAATCGACACCGACTACTGTATTCCCTATCTCGCTATCCGGATTGCCATCGGTCACGATCGCACCAATGCTGGATTCTTCAAACAAGTTGGCCGATAGCCGAGCGACCATCAGATTTGTGGTCCCGGGCGCATCGAATTTGCTTTGGGCGATATCCAGAAAGCCGATGCTCCAGCGTCCGACTCGGCCAGTCAGTTTGGCCCCACCCTTGATATCAACGACCGCGCCGTCTTCACCGAGCCCCATACGGCGGGAGAAAAACGGTCGGCCGTTCTGTTTTTCAACCTGGTTCATCGTCGTTTCGCGATCGCGACTACTGATACCACCAAAATTAAAAATGTCGCTGTCTTGCAAGAAAAATCCGCGCTGTTCCGGATAGAACAAGCCAAAGCGGGTTAGGTTGACCTGTCGGGCATCGGCCGTTGTGCCGGAGAAATCGGTATTAAAGGTGAGGGCACCAGTCAGCGCGGGCGTCAACTTATAAAACACATCCAGTGAAGGTTCCAATTCGCTGCTGTCCGACGCGGGATTCCAATTCTTGTACTGCGCGACTCGCAATCCGGGCACGACGTCGAGTCCGATACCCTGATGCATGTCTTCCATACCAATGATGATCCCTGAACTCCCCGGTGTCTGGGTGTAGTTATGGGAAACCCAACCCAGTCGTTCGTTGCGGCGCCCGATCCAGCGGGTGAAGTTAATCCCCCAGGTATCTTTATCCGGATCGAACGACAAGGTCTTGAACGGGATTTCCATCTCACCGGTCCAGCCGTCTTTAGTGCGATGGCCGGCACCATGCCAGATGCCTTGCCACTGCCAATTCTCGTCTGTCACGTTGGATAACAGGGCCTGGTTGCGGACACCGTTAACATTCATGTCGAACATATAGCCGTTACGGCCGTTATTCATGGGTGAAATGATGACCGACATGCCATCTTCTCCCCAGGAAAAGTCGCCTTGGCGCAAAACATGGACCGATATCTTGTCGGGTTCCTGATCCCAGAATTGACCACCCACATACAGAGCTTCGTGGGTATACAAAACATATATGCGGGAAGGCTCAGATGCAGGTGCATGATCTTCAGGCTCGATCATGTGCAGGTCTTCGATGACGGCGGCATCTTTCCACGCCGCATCATCCAGCTTGCCGTCGATGACCGGGGCCAGATCTGAATAAACGGCCGTGAGTGATTTTGGGGCGGATTCAGACGCAAGGACGCCCGTACTGACAATAATGAGTGCCAACAACCCGCTTTGAGCCAATACGTTTCGCAAATGGAGTCCCCTGTTGGCGAAAGCCTAACCCAATCGTCGCGGCACTCAAAGAGGCCGTACACATTATGGATTACACTCGATTTCAAGTTCCAACATTCCCCTGCAAGCGTTGAAAGTGCTATCGTTGCTGCCAACCACGAAGAGGGTATTGGCGGTATGGGGGAATTACTGGACGAGTTGAAGCGGCGCAACGTGGTGCGCGTTGGCGCGGCCTACCTGGTAGTCGCCTGGTTAGTAGCCCAGGTGGCTGAAATGGCACTGCCTGCTTTCGAAGCGCCGGCCTGGATTTTGAAGGTCGTCCTGGCATTGCTGGCACTCGGATTACCGCTGGCACTGTTCTTCGCCTGGGCCTTTGAACTTACTCCGGATGGGGTCAAGAAAACCGCAGACGTAGACAAGACTGCATCGGTCACGGCATCGACCGGCCAGAAATTAAATTACATCACGATCGCTTTGCTCATTCTGGCGGTCGCATGGTTCGCCTGGGATCGGCAGAACCTGCAGCAGCAGGTGGCGACAGCGGTACAACAACCGGCTACAGAGGAATCAGTGGTAGCTGTTGCTGAGAATGATCAGTCCATAGCGGTATTGCCGTTCGTCAATATGTCATCGGACAGGGAGCAAGAATGGTTTGCTGACGGCCTGACCGAAGAGATTTTGAACACACTGGTACGGGCATCCGATCTCAAGGTTGCCGCACGCACGTCGTCGTTTAAATTTAAAAACACTAAGGAAGACGTGCCGACGATTGCGAATTCACTCGGCGTCGGCCACGTTCTTGAAGGCTCGGTGCGCCGCGGTGGCGACAAGATTCGTATTACCGCCCAGCTGATCCGCGCCCGTGACGGTATTCACCTCTGGTCACAAACCTATGACAGTGGCACCGATGATGTCATTCGCATCCAGGAAGACGTGGCCATTTCGATCGCGAAAGCGTTGAAAACGGCAATGGACCCTGACGCTTTGGCACGCATGGCCTCTGCCGGTACCCGATCAGTGCCCGCTTATGAGGCGTATCTGGAAGGTCTTGCGATCAGAGCGAGAGCCTCACGTGATGGCGATGGCGCAGGGCTGGCACGGGCCGCCCAGTTGTTTGATCAGGCTCGGATTCTTGATTCCGGTTTTGCGGCGGCCCATGCGGCCAGCGCGCTGTATTGGTTGAATGAACTGCAGGGCATATCGGTAGGCGTCGGTTTTAATCAGGCCTCAATCGAGGAAAGCACGGCGCAGTTTGCTGAAAGTATCGACGCCGCGATTGCGGCGGCCGGGAATACACCCGCGGGACTTTTTTACCGCGGTGAAAAAGCTATGGTGGCATACCGCTTTGCCGAGGCGTTAGAAAATTTCAATGAATACCTGCGTACGTCACCCAATGACAGGGATGCTTTGACTTTAAAAATCAACCTGTTGCAACAAATGGACTTTCTTAATCCCGATCTGGAGAGCACCATTCGGCACCGGTTATCGCTAAGTAGTCATGATATTGATTCTGTGGCCGACGCGGCGGAGGCTTTACTGTTCGCGGGCAATACGGCGGCCGCGGTACAGCTTGTCAATGACAACCGAGAGCAAGGGGTTTTCAGTAATGCATGGTTGTATCAGTCTCATCGCGTGCTCTTGTGGGACGGACAAATGGACGAGGCAAAGCTGTTGCTCCGTCGCCTGATTGGTACGTCGTTTCCGGATAACAACAAGCGCCTGGCAGAATTGCGTCAGGCTTGTGCTGAAAAGGATCAATCTGCCGTAAAGCGAGTGGCGACGTTAATGCAAGAAAATGAGTGGTGGTGGTTGTCTAATATGATCGTCGGCCGTGAAGATGCGGCATACGGGAATTTTCCGGAGGGAGCAGCCGGCCTTGCTGTTATTTCCGGATTGCTTAATTACCCATATTTCGACGTGTCGCAAACACCGGAGTTCGAGAAAATTCTATTGCAGCAGGGCATTCATCGCCCACCAGCGGTCAAGATCCCCTATGCCTGTAAACCCGATACGGCATGACGCGTTAATGCACACCCAAAGCAATTACAGGAAGGCCAGTGCCGGATAAAAAACAAGGTCAACTCGTTCGCGATATTCATTTCTTTGGGGTCGCCTTTCTTGTCTTGAACGGCATGATCGGTGCCGGCATTTTTGCATTGCCCTCACGAGTAGCCGCAAACGCCGGGAGTATCAGTCCCTGGTTGTTTCTAATCGTTGGTGTGTTGTTTATTGCCGTCGTTCTATCGTTCGCCGAACTAAGCAGCTATTTTCGTGAGTCGGGTGGGCCGGCACTGTACGTCAATTATGCCTTCGGTCCTTTGGCGGGTTTCAGTACGGGTTGGTTGTTGTATCTGAGCAAGATCACATCCTTCGCGGCCAATGCCAATGTCATGGTTGTCTATCTCGCGTTGTTATTGCCGTGGGTCGGCACAGGCATAGGCCGCTTTACGTTTATCAGCCTCTATTGTGGGTTCCTGATTGCGGTGAACGTGATCGGTGTGAAAGACGGTATTCGCGCTATGGGCGTGTTGACGTTTTTCAAGCTGGCACCGCTGCTGCTCTTGATTTTGCTCGGATTGCCACACGTCAATGCGGCGACGTTAGTGCCAGGCGACCTGCCAACGATTAAAGATTTCGGTGGCACGACCTTATTGATTGTCTATGCCTTCGTAGGTTTCGAAACATCACTCTTTACGGCCGGGGAAACCTCCAATCCGCGCCGCACAATTCCACGCGCACTCTTGATGACGATTATTGCGACGGCTATGTTCTATTTTCTGATTACGCTGGTCTATATTTCGGTGCTACCAGAGGGTGGCGCAGACAAGTCAACTTTGGTTGATGTGGGTCGGTCTATGGCGGGGCCTGTTGGTGCCATAGCGATTACGCTCGCTGCTGTATTCTCAATCGGCTCAAATCTGTCGGTGGCGATGCTCGCCACGCCTCGCCTGAGTCTTGCATTAGCCGAAGGTCACACCTTGCCGCGCTGGTTCGGCCGCATTCATGATAAATATTCGACACCACACAACTCCATTATTTTCTTTGGTGTTGCGGCATTCCTGTTCGCGGTAACGGGGTCATTTGTCATTCTGGCGGTAGCGACATCGCTGGCAAGATTGCTGACGTATTTCATCAGCATCGCCGCACTGCCGGTTGTCAGAAAGAAAAGTGACGATGAAATGGCGGCCGAGGCCTATCGCTTGCAGGGCGGCAATATCATTCCAATCATTGGCCTGATCATTTGTGCCTGGTTGATTGCTCAGGCGGAGCTGCAGTCCTGGTTAATGCTGGCTATTTTGCTGGCCATCGGACTGGTAATGTTCTGGCTGGAGAGGCGACGCATTGGGGCACAAAGGCTGTAGGCCGAACTTCCGGTTTCTTTGGGATTCCAGATAGTAGATTTCGACTTGCGGCCCGCCGATATCAGAGTAAATTCCGTATTTTCTGGCTAACAATTTTCTATTTTAATTCACGCTCGTTGCGACGGGCTCAGACCCTGGTAACTGAAATGATCAGTACGGCAAATAAGAATGATTCCCAATTGAAATCACAGTTCCAAATCGGGTGCGCGGTTTCAATGACCCTCATATTGGCAAGTCTCTTTAATGTTGCGATGGCCAAGGATGATCCTACCTTGGCTGACCTCGAGAAGATCGCTATCTCTGACACGATGGTTATGATGCCAATGCGCGATGGCATGCGGCTGGCCACGGATATTTACCGGCCAAAGAATGCAAAGGGCAAAGTACCCCTTATCTTTCTGAAAACACCATACGACTTTAACAAGTTGGAGGGGCAGCAGCTCAAGATGGTTTACGATGCTGTCGAACGCGGTTACGCCTACGCAATTCAAAATGAGCGCGGACGTTTTTATTCAGAAGGCGAGTGGGAGTTGCTGGGCAATCCACGAACCGATGGTTATGACGCATTAACCTGGTTTGCAGATCAGGATTGGTCAAACGGCAACGTCGGTACCATCGGTTGCTCATCATCTGCCGAGTGGCAGTTGGCACTGGCCGCTCAAAATCACCCGGCACATAAATCCATGGTGCCGATGTCGGCAGGTGCGGGCATTGGCCGCGTCGACGAGTTCTATGAGCAAGGCAATTGGTACAAGGGAGGCGTTCACCAGACGTTGTTTTCCACCTGGCTGTACTGGGTACAACAGGGTATACGCCCGCAGTTTCCCAGTAACATCACTCAGGAACAACGGCAGATGCTACGCAAGATTTATGACCTGAACCCGAAGATGCCGGAGGTAGACTGGAAGAAGCAGCTAAAAACATTGCCGTCGATCAAATGGGTTGAAAGCGCCGGCGGTAACAACGGCCCGACAGAAGAGCTCATGACACGATTGCCCGGTGACCCTGCCTGGGAGCAAGGTGGCCTTTATCATGATGACGAAGATTTCGGGGTTCCCGCGTTCTGGTTTAACACCTGGTTTGATGTTAGTCAGGGCCCGAACCTTGCATTGTTCAATCATGTGCGCGCGAAAGCGTCAGACAAAATTGTCCGCGACAACCAGTACATGATGGTGGCGCCAACGTTGCATTGCGGTTTTTTCCGTACGCCAGAAAACGAAGATTTGATCGTTGGCGAGTTAAATGTTGGTGACGCCACTTACAATTACAACGATTTGATCTTTGATTGGTTCGATTACACCTTGAAAGGTGCAAAAAATAATTTTGTGAAAAAGACACCGCATGTGCAGTACTACACGATGGGCAAGAACCGGTGGGAAACAGCAGATAGCTGGCCGCCTGCTGATGTTGTCAAAATGACGATGTACCTCGATAGTGCCGGGCAGGCAAATAGTTTATACGGCAATGGCACATTGTCGGCACAGCAAGGTGAGGGTGCGGCGAGTGATAGCTTTATATACGACCCGATGAATCCGGTGCCCTCATTAGGTGGCGGTGTTTGCTGCAATGGCGGCGCCTCGGATGGTGGCAGCTTTGATCAGCGGGCCATTGAAGCGCGTGCTGATGTGCTGGTGTTTAGTTCCGAGCCACTGGAAAAAAACGTTCAAGTGACCGGTAGTGTCTGGCCAACGCTGTTTGTGTCCTCAGATGCCAAAGACACCGACTTCACAGTCAAACTTGTCGATGTCTATCCCGATGGCACCGCGTACAACGTTGATGACACGATATTCCGCGCTCGTTATCGGGAAGGTTACGACAAAGCCATCATGATGAATGAAGGTGAGGTGTATGAACTGCACCCGACGCCTATGTCGACCAGTTACCAATTCAAAGCCGGCCATCGCATGCGGGTCGAAGTATCGTCCAGCAAGTTTCCGCAATACATGCGTAACCTGAATACGGGTGGCAACAACTACGATGAGACGGAAGGCGTTACGGCGAAGAATACGTTGTATCATTCAGCTGAACATCCGTCGCATATTGTCCTGGAAGTAAAGCCCGAGAAGTAAACTATTCGAAGTAAACTGATCAGGCCCGCGGGATAAGCACCGCGGGCCTTTTTTATGCGCCTCTCATTAGTTGTTGCTGATAATGAGTATGTCGCAGGGCAGATGGTCCAGGACTTTTTCTGCGGTGCTGCCGAGAATCATGCGCTTGAGTCCCCAGCGTGCGAGCGCACCCATGATAACTACATCCGCTTTTTTCTCTCGCGCAAACGCAGGGATTATTTCATGTGGCCGACCGGGTAGCTGAATAGCCTGTTTCTTACCGATACCGTACTCGGCAGCAAGCCGGTCCAGCATGTCGCGATGCTCTCTGCGCATCCGAGCGGTTATTTCCTTGACTGGTATGCGTATCGGCTTGAATGTTTTCTTGGCGGCATCACCGACGCTGACCATCGGCGTAAATGTATGCAACAAGGTGACCTGACCGCCGCCCTTTGCTGCGAGGTCCACGCCGGCTTTGATTATGCTGTGGTCCAGCTTGGCCGGCTTGTCGTGCTCATGCATCGGATCGACCGCACAAAGGATGACCGGTTTTTTTGGGAAGTCGTGTGGTTTGACTAACCACAGTGGATACCGGCATTCGCGAATGAGCTGCCAGTCAGAATGCACGAATCCGGCACGCTCCGCTTCGCAATGGTATTGAGTCGCTTTGACGACGAATCGAGGTTGCAGTTTCTCGGCAATTTTCAGAATCGACTCAGCCAATGGCCGCTTGGTTAGCAGTCTTGTTCTTACCGTAATACCAAGTTTACGAGCTTCTTCAGCCAGCTTGTTGGCCATGGCTTCTTGCTCGGTGAGAATCCACTCCTGTAATTGATCGGCTTGTGGTGAGGGAAACACGCCTTTGCCGAGAATGTTGATCGGCGCATCGGCGAAGTGCAGGTCCAGATCGCAGTCGAAAATCTGGGCGAGCCAGGTAGCGCGGTGAACCGTAGTAACGGGGCAGTAGTCGGGTTCTGCGATGACGAGAATTTTGTCTTTTTTGGCCATGACCTTGCTCACGATAGGGGCGACAGTCTCCCGGCAGTCCGGCGCAGGATACGAACACATCGCCGTGCCAGTACAGCGTAGGAATATGGCGTGCGCAATTCAATTCGTAGTGCCTGAGCTCGGCCTGTGGTCAGTACTTATGGCGGGTAATGTACTGACTGTTCACGGCGCTGTCTTGATTGGCTTTCTTGATTCCGGCATGACGGAAGGCTTGCCGAACCAATGAACACCCTTGTAAACCCACAAGGCGCGCAGATGACTCATGCCATCCTCGCGGCAGATGCGTTGCAGCTCGCGGTCGGCCTGTTCTCGCCAGTGAGGCTCGATATATTCATGGCGTATCAATTGGTACAACGCATCGTGGACGAGTGAGCCGCGCATGAAGTTGGCGCTGTCGATGGTCGGCCCGGATGGGCCATCCCACGCATAACTCTTTTTGATGACCAGCAGACCAGTGGCCGACAGGTCAATGTAGTCAGTTTCAATATTGGTCGACGGAGTTACCCCGACTAACAGTTCATGGGCCTCAACGAGCTGATACTTGTAGCCGCTGCGATAGCGAATATGTGGTTTATCCATGGTCGCGTCCCCCGGGCGTCGCCTTCGCTTTGTGCGTTGTGGCACAATTAGCGGGTATCAAACAAATAACGCAAAATTCAGCCGCTGTCGATGAAAACGGCCGGGAACATGGTTTTAATCTTCTTGAACCTGTTGAATTAGGTGGCATCAGGAAAGAACCCTGCGTATTCTAGCGTCTGATCAGGAAAGGGCGGGGCCGTTCGACTGATGTCTTTATTCGCAGAACTCAAACAGCGTAACGTATTTCGTGTCGCGATCACGTATGTGCTGGCCTCATGGGTGCTGCTGCAAATTGCCGATGTCGTCCTCGGCAACATTGCTGCCCCCGACTGGGTGTTTAAATCGCTCCTGTTGTTGCTCGGACTGGGCTTTCCATTTGTTCTTATTTTTGCCTGGGCGTTCGAGTTAACGCCCGATGGTTTGAAGCGCGAAAAAGAGGTCGATCGCAGCCAGTCGATTACGACTGAAACAGGTCGAAAGCTAAACGTCATTGTCATCTGCTTGCTGGTCACATTGGTCGCGATACTTCTCGCGGACCGATTTCTTTTCAAAGACAGCGTAGAAATATCATCGGTCGCCGCTGTTGAGTCTGTCGACGCCAAGACTAAAGCAGCCGCTAATCCATCTGTCCCGAAAGTGACAGCAAAGCTTGTGGCCAACTCGATGGGGCAAAATTCAATCGCGGTGTTGCCATTCGTGAACATGAGTTCGGATCCGGAGCAGGATTATTTCTCCGATGGTATTAGTGAAGAGCTATTAAACCTGTTAGCTAAAATTCCCGACTTCAGAGTCGCGGGTCGAACATCTTCGTTTGCATTCAAGGGTAAAAACGAAGACCTGCGGCAAATTGGCGAAAGTCTCGGCGTCGCCAATATCCTTGAGGGCAGTGTGCGTAAGGGTGGCGATCGCGTCCGTATCACGGCGCAGCTCGTCAAGGTCGACGACGGCTTTCATCTCTGGTCAGAAACCTACGATCGCGAACTTCATGATATTTTTGAAGTGCAGGATGATATTGCCGGCGCCGTTGTATCCGAGCTCAAGTTGACGTTGCTGGGGCATGCGCTAGACGCGCAGGCAGATCCGCTTATGCAGGATCCGGCGGCCTATGACGCCTACCTCAAGGGCCTCGCGTTTATGAATTTGGGTGGACCGGAGAATTCCGCCAAAGCGGCGATACAGTATGAGGAAGCAGTGCGGCTGGAATCTCAGTCGGCACTGGCCTGGGCGGGTTTGGCCAAGGCGCAAATATGGTTTGCCGCGCAGGGCGCTGACGATATTGCAGCAGCGAAAACGGACGGGAGAATAGCCGTCGATCGCGCCTTGGCTTTGAACGATCAACTGCCCGAAGCGTATATGGCCAAGGCGCTGCAACAATACATGTTTGACTGGGACTGGCAGGGTGCCATGAGGTCGATTGACCAAGCGTTGCAACTCAGACCGGCAGATACACAGGCACGGATCGTCAAGTCAGATATTCTGGAAATCCTGGGGCACCTGGATGACGCGCAGCAGATCATTGACGAAGCGGAATCATTAGATCCGCGAAATGATAACGTAATTCGAAAGAAGGTGGGTATTTTGCAGACCGCGGGTCGGTATCGTGAGGCGGAAACCCAACGTCTCAATATCATTGCAAAGAACTCAGGCGTTGCATTACCGTTTGACAATAGTTCCTTGGGCCGGGCGGTATTCGACCAAGGTCGATTTGACGACGCGTTGACCTATTTCCAGGCGGAGCCAGTGGGCTTTGCGCGATTGACGGGCCTGGCAACGGTCTATCATAAACTCGGCCGATTTGACGAGGCCAAGGCGGCGCAACAGGAGTTGCTGGAAACTTACGGGGATGCGGCCAGTTATCAACAAGCGGCCATCTACGCGGAGTGGGGCGCCACCGATAAGGCGCTTGCCTGGTTGCGCAAGGCCTACGAAGTCCGGGACCCGGGGATGAATAGTCTGCTGACCGATAATTCATTTGACACTATTCGGGGCAACCCCGAGTTCAAGGATATGTTACGCAAGCTAGGTCTTGCGGACTAGCGCCGCGCCAGAAATTGACTGCAAGCGGGAATCGATAAGAGGTCGATGCTAGTAGACTGACGCTAATAGGCACCAAATTTTGACGAATGATCGACCGCAGGGGGGACGCTCGAGCAATGTCACTCTTCAAGGAATTAAAAGAACGCAACGTCTTTCGAGTTGCCCTGGCTTATATCGTGGCTGCCTGGATACTGTTACAGGTCGCCGATGTCGTCCTCAATAACATTACTGCGCCGGACTGGGTATTCCAGGCCATCTTGCTGCTGGTGTCTCTCGGGTTTCCGTTTGCGCTTATTTTTTCCTGGGCCTTCGAGCTGACCCCGGAAGGTCTTAAGAAAGAGAGGGACGTTGATCGAAGCCAGTCGATCAGATCGGAGACCGGCCGTAAGCTCAACGCTATTTTTATGGGGCTGTTGATTATCGCCGTGGCGGGGTTTGCCGCGGACAAATATGTAATTGGCACAGACCGCGGGCTTGTAACCAACGACAGTCTGTCGAGTGAGGCCTCCCGCCCGGATTCCAGTCACTCCATTGCCGTGTTGCCGTTCGTGAACATGAGTTCGGATCCCGAGCAAGATTATTTTTCCGATGGCATATCTGAAGAAATATTGAATGTGCTGGCACAACTGCCGAACTTGCGTGTGGCGGCACGCACCTCATCATTCCAGTTCAAGGGGCAAAACGAGGACGTTGGCAAGATCGCCAAGTCGCTCAAAGTCGCCAACGTCCTGGAGGGTAGTGTTCGCAAGTCGGGTACCCGCTTGCGCATCACGGCGCAGCTCATCAAAGCAAGCGACGGCTATCATCTGTGGTCGGAAACTTATGATCGCGACATTGATGATATTTTTGCCATACAAGATGAAATTGCGCTGGCGATCGGTGAAGCGCTAAAGGTCGAACTCAAACTGGATGCGGCGGGCAAGGCTAAAAAGCCGAGAGTGATTGAGGCCAATAATTCGCAAGCCTACGATGCATTTTTGCGTGGCCGAGGGCTTATTTACTTACGTAATCGGGAGTCGCTGGAGGAGGCCGTGCGCCAACTGGAACTCTCGTTGAGGCTCGATCCGGACTATGCTCCGGCCCACGCGCAACTGGCGATTGCCACGATATTACTGCAAGACGATCAAGCTTCTTACGGCGACCTGACACTACAGGAAGTGCGACGTCGCGCAATTCCGCACCTCGAGCGAGCGCTCGAATTGGCACCCGATCTCGCCGATGCCTATGCCGGCATGGGATTACTCGCAATGAGTAACGGTGACCACTCTTCAGTGATTGAATACACGAACAAAGCGCTGGCGCTCAATCCAAGTAACATCGATGCCATGAACTGGCAATATCTGACCCTCGGTTTCCTGGGAAGGTACGAGGAAGAAATGTCGTTATTGAAAAAGATGATCGCCACTGATCCGTTGAATATTATTGCCAATTCGAATTACGTAGCACCGTTAGTCGCTCGCAACGATATTGACGCGGCGCGCCGCGTGGGCGATCAGTTAATGGAGTTGAGCAAGTGGCATGGCTATACGACGCGCGCGTATATAGCCGAAGCCCTTGGCGAAACGGCGGAGGCCATTCGCTGGGGTCTCGTGGCGTACGCTGATCAACCTTTGGATACGCGCTCCAATCGGGCATTGATGAGGCGCTTATGCGTCGTCGGGTCTTACGACGAAGCTCGGCGAATTGCGCAAAATATTGTCTATCTGGTGGACGCGTGCGAGGGCAGCTACCAGACGGCAATCGAGGCGACGCAGGAAAAGCTGGCTAGCGATCCGGACAACCTGTCGGTGCTTATGGAGGCAGCCAATGCGTTGTACATGGACCGCCGCTTTGTGGATGCAACCCGCGTCTACAATCAAATGTTTGCGGTTACCGGGCACGGTACCGAGCCCGACGGTTCATTGGAGGCAAGTGTCCTGGTCGACATCGCTTATGCTCGATTGCAAGCAGGCGATTCAAAGGGCGCTGCTAATGCAATGAAACTGGCGCGTCAAAATCTTGAAGGGATGCGGAAAGCATCTCTGGATTCCGCGCTGCTTCATACCTCCGCGGCCTTGGTCGCCGCCTATGACGGCGATAACAATGCGACGCTGCGCGCACTCGGAATAGCGATTGATCGCGGCGGCCGCGACGCGACGACTTTTAGGGATCCCGTTTTCAATAAATTGCAAAGTGACGAGGGCTTTATCGCACTGCGCGACAGAGTGACTGCCCTGAATGCCGTGGAGGCTCGCAAGGTGCTACAACTCATGTGCTTTGATAACCCGATTCCGCACGCCTGGCAACCGCTGGAAGCCACCTGCAAAGGTGCTAGCAAAGAGACTATTTGATTTTGTTGCGGTGCTCTTGACGTACAAACCGTTACGCCAATAAAAACGGCAGATCACATACGACCTGCCGTTTTTTTGTATCTCGCTATCGACTATCGCCAGTTTCTCTCTGAGTTTGGCCAAGCCGATAAATAAGCTCTCGCGATCAGGTCGCCGGTTTCGTTGCCAATCGATACATGAGCCAGGCGATGCCAGCAAGAATCAACAAGCCCAGCCAGCCGCCAAAGTGCAGGGATGAGGGTAACTCGAGTACGTCCGCACGGCCGACTGCAACAATCGGGATCGCGATCACAATACCCATCAATGCTTCGCCCGTGATTAGGCCAGCGGCGAACAAGGTGCCTTTCTGGTGAACTTTCTCGCGCTCGCCTTCGGCATCACCGGGCTTGTGGAAACGTTCAACGAGGTAGGACAGGAAACCACCGGCAAATATCGGCACGGTCAATTCTATGGGCAGATAGATACCGACGGCGCATGCAAGCACCGGTACGCGGAAATTAATTTTGCGTGCTTTAAGAAACTCATCGAGAGCAATTATGGCCGCACCGATGGCGGCACCAATGCCGATCGCATTCCACGGCAGTTCGCCACCAAAAATACCTTTGGCGACCGCTGCCATCAGGTTCGCTTGCGGTGCCAGTAGAGGGTTCGGATGTGCCTCGGTTGGCACGCCGATACCGTAAGCCTGTGCCAGCAAACTCAAAACGGGCGCCATCACCAGCGCACTCGACACACCGCCAATGGCGAGCATCAACTGCTGCTTCCACGGTGTGGCACCGAGCAAATAACCGCATTTCAAATCCTGCAGATTGTCGCCACCGATACATGCGGCACAGCACACGACCGCACCGATCATGATCGCAGCGACGGCACCGATCGGCGAGTCACGGCCGAGTAGCAGCACGAGCACCAAAGCCGAGAACAGAATCGTAGCAATGGTGATGCCCGAGACCGGGTTGTTTGATGAGCCCACCAGACCGGCCATGTAGGCGGAGACGGAGACGAACAGGAAACCGGCGACAATCATGATGATGGTCATTGGAATACTGACAAACCACTGTTGCACGATCGCCTGATACAGCATCATTAGCGGCAGTACGAAAACAACGAGTCCACCCAGGATGAACTTCATGGGCAAGTCACGATCGGTGGACGGACGGTCGGCGTGACTGACGTCGCGATCGGCCGTGAGCCCACTCTTGATGCCGGCGGCCAGTGATTTACGCAGCGAAAACAAGGTCCACATGCCACCGATCAACATCGCACCCACACCCAGGTAGCGTATTTGCGTTGACCAGATCGCAAAAGCCGCGTCTTCGGCTGAGGCTCCCACGAGACTCGCGCTGAGCACCGGATCCGAAGCGAGGAAGTAGCTGCTGTAAATCGGAATCGCAATGTTCCAGGAAATAATTCCGCCGGCGAGAATAACGATGCCGATATTCAGGCCAACGATGTAGCCCACACCAAACAGGGCGGGCGACAGGTTGGTGCCGAAGTAGCCGATAGTCTTGTTAAACCAGGTCGCCACAGCGGCCGTATCCGGTATTAAATGCAGGCCGCTGCCCGCGGCGAGCTTGGTCACGCCACCAATAAATGCGGAGCCTGCGAGTAACTTGATACCTTCGCCGGGGTTGGCGCCGGTGCGCAACACTTCCGCGGCCGCTTTACCTTCGGGAAAGGCGAGCTTTTGATCCACGATCAACGAGCGTCTCAGGGGAACAGAAAACAATACGCCAAGCAGGCCGCCAAGACCGGCGATAGCGAGCACCCATGAATAGCGAAAATCCTGCCAGTAACCGAGGATGAGTAACGCCGGAATGGTAAAGATGACGCCCGAGGCGATCGATGAACCGGCGGACGCGCCGGTGGACACGATGTTGTTTTCCAATATATGGCCACCGCCTAGCAAGCGCAGCACGGCCATTGAAACAACGGCCGCTGGTATGGCTGATGCGATGGTCATGCCGGCAAACAGTCCGAGGTAGGTGTTGGCAGCCGCGAGGATAACGGCCAACACAATGGCCAGCGCGACGGCACGAAAAGTTAATTCTGGGGCGACTTCAGTACTCATATGCAGATCCTGGGGTTAGGCCTGCAGCGTGCTTGCTGCAGATTGGCAACTAGATTGCAGTGGTATCGTTGTTCTCTTTATCTTCTTATAGTGGGCGCGGCCTGAGGGGATACTCAACACCGTACGGTAGTCCCGATGGTATACCTGCAGGCACCAAAAATAAAAGACAAGGAAGGCCGGATACGTCGATACACCCTCGCTAGACAATCAATTGCGACTGGCTGGAGCTCTCGCGAAAACGATTTCGGATGGGAAGCTCATCTGGCTGATGAATTCCCGCTGCATGTCGGTGAATCCGAGCTGGCGCAAATACGGTTGTACCTGTATGCCGCGACAGCCGCCGAGCCAGGCGGGGTTCAGGCGATAGATGTGCTCCCAGATGCCGTTATACCAATGTTCGCCGCGGGTCATGCCGGTAATTACCAGGCGCCCCCCGGGGCGCAATACGCGCTTGAACTCGGTTAATACAGGGATAAAGTCTTCTTCCGGCATCAGGTCGAGCATGTAGCTGTTCAACAGCACATCAAAGCTCGCGTCCGGAAAATCGAGGGCGCGCGCATCACCTGGCTGCAATCGATAATTGCCCTCCGAGAGGCTCAATCGATTTTCGGCGCGCCGCAACATTGATTCCGCCAGTTCAATGCCCTCGTTACGGCCGTATCGATTGCTACTCACGATTTTTTCGAAGGCCAGGCCGGTGCCGACGGCGACTTCCAGCACGGACTCGCCATTTTGAATAGCAGCGAGCTCGAGCGATCGGTCGCGGCTGTGACTTTCCGTTAAGCGGGCCCACAGGTCATAAACCGGAGCGAGCCTACTGTACAAATCGGGAATGTCATCCTGAGAAATTTGTGATCCAGACATCGCGATTTCCTCGGTCAATCACCGTACTTATCTTACTTTAGCAGGGGATGGGCCAGGCGCACGCAAGCACCGTTTCCCAGTTTCGCTTCACTGGACAATCAGACCGAGAACCAGAAATCCTACCGTTGACAAAGCCGCGGCGAGCAACGCGTAGGGCAGTTGGGTGCGTACGTGATCGATGTGGTCGGTTGCGGAGGCCATTGAAGCGACCACAGTCGTGTCACTGATGGGCGATGCATGATCGCCGAATATGGCGCCCGAAATCGCAGCCCCAAGGAATAGAGGCACTGACAAGTCCAGTGTCACGGCTATCGGGATAGCAATCGGGATCATGATGGCAAAGGTGCCCCAGCTCGATCCCACTGAAAATGCGATAAATGCGGAGGTTATGAAGACGAGCGGTGCTAACATGAATATTGGCAGATTATCGCCGACGATACCCGCAACATAGGGACCTGTTTGAAGAAGTTTAGCAACATCACCGAGTGCGAGCGCGAGCAGTAATATCGTGGCAATGGGCAATAAACCGCCTGCGCCCTTCATGAAGATGCGCATCAGGTCATTCACTGAAATCGATCCTTTGATGAGAATCATGGCCCAGATGATGATCTGGGCGGTCGCTACAGCCCATATTACGGATGTTGAGCCCGAGCCATTGATCAGGTTGCCATCACCCGTGATGTAGAGGCCGATGGGCATCATGCAAATGAGTCCCACGAGGGGCAGGATCATGTACGCCGCTGACGGAGGAACGCCTTCATCCACTTGTCGTTCGGCGGATACGTCCAGCAACGGGGTCGCCCTCGGCCATAGCAGTTCGCCGCCTTTGGTACGCGCCTCGGCTTTTTTCATGGGGCCAATGTTGAAGTCTTTGGCGACGACGTAGGCGGCAAGGAAAATGGCAGCGATCGAATACAGGTTGTATGGAATTGACGCGACGAAAGTCTGCAATGGGTTTTCCACGTTGGTGGCGGCCACGAGACTGATAATGACGGCGCCCCAGGCATTGAGGGGAATCATGGCGCAGACCGGTGCGGACGTCGCGTCGATTAAATAGGCCAGTTTCTCTCGCGACACTTTGTAGCGATCGAACAGGGGGCGACTGATTGATCCCGCGACCAACAGCGTGATATTGGACTCGACAAAAATGATGATGCCCGTCGTCCAGGCGAGCCACTGTGCGCGCTTGCCGTTGTGGACCCAGCGGCGGGTCTCGAGGTAATGGACAAAGCCCCGGACGCCACCCGATTCTTCTATTGTCGCGATAAGTGCGCCGATCATGAGCGTAAAGATAATGACCCGCGCGTCACCGGCGTCGCTGAATACATTGATGACACCATCAAGACTGGCAGTCGCTCCTGCCAATGGATTGAAGCCATTCAGTAACGTGAAGCCCATCCATATACCGGCGAACAGCGACAAAATGACCTGTTTGCTCCAGATGGCGAGGATGATTGCGATGATGGGTGGAAGAATGGAGTACCAGCTGGCATCAGACATTTAGGGCTCTCGTAGCGGGTGTGACAGACGCTAATAAAACTCATTCGCGCCCCAATATCAAACCGTTTCCACGTTTCTTTGCTCGCGATTGTCCGGGATACAAAAAAAGGGACAGTCGGAGGCAGGCGGACCGGTAGCGCGGCGTGATAAAGTCGGGGAGTTGGTAACACGGAGGCGCGCGCGTTAGTTACTCACCGCAAAGACGGTCTCCGCAGTCATCAATCACTGCATAAATTCGACGGAGTGGATCATGGCGAACAAAACCAAGGCTGATTGGCTAGCATTAGCGAAGAAAATAAAGATTGACGGGCGTGCGTTCATTAACGGTCGCAGTACCGATGCTCTTTCGGGAGAAACGCGGCCTAACTTTAGTCCCGGCGATGGCCGCGAGTTGGGTCCGGTAGCCTATTGCGGTACCGAAGATGCTGAAGGTGCCATAAAGATTGCGCGCGAGACGTTTGAAAGTGGCGTGTGGTCCGAGATGGCGCCATCCGATCGCAAAATGATCATGGTGCGCTGGGCAGAGCTCATTGAGAAGCACCAGGATGAGCTGGCAATACTTGAGTGCCTTGATGTCGGCAAGCCAATTGATAATACGCTCAACATTGACGTATCCGCCGCGATCCGCACTATACGTTGGAGCGGCGAGGCTATCGATAAAGTGTACGATGAGATTCCACCGACACCCGCGAATAGCCTTGCCTTGGTGCAACGTTTGCCATTGGGTGTCGTGGCGGCCATCGTGCCCTGGAACTTCCCGCTATCAACGACCGCCTGGAAACTGGCTCCGGCATTAGCGACCGGTAATTCGGTCATCCTGAAGCCGGCGACCAATACGCCGCTGACCGCCATTCGTATTGCCCAGTTAGGGAATGAGGCCGGTCTGCCTGATGGCGTGTTGCATGTATTGCCGGGTTCCGGTGCCAGCCTAGGTAAGTATCTGTCAACGCACATGGATATCGATGGCCTGACCTTCACTGGCTCAACGCCAGTGGGTCAGTTGCTGATGCAGTACTCCGGACAGTCCAATTTGAAGCGTACCTTCCTGGAGCTCGGCGGAAAGAGTCCCAATATTGTTTTTGCTGATGCCAACCTGGAAAGTGCGGCAGCGATGGCCGCGGTAGCCGTGTTCTATAACGGTGGCCAGACCTGCACAGCAGGTACGCGTTTAATCGTCGAAGAAAAAGTTCGCGACAAGTTTATAGATATGGTGATTGCTAACGCTAAAGGCTGGATGCCAAATGATCCTCTGGACCCGGCAACTACGATGGGGCCGATGATTGATAAGGCTCAGTTTAATACCGTTGCTGAGTACGTTGATATTGGTAAGAAAGAGGGTGCTGAACTTGTGTTCGGCGGCAAGCGTTGTCTTGAAAAATCCGGTGGCTACTACCACGAGCCGACAATTTTCGCTGGCGTAAACAATCAGATGCGCATAGCCCAGGAAGAAATCTTCGGACCGGTCTTATCAGTACTGACGTTTAAAGATGCTGCAGAAGCCGTCGCGATCGCCAACGATTCTATTTACGGATTGGCTGGAGCTGTCTGGAGTCGCAACATCAATACGGCGCATAAGGTGGCGAAAGCGGTACGTGTAGGAACCATGGGTATCAACAATTACTTCGGAGGTGACATGACCGTGCCTTTTGGCGGCTTTAAACAGAGTGGGAATGGTCGCGATAAATCGATGCATGCATTCAACGACTATACCGAGTTGAAGACGACCTGGATTGAATTCGAATAAGAATTGCGGAGTAAAGAATCCGCCTGGATGGCAGGCAAAAAAAGGCCCCGGAATGACACCTGATGGTGCGGTTCCGGGGCTTTAGTTATTGAGTCGCTAGTGAACTAGCGGTTAATTATTCCGCCGGCCGACTTGCGTATTCGGTGGCCGCCGTGTCAATCAACGTGTCGCTGTAGGGCAATGTCATTTTGTGCATCATGGAACTTACACGCCGATCGTCGCGATAGGCACGGAGTGCTCGCGCCAGATACTCACGATCCTGGCCGCTGATCTTCGGAATCGCGACATTTTCATTCATCACGCCGGGTCCATGGCAGCGGTCGCAATTATCGATAAGCTGCTTGGCGCTGGATGCACCGTCTTCTGCAGGACGAGATTTCTGCACTGAGTAAAACGCTGCGATATCTGCGATATCCGCGTCACTGCTATCAGCCAACATGACGTCATGGTGCCGGGTCTTATCGCGATACGCTTTGGTTGCGCTGATCAGGTATTCAGCATCCTGTCCAGCCAGCGTTGGCGTGATGGAGTCATGACTGACGCCATGTGAACCGTGACAGCCACCGCACTGACCGCTCAATGGCTCACCCGCTACAGGATCGCCAATGTCTGGTGCGGCACGTTCAGCAGGAACCTGACTCGCGTAATACAGAGCCATATTTTCTATATCGGACTTCTTCAAGCCACGCAGGGTCGCTTCCATTGCGCCCATAGTCCGATTGCCATGGAGGTAGGCCTGGACTGCTGAAACGAAGTACAGCGGTTGCTGTCCGGCCAAGCTGGGAATTCCGGCAATTTCACTATTGCCATTTGGTCCATGGCAGGTCGCGCATACGTACGCGGATTCTTCGCCGCGTTTGTAGGGTACGGGCACGTCGGCGGCAGTGATTGCATCTGGCTGGGTTTCAAGCGGCGGCAGGCCGGCGTAAAAGCCGACAACATTACGCAGGTCATCGTCGCTCATGTGTGCCGTCATGTCCTGCAGGGCAGCATGAAACCGATGTCCCTCTTTATAGGCACGCAGGGAATCTAGCAAGTACCCACTCGATTGTGCCGCAAGATGCGGAATGCCGGGTGCCGTTCCACGGCCATCGAGTCCATGGCACGCAGCGCAATTGTCATTTGCCAATGCTTTACCTGCAACCAGGTCGACCATTGGTTCTGTCGGTCCCGTTGGCTTATCTGAACAGCCAACCAGGAGTGCCGAAACTACTGTCAATACAAAAAGGTGTCGCATAGTTGCCTCGATTATGAAAACAGGTGTGACAAGAAGCCTGCCAGTACCATCGTCAATAACCCCAGTCCAATAAAGATCAGAATGGTGCTAAGGAGTTTGGAGTAACGGGTCATCGGAGCCGATGGGGCCTCTACTAAGTACTGCTCCAGTGTGCCTTCTTCGACCAGGCGTTTGTATTCCAGGGCGCGTTCATGCTTGAACTCTGCCAATGGCATAGCGCCTGTAAAGATGACGATGTCCTGCGGGAACTTGTCCGGTCTAAAGTTCACATTGAAATAGTGAACGGTGAACAAGAACACTGCTGCAAGGAATGCTTCTTCGCCGTGTACGATCGTGCCGATATTAAATACCCAGCCCGGCAAGAATGAAGCAGTTGTTCCAGGGAACCAAAGCATCAGACCGCTGACACCGATGATGAACATACCCCAGAACGGTGCCCAGTAGTCGAACTTCTCGTAGTAAGCCCAGCGATCGAAATCTGGACGTGGACCCTGGCCAAAGAACCATTTGAACATCGCAATGATGTCTTTCAGATCCTGCCAGTTTGGTACGAGCGATTCAGGTCCGAAGAACTTGAACGACTTCCAGGTGCGAGCAATGTGAATAGCGAAGTAAATCAAGTGAGTGAAAAACACTACGATGAACATTACGGCGCCGATTCGATGCAGGATTGCCGCTGATTTTGGTCCGCCTAGCAAGCCCATGACTGTCGGTGCCCAGAAACTTTCGGCATAGAGCACGGTGATGCCGGTCAGCACAAGGAGCATAATCGCAAGCGCACCGACCAAGTGAGCCACGCGCCACATGAATGGGAAGCGCTTGACGTACTTGCCTCCGAATTCCGGTAGTTCATTGGTGTCGACGAATTTTTTGTTGACGCCTTGTTTACGTTCTTTGTACTCGCGGAAGAACCAGAGTGCTGTATGCGTCCAGAAGAACAGGAACACACTGGCCAGGAGTCCAATCATGCCCTTGGAAGCCAGGTACATGAGAGGGTAGTTCTCGAAATCATTTGGATTACCGTGTGGCTGGAAAGTAATGAAGCCTTCGCTGGCATCTT
>JAHEFE010000105.1 GCA_024640365.1 Woeseiaceae bacterium | reverse complement strand
GACCGACGGTGAATCCCTGGCACCTTGCCAGCAGGTTGTCGATGGTCTGCTCGGTTACGCGATTGACTCCGGCGAGACTGTGCCCGCCCTGGCAACCTCTTGTGATGCCAATGAAGACTCAACTGTCTGGGTATGCAGCCTGCGCGAAGGCGTTGTGTTCCACGATGGATCCGCATTCGATGCCAACGACGTGGTCGCCTCTTGGGCCGCGGGTATCGACGCCTCTAATCCATATCATGTCGGACGCTCCGGTGCATGGGAGTACTACTCCTACCTCTGGGACGGCCTGATGAACGAGTCCGAGTAAGCAAATCTTGCTGATTGTGTTGGTAGAGTCTTTGTGGAGACTCTCCTAATGTAGTTAAGATAATGCGGGATGGCTAAATGCTAAGCATCGGCATTCCAGTCATCCCGCATTATTGTTGCGATTAGAAAGTAGACGCCAATGATTCAATACGCATTCCGTCGCATTCTGCTGGCTATCCCCGTTATCTTCGCCATTCTGGTGGTCACCTTTATTCTGGCAAGAGCTATTCCTGGGGATCCCTGCAAGGCGCTCCTGGGTGAAAAAGCGACTGTAGAAACCTGCGAAAGATTCACCAAGCTACACGGACTAGATGAGCCAGTCCCGGTTCAGTTTGGCATCTATATTAAGAACATATTAAGTGGTGATTTGGGCACGTCACTGAAACAGGGCCGCCCTGTTTCCATCATCCTGATCGAACGTCTGCCAACTACGATCGAATTGAGCATCGGCGCTATGACGCTTGCTCTGATATTTGGGACATTGGCTGGTGTAATTTCGTCTATCCGCCGAAACTCCGCTGTCGACGTCGTCACCATGATCGGTGCGAATTTAGGCGTTTCCATGCCGGTATTTTTCTTGGGACTGCTGCTGATATATATGTTTGCAGTCTTCCTGAAGAAGTATCTGGTAGCGCAGTTTGGAGTCGTGCCGCCTTACCTGGAGTGGCTGATCTTCCCCCCTTCCGGCAGATTGACCGCGGGTGTGACAGCAACTCCTTTCTATGAAGTCTTTGAGATGCAAGTAGAAGAAGGTGGTTTGCGCTTTCACATCTACGAATTCTTCGCCAATATGTACGTTTTCAACTCGATCATCACCAGAGATTGGGATGTGTTGAAGGACACTGTCCGCCACCTTGTGCTGCCCTCTGTTGCTTTGAGCACCATCCCGATGTCTGTTATCGCCCGTATGACCAGAAGCAGCATGTTGGAAGTGTTGGGACTGGACTACGTTCGCACCGCCCGGGCCAAGGGCGTATCCAACTTCAAGGTGGTCATGAAGCATGCCTTCAGCAACGCCTTGCTGCCCATTGTCACAATTGCCGGGCTTCAACTTGGAGGGGTACTGAGCGGCGCAGTTTTGACCGAGACGATCTTCGGACTTGCAGGCGTTGGCCTGAGCATGTTCGAGGCCATTACAGCCCGTGACTTCCCGATTATTCAGGGATTGGTCATCGTGATCGCCATAATTTACGTTACGTTCAATTTACTGGTGGATCTTTCGTATGCGCTGCTGGATCCTCGGATCCGATTGGATTAGCGCGCTTCTACTAAGTATTATTTTTCAATTTCTAGGAAAGAGCCTGGCGCGCAACGCTCTAATCGTTTCCCGGGCGATACCTTTACTCTCAAAGCTCAGCGCTGAGTCAGCTTGCTGAGTCTAGACCAAAGAACAGCTGGACTACCTATGTCTTCAATTGCCGAAATAACTGATGACAATGTTTCAAATATCCAAGACTACAAAGCAAATAGCCTTTGGCGGTTAACGCTTCGGCGCATTTTCCGCCAGCGATCTGCCATCGTTGGCCTGACTATTCTGGTGATGCTGACGCTGGTGGCTGTCTTTGCCGAGTCGATTGCCCCATATGACCCCACGGATGTGCTCATCGGGGTGGAAGACGTCAAACGGCGAGAAGGACCTTGCATTCACCTTTTGGGCTGCCCAGAGGACAAGCCGCAGCACATCATGGGCATTGACGGCAACGTGAGAGACGTTTTCAGCCGCATTGTATTTGGCACCCGTGTTTCCCTGCGTATCGGCCTCACGACGGTGACCTTTGCCGTGACTGCCGGCACTTTTCTGGGCGCCATTTCCGGATATTTCGGCGGCTGGGTCGATAATTTGGTGATGCGGTTTATGGATGTGCTGCTGGCGTTCCCGTTCTTTCTGCTGGCGATCGCTATTGTATTTGTGCTGGGACCCAGTCTGCAAAACGCCATGTTGGCCATTGCCATCGTCAGCATGCCCGGCTACGCCCGGGTGGTGCGCGCCACCGTGCTCTCGGTGAGAGAAACTGAATATGTTGAAGCGTCCCGCGCTTTGGGAGCTTCAGATTTCCGAATTCTGTTCAGTCGTATTCTGCCCAACGCGCTGCCGCCGCTGATCGTCCTGGCTACCCTTGGCGTCGCCACCGCTATTCTGGACACTGCGGCACTATCCTTCCTTGGACTTGGGGCGCAGCCGCCGATGGCGGAATGGGGCACCATGCTCGGCAGCGAGCGGAACCAAATCTTCAGTGCGCCGCATCTTGTTTTTATACCTGGGGTGGCAATCTCAATCACGGTGCTGGCATTTAACTTGCTGGGCGATGGTCTACGAGACGCGCTGGATCCACGGCTGGTCCATGCTGGAGTGAAGTCAGAGTAAACATCCAGTTGCGGTTGATTACATTTCACTCGAACTCTAACTGGCGCTGGCTCTAGCCCGATAGATAGAAACAGAAAACCGGGCGACGCCCGGTTTTTTCTTGGTCATGTAAGCTGGTATTCAGCAACTGGAACTAAGGTCATCCAGAGTCACTGACATGCGGCTAGATGGTCTAAATTACTGCCGGGCCTAACTCAGAAGAGTATCATCTCCCTGATACGGTTCTACATCCGTTGCCTCGGGGCCTTTATGCGTCTCTTCCACGTCATATAGAATCCACTGCCCTTCTTTCAACTCAATAGGATCGCCTACCATCCCGGTCTTGTGGAAGAATATTTCCTCACCACCGCCGCGGACAATGAAGCCGTAGCCCTTCTTGACGTTATACCATTTCATCCGGCCGATGTACTTGCCAGTTTGCGGGTCGATTTGAATCGTTGCCGGGGCATCAAAAT
>JAHEFE010000104.1 GCA_024640365.1 Woeseiaceae bacterium | reverse complement strand
TGCACGGGCAAATTACCGCTGCGGGCGGGGTGGTCGAGCAAGGTAACTTTGACACCTATCCAGTGATTCGCATGAGCGAATCGCCGAAAGCGATCAACGTGCACATCATGGAGTCTGATGCCAAACCGGGCGGTGTTGGTGAGCCGGGTGTACCACCCGTCGCGCCCGCAATTTGTAACGCAATATTTGCCGCAACCGGCAAACGCGTGCGTGAGTTACCGTTACGTAATGTGAGTTTGGTCTAAAGAAAGGTCTTGCGCAGATCAATTGCCAGGAAACAAAAAAGGCTCCCGTTCGGGAGCCTTTTTTTATGACGCAATTTCTAGACGAATTCTCCGCGGACCTTCAATCCGTCTTCTGTGCAATCTTGTCTGGCCACACGCCAATTGGTAAGCAGTGCTTTAGTGCCACGTTCGAATAAATTGATTCAAACCGGTTGGCTCTAAAATGAGTAGCCGAGCGAAGTTATAATATTGTAGTCAGTGCTTGATGCCCCGGTCGGCGGATTGCTTATATACGAATGCCCAACTGACAAGTTAAAGAACAGGTCGCTGATAAACTCCCTCTTGAAGCTTAAGTCCGTTTCCGCGCGAAATTGACTGAAGTCCTCAAGTAAGGGGTAAACGACCGACGTAAATGTTATTTGCGTTTCCGGAATCAGATTGCGACGCAGATAGCGCATCTCTATGCGACCTTCGGCCTCGGTCGTGTTCTCATCCACTCCGGTATACGACGTTTGAGCGGCCTGGACACCGCCCGTGAGCGAGAACTGATTCTTGTTTGTCTGGACCAGGTAACGACCAACAGCGCCACCCGCAGATTGTCGGGCATTAATGCCCAGCTCATCATTACTCTCCCAACGAGAATACCAGTCTGTGAACCAGCGATTCGCACGAAAACGCTGGTAATTTCCCTCGACACTTTGTCGTGCTTTCGCTTCTTCTGCGGGCTGACTAGTCATGGTTGAATTCATTTTCAGGCCAACGAGGTACTTCCGTGTTCTGTAGGACATGTCCGCACTCACGTTGGACGTGGTTACCCCGCTTGATTTCTGAGATTGCAAACCGAGGCTGAATGAGCCATCCAGGCTTTGCCAGATCTTCTCACTGGTTTCGATCGGAGTAATGCGAACAATCTCCTGGGTCGGCAGATTCACGTCTTCGTCCGAGCTATTTATGCGCACGACAAAGCGCTCACCTGCGCCGACTAACGTGCCAAAGTGTCGGCTACCGTCCGGAAGTTCAACTTGCAGATTCTGATTGCTGGTAATACTGACAATATCTTCCCAGTCGATATTGATGGTACCCATAGAATCAGTGCTATAGCGCAATGAGCCAAATTCCAGCCCCTTTATTTCTCCGGTAATCGTATCGCCATTTAGAAGTACGACAACATCGGTCTTTTCCGCGTATGCCGGGAGTGCTAAAGCAAGCAATAGCAGGGGCAAGCAGATGCGAGGAAATTTGAGACGATTCAACATGGGTTCTATCCTTCGATAGGAGGCACAGGTTCATTGAACCGTCCTCTCTGAATTCCCGGGCAGGTGGCGGTCCAGCGCATGCCGGTCCGGGCGATTGAATTAGTGTTTGCGAAGACTAGCATAAAGGTGATCTGGGTCACCCGGCGGCCGCTGCGTATCAAGTATTGCCAATTCACTGCGAGGGCCAGAGACTTGGGCGAACCCTTATGGACGCTTGCGCCGAGGCGAGGCAGGCGAGCCGAGCGGCTCACCGGCATGCCCGGGTGTTCTGTTGTCTATTGCAATACCAGCGGCGTGCGCAGAGTGGTTTCCAGTAACGTTCCGCTGGGAACATTGATGCTCGCGCCCGATGTCAGAATGGCTGCACCCGCACCAACCTTGGCACCTGTACGGGCACCACTTTTGCCATCAATAAGACCACCGACAGCTGCTGCTCTCGCGCTGCGCCTGAGCGTGCGCTTTCCTTCGCCGCCGCCCTCGGTTGCGAGTCCGGTTGTGGCGATTGGGTAGAGCACATCATTAATCATGATGTCAGTAAACTCCATCGACAGGTTTGATGTGCCTACGACGTTTCCTGCTTGACTGGATGAGGTCAGTACGCCGTACACGGTTGTGCCGGACGGGGCGATGGTGATGCCGTTAACAACGATTGCACCTTCAATTTGACCGCGAAATTTGTGGCCCGCTTTGTGTTGGCGCGTATCAACCGTTTCGATCGTGCGAATCATCAGGCGCGTACCACTTGGTACAGTGATCGTGTCCGGTTGCGAACCAGACTGGGCCACCGCAGCTGGAGTGCTACTGCCAAAATTTACGGTGACAACCTCGTCTTCGGGATAAGCCTCGACCTTTCCGTCAGTGTTGAACATGACGATGCCATTGCTCTTGCCAACAAATTCGCCGTCAAGCACCGTGCCGTTGGAAAGCTCGAGGGTATCGGCAAGCAGCGGTGTGCTAATCAGTGTTGCAAGGAGGGTCGTAACTAGAAGACCTGAAAATAGTGTCTTGGTCATAATGTTTGATCCAGAGAGATTGCCAGAAGGTACAGGAAAGTCTAACTATTAAGGGTAGCTGTAAACAACATAAATGTCTCTCCCGAGCATAGGCGTCACCTAATAAGGTAAACTTTCTGAAAAACAACTATCTACTAACGAATTCAAGCATGCCAGTCGACAGCTTGGGTGCCCGAGCGGCCTGATGCAGGGTTCAATTGAGATGATGACAGCGATAAAGAAGAGGAAGTCAGGGGTTGGGTACGGAGTTCTGGCCGTGCTGGTCGGATTCGTCGGACCCATACATGCGCAGGAAGTTGCGGAAATTCCGTTTTCTGCGGCGCCAGACGGCTCAGCGGCTCTTGGCGCTGGTATTCGCTTTGGTCAAAGCCCCTACTTTGCCAGCGATAACGATGACATGCGCAGCCGCGATTTGATTCCCCTGTATCTCTACGAAGGCAAATACCTGTTTGCCAGGGGTGTGTCTGGTGGTGTCCACTTGTGGCGCGACGATGCACTAGAGGTGAATCTTTATACCCGGTACCGATTTCAAAAACTAAAACCAGAGAGCAATGCCTACTATGCCGGACTTGACGAGCGTGAACAGTCGCTGGACGCGGGCTTTGAATTGGGTCTCAAGAAGAATTGGGGTGAGCTTAAGCTCG
>JAHEFE010000103.1 GCA_024640365.1 Woeseiaceae bacterium | reverse complement strand
GAATGTGATTGGCGTTAAGACCATCACCCGCAACGGTCACCAGGGTCGATAACGGTCGCGCACGCATCAGTTCATGCAGAACATCAACTCTCGGCTCATCAAAATATTTGGGGATGTACATCGATTACCGCCCTTACCCAGTGCGTTGGAAATAACACAGCGAATAGTTGCATCAAGAGAGTCAAGTCACAAGGGCCGGTAAGTGTGTGGCATGACCGGGTCGGCCAGTCTCTCGGCCTAAACAAACGAGGCGCCAATTGACAACCAGGTTTCGAAGCCGCCCATCTAGCCTCCGGTCGCGTTAGACAAGATACCGCCTGACAACAAGCGCCCACGTGAGGATTCCAATCAAGAACCACCAACCCAGGATGCGATGAAACAAGTCCGATTTCGACACAGCCCCTATGGCCGACAGCACACTGATGTGAAGAACAAACACCAGGTAATACCACGGACGGAAGATATCTCCCCGCATCGCCGTCTGCCCAATATCCAACATGGTCATCGCAAATAACGACCACAAGAACCAATGCCGGTGTGTTTCAAAGTGACCGGAGTCAGAACCCTTCGGTGGATACAGTGTGATCGCAATGACGTAGTGTGAAATTGCCCAGCTCACCAGCACTAGAAACGCATCGAAACTCCAGCTCGGGTGGTTGCGCCAACTGAAGATCACCCACCAATTCAGAACCAGAACGATGATCACAAAGATTGTGTAGATGACATGATTCTCGGTAGCTCGGCCTGCGAATATATCGCGTACCAGACCTGTGAGGATGTGGGTCAGACCGAGACCGATGATTATAGAAATCAGTACAGACAGAAACTCGAATTCACTCACATCGTTTTACCTGGCCAATATCAAGCAGAGAGAGAAGCGCTAATGATTGCAACAATGACGCTCGGTAACAAGCGCTCGTTGAGGTTTCATCGAAACCTGGAAAGGGAACTGACTGATCTTGTTTTTACAGCCGCAATTCATCTGCACCGCGTCGTCGTCGAAACATGTTGATGCCAGCGACCGTGCACTCGATCAGCCACGCACCGCCAAGGAGCCACAACCCGGTTGCCGTCGTGTAGTAGCCAGAGGCTGGCGTATTCAGGAAGGTAATGCCAAACAACCAAAACCCCGTACCGCCGATAAGAAAGGGCTCCAGCGATAGCCGAATGATCTTTGCTCGGCGACTTTTTGCACGTATCGCAACCAGCAAGGCAATCAGCGGCCACAAGAGCGCCATCAGCGAAAAGGCGAGTCCTTCGCGCATATAGCACAGCACGTTATCTGCAGGCGGCTGACACACTGCCGATTCTATGGGTTCGGTCAGGACGTAGAGGTAGGCGGTCTCATGGCCCTTCTCCGGATGCTGCATGTCGATGGGATAGGTGCATTTCGACATGGGCAGGACGAAGCCGAGAAGAATCAGGACGGTGGCAACGGATCGCCAGCGGTTCGGTACCAGAAAATGTCGGAGAAAATTCATGGCGCGCACCTATAAATGTATAGATATGCCAAGTTTCATAGTTACAGCATTGACGCCGATAGTAAACATCAACGATGCGTGGGGTCAGACCGCAGTCTGGAAATTGGGGTCGGACCGCGGTCCGACCCCTCTTTGCTTGCGGTCCGACCCCATTTATTAAGTCACCCCCAATAAGCGCCCCACCGCATACGCCAACGGGATAGACAACAATGTGCGTTGCAACCAGATGACCAACATTTGCAGGAGGCTTATCGGGATGCCGGTCGCAATGACGCAGGGAATGGAGGCCGACAAGAATAAAATAGATGAGATAGACACCACACCGATGACATACCGAATGTCGTGCTCCAGCTCTGTCGCCTGTATCGCTGGCAAGAACATCTCGGCAAGGCCGCTTGCCATGATGCTCGCAACCTCAAGGGCATTCTCTGGATGTATGAGCCACACGACAGGTGCCAACAAGTAACCCAGGGCATCAAATAACGACGTGTACTTCGCGGCCAGTAATCCCAGCATGCCCATGGCGAGAATGGACGGCACCACACGCGTGGCCATCAACAATCCATCGATGACGTTTTCTTTCAGAAACCATCCGACACTGGGTGCATTGCGTGCGGCATCGATGCCGGCCCGCCAGGCCGCGGCAAGACCCGACTGTCCCGCGTCTCCCCCCTCGTCCACCCGCGGGTCGCTGTTATCGATCCTCGACAATGGCGGCAAGCGCACCGTGATCGCAGTAACGGCGAACGTCACCAGCAAGGTGCCAAAAAAGAATGCGTTCCAGATGTCACTCAACTGCAACGTCTTCGCCACGATCACCATGAACGTCGCGGACACCGTCGAAAACCCGGTCGCAATCACCGCGGCCTCTCGCGCCGTGTACTTGCCGGACTTGTACACCCGACTGGTGATCAGCAAGCCCACCGAATAGCTGCCGGCGAACGAAGCGACGGCATCAATAGCCGAACGCCCCGGTGTACGAAACAGCGGTCGCATCACCGGCTCCATCAACACTCCAATCGCTTCCAGTAATCCGAAGCCAATCAAAAACGTCAGGAAGATCGCACCGACGGGCACCACCAACCCCACCGGAACGGCGAGTTTTTCAAACAAGAACGGCAACATGTCGGGCGCCATGATCGCCGCCGGCCCTACGCCGGTCAGATACATGATCGCGAGCGGCACCGAAAGACATTGCAAGACCGCCAGCACAACCGAGGTCGTGGAGGCATTCCAGGTTCTCGTCCAGAACGGCGCCCCAACTCCCCAAACGATCAGCAAGATTGCATAGGCGGTTGCCATCAATGGTGCCTGGCTTGTTACCAGTGTAACCAGGTGATCGATGAGGATGGTGGAACGACCGTTGATCTCAATGGGCACGAAGAATGCAGTCGCACCCACGCTGCTCAAGACGATAAATCGGCTAACGGGTTTGATGTCTTTCCAGCTCATATGGGGAATTTAGCATCAATGGTAATTAAAGGGGTCGGACGAAAGAGCGACCGCTACAGCCGGTTGTTAGACCGCCCTCACTGACGCACATAGCGCAAGTGGGTGGCCGCTGGACCATCAAGAACCCTGTCAATGCAAAACTGCGGCCCGGGCTCGCCCAGGTTCTCGAAGAGACGTCGCCCGCCGCCGAAAAACACGGGTACCAAGGCAATTTCCAGCTCGTCGACGACATCCAGAA
>JAHEFE010000102.1 GCA_024640365.1 Woeseiaceae bacterium | reverse complement strand
TGGCTGTGAAACGAGTGCATGAAGTCCACAGGCTCCCTGAGTACCATCAGGATCTTCGCATCAGGGTTAAACTTGGCGATTTCACGAGCGGCGGATTTTGAGTAGAGGTAGCCGGTGCTCGACTCACCGACAATCTTCTCGTTGGTCGCGTCCTTGAATAATTCGAGGTATTTGTCGCGATCCTTGTAAGCTAGTCCGGACATCCCGCGTTTTCGGTCCACGCCTGCTTGCACGTGTTCGAGATGAAAGTGATGCGGCTCTTTGAAAGAGCTCATGAATATGTCGGGATGTTGCGCTAACAGGTAATGCAGCGCGGTTGTGCCAGCCTTTGGCTTACCTACAATAAAAAAATTGGGGATTCTGGGTGTGCTATTCATCATTTTAGGTCGCCGGCTGGTGCGCGTCGACTGGCATTATGCTTGTTCTGATCGATGGTACAACCAGATTCAGTGTGAGAGAAGTTTACATAAAAGAAATGCTGTTTAGAATATTTCCAGATCCTACGCCTTTACAGTCTGGCGAGGCTGCGGCAGACTGCTGTTATTCTGCGACGCAAAGACAAAAGCTTTACTCTCGATGGGCACGAATAATCTCCGCGGCGCGCTTTGGATATCGGATTACTTCCCCCGCCCCCACGACATGACGACAGGTACGTGGGCGCTCGAGTCTGTCGTGGCGCTCCGGAAGGAAGGGCTCCAGACGTCGGTTTTGGCACCAACACCCTGGATTCCACGTATTCCGGGATTGCCTGCCACATTTCGCGGTTGGTCCAAAGTTCCGAAAGAGCACGAGATCAACCAAGTGCCGGTTTACTATTCTCGCTGTCCCCACTATCCGCAACGATGGATAAATAACGTCCTGTATACCAAGGTGCCATTCCTGGACACCGAGTTTCTCTGGCCATGGTGTAAGCGAACGGCAGACGAGATCATGAAACGGCACCCCTTTGACGTCGCGCACGCTAATTTTCTGTTCCCAAGCGGCTATATTGGTATGAAGCTCAAGGAGCGTTTCGGTACGTCGCTCGTGGTCCACGAACGGAGTGTTCAAAGGCTTGGGTTGGCGCGGGATAATTCGAGAAGGCGCAGCGTGTACAGGAAAATACTTCGTGCAGCTGATCTCGTAATCACTGAAAACATGAGTATGGCGAGTGAATTGCGCAAGATGGAGCCGGGCATTTCCGAACTGAAGGTATTCAAGCAGCCCGGCTCGCATCCGGACCTCGTCGAGTCCCTGATCCGGGAGCGACCCGAGAGGTTCTCCGACCGGTTCGTCGTTTTGTCTGTCGGCGCATTGTCAGAGCGCAAAGGACACGAATATTTAATTCGAGGAATTGGCGAAGTTCGCAAGGAAATTCCCGAAATCGCATGCCGCATTATCGGCGCAGGAGCTAAACGGGAAGAACTCGAGAACTTGATTGAACAGCTGGGTCTTACCGATGCTGTCGAACTTTGTGGCAAGCGGCCACACGCCGAGGTTCTTGGCGAGATGTCGTGGTGTGACGTATTCGCACTATCATCGTGGGGCGAGGCGGGCGGCACTGTCTATGGCGAAGCAATGCAATTCGGAAAGCCGATCATTGCCTGCCAAGGGGAGGGGATAACAGACATCGCCGAAAACCATGTGCAAGGGTGCATGGTCCCGCCGCGCGATGCACTGGCGGTCGCAGATGCACTGCGGTGGTTATACGCGGATGTTTCTCGACGCAATCGCGTCGCGGAAAGCGCGCGCCAGTTAGCAGTTGCGGAACTTGGCTACCCGAAGCTCGCAACAGCGCTTATCGAACTTTATGGGTCACTCGCTGCGACCGGATCAACAAAAGCCTGACGATCGATACGATTGGCAAAGCGATGGTGTTTTATTGGTCGTAAAGAATGAGGCGATGGCGTCATTCGGGAATTGGCTCATCTGTCCGATGATTCGTAACCAGATTCATTGACGATGCTCCTGTCGGAGCGACTGACGAATTCACCCAGTAGAAAGCAAGTGCCGTATATTGATTCATGGTATAGACGACGAAATCGCTGTTGCCAATGTACCAGGCTTCCGCAAGGACAGCTGACAATATAGCCACTGCCGGGAGATATGAGGCAGGCGGGTAGTCTGCACTCAGGAACCAGATCATGAACGCGGCGCCGGCCAACACGGTAAGCAAGGGCAGGGCTGCCGGTGTTTCTGGATGCAAAATTGTGCTGCCACAACCGACAAGGGCGAGCAGAACCAGGCCCCGCCCGTACCAGCCTGTAGTTTTTCCAGAAACGAAAAAGGGTCTTGCCGCTGCGATCGCCGCCATCGCAAATAGAGCTGCTGCCGGCCAGTCCGCGGGCATGCCATTATCGTGTCGCTCGGGTGGAAAAGAAGCGTTGATATAGGCAATCAGCGGCGCAGCGAAAATACCCGTCACAAGAATCACCCGACGCATCCTCACGATGGCTTCGAAAACGGGAAAATCCGCACGTTCATCCTCGCTGAAAATCCCGCGTGAATTTTTCATAGCAACTGCCAGCAATATGATCATGCCGAGTAACTCCGTCCCTTCTTCCAGGAGCGGACGAAATGTGCTGTCAATGATGCTCAAATAGCGGTTCGCTGACCAGTCTACGGTGCGCTCGATGTACTCCTGGAGCGCGACAGAAGCGAGTAACGAAAATCCGACACCGATCAGGATTACAGTTTTCTTATCTTCGATGGAGCGCCATAACACCGATACCGCGTAAGCAATTGCTCCCACGAGAAGCAAGCCGAACGGGACAAGCGACCACCAATACGCAGATCTTCGTTCGGCCCGTGGCATTGACTGGAGTTCGGAGGGAGGTGCAACTGTCCCGTCCGAGATGATCGATCGCAACCACGTCACTCTTTCGTGCAGTGAACCGATCTCGTCGAGTGACAGCGCAGCCAAGACGAGGGATAGAGCCAGCCAGGCATAGGCGACACTGGGTTTTGATATACGATTGAGCGCCCAGCCATCATATGCGTGCAATGCAATAACCAGCAGAAAAATGCCAGAAAACAGCGCAGCAAAGTTATTTTCATTGCGCAAATTGAAATAGGCGAACGGCCCAGGAAGCAGGGGCATCAAGAAGGTGACCCCGCAAAGGAACAGGCTAATCAGTACGAACGCGTAAAACCAGGGAGACTTTTGATTTAACATTGTAACCAGTCGCGCCAGCCCCTCAGGATCGGTTCCGCAGAGAGTCCGCGCTGCCTTATTGTTGTTTTGTTTCTGTTTTATTACATGAA